>DATBPB010000091.1:0-14868 GCA_036561565.1 Solirubrobacteraceae bacterium | reverse complement strand
CAGATGTCATAGCGGTCCCAGTCGACGGCGAGGTCGCCGAGGAAGTGCACCGAGCCGACGACGTAGTCGAATCCGCCGCGCTCGATGACGTTGCGCGTACGATCCTCGCGGCCCGGGACGTAGTCCATCTCGATCCCGAGGCGAAGGTCGGTGTCGTCGCGAACGAACGCGCAGTAGTCGTCGAGGTCGTCGACGGCGGACTCGCGCCAGAACTCGTGGTCCCAGATGTCGAGCGACTGGCGGAAGCGATGGATGTGCTCGGAGACCCCGAGCTCGTCGATGCCGGCCTCCCGCGCGGCCTCGCGGTAGACCGCCGCGTTCGCCGCGGTGAGGTATTCGGCCGCCGTCGCGGCGCCGTCGTCGGGGCGCAGGTGGAGGTGGTAGTCGGTCAGCACGCGGCCGATTCAATCAACTCGCGCGGCGAGCAAGAGCTCGGCGAGAGCGAGATCGCGCGGCGTCGTGACCTTGATGTTCTCGGCGGGCGCCGCGACGACGCGGACGCTTCCCCCGCCCTGCTCGACGAGCCACGCCTCATCGGTTGCGGCTGCGACGAGATGCTCGGGGAGGCTCAACGCCCGTTCCAGCGCGTCGCGGCGGAAGACCTGCGGCGTCTGCACCGACCAAAGGCGCGAGCGGTCGAGCGTGCCGACGACGTTCCCGTCGGCGTCGGCCTCCTTGATCGTGTCGGTCACGGCACTCGCGGCGACCGCGCAGTCCGCCGCGCCGAGGCCGTCGAGAACCGCCTCGATCAGCTCCGCGGTGACGAGCGGGCGCGCACCGTCGTGAACGAGCACCGGGTCACCGTCGCCGGCGCCCGACAGAGCGGCGCGAACCGACGCCGAGCGCACCTCGCCGCCGCTCACGCCGACACACCCGCTCGGGGCGCTGACGCCGGCGGGGAGCGCGACGACGATCTGCTCGATCGCCGCGACCGCGCGGAGGGCGTCAAGGCTCCATTCGAGCATCGGCCGGCCCGCGATCTCGATCAGCGTCTTGGGTCCCGCTGACCCAAGACGCTCCCCCCGTCCGGCGGCCACGACCAGCGCGACCGCCATGCTTCACAGACCTCCGGCGCTCAGCGCCCGCCGACCACCGCGTCGCCCGCAGGCGCTCGCGAAAGCAGCTCATCGAGGTACCGCTCGGCCTCCTCCTCGTCCTTGTCGAGCGCGTACATCAGCTCCGACGCGAGGATCTTCTTGGCCCGCGTGTACATCTGCTTCTCGCCGCTCGAAAGGCCCTTCTCGTTCTCGCGCAGCGCCAGGTTCCGAACGACCTCCGCGAGCTCATAGATGTCGCCGGTCTTGATCTTGTCTCGGTTGTGCTTGAAGCGGCGGTTCCAGTTCTTCGGCATCTCCGAGACGTCGTCGCGGAGCACGTTGAGGACCTTCTCGACGGTCTCCTCGTCGATCACGCGCCGCAACCCCGCCAGCGCCGCGTTCTCCGTTGGCACCATCACGGTCATGTCGTTGTGAAGGATCTTGATCGTCAGATATTCGCGGCGCTCGCCGAAGATCTCCTTGATCTCCTTCGCCTGGACCTGTCCGGCGCCATGGTGGGGGTAGACCACGTTGTCGCCGAGCTCGAACTCGATGTACTCGGCCTGTCTGGAGACCTCGATTTCGGCCTCGTCGCCATCGGCGTCCGGGTCGAGCTCAGCGTCGGCATGGACGTCGACGTCGACTTCGTCGACATCGAGCTCCGAATCGGGGGCCAGCTCATCGTTCAGCACTCTTGCTTCGGCTGTTCCGGGAATGGTGTCCTCCTTGGCATGCACGCCCCGGCCGTCGTGGCGGGGCGAGGCGTCGTCACGTTTGCAGATAGCGGTCCACGAGATTTATCTCCTGCAACCGCCGAAGGCCCTCGCGGATGTCCTTCGCACGGATATCACCGACCCCCTCGACCGATTCAAGCTCGGGGTCGCTCGCGGCAAGAAGCTCGTCGAGTCCGCCGAACGCGCGAACGATGTTCGCGACGATCAGCTTCGGCAGACGCGGGATGCGCCCGAGGATCCGGTAGCCGCGCGGGGCGACCGGATAGTCGAGCGTGTTCAGCTTGCGGTCGTAGCCCAACAGCTCGGCGAGGCGGCCGAAGTCGAGCAGATCCTGGTGGCCCAGGCGACCGATCGCGTCGAGCACGACGGCGAACTCATCGTCGCTGTCGACGGAGATGTAGTCGCGCACGAGCGCGGCCTTCTCGGCGGCGGTGCCGAGCATCGTCTCCTCGAGGTGCATCTCGATCAAGCGGCCCTCGCTGCCGAGCTCGACGATGTGGCGTTCGATCTCGACCGCCATGCGTGTGACCAGCTCGGCGCGCTGGAGCACGGTCAGCACGTCGTGAAGCGTTCCGCCGCCCTCGAACTCGAGCGCTGTCAGGCGCGTCGAAACCTGGTCCAGGCGGGCGCGGTACTTGTCGAGCGTCAGCAGCGCCTGGTTGGCCTTGGCGAGGACGATCGGGATGTCCTCGAGGATGTACTTCATCCCGTCGACGTACAGCGAGATCACCTCGCGGCGCTGGGAGATGGCGATGACCAGCGCGTCGGTCTGCTTGGCCACGCGCTCGGCGGTGCGGTGGCGGGTGCCGGTCTCCACCGACAGGATCGTCGGATCCGGCATCAGCTGCACATTCGCCATCGCGATTCGCGTCGCGTTGGCGTTGAGGGTGATCGCCCCGTCCATCTTCGCGAGCTGGTAGAGCAGCGCCGGCGTGTAGTCGACGTCGACCTTGATGCCGCCGGAGAACAGGAACGCGAGCTCTTCGGGGTCGCCGATCAGCAGCAGCCCGCCGGTGCGCGCGTGGAGGATGTTCTCGATCCCCTCGCGAAGCGCCGTGCCAGGCGCGACCATCTCGAGCGCTCGAACCAGTCTTGGTTCCTGTCGCGACTCGATGTCGTGTACGTCTTCGGATCGAGTCGCTGCCATGCTCACACCATTCTAGCGCGTGGCCCCGAAAAACGCCGCGTGTTAGGGCATTTTCGCATCGTTCGTAGACCTAACGATCTGCTCGGCACGGCGGTTTTCGCGCTCCAGAGGCCTTGGCGCCGACGCCGTCGGCCAAGCCCGCGGCGGGGCACCCGCCGCGCCTCAGGCGGCGACGGCCGCTGCTCGTCGGCTCGTCGCCGACGCAGCGCCGAGCGCCTGGCGCAGCGTCCCAACGTCGCTTGCGCCGGCGCCGCGGGGGGCGAGCACCGTCTCGAGCCCGAAGCGACGAGCCTCCGCGATGCGCCGCTCGGGGTGCGCCACCCAGCGGAGCTCCCCGGTCAGCCCGAGCTCCCCGAACGCGGCCAGCGGTGGCCCGTCCTCGTCGCGTCCGAGCGTCACGCCTCGCGCCGCGCTTGCCACGGCGAGCGCCACCGCGAGGTCGGCGCCCGGCTCATCGACGCGCACCCCGCCGACGACGTTCACGAATACGTCCGACCCGCCGAGCGGCACGCCGCCGTGCCGCGTGAGCACCGCGAGCACGAGCGCGAGGCGGTTCCGGTCGAAGCCGTTGCAGACCCGCCGGGGCGGGACGATCTCAGACGGCGTGACGAGCGCCTGGATCTCGACGAGCAGCGGGCGCGTCCCCTCCATCGAGGCGAGCACGACGCTGCCGGGCGCACGTACGGCGTCCTTGACGAAGCGAGCCGAGGCGTCGAGCACCTCGACCAGCCCGGTGTGGCTCATCTCGAAGACGCCCGCCTCCGCCGTCGAACCGAAGCGGTTCTTGATCGCCCGCACGGTCCGGTAGCTGCGCTCGCGCTCACCCTCGAAGGCGAGCACGCAGTCGACGAGGTGCTCGAGCACGCGGGGGCCCGCGAGCGCGCCCTCCTTGGTGACGTGGCCGACCAGGATCACCGCGATCCGCCGGCGCTTGGCGACGGACACGATTCGCGCCGCCACCTCGCGGACCTGGCCGACCGATCCCGCGGCGCCTGAGAGCTCGCGCGCGTCGAGGGTCTGAACGGAGTCGATCACGCAGACGTCGGGCTGCTCGCGTTCGAGCGTCGCAAGGACCGTGTCGAGATCGGTCTCGGCGATCGCCGGAACCGACAACGCCGCGCCGGCGAGCCGCCGGGCGCGCATGGCGATCTGAGCCGTCGACTCCTCGCCCGAGACGTAGAGGGTGCGCCGGCCCTCGGCCGCGAGGTTGCCGAGGACCATGTTCGTGAGCGTCGACTTGCCGATCCCGGGGGCGCCGCCGAGGAGCACGACCGACCCGGGGACGATGCCGCCGCCGAGCACGCGGTCAAGCTCGCCGATCCCCGTCGCAAAGCGGGGCACCTCGGGGGCGCCGACGTCGCGCAGCGCGATCGGCTGGACCGCGCGAGAGCCGGCCTCGCTGGACCGGGCGCCGCCGGCGGCGCGAGCCTCCTCGACCAGCGTGTTCCACTCGCCGCAGCCCGGGCAGCGCCCGTGCCAGCGCGGCTCGACGTGCCCGCACTCCGAGCAGACGTGAACGGTCGCCGATCGTGCCATCGGCCCGACTCTACGCGGCGGCTGGGACGTTACTGCGGTGCCGGGCCGTGGTGCACGGCCTCGATGTTGTTGCCGTCCGGGTCGAGCACGAAGGCGCCGTAGTAGGCGGGGTGGTAGCGCGGTCGCAGTCCCGGGGCGCCGTTGGCTCGACCACCCGCGGCGAGCGCCGCGCGGTGAAAGGCATCGACATGCCGGCGGCTCGGGGCGGCGATGCCATATGCACGGGCGCCGACGGCCGACCCTGCCTGATCCAGAGGTGCACGCTGGGGCGGGCCCGTAGGCGAATGCGCCACCGGCGGCGAGCTCGCTCGCGTCAAGCGCGGCGAGAGCCGCGGCGTAGAACCGGCGGCTCGCCGCCAGGTCGCTCACGTCGAGCGTCACGTGATCGATGAACGCAGGGCGCACGCCCAGCCATGATGACGACGGGGCGTGCCCGGGCTGGAGCCGCTGCGTGAGCGACACGCCGCGCGCCGCGTTGTGCGCAGAGATCCTCAGCGGGTCGGCGCCATGAGGCCGCGGCGCCGCCGCGATCAGTCGTCGGGGGGCGAGTCCGCGTCGTCGCCGAGGACGTCGTGCACGCCGTCTCCGTCGAGGACATCATCGTCGTCGACGACGCCACCCGGGACCTCGTCGGTGACGTCGCTCTCGATGTCACCCTCGGCGCCGCCGGCGCCCACCGCGACCGGCGTCTTGGCCTTCTTCGGCTTGACGATCGTCAGGCGGACCTCGCGCTCGTCGCCCTCGGGCGCCGGGTCGACGACGACCGTCGAGCCGGGCTGCAGTTGCGACTGGAGCACGAAGTCGGCGAGCGGGTCCTCGATGTAGCGCTGGATCGCGCGGCGCAGCGGCCGCGCACCCATCGCCGGATCCCAGCCCTTCTCGACGAGCAGATCCTTGGCCTCCTCGGTCAGATCGAGCACCAGCTCGCGCTCGGCCATCGAGTGGCGGATCCGCGTCAGCAGCAGCTCGACGATCTGCTTGATCTCGTTCTTCTGCAGCTTGTGGAAGACGATCACGTCGTCGATGCGGTTGAGGAACTCGGGCCGGAAGACCTTCTTGAGCTCTCCCATGATCCGGTTCTTCATGTCGTCGTAGGTGATCCCTGTCTCGTCGTCGGAGATCGCGAAGCCGAGCGGCGTGTTGCGCGCGATCTCCTGGGCGCCGATGTTGGAGGTCATGATCACGATCGCGTGGCGGAAGTCGACCGTCCGCCCCTGCGAGTCGGTCAGCCGACCGTCCTCGAGGATCTGAAGCAGGATGTTGAAAACGTCGGAGTGGGCCTTCTCAATCTCGTCGAGCAGGAGCACGCAGTACGGCTTGCGCCGCACCGCCTCGGTCAGCTGGCCGCCCTCGTCGTAGCCGATGTAGCCCGGGGGCGAGCCGACGAGCCGCGACACCGCGTGCTTCTCCATGTACTCGGACATGTCGATGCGGACCATCGACTCCTCGTCGCCGAACAGGAACTCCGCGAGGGTTCGAGCGAGCTCCGTCTTGCCAACGCCGGAGGGCCCGAGGAAGACGAACGAGCCGGTCGGGCGCTTAGGGTCCTTGAGGCCCGCGCGCGAGCGGCGGATCGCCTTGGAGATGACCTCGATCGCCGGGTGCTGGCCGATCACGCGCTTGTGGAGCTCTTCCTCCATGCGCATCAGCTTCGCGGTCTCGGCCTCGGTCAGCTTGAAGACCGGGATGCCGGTCCACATCGAGACGATGTCGGCGATCTCCTCCTCGCCGATCGACGGCCGCTCGCCGCCCGTCTCGCCGGCCTCCCACTGCTCCTCGAGCTCGCGCTTCTTCGTCGTCAGCTTGCGCTCCTTGTCGCGCAGGCTTGCGGCGTTCTCGAACTCCTGGGCCTCGATCGCGGCCTCCTTCTCGCGCCGCGTCGTCTCGATCTCCTGCTCGAGCTCGCGGTTGGCGGGCGGAGCGGTCATCGACTTGATGCGCATCCGCGACGCGGCCTCGTCGATCAGATCGATCGCCTTGTCGGGCAGGAAGCGGTCGGCGATGTAGCGGTCGGCGAGCTCGCCGGCGGCCTTCAGCGCGTCGTCGGTGATCGTCACCTTGTGGTGCTGCTCGTAGCGGTCGCGCAGGCCCCGCAGGATCTCGACGGTCTGCTCGACCGTCGGCTCATCGACGCGGATCTGCTGGAAGCGCCGCTCGAGCGCCGAGTCGCGCTCGAGGTACTTGCGGTACTCATCGAGCGTCGTCGCGCCGATCGTCTGGAGCTCCCCGCGCGCGAGGGCGGGCTTGAGGATCGACGCAGCGTCGATCGCGCCCTCGGCGGCGCCCGCGCCGACGAGGTTGTGCAGCTCGTCGATGAACAGGATGATGTCGCCGCGCTGGGTGATCTCCTTCATCACCTTCTTGAGGCGCTCCTCGAACTCGCCGCGGTACTTCGAGCCTGCGACCAGCGCAGCCAGGTCGAGCGTGTAGATCTGCTTGTTCTTGAGCAGCTCGGGGACCTCGGAGTTCGTGATCCGCTGCGCGAGCCCCTCGACGACGGCCGTCTTGCCGACGCCCGGCTCACCGATCAGGACCGGGTTGTTCTTCGTCCGCCGCGAGAGGATCTGCATGATCCGCTCGATCTCGGTCTCGCGACCGACGACCGGGTCGAGCTTGCCGTCGGCGGCGAGCTTCGTCAGGTTGCGACCGAACTGGTCGAGCAGCTTCGAGGACTTCTTGGCGTCGGCGACGCCCGAGGCGCCGGCGACCGCGCCGGGCCCGCCGCGGCCGCGGCCGCTCGGTCCGGACAGCATGCGGATGACCTCGTTGCGGATCTTCTCGGAGTCCGCGTCGAAGTCGAGCAGGATGCGCGCGGCGACGCCCTCGTTCTCGCGCACCAGGCCGAGCAGGATGTGCTCCGTGCCGATGTAGTTGTGGCCCAGGCTCAGCGCCTCGCGGAGGGCGAGCTCGAGGACCTTCTTGGCGCGCGGGGTGAACGGGATCTGGCCGGAGGTGACCTCCTCGCCGGAGCCCACGATCCGAACGACCTGCCCGCGCACGCGCTCGACGGTGATGTCGAGGCTCTCGAGCACCCGCGCGGCGAGGCCCTCCTCCTCGCGCAGCAGCCCGAGCAGGATGTGCTCCGTGCCGATGTAGTTGTGCTTGAGCGTCCGCGCCTCCTCCTGCGCGAGAACGACCACCTGCCTGGCTCGCTCTGTGAATCGCTCGAACATCTGAAGGTCCTTCCTGCTGCTTGCGTCTCGGTGGAGCGGTCCGGATGATCCTGCCCTGAAGGGTCGCCAAAGAATCGGGCCTTTACGCCTATTCGGCTATGAGAGCCAAACGGTTGAGCCCTGATCCGGCGCGATCCCCAGTCTACCAAGCGGCTCGGGCACGCCCCGCCGCTTGCCGGAGCGCTCAGGCGTCGCGCATGACCGGAAACAGCACGACCTCGCGGATCGTGCGCCGGCCGGTGATCAGCATCACGAGGCGGTCGATGCCGACCCCCACCCCGGCGGTCGGCGGCATCCCCTGCTCGAGCGCGGCGAGGAACGGCTCGTCGATCGGCTGCGCATCCTCGTCGCCGGCGCGCGCCGCCGCGCGCAGCTCGACGAAGCGCTCGCGCTGCTCGTCGGGATCGTTGAGCTCGGTGAACGCGTTGGCGATCTCGATCCCCCCCGCGAAGGCCTCCCAGCGCTCGACGAGCCCCGGCTTCGAGCGGTGCGCCTTCGCCAGCGGCGACAGCTCGAGGGGGTAGTCGAGCAGGAACGTCGGTTCCACCAGCGCCGGTTCGACGTGGGCCGAGAGCAGGTCGTCGACGAGCCCGGCCCAGCTGCGCTCGGCGGTCGCGAGGCCAAGCCCGGCCGACTCGATCGCGGCGACCAGCGCGCCGCGGTCGCGGTTGGCGAGGATGTCCACGCCGGTTCGGTCGAGGATCGCCGCGGCGAGCGTCTCGCGCCGCCACGGTGGGCGGAAGTCGATGACCGGCGCGGGCACCGCCGCCGCGCCGGCGGCCGCGATCCGCTCGAGCCGCGCCGCGGCGTCCTCGTAGTCGGCGTAGGCCTCGTAGAACTCGAGCATCGTGAACTCGGGGTTGTGCTTGGGCGAGAGGCCCTCGTTGCGGAAGTCCTTGCCGAGCTCATAGACGCGCTCGAGGCCGCCGACGATGCAGCGCTTGAGGTAGAGCTCGGGCGCGATCCGCAGGTACAGCGTCCGGTCGAGCGCGTTGTGGTGGGTCACGAACGGCCGCGCGACGCCGCCCCCGTAGAGCGGCTGGAGAACGGGCGTCTCGACCTCGATGAAGCCGTCGTCGTCGAGCGCGCGCCGGACCTCGGCGATGATCCGCGCCCGCGCGATGAACGCCTCGCGGGTCTCGGCGTTGGCGATCAGGTCGAGCTCGCGCCGGCGGAAGCGGGTTTCGACGTCGCTGAGGCCGTGGTAGTCGTCGGGCGGCGGGCGAAGCGACTTCGCGAGCAGCGCGAAGGCGTTGACGCGCAACGACAGCTCGCCGCGGCGCGTGCGGATCGCGACGCCGTCGACCCCGATCAGGTCGCCGATGTCAAGCGACACGAGCCGCTCGAATCCCTCCTCGCCCAGCTCGTCGAGGCGCGCGTGCAGCTGTAGCCGCCCCGAGCGATCGACCAGGTCGAGGAACGCTGCGCGGCCCGAGTCCCGCCGCGCGCTCAACCGCCCCGCGACGCGATGGGCGACCTCCGTCTCCTCGCCCGCGGCGAGCCCGGCGTGCGCCTCCAGCACCGAAGCGATCGGCTCCACGCCGTCGTACTCGTGCGGGAAGGGCTCGACGCCGGCCTCGCGCAGCCGCGCCAGCTTGGCGCGCCGAGCGGCGAGCAGATCAGAGAGATCGTCCGAGCCGCCACTCATAGGCCACCACGCTACTTGAGCTTGAGATGACGTCCTTTCCGGCAAAGCCGGAAAACGTCATCTCACTTGACGCCGACGTCGATCTTGGTGATCTTGAGCTTGCGCGCCGGTCCGCGCGGGACCTGCACCGAGACCGTCTCGTTGCGCTTGCGGCCGAGCAGCGCGCGCCCCACCGGCGACTCGTTGGAGAGCTTGTTCTCGGCCGGCTTGGCCTCCGCCGACCCGACGATCGTGTAGCGCGCCGACTTGCCGGTCTTCTCATCCTTGACGTGGACGACCGAGCCGATCGCCACGACGTCGGTCGAGAGCCGCTCGGGCTCGATGACCGTCGCCATCCGAAGCTTCTCGGTCAAGACGGCGATCCGCGCCTCGAGCATCGCCTGCTCGTTCTTCGCATCGTCGTACTCGGAGTTCTCGGCGATGTCGCCGAACTCGCGCGCTTCCTTGATGCGTTCCGCGACCTCGCGGCGCTTGTCGGTCTGGAGGTAGTCGAGCTCCTCCTGGAGCTTCTCGAGCCCCTCCTGCGTGAGGATTACGTCCTTCGGCACCATTGCCCTCGTTGATTCGTGGCTGGGCGGCGGGCCAGTATAGCGAGGCGCTCACGCGTACTGCGGACGCAGCGCGCAGTCGAGCAGATCGCGCACGGCGGCGAACGATTCGGCCGTCTGGAGCCCCGTCAGCAGGGCCTTCGCGGCGCCGCGCTCGAGACCGAGCCGCTCCACGTACCAGGGGTGGAAGCGGCGCAGATAGCGAACCGCGCGCTCGGCGCCCATGTGCTCGACGGCGCAATCGATCACCCAGTCGAGCTCGCCGACGACCTCGCCCGGCGACGGCGCCTCGTCGCGAACGCCGAGGACCTCCTCGAACAGCCACGGGTTTCCGAGCGAGCCGCGCGCGAGCATCACCGCCGACGCGCCGGTTGCGGCGTAGGCCTCGCGCACGGCGGCCGCCGAGCTCATGCCGCCGCTCAGGATGACCGGCACGTCGAGCGCCTCGACGAGCTCGGCGACGAGCGCGTAGTCGGGCGCCCCGCGGTGGGCGACGGTCGCCGGACGCGGGTGGAGGGTGATCGCGGCGACGCCGGCCACCTCGCACAGGCGCCGCGCGAGCTCGACCCCCGAACGCTCGCCGGCGCGCTGGCCCGAGCGCAGCTTGACCGTCACCGGCAGCCCGCTGCCCTGCGCGGCGGCGCGCGCGACGGCGACCGCGCGCCCGGCGTCTGACAAGAGCGCCGCGCCGGCGCCGGTCTTGCAGACCTTCGGCACCGGGCAGCCCATGTTGATGTCGATCAGATCGGCGCCCGCCGCGGCGACGGTCTCGGCCGCCGAGCGCATCACGTCGGGATCCGCGCCGAACAGCTGCATCGAGACCGGCCCGCCCGCCTTCTCGCGCGGGTCGATCCGCAGCAGCTCGCGCATCGTCTTCGCGTTTCGATAGTGGACCGCGTGGCTCGAGACCATCTCCGACACCACCAGCCCCGCCCCGAAGCGCCGCGCCTGGAGCCGCACGAACCAGTTCCCGATGCCGGCCAACGGCGCCAGAACCAGGCGATTACGAAGCTCCAACCCGCCCACGACCAGCGGATCCGTCAACGCCGTCATGGCACCCACGTTACTCAGCCATCGCGATTGATCTCAAAGATCAATCGCAATCCTTCGAGCGTCAGCATGTCGTCGACGGCCTCGACCGACTCCGTGAACGACGGCACGAGATGGTGCGCCAGGCCGCCGGTGGCGATCACCGGCGCGTCGACGCCGAGCTCGGCGCGCAGCCGCGCGACGATCCCGTCGACCTGCCCGGCGAAGCCGTAGACGATCCCCGAGCGCACCGCGTCGGCGGTCGTCTTGCCGATCAGCGCGCGCGGCTCGCCGAGCTCGACCTGCGGCAGCTTCGCTGCCCGGCCGACCAGCGCGTCCAGTGAGATCTCGAGGCCCGGCGAGATGATGCCGCCGAGGTACTCCCCCTCGTCGGAGACGACGTCGTAGGTGATCGCGGTGCCGAAGTCGACGACGATGCAGGCCCGCCCGAAGCGCGCCCACGCGGCGACCGCGTTGACGAGCCGGTCGGCGCCGAGCTCGCGCGGGTTGTCGAGTCGGATCGGCATGCCGGTCCGCACGCCCGGGCCGACGACGAGCGCCTCGTGGCCGAGGTAGCGGCGCGCCATCTGCGCCCACTCGGGCGCGAGCTCGGGAACGGTCGAGGAGATCGCCGAGGAGTCGATGTCCGAGAAGGACAGCCCGCGCAGCGCGAGCAGGCTGGCGAGCGCGGCGCCGAGCTCGTCGGAGGTCGAGCTTCGCACCGTCGCGAAGCGCCAGTGCTCGACGATCTCGCCATCGCCGCCGACGGCGCCGAAATGGGTCTGCGTGTTGCCGACGTCGACGACGAGGAGCACGAGCGGATTATGCGGGCACGCGCAGCGGCGGGCCGTGCCGCCGCACGCCCTCGTCGAGCGGCAGCGCCGCGAGCGCGTCGGCCAGCCGCTCGCCGGCCGGCGTGCGCAGCTCGAAGTCGAGCTCGAGCAGCGGGATCAACACGAAGCGCCGCGTCAGCACCTGCTCGTGGGGGATGCGAAGCCCCTCCGAGGCGTGCTCGACCCCGCCGAGCAGCAGCAGGTCGATGTCGATCGTCCGCGGCCCGTGCCGGGGACCGCCCGCGACACGGCCGAGGTCGCGCTCGAGCACCTTGCACAGCGTCAGCAGCTCGAGCGGCGAGGCGTCGGTCTCGATCGCGATGCAGGCGTTGAGGAAGGTCGGCTGGTCGAGGACCTCCCCGACCGGGTCGGTGTCGTAGACGCTCGAGCTGGCGAGGACGCGAACGCGCCTCGGCAGGCCGGTGACAGCGGCCTGGAGGTTCTCGCGCCGCTCGCCGACGTTGGATCCGAGCCCCAGGTAGCCGCGCTGCGCGGAGGTCACTCCGACGGCTCGCGCCAGACCTCGACGGCGACCTCCTCGACCGCCAGCGGGATCGGCGGCTCGGGCTTGGCGGCCTTGACCCAGACCGCCTCGGCGCCGAAGTCCTCGATGATCCGGTCGGCGACGACGGTGCACAGCCGCTCGAGCGTCTTGTAGTTGCGCTGCTGCGCGACGAGCGCGACGAGCTGGCAGACCTCGGAGTAGTCGATCGTGTCCTCGACGCGGTCGGTCTCGGTGGCGTCGGACTCGCCGACGTCGATGCGGATGTCGAACAGGAGCCGCTGGCCGACCTCGCGCTCGGCGGCGCCGACGCCGATGTGGGTGTACAGCGACAGCCCCGAGATCTCGATCGTGACGACGGTCTGCGCGCCGCCCTCGAGATCGAGGTCGTCGTCGGAGTCGAGCTCGTCCTCTCCCTCGTCGCTCATCGCCGACTGACCGTAGCAGCAGCGACTGCCAGGGCGTCGGCGACGGGCGCGACGTCGTGCACGCGGAAGACGCTCGCGCCGCGCAGCAGCGCGATCACGTTCGTCGCGATCGTCCCGGCGAGGCGCTCGTCGTCGTCGCGGCGCGCGAGGCGGCCGAGGAACGACTTGCGCGAGGTGCCGATCAGGACCCGCTGACCGAGCGACGCGATCTCGTCGAGGCGTTCGAGCAGCGCGAGGTTGTGCTCGACGGTCTTGCCGAAGCCGATGCCCGGATCGACGAGGATCCGCTCGCGAGCGACGCCGGCGGCGTGCACCGCCTCGACGCGCGCGGCGAGGAACTCGCGGACCTCGGCGACGACGTCGCCGTAGCGGGGGTCGCGCTGCATCGTGCGCGGCTCGCCCTGCATGTGGACGAGGCAGCACTCGACGCCGCGCGCGGCGACCAGCTCCGCCATCCCGTCGGCCGTGAGCGCGGTGACGTCGTTGACGAACGAGGCGCCGGCGTCGAGCGCGGCGCGCGCGACCTCGGTCTTCGAGGTGTCGATCGAGATCGCCGCGCCGGCACCGGCCGCGACGAGCCCCTCGATCACCCCCACGACGCGGCGAAGCTCCTCATCGGCCGACACCGCCTCCGCCCCCGGGCGCGTCGACTCGCCGCCGACGTCGATGATCGCCGCCCCGTCGGCGGCCAGCGCCAGTCCGTGCGCGACCGCGGCGGCGACGTCGAGAAAGCGCCCGCCGTCGGAGAAGGAGTCGGGCGTCACGTTGAGGATGCCCATGATCTGCACGTCCACGACACCCATTATTGGCCTGTGCCCCGAATGGGGTGGGGCTCGGTGCATACCCCATGCGGGGGACCTGTGCACCGAACCCGGGAACGGCGCATGCGCCGTTCCCCTCTAGAGCTGGGGTGGGTCCTCGTCCTGCGCCCGCATCTCGGCGGCCAGGCCGGGACGCGGCAGCGGGCGGGTCGTCTCCGGACGGGCGCGCTCGGGCGCCGGAGCCGGTGCGGGCTGGAGCTCGGGGGTCTCGGGCTCGCCGGGGCCGAAGACGTCGTCCTCGCCGACGCCGGCGAGCAGCTTCTCGAACTGCTCCTTCTCGATCGTCTCGCGCTTGAGCAGGATCTTCGAGATCCGGTCGAGGCGCTCGCGGTGCTCGCCGAGGATCGAGCGGGCGCGCTGGTGTGCGCCCTCGATGATCCGGCGCACCTCGTCGTCGATCTCGCGCGCGATCTCGTCGGAGTAGTCGGGCTCGGTCGAGAACTCGCGGCCGAGGAACGGCTGGCCGTGGTCGTGGCCGTAGACGCGCGGTCCGAGCTTGTCGCTCATGCCGAAGCGCATCACCATCTGCTTGGCCGTGGCCGTGACCTTCTCGAGGTCGTTGGAGGCGCCGGTCGTGATGTCGCCGAACACGACCTCCTCGGCGGCGCGGCCGCCCAGCGTCATCGCCATCTGGTCGAGCAGCTCCGAGCGCGTCGTCAGGAAGCGATCCTCGGTCGGCATCGAGATCGTGTAGCCGAGCGCGCGTCCGCGCGAGATGACCGAGATCTTGTGGACGGGGTCGGCGAACTCGAGGAAATGGCCGACGATCGCGTGCCCCATCTCGTGGTAGGCGGTGACGAGACGCTCGCGCTCGCTCATCACGCGCGTCTTCTTCTCGGGTCCCGCGATCACCCGCAGGATGCCCTCCTCGAGCTCGATCTGCGTGATCTCGCGCTTGCCGGTGCGCGCGGCGAGCAGCGCGGCCTCGTTGATCAGGTTCGAGAGGTCGGCGCCGGTGAAGCCGGGCGTCTGGCCGGCGAGCGCGTCGATGTTGATGCCCTTGGCGAGCGGCTTGCCGCGCGTGTGGACGTCGAGGATCTTCGCGCGGCCCTTGCGGTCCGGGCGGTCGACGGCGATCTGGCGGTCGAAGCGGCCCGGGCGAAGCAGCGCCGGGTCGAGGATGTCGGGCCGGTTGGTGGCCGCGATCATGATGATGTTGTCCTTCGCCTCGAAGCCGTCCATCTCGACGAGCAGCTGGTTGAGCGTCTGCTCGCGCTCGTCGTGGCCGCCGCCCAGTCCCGCGCCGCGGTGGCGTCCGACGGCGTCGATCTCGTCCATGAAGATGATGCACGGGCTGTTCTGCTTGGCCTGCTCGAAGAGGTCGCGCACGCGCGAGGCGCCGACGCCGACGAACATCTCGACGAAGTCAGAGCCCGAGATCGAGAAGAACGGGACGCCGGCCTCGCCGGCGACGGCTCGTGCGAGCAGCGTC
>DATBPB010000090.1:0-21650 GCA_036561565.1 Solirubrobacteraceae bacterium | reverse complement strand
GCCCATGCGGCGCAGCATACGAAGGTTCAGTCCGTGCCGGCGCCCATGCGGCGCAGCATACGAAGGTTCAGTCCGTGCCGGCGCCCATGCGGCGCAGCATACGAAGGTTCAGTCCGCGCGCGCCGACGCGTACGCGTCACGGCAACGCTCGGAGCAGAAGTGGACCTCGCGCCCGGCGTACACGGCCGTGACGGACCTCGCGCGGTCGACGCGCATGCCGCATACCGGATCGCGGACCCCCTTCCTCGCGGTGAGCGCGATCAGGCCGCCGAACAGAGTGAGCGCGATCACGTCGAGGATCAGCTTGTAGTCGAGCCTGACCGAGCCGAACACCGCGACGCGTGACGGCCGCGCCGTCGGGATCAGGCCGGCGCCGGCGAAAGCAGCGTCGATGACCAGCGCCGCGGCGGCCATCGTTACGAACATCAGCGCGGTGATCCGCACGGCGTAGGCGGCTCCGTAGAACTTGCGGTAGATCGCCACGATCGGCAGAACGATCAGGTCGGCGAAGAGGAACGCGACGACGCCGGCAAAGGAGATGCCGCCCGACCACAGGACGGCCGCCAGCGGCACGTTGCCGACCGAGCAGACGAAGCTCGCGACCGCGATGGCGGGCCCGAGCAGGGCGCCCCAGAGCGCCTGCACTGTTGCCGGCGATGAGGTCAGGAACAGGTGGGCGAAGGCCGAGTTGGGGACCTGGGCGACGAAGCCCGCGAGCAGCATGCCGATCGCGATCTCGCGCCACAGCATCTGCCAGTCGGCGCGGAAGTTGTGCGCGACGTCTGACCACGCGTCAGCACTCACGAGCCGCGCGCGCCAGGGCTGCGCCGAGACGGCGGTCGGGTGGCGGTGGCCGTCCGAGGAGCGCTGCGCCCGCTCGCGTGCGGCCCGTTCGAGCGCCGGAGAGACGAAGGCGCGCAGGAGCATCGCCATCAGGGCGATCATCAGGAGGCCGCCGAAGTACTCCGCGAGCGCGAACTGCCAGCCGATCAGCGCCCAGAGCACGAACGCGAGCTCCCAGACCAGGTTGGTGGACGCGAATTGGAAGGCGAGCGCAGAAGCCGCGGAGGCGCCCTTCGCAAACAGGCTCTTGGCGATCGCGACGGCTGCATAGGAGCAGGACGACGAGGCGGCGCCGAGGGCCGTCGCAAGGGCCACCGGGCGCGGTCCGCTGGCGGCCAGCGAGCGCTCGATCCGCTCGCGCGGGACCCAGGCCTGCACGACCGCCGAGACGAAGAATCCGAGCACGAGCGCCCACCAGACCTCGTAGGCCATCAGGAGTGCGTCGCGCAGGCCGTGCCAGATGACCATCGTTGGAGCATACCCCCCGGGGGTATCTGCTAGCGTTCCCGCCATGCCCGTGACGCGCGGCTACACGGCCTCCAAGGAGCAGCTCCTCAGGCGCCTCGCGCGGATCGAGGGGCAGGTCGGCGGCCTCGCGCGGATGGTGGCCGATGACCGCTACTGCATCGACGTTCTGACGCAGATCTCGGCGGTTCAGGCGGCGCTCGACAAGGTCGCGCTCGGCTTGCTCGACGACCACGCCCACCATTGCGTGCTGGGCGCCGCAGGCAGCGACCGCGCGGTTAAGACCGACGAGCTGATGGCGTCGGTCGGCCGGCTTGTGCGCCGCGGTTGATCGCCTCAGCACGCGCGATCGCGGCGCTGATCGCGAGGCCGATCAACCGATCGAGGACGGCTGCGGGCGCCGGGGTAGATCGAGCTCAGCGCCGAGGAGCGGGCGTTTGCCGGCTGAGCCGCTCAGCGCCCGACGAACGCCCCGTTGCCAGACCGCGGATCGGCCGCGCCGCAGCACAGCCCGTCCTCGGTGAGGCGGATCAGCTGGGCGTGGCCGAACAGCTGCTCGCCGCGCTCGCCCTGGGAGACGACGTAGCCGCGCCGCTGCAGACCGCGCCGCCACGCAGCGGGCGCGCCGTGCTCGAGCCGCACGATCGGCGGGCCGTCGTGCTCCCAGATGTGGAAGCCCGTGGGGTGGTCGCGGCTGAGGACCCAGCGAGGAGCGCCAACCGCCTCGTCCGGCTCCTCACCGTGCACGAGCACCCGCGCAAGCAGCTGAAGCAGGACCTGCGGCTGCGCGTCCGCACCCATCGTGCCGAGAACCGTGTCGAGCCGCTGCTCCCCGTCAGTCACCACCAGCGGGGTGAGCGTGTGCGGCGGCCGCCGGCGCGGGCCGTACTCGGCGGGGCTCGCCGAGTCGAGCGAGAACCCCAGGCCGCGGTTGTGCAGGAAGATCCCGTGCTGGGGCAGCGCCAGATGCGACCCGAAGTCAGCGCCGTTGGACATGATCAGCGAGACGCCCGACCCCTCCCCGTCGACCGTGCACACGCAGGTCGTGCCGCCCGTGGCATGCGCGTCGGCGAGATCGGAGCTCGCGCGCTCGCGCACGGCGTCGGCGCGCGGGCCGAGCCGCGACGGCGCGATAAGGGCGGCGCCGTCGGCGTTCTCGTGGAGCTCGGCGATGCGGTCGTGACCGGCCTGACGCGCGGCCTCGACGAGGATGAACGGCCAGCGCTCATCGGCGGGGTCCTCGGGCACCCCGACGCGGTCGGCGATCCAGGCACCTGAGAGCGCCATATAGCCCTGCGAGTTCGGCGGCGCGCTCCACAGCGTCCGGCCGAACGCGTGGAGGCTCAGCGGCTCGACCCAGTCGGCGTTGGGGAGCGCGAGGTCCTCGAGCGTGAACTCACCCTCCCCAAGCTCGACGAGCTCCGCGCCGGCCGGACCCTCGTAGAAGCCCGCGCGACCGGATGTCGCGATCGCCGCAAGCGCGCGTGCGACCCCCGGGACGCGCACACGGCGCCCCCGCACGAGCGGGCCGCCGAAGGCGGCGTGGAGCGTCTCGAGGTCGAGGTCCGCGGACGCGAGCGCCAGCGTCGGCGACACGGGGAATCCGCCCTCCGCCAGGCGCCGCGCCGGTCCCAGCAGCTCGGCGAGTGCAAGCGATCCGTGGCGCTGCGCCAGCGCGTCCAGACCGTCGACGCAGCCGGGCACGGTGACCGCGCGGATGTCGTGCTGGAAGGGCATGGCCTCCGCGCCGTCCGCGCGAAGGCCCCGCGGGTCGGCTCCCGAACCCGCCCGCCCCGAGCCGTTCAGGACCTCCGGTGTGGCGCCCGCTCGCGCAACGACCGCGAATAGGTCGCCGCCCAGGCCGCACATGTGCGGCGCCGTGACGGCCATCACGGCCGCCGCGGCGACCGCTGCGTCGACCGCGTTCCCGCCGCGGCCGAGCATCGCCACGCCGGCGCTGGCCGCGAGGTGGTCGGCGGCCGCGACACCACCGCCGCTTGCGTAGAGCGTTCCCATCGCTAGTGGAGGACCTTCGCGAGGAAGGCCCGCGTGCGCTCCCGGCGCGGTCGATCGAGCAGATCGCCGGGCGCACCGACCTCGACGACGCGGCCCTCGTCCATCATCACAACCCGGTCGCCGACGCGCCGCGCGAAGCCCATCTCGTGCGAGACGACGACCATCGTCATCCCCTCCGCGGCGAGCCCCCGCATGACCTCGAGAACCTCGCCGACCATCTCCGGGTCAAGCGCGCTCGTCGGCTCGTCGAACAGCATCAGCGCCGGGCTCATCGCGAGCGCGCGGGCGATCGCGACGCGCTGCTGCTGCCCGCCTGAGAGCTGACGCGGATAGGAGTCGCGCTTCTCCTCGATCCCGACCCGCGCCAGCAGCCGTGTCGCGCCCTCCATGGCCTGCGAGCGGCCGGCACCGCGAACGCGAATCGGTGCCAGCGCGACGTTCTCGGCGGCGGTGAGATGCGGGAAGAGGTTGAACTGCTGGAAGACGAAGCCGATCTCCTGGCGCTGGCGCGCGATCTCGGCCTCGGCATCCTCGACCAGCTTGCCCTTCGCGGTCTCGCGATAGCCGATCAGATGGCCGTTGACGAGCAGCCGCCCCTCGTCGATCCGCTCGAGGTGGTTGATACAGCGCAGGAATGTCGTCTTGCCCGAGCCGGACGGCCCGATGATCACGACGACCTCCCCCTCGTCGACCGTCAGGGAGACGTCATCAAGGACGTGGTTGCGGCGAAACCACTTGTGCACGCCGGTCGCCTCGACGACCGGTCGCCCGGCCGCCCCGCCCGACTGTCCGGGCAAGCTTTCGACGAGTTCCCCTCTCACCGTGCTCCGCGCAGCTGTCCCGCGACCGCCAGCGCTCCCCCGCCGAACAGCCGCTCGCGAAGCGTGATGCGATCGATCAGATCTCCGCCGCGCGCTGCCAGCCGCCGCTCGATCGCGCTCTGGATGAAGGACCAGATCGTCGTCATGGCGATGTAGTAGATAGCCACGACGAGGAAGATCTCGAACGTGCGAAACGTCGCCGAGTTGTAGTCCTGCGCGGCGAGGAACAGCTCCTGGAGGCCGATCACGCTGAGCAGCGAGGTCACCTTCAGCATGTTGTTGAACTCGTTGCCGAGCGGAGGTATGACGACGCGCATCGCCTGCGGCAGGACGACGTGGCGCATCGCCTGACGGCGCCGCATTCCAAGCGACACCGCCGCCTCGGTCTGCCCGCGATCGACCGAGTCGATCGCGGCGCGCATGATCTCCGCCATGTAGGCGCCCTCGTTCATCGCGAGCGTGATGATCCCGGCCTGGATGACGCCGGGGATGAGCACGCCAAAGACGTGCTGGTCGGGGAACGAGTACAGGCCGAGGCCCGCGAGGCCGTCATAGACGATGACAGCCTGCACGAGCAGCGGCGTGCCCCGCACGAGCCAGATGTAGCCACTCGCAAAGATCCGCAGCGGTAGCCGCCCGTTGCGACGCCATAGCGCGAACAGCAGGCCGAGGCCCACCCCGAGGATCTGGGCGATCACCGCGAGGTAGACAGTCCTTATCGCGCCCTGGATGAAGCTGTTGGGCGGGTGCAGCAGCAGATGCTCGAAGAAGTGCCAGTCAAAGTGCACCGTTATTCCTTACTTGAGCTGATCGGCCACCAACCCCCACTTGGCGAAGATCCGATGATATGTGCCGTTGCCCTTGACGGTCGCGAACGCCGCGGCTATCGCGTTGTGCAGCGCCTTGTCGTTCTTGCGGGTGGCAATCCCCGTCGGATACTGCCCGAACGGCTTGCCGGCGAACTGGAACCGGTTGTGGGTGCTCTTTGACATGTCGTAGCCGCCGGTCTCGACCGTCGTGCCGTAGGCGTCGACGTGACCCAGCGCAAGCTGTTCGAGCGCGTCGGCGTCGCGCAGGAACGTCTGTACCGAGATCGGCTGCTTGCCGTCCTTGACGCAGGTCTTGTTCTGGGCCGCCAGGTAGACAGCGATCGTCGTGCCTGTTTCGGCGGCGACCTTGTGGCCGCACAGGCCGGCGAGGCCCGAGATGTGCTTGGGATTGCCGGCGGCGACCAACACGGCTTCGCTGGAGTTCATGTACTCGACGAAGTCGACGACGGCGCGGCGCGTGGGCTTCTCGAAGAGCTGCGACATGATCGCGTCGCAGTGGCCGGCCTGTAGGGCCGGGATGATGCCCGCGAACGCCGTGTTCACCCAGACGGGCTTGAGCCCCATCGCCTTGGCGATCGCGTTGCCGAGGTCGATGTCGGATCCGGTCGCCGTGGTTCCGTTGGCGTAGAACTCAAGCGGCGGAGAGGAGATGTCGGAGCAGTAGCGGATCGTTCCGGGCTGACCGAGCGCGCCCGGCGGAAGCTTGCCCGCGGCGGCGAGGCTGCTCGCGCCGCCGAAGGCGCTGACGAGGACCGTTGCGAGTGCGGCCACCGCGAAGGCGGCGGAGACGCGGGACAGGCGCGACGTGGGCTTCACCGGGCTCTCCTCCTGATGTACGACGTCTCGGACGGCCGACCAAGGCCGCTTCGACCGCCAGCGCCGAAACGTTTCGGCACCCACCCTACGCGCGCGCGCGCCAGCCTGTCAAGCCCGATCCGTCACCCGCCGGTCGAAGCCCGGATCTCGAGCCTGGCGTCGATGTAGCACGGAGCGGCCGGCGAGCGGCCCGCGAGTCGCGCGAGCAGCATTTCGACGGCGGCCTCGGCCTGGTGCTCCGGATGAAGATCCAGGGCCGTCACCCGAGGATCGCCCTCGCGCGCGTGAACGGAGTCGACCCCTGCGCCCAGCAGCAACGAACCGGGAATATCGCGCCCGAGCTCGCTGGCGGCGCGCAGGCTACCGCGGATGAAGCGAGAGGCCGCGACGAAGATCGCGTCCGGCGACTTGCGCCGGCTCAGCAGTCGGCTCGCTGCCGTGAACGCACCCTCGTCGGCGGGCGTCAGAGGGACGGTGCTGATGATCGGTTCTGCGGCGTGTTCGCGCGTCCATGCTTCGTAGGCTCGACGCGTCTCGGTCGCCCACCCCCATCCCGCGCGCGGCAGAAGCAACGCGATGCGCGTGGCCCCTCGCGCGGCGAGGTGGTCGAGCATCGTGCGCGTGTTGGCGTCGGCGTTGGTCGCGACGTACCAGCGCTCGTCGGCGCGGCCGAGGTCGCGCTCGATCGTCACGACCGGCAGGCCGAGGCGGCCGAACAGCGTCGTTCGCGCGTCGCGCTCAGCGGGGTCGACGATGATGCCGCCGTCGATCGCGAAGCCGCGCACGCCCTCCTGGGAGCTCCGCGGCGGGATCAGCATCAGCGCCTGGCCGTGGGCGAAAGTCGTCGTCGCCGCGGCGCTTGCCAGGCGCATATAGAAGTCGAGACTCAGCGCCTCGTCGGTGCGAGCGCCGGTGCCGACCGGAAGCAGCAGCCCGACGGCGCCGGAGCGGCCGAGACGCAGACCGCGAGCGTGGCGATTCGCGCGGTAGCCGAGCTGCTTCACGACCTCGGCAACGCGCGTTCTCGTGGCCGGGTCGACGCGGCCCTTTCCGTTCAGCGCATCCGAGACCGTGGTGACCGATACGCCGGCCGCGCTCGCGACGTCGTGGATCGTCGGTCGTTTCGGATCGAGCGCTCGCCTTGGCACGGCGCGGGTAGGGTAGCGCGCGGTTCGCGTGGCTTTGGCGGGCTAGGCGATCTCGCCGCTGCGCGCCGAGTCGATCAGCTCCCAGTCGATCTCGACGCCGAGGCCGGGCCCGGTGGGCGCATGGAGGAGCCCGTCGCCGTCGATCTCAAGCGGCTGTTTGAGCCCGTAGCTCGTGTGCTCGAGGCCGTGGTCGCCGGAGCGATTGAACGGCAGCACCTCGAACCAGTCGCAGTTGGCGATCGCCATCGCCACGTGCAGGTTCGCGACGTTGCCGAGCGCGTTGTAACCATCATGGATCTCGCAGCTCATGTTGAAGGCCTCGGCGAGATGGGCGATCTTGATCAGGCCCGTGATGCCGCCCTTGATCACGACGTCGCCGCGCAGGTAGTCGGTCGCACGCTCCGGCGCGAGCCACTGCGCCAGCGTGTGCAGGCCGCCGAGCGTCGTCTCGGTCGCCATCAGCGGGATGTCGAGATGGCGGCGAAGCTCCAGGTAGCCGTGCAGATCGTGCGCCGGAAGCGGGTCCTCGTACCAGACATAGCCGAGCTGCTCGATCGCGCGCCCGACTCGCAGCGCCTCGCTGTGGCTGTAGTCCCACGAGGAGTCGAGCATCAGCGCCATCTCCGCCCCGCACGCGTCGCGCACCGCGCTGCATGCCTCAACGTCGAACTCGACGGGGACGCGGTCGCGCTGGACCCACGGGCCTCGCGGCGGGTGAAGCTTGTAGCCGCGCCAGCCCTGCCCCTGCCAGTAGGCGGCCTCGTCGGCGTAGTCGGCGCTCGAGGCGTGGTGGCCAGACGACAGGTACACGGGGATGCTCGTACGGCATGTCCCGAGCAGGCGGTGGATCGGAAGCCCGGCCGCCTTGCCGGCGATGTCCCACAGCGCGATGTCGAGGCTTCCGAGCGCGATCGGTCCGACGAAGTGGGTCATTCCCGCGGCGCGGTGCCAGAGCCGGCCGATGTCGAGCGGGTCCTCGCCCATCAGCAGCGGCTTGAGGAACGTGACGATCTCCGCGCCAACCGCCCCGGGCCCCGGGCCCGGCAGGCTGAGGAACGCGTTGCCCTCGACGCCCTCGTCGGTGAGCACCCGCAGCACGCCCATCGGCAGCGTCTCGGCGGCGCCGAATACGGCGAGCGAGCCTGCACGGCGCGCGTGCAGAAGGACTCGGATGTCGGTGATCTTCATCGCGCGCTGGCGCGCGGCGCGCTACGCCGCGCCGATGAACTCCGAGCGCACCGCCACGAGGCGCTCGAGCTCGCGCTCGAAGTCGTCCTCGCTGCGGGTCAGCTTGATGCCGAACACCCAGCGCTCCGCGCCCGCCTCCGCGTACTGCTCGATCAGCGCCGGAGACAGGTCACCGCCGACGGCGATCACCGACGTCTGCACGCCGTTGGCCGCGGCGCCCTCGGTGTGGGCGCGAACGCGGTCCGGCATGCCCGGCACGTGGATCGGCGCCCAACCGGTGCCGGCGCGCAGCGCGCGTTCCTCGGAGCCCTCGCTGTTGCCGCCGATCCAAACCGGCATCGGCGACTGCGCGGGCTTCGGCCAGGACCAGATCCTGTCGAAGTTGACGAACTTCCCGTGGAACGTCGCCTCGTCGTTGGCCCAGATCTCGCGCATCGCGAGGACGCGCTCCTCCATCAGGTCGTAGCGCGTCTCGGGGTCCGTGCCGTGGTTTCGCATCTCCTCGATGTTCCAGCTCGAGCCGGTGACCAGGAGGATCCGCCCCCCCGAGATCTGATCGAGGCTCGCGACGGCCTTGGCGGTGTGGATCGGGTCACGCTGGACGATCTGGCAGATCCCGGTTCCGACCTTGAGGTCGGTCGTTGCGAGCACGGCCATCGTCATGGCGACGAACAGGTCGTAGGTGCGCTGATAGCCGTCCGGCATCGTCCCGTCGCCGCCCGGATACGGCGTCTCGCGGGAGGCCGGGATGTGCGAGTGCTCGCCGATGAACAGCGACTCGACGCCCGCCGCCTCGGCCATCCGCGCCATCGCTCCCGCGTCGACGCTCCAGTCGCACCAGCTGCAGATGACGCCGATCTCCATCTCTTGCAAGCCTCCCCTATCTCACGCCGCGCGCATGCCGCGCCACGGTCCCAGCCGGCGATTGCACCCGCGTCCGCGGCGCGGGTAGTAAACCACACTGCACGCGCCGCTCCGCGAACCTCACCCGCCCATGTCCACCGCGTAGACGTTTGAGGGGTCGATTGTGACCGCCATGCGCTGCGTGTCCGCACCGTCCCAGGCGCGCACGTCGGCGCTGTACTTGGCGTTGATCTTGCCGACCACGATGTCGTCTGAATCGGGCTCGAGTCGCGCGTGGCCGCGCACCTCGAGATAGCGGTAGGGGTTTGCGTTGTCGAGGATCATCAGGCTGCATTCAGGCCGTTCCTGCAGGTTCTTTGTCTTTAAGCGGGCGCTGTTGAGGGAGAGTTGGAGCTCACCGTTGTCGTGGACGAACCAGACCGCGGTGACCTGTGGGATGCCATCGCGGCCGATCGTCGCGAGGCTGGCGACCTGCGTGTCGAGCAGGTCGCGATGGGATTGTGGGAAGTCGGTCATGCGCGGCATCTTGGCGGGATCTGCGATTGCTTGCATTCGCAAACATTCGCTACGAGCGCACAAACGTGTTCGAAATCCATGAACACCAGCCCGCCCGGGTTGTGTAGTCGTCCTGAACGCGGCGGCTGCGCGCGCACCACGGCAGAGCGTCGCGCGGCCGTCAGCGACGCTCGATCATCGAGCCGACGGCGACGGCGCCCACGATCAGCACCCCGCGCACGACGTCCTGCCAGTACTCGGCCACGCCGAGGAGATCGAAGCCGTTCGTGATCATGCCGAGCATGAAGACGCCGACGACCGTGCGCCACACCGAGCCGATGCCGCCGAAGATGCTGGTGCCGCCGAGCGCCACTCCGGCGATCGCCAGCAGGGCGAGATTGGTGCCCAGGACGTTGGTCGCCGAGCCCTGGCCGGTCGTTGAGGCGTCGACCATCCCGGCGACACCGCACGCGGCGCCGGCGAGGACGAAGGTGGTGATCACGATGCGGTCGACCTTGAGGCCCGAGAGCCTGGCCGCGTCACGGTTGCCGCCAACGCCGTACAGATGGCGCCCAAAGACGGTGTAGGCGAGGACCAGCTGCAGCACGATCGCGACGAACAGGACGATGAAGTCCGGGTACTGGATGCCGCCGACTGAGTTCTGTCCGATGAACGTGAAGGTGCTCGCGCCGTTGGACGGGATGATGTTGAAGCCGCCGCTGGCGGCGAGCGCAAGGCCGGTGTAGGCGAGCCCCGTCGCCAGCGTCGCGAGGAAAGCATTGACGCGCAGCTTGGTGACGATCAGGCCGTCGACAAGACCCATCACCGCGCCGGAGAAGATCGCGACCGGGAAGAACCACCACACGCCCCAATGAACGGCCGCCCACGCGCCGACGACCTCGGCGAGCGTGAAGATCGCGCCCAGCGACAGGCTGAAGTTGCCGGCGATGATCGTGAGGGTGACCGCGCACGCGGGGATCGCGACGGTCGCATTCAGGTACACGATGTTGAGGAGGTTGCCGCTCGTCAGGAAGACCGACGAAGCGAGCGAGAAGTAGACGAAGATCGCGACGAAGAAGACGACGATCCCGTAGTCGCGGATGTGCTCGGCCTTCAGCCGACGTGCGCTCACGCGGCGGTCGAACAGGCGACCACCCGCGGCTTCGGAGGCGGGCGCCGGAGCCGGGAGGTCGTCGGGCGGGTGCACGCTCATGCGTCGCTCCCGGACAATCCGAAGACGGCTTCCATGACGTCGCTCAGCGGCGGGTCCGCGCCGAACTCCTTCGTGATCGCGCCGCGCCGCATCACGAGCACGCGGTGGGCGAGCCCCAGAACCTCCTCGATCTCCGAGGAGATCATCAACACGGCCGCTCCCTCGTCGGCGAGCTCGCTGATCAGTCGGTGAATCGCGGCACGCGCGCCGACGTCGACGCCGCGCGTCGGCTCATCGAGGATGAGGACCTTCGGATGGCGAAACAACCACCGCGCGAAGAGGACCTTCTGCTGGTTGCCGCCGGAGAGGCTGTTTGCGCGGGCTCCCGGCATCGGTGGATCCACGTTGAGCGAGTCGAGCAGCTTGCGCGAGCGCGACCGCTCCGCGCCGAGGCGCAGGATGCCGCGCGCGGAAACGGACGTGAGGTCGACCATCGTCGTGTTCGCGGCCAGGGCGAGATCCATGAACAGCCCGTCATGCTTGCGGTCCTCTGTAAGAAACGCGATGCCGGCGCGGATCCCGTCGGCGGAGTTGCGAATCCGCCGCGCCTTGCCGGCGACCTTGATGGTTCCAGCGTCGATCGGGTCGGCCCCGGCGATCGCGCGCGCAAGCTCGGTGCGCCCGCTTCCGACGAGTCCGGCGAGGCCGACGATCTCCCCCTTGCGAACGGTCAGCGAGATGTCGTGGAGGATGTCCCGGCGCCGCAGACCCTCGACTTCGAGCATCGGATCGGCGGTCGACGGCGGCGGCTTGTCGAACTGCTCAGCTTCGACGGCCGCCCCGAACATGCCGGCGACGAGGCTCGCCTCGGTCTCCTCGACGGCCGGCCCGGTGCGGACGTGATGGCCATTGCGCATCACGGTCACCGTGTCGCACAGGTCGAGCACCTCGTCGAGGAAGTGGCTCACGTAGACGATCGTCTTGCCCTGGTCGCGCAGTGACCGTGTCATCTTGTGAAGCGCCTCGGTCTCGACGGAGGTCAGCGAGGACGTCGGCTCGTCCATGATGATGATCCGCGCGTCGCTGTTGACGGCGCGCAGGATCTCAACCTTCTGCTGATCGGCCGTACGCAGCGACCCGACGAGCGCGTCGCGGTCGAGATCGAAGCCGCTTCGGCTGATCAGCTCGGCGTAGCGCTTGCGCATCTCGCGCTTGGCGACGACTCCGGCGCGGCGCGGCTCGGTACCGAGGAACACGTTCTCAAGCACGCTCATGGCCGGCGCCAGAGCGAGCTCTTGGGCGATCGTCGCAATGCCGTCGCTGCGGGCATCGCGTGGCGTCGCGTACTTCACCGCTCGCCCGTCGACGAACATCTCGCCGTCGTCGGGACGGACGACGCCCCCGATGACCTTGCCGAGAGTCGACTTGCCCGCTCCGTTGGCGCCGACGAGGGCGTGCACGGTGCCGGCCTTGATCTCCAGGCTCACGTCATCGAGGGCGCTCGTTCCGGCGTAGCGCTTCCCGATCGAGACGAGCCGGATGGTCGCGACTTCCGATGCGCTCATCCGGCTCGATCTCGTCCTTCTGCCTGCGTCCTGCTAACTCTGGATCAACCCGGGGCGCCCGTCAGCGACCAGTCGGGCTTGTAGCCCTTGGCCGACTTCAGGGTTGCCGCATCGATGATCAGGGGGTGGTTGGCGTCGATGACGTTGACAATGCCCGGCACCTTCTTGCCCTTGAGCGCCAGCACCAGATCCTTGATACCGATGTAGGACTCGGTGCACGGGTACAGAGCGACGGTTCCGAACACGGTGCCCGCCTTGATCTGGGCGTCGAGCTCGTTGGTTCCGCCTGAGCCGAACACCTGGATGTCCTTGCCCGGCGTGAGTCCGACCTGCTTCATAGCCGTGATCGCGCCCTCGGTCATCTGGTCCCCGAACGAGCCGAACACCTGGATGTTGGGCTTGCTCTGGAAATAGGTCAGAGCGACGCCCTGAGACGTCGGCTGGTCGTAATCACCCGGCGGTGTGTAGGTGAGGTGGATCGGGCCGCTGGCGAACTGTGCCGACATGTACTGCTCGCGTAGCGTGTCGGTCGGGTAGTTGGCCAGACCCGGCATGAACGCGACGTTGCAGTCCTTGCCGGCGCCAACCGCCTTGGCGCACGCGAGCCTGACCATCTGGGCGAACGCGGCCTCCTGCTTGCCGATCGACCCGCCAACGGTCGTGACGAGACCGGGCGTGTAGCTGAGGTGGACCTGCTGCTGCAGGGTGCCCAGCGTGTAGTCGGCGGTTGCGACCTTGATGCCCTTCTGCTCGGCCTTCTTGATCGTCGGCGCAAGCGAAGGACCATCGAGCGCCCACACCCAGAAGGCCTTGTACTTGCCGGTGGTGATCGCGTCCTCCATCTGCGTGTTCTGGGCCTGCGGGTTGTTGTTCCCGTCGAACAGCGTGGTCTGGACGCCGAGCTTCTGAGCCTCGACCTGCGCGGCCTTGTAGGAGGCGACGCCGTACGGGCTCGGGTTGTAATAGAAGATGGCGATCTGAATCTTGCTGGCGCCGGACGCCAGTCCGGCGTACGCGAGCGAACCGATCGCCAGGATGGCTACGGCCAGCACGACGCGCCTGAAACGTGCCTGCATGCGTTCCTCCCTCTCCCAATTCGCGACCCGTAGGCGGGCCGATGGGTTGCAACGATAACGCGACCGCCACTCGCAGGTGCCGGTCGTTGGTCGGCGGCAACTATACACCGCAGTTGAACGCGTATGAAGCACAGCTGAACGTAGCGCCGAGGCCGTGAGCGCCGCCCAGCCAGCCGGCTCCGTCAGGCCCGCGACGACGGTCGCGCAGGCTGTCCGCACGCCCCTGCGGGCCAGACGGCGCGCCGCCGCCCGCCGCCGAGAACGCGCTCCCTGGCTCGCCATGCACCTTGTGGCCCTTCGGGGCGCCTGCCCGTCCGGGCAGGTGGCTGCGGCAACGTTGTTGATGGTCGCTGCACACCTGCGGCCCGCCCGTGGTTTACTTGGCGCGCGCGAGGTAATCAGGCCGGGCACGGCCTCGCCAACGCGACGCGGCGCAACTTCCCGCGCCTGACACTCACCGCCACCAAGGAGCGCTCCACATGCCACTCGAGATCAACGACCACATAACCCAGGCCGTCAACGGAGGGCGCGACGCCGGGTATCCGCTCGTCCTCTCCTACGTCAACGCCGAGGGCTACCCGAGCGTCTCAACTCGCGGCTCCACGCATGTCCATGGTCCCCAGCAGCTGGCGATCTGGGGGCGCAACCCGGAGGGCGGCCTCCAGAAGGCGATCGCGAGCAACCCCAAGGTCGGGCTGATCGCCTTCAAGATGGATCCCTTCACGCTGCTGTTCTTCACCGGCCGGGCGCGACTCGATCCGAGCCAGAACGACACCGTCTGGGACAACATCCCGCAGGGCGAGCGCGACCTCGATCCCGACCGCAAGGGCGGCGCGGTCATCATCGACCTCGACACCATCAAGGGACTCGGCGGCGATGGCAGCTTCTTCATGATGTCGCGCGACTGAGACTGGGCCTGGCTGTGCTCGCGGGGCCGTCCGTAGTTTCGGGGACGGCCCTGCGAGAGCGGCTCAGTCCGCCTTTGCGAGAGCGGCCAGCACCTCCGCCGGCGTTTGGCGCGAGGCGAACCCACTGAGGGTGAGGGGGGCGCCGCGGTCCGGCGCCCCGAGCGTCAGCTCGGCGCCGTGCAGGAGCCGTCGCCGCGGCGTGGCCCTGACGGCTTCGCGTGGCCAGTCGATCACTCGGTCCTGGCCGTGGCCGGCGTAGAAGGCGACGCGAGCCGTCGTGATCAGGAGATAGCCCGCCCTGCGATCCAGCAGGCAGTGGCCGAAGAAGCTGACGCTCTCCCCGGATGCGAGCTCGGTGCCCCAGTGCGCGAGCAGCTCGCGGAGGCTGTTTGTGCCGCGCGGTCGCCGCAGCAGGTCGAGCAGCGAGCCGCTCGAGCGCAGGCTCGCATGATCGAAGCGGTAGCCGCAGTGGCGGCACTTGCGCGCCGCGGCGAGAACCAGCTCGGCGCAGTCGGGACAGCGCTTGTGGTCCTCCGTTGCTTCCATGACGCACGGACATCATCGTCGATCCGCGTCATCGCCCGAGAGCTCGTCCTGCAGCCGGGCTGACATGAAGGAGGCCCTTCCTCGTATCGTGTTCGGCCTGAATCCCTGATCGGTCCGAGACCGGCGCATCGTCGTCAGAGCGATTGGCTCGCGCAACACGTACTGAGCAGAGGCGGGCACGCCGCCGGCGTGCCGTGCGCAGGAGACGCATCGGCGCAGTCACCGCCGCCGCGCTGATCGCCGCCACGGCGGTGCTCGTCGGCATCTCGAAGACGCCGCCTCCAGACGCGCTCCGCAGCGCCCGGCACGCGGCGGTCGGCGCGGCCCGGGCGCAGAGCGCGCGATCGGCTCGCCACCCCCGAGCCGCGCATCTGGGCGCGCGCGCTCGGCTTCCCTCGGACGTGGCGGTCGGGCTGCGCGTACTCACGTTCGTGGATCGCGCTCGCACCGTCCGCTTCGTCAACGGAACCGTCGAGCCGCGCACGCTTGTCACCGAAGTGCGCTACCCAGCGGTTGGCCGCGCCGGCGCCGACGACGTTCATGATGCGGCGCCGCTCAGCGGCGCCGGGCCGTATCCACTCGTCGTCTTCGGCCACGGTTTCGCTGTGACGCCCGACGTCTACGCCGCTCTGGTCGACGCCTGGGTGCGGGCCGGGTACGTCGTCGCCGCACCCGTATTCCAGCTCGGCAGCCCGTACGCGCCGGGTGGGCCCAACGAAGCGGATCTGGTCAACTGGCCGCGCGACATGAGCTTCGTGATCTCCAGAATGCTCGACGCCAATGCAGCCTCGAGCGGGCCGCTCGCAGGCATTCTCCAGCGCGATCGCATCGCTGTCGCCGGCCAGTCCGACGGTGGCGATACCGCGCTTGCGATCTCGTTCGACCCGACGCTGCGCGATTCACGCGTCAAGGCCGCGGTGATTCTGTCAGGCGCGGAGATCCCAATGCTCGGCTCGTTTGCGTTTCCCAGACACGGACCCCCACTGCTGGCCACCCAGGGCAGCGCGGACACGATCAACCCACCGAGCGCGACGCAGACGTTCTTCAGCGCAGCGCCAGCGCCGAAGTTTCTCCTGACCCTGGTCGGGGCTCAGCACCTCCCTCCCTACACCACCGAGCAGCCTTACCTCTCGGTCATCGAGCGCGTGACGATCGCCTTCCTCGACCGCTATCTGAAGCGCATGGCGCCAGCCCTCGCGCGCATGCTCGCCGCCGGCAGTGTGAACGGCGTCGCAACGCTTCAGTCGCACCGGTAAGCAGCGGCGGCGATGCCATATATCGGACGCCGCTTGGACAGCACCGCTGGAGCAGGCCGACGCTCGATGCACGCGACCGCGCGGAAGAGGACGGCGCGGTCGCGCTCCCTCAGGCGGTCCGTAGCGCGTCGGTCGGCGAGAGGCGTGCTGCGCGGATCGCGGGCACGATGCCGGCGACGGCGCCGATCAGGATCGCCGCCCCGATGCCGCCCCCCCACGCGAGCGCGGGGATCACGGTCGTCCAGTGCTTGGTGTGGGCATAGATCGCGGTCGCGAGCGCGCCCGTCCCGATTCCGGTGGCGCCCCCGATCAGCGCGAGCAGGATCGCCTCGGTCAGGAACTGCGTGCGGATCTGCGCCTTGGTCGCGCCGAGCGCGCGGCGCAGGCCGATCTCCGAGCGACGCTCGAGCACGCTGATGACCATGATGTTGGCAACGCCGATCGCGCCGACGAGCAGCGCGATCGCGCCGAGCCCGAGGAACAGGCCGTTGAAGGCGCCCTTCGTGTCGGCCTCGGCCACCAGAGCCGCCGAGGGCTGGGCGACGTTGACCTCGCTCGGGTTCTCAGGGTTGGCGGTTGAGGCGAGGACGTTGTAGACGGCGTTGACCTGGCTGGTCTCGGCGCGGACATAGATCTCGGTCGGATTCCCGATCGCGGGACGGCCGTTGACGACGCTCGCGTAGCCGAGGTACGTCTTCGCGGCCGGGAAGCCGATCAGGACGGAGTCGTCGATCTCGGGCGCAAGCGTGGCCGGGTTGAGAATCCCCCCGACGTAGAACCACATCCCACCGACCCAGATCCGCTCACCGGGGAACAGGCGGTCGACACCGAGCCGCCGTGCGGCAGCGGCGCCGAGCACGCAGACCGGCTCGGTCGCGGTCGCGGCGTTGAGGAACTCACCCTGCGCGACAGTCGTGCCAACCGCGCCCGGCAGGGTGAGGTTGGTGGCGGCGACGCTCAGCGCGTTGGTCTCGACGCGCGGGATAAGCGGGCTGCGGTAGGCGTTGGCGTTGGCGAGCGTGCCGATGTAGGCGACGTCGTAGACCGGACCGATGCGGCCGATCATGGCGGGCGCCCCGAGCGGAAGCGGCACCGCCTGGTTGCTGAAGTTCTGTCCGGTCGTGACGTCGAGCAGGTTGGTGCCGAGTTGGTTGATCTCGGCCAGAAGCCCCGCTTGGCTCGAGGAGGAGAGGCCGAGCACGGCGACGATCGCCCCGACGCCGATCGCGATCCCGAGCGCCGAGAGCGCGGAGCGCAATCGGCGCGTGCGCACGCCGATGGTGGCCAGCCGCGCCAGGTCGCCGGGGGACAGCCGCGGCGGCGTGAGGCTGATGGCGGCCGCGCTCATGGTGCGTCGTTGACGAGCGCGAACGCGGTCCGCGGCCCGTGCGCGACCGTCGCGATCACCACGTAGCCGCCGGGTTGCGTGTTCGCGATGAACGCCGGAGCGACCGCGATGCCGCCTGAGTCGGTCCGGACCGAGACGGTGCGCGAGCGATTGCGAGTCGCGAAGCTGCCGCTCGCGCCGCTGGCAGGCGCGGTGAATGTCACGAGCGCGCCGGGAACCTTGTTGCCGAGCGTGTCGCTGACGGTGACGGCGAGCGCGATCACGAAGCGCGTCCCAGTCTGGGTCGCTTCGGCGGCGGCGATCCCAGCGGTGATCGTGGCCGGCTTGCCGGCGCGGTTGCTGAGGGTGAAGTGGGCGGTGCTGGTCGTAGTCGTGGTGGTCGCGGTCGCGGTGAGCGTGCCCGCCACGCTGCCCGCGGTGAAGAACGGCGAGGTTGCAATCCCGTGGATGCCGGTCGTCGCCGTCGCTGTGCTCGTGCCACCGGCGAAGCTCGCGCTGGCGCCGGCGCCCGCCCCGGCTCCGGCTCCGGCCCCGGCCCCGAGCGTGAATGTCACGGTGGCGCCGATCTCCGGATCGCCCTTGGGATCGCGCACGAGGACGCGCAGGTGATGGCTGTAGCGATGCTCGACCGTCGCGGCGCGCTTGGAGCTGCCCAGCACGATCAGGCGCGCGGACTTGCCGGGAAGGTTCTCAAGCCGGAAGCTCGCGGGCACCGCGACGTCGGCGATCGTCGCGGTCGCGGTGAAGCGGCCGATCGTCGCGTTCGCCGTGATCTGCGGGGAGGTGGCGATCCCAAGGCTGTCGGTTGTGGTGGTCGTCGTCGCGCTGCCGTCGGCAAAGCTCGCCCCCGCGCTCGATCCGCTCGCGCCGCCACCGCCGCCACCGCCACCGCCGCCCGTGCCGAGCGTGAACGTGACCGTCGCTCCCGAGACGGGATTGCCGCCGGCGTCGAGCACGCGCACTGACAGCGCGTGCGCGTAGCCGCTGTTGACCATCGCCGATTGGGCGGTGGGCGACAGCGGCGTGATCGTCGTCGGGATCCCGGCGGCGCTGTTGGCCAAGGCGAACGAGACCGTCCCGTAGGCGCTGGTCGCGGTCACCGTGTAGCCGCCCGCCGTGTCGTTGGCGGTGAACGTCGGCGCGGAAGCGCTCCCGGAGACGTCCGCGCCAACCGTGACCGTATTCGAGCCGCTCGTGGCGAAGCGGCCGCTGGCGCCGCTCGAGGGCGCCGTGAAGGTGATCGACGTACCGACTACCGATGTCACGGGGCAGCCGTTGCTGTTGGCCAGCGCCACCTGCAGCGGGCTTCCGAACGCCGTGTTCAGCTGTGCGGTCTGCGGGGTGCCGCCGCCGAGCACCAGCTCGTTCGGCGGATTGGTCGTAGGACACGTGGAAGCGTCCGCAGCGGCGTGCGAAGTGACGAGCGCGCCAACGCTCGCCATGCCGGCAACGAGCGCGGCGGCCGTCGCCAGCAGCTCCCGTCCGTGGTTTGCATCACCCAGGCGCATCTGGAATGTCCTCGCTGATGGGCGGGGCTGCACCATCGACGCCCGCGCCGACCAGGGCCGTGTCGGCCGCGGGGCGGCTGTCAGAGACGATCCGCCCGTCGAGCGTCTCGATCTGACGCGGCAGCACCGCCGCGAGCCCGCGGTCGTGCGTGATCATCACGATCGTCGCCCCGTCCGCGTGCAGCTCCCGCAACAGCGCGAAGATCGCGGCGCCCGTAGCGGTGTCGAGATTCCCGGTCGGCTCGTCGGCGAGCAGGATCGCGGGCGCGCCCACCAACGCGCGCGCTATCGCGACGCGCTGTCGCTCTCCGCCCGACAGCTTGGTCGGCCGGAAGCCGGCGCGATGAGCGAGCCCGACCCGCTCGAGCGCGCGCGCCGCGAGCTCGCGGCGCTCGGACACGGCGACGCCGGCATACAGGAGCCCGTCGGCGACGTTGTCGAGAACGCTCTGGTGCTCGGCGAGGAAGAACGACTGGAAGACGAAGCCGATCCGCGTCGCGCGCACCACCGAGAGAGCTCGGTCGTCGAGGTCGGCGACGTCAAGGCCTGTGATCCGCACCGTGCCCGTGCTCGGGCGCTCGAGCGTCCCCATCACATGCAGCAGCGTCGACTTGCCAGACCCGGACGGGCCGACAATCGCCACCAGCTCGCCGCGGCGGACACTGAAGCTGACGTCTCGGAGGGCGACCACGGGCGGCTCGGCGGGGTAGATCTTGGTCACCGCTTCGAGCTCGAGCACGACGTCGCCAGCCTCGATCGGCGCCGGCGGGGCGGCGGCGACGGGTGTGGTCGGCGGCGTGCCCGTGGCGAGGCTCATAGGCCGGGCACCACCACGCGCTGCCCGGCCGCGATCCGCGGCCCCTTGACCTGGACCAGGCCGTCGGCGTCGTCGAACAGCCCGGTGCTGACGGCCAGCAGGTGATGGACGCCGTTCGCGGCGACCTCCTCGACCGCGAAGCCGCCGCCCTCGAGCGACAGCAGCGCGTCGACGGGCACGACGAGCGCGTTGCTCACGCTGCCGGTCGTGATCGCCACGTTGACCGGCGCCTGGTCGAGGTTGCCGATCGCGGCTGGATCGGTCGGAGCGGCGTCGACTGCGATCGTCGGCGGACTCCCGTTCTGGCCCGGGGTCGCGACCGAGCTGACCGACGTGATCCGTCCGGTCGTCGTGCGGTCGTTCGGAAGCGTGATCGTGACCGGGTCGCCGGCCCTGATCTGCCCCTGCAGCGCGGGATCGAGCTGGATCTGGACCTGCCGCGCGGTCCCGGTCCCTGACAGCACCGGCCCGGCCGTGACGGTCGCACCGACAGCGACGGTGGACGTCAACGACGTGACGCGAATCGGGCCGGGCGTGAACACGACCGCGCCGACGAGCAACTGCCCGGTCGCGGTCTCACTGTGTGCGATCTGCAGCTGCCGGATCGCGCCCGCGGTCGCGGTCGTGAACGCGTTCCCCGTCAGGCCGTGCCCGTAACCGAGCGCGTCGAGGTTCGCGTTCAGCTCGGCCACGTCAGCTCCCGGCGACATCCCCGCCGAGAACGCCCGTGTCGCGCCCGTCGAGCCATACATCAGCAGCGCCGGATGACCGTCGATCGCAAACAGGCTCTGCCCGCGATGCACGACCTCGCCCACTGACGGAACGCTCGTGAACGCCGAACTCGGGCCGTACATGGTCGCCTGCGCGCCGGCGCTCGCGAGCGCGGCCTCGTCCGCCGCGAGCGTGCGCTCAGCGGACGACACCGCGACCGTGTCGGCAGCGACCCTTGCCTGATCGGCGCTCGCCGACTGCTGCCCGGCCGCGACCAGCTGAGCGTCGCTCGCACAAGCGCCGGAGCCGCCGCCCGACCCGGCGCCTCCGGCGGCGCCGCTTTGCGCCGCGCTGTCGCCGGCGCACTCGACAGCCTCCTGCTGCTGGTCGGCGGCGAGCGTCGCGCGCGCCTGCGAGGTCGCCGCCGAATCGCCGGACAGCGTCGAGCGCGCGCTCGCCAGCGTGCCACGATCGGTCGTGACGGTCTGCTGGGCCTGCGTGACCGTCGCCGGAGCGCTGCCCGAGGACAGTGCAACCGACACGTCGCCGGTGTAGCCGAGCGTCCCGCTGACCTCACTCAGCGAGGTCAGCGACTGCCGCCTGACCGTCGCCAGCGAGCTTGGATACGCGTTGTCGCGCACGCCGCTCGAGGACCCGCCGCCGAACGGGCTGGTCACGATCAACACGACGGCCACGACGGCAGCCAGCAGCAGGAGCGCCGCCAGCAGGCGTCGCTGTCGCCGCCGTCGTGCGTCCGGGGGAGCGGCAGGGGCGAGCGCCTCGGTGTCGGCCGAGCTCGGGATCGCGGCGCTCATCCGGCCAGTACGCGACGACGGGAAAACACCGAGCTGCATCGCTGCTGCGCTATCCGAAACAGCGGCGCGGCGGGGTCGATGCCGCCGCTCCCAAAGACAAACCCGAACGCGCCGCCGGAAGCCGACGGCGGGTCGGGGAAGCCGGGCACGCCATGCGACCGCATGCACCGCGCGAAGACGAGCCCCGTCACCTCAAACTGGGCCCGCTGCGCCGGCGTCGGCGCGAAGCCGGCGAAGGCCCTCGCCCCACCACCGCGAAGCGTCGCGGCGGACGACCGGCCGCCCGACTTACCCGTACCCGGGATGCTCGCGACGCCGGGGCTCGAGCCGCCGCCACAGCCCGCAATCAGGACGGCCACCGCGGCGAACATGGCGAGAGCCGCCGGAGCGCGGCGCGCGCTTCGCCGCAGCCGGCGGCGACCTCTCACGATATCGGCGGGTCGCACGCTGGATCGCTCCTT
>DATBPB010000089.1:0-41234 GCA_036561565.1 Solirubrobacteraceae bacterium | reverse complement strand
GCTGCCGAGCAGGCGCAGGCCGCGCAAGCCACGCAGGTAGCGGCGTCAGCCAACCACTAAGCCAAGGCCACACCTGCCAGCCCCACTATCCACGGGTGCTGTAATGGGATACGGGGCGCTCGGTGCGCTCTTCACCCTGCTTGTCGTGCAAGTCCTACCGTGGGGCGTGTCATTGGCGCGTGGCCACGCACAGATACAGGTCACGCGCCCGCGCGTAGTCGGGGTTGGGTTGGTGTTTGCTGGCTTTATCGTTGGCGGCGCCGTTGTCGCGTACCTGTTCTCGAACGACCTAACTGGGACTCGCGACGCGATTGAGCATGGGATTGCGTGGCAGGGGATCGCTGGCGGTATTCCGCAGGCCGTAGCCGCGAGCAACCGCGCCGCTGCGCCCGGATAAGTTGGTAAAGCTAGCCCTGAGTGGGCTTGCGGTAAGTCAGGCGACGGCCAGTCGTGCCGTCGATGATGAGCGCCATGCGCTCGCTGTCCGCCAGTTTGCGGGTCGAAAACCGAAAGTCGAATTCGTCCACGTAGCGCTGAAGGTGGACGCGCGAGACGTGATGGTGCGTCCCGTCAAGCGACCGCTTTAGCTGCGCGAAGTAGGACTCGGCCTGGTTGGTTGACACGTCGCCGCGCACGTACTCGCCGATCCGGTGGTTGACCATGCTGTGCGAGGCGAACTCGGACAGTCCGCCGCGATAGGGGCCTGACGTGTCCGTGTGCAGATGCGTCAGCTTCGGATCGACGTGCTCGGTCAGCACGGCGCGCAGGTTGTCCACCTTCACGTCGTTGACGACGCGCGAGCGGACCTCGCCGGTCTCGCGCGAGATCAGCGACATGATCGGTGCCTTGTCCTCCATGACGCCCTTGCCTCGCGAGCGCGGATCGTTCTTGTGGCGGTTCTTGTGCCGTCCGCCATACCAAGTCTCGTCAGCGACAACGCGGCCCGTGAACAGGCCAGCAATGGGGTCGCGCTTCATCGCCTCCCTGATGCGATGAGCCATGAACCACGCTGCCTCAGCGGTGAGGTCGTACTTGCGCTGGATCTCCCGCGCGCTCATGCCGTTCTTGCTCGCGGCCATTTCGAACATGACCAAGACCCACTTGCGAATCTCGATCTTGGTGCCGTGCATGATCGTTCCGGTCAACACCGAGAACTGCTTGCGGCAGTCAGCGCACTTCCAAACCCTGCGCTGAGAGTGCGAGCCGGTTCGTGTCTTGCGGCTCGATCCGTTGTCCGGGTTGAGGAAGTATGGCTTGCGCACCGATCCGCAATGCGGGCAGACCGGCCGGTCGCCCCAGCGCATGTCCTCTAGAAACTTGTAGGCGTCAGCTTCGTCGCGCAGCTGATCGGCAAGCTTTAGAACGGAGAGCCTTCCCATGCATCAAATCCTACCTGAGCGCTTTGGGTTTGTCAAGCCGCTCATCCCCCATGCACCGACCCCGGGTTGGGTGCATGCACCCAACCCCAACCTCTGGGGGCCAATAAGCTCAAGGGGTGACGACCTTCGAGGAGCTCGGCCTGTCCGAGCCCGTTCTGGCCGCCCTGCGCGAGGTCGGCTACGAGACGCCGAGCGCAATCCAGGAGCAGGCGATTCCGCCGCTGCTGACCGGCCGCGACGTGATCGGGCAGGCGCAGACCGGGACCGGCAAGACGGCCGCGTTCGGGCTGCCGATGATGATGTACGTCGATCCCGACACCGACGGCGTCCAGGCGCTCGTGCTGACGCCGACGCGCGAGCTGTGCATCCAGGTCACGCAGGCGCTGCGGGCCTACGGGAGTACGCGCAGCGTCGACGTCGTCGCCGTCTTCGGCGGGGCGCCGATCAGAAACCAGGAGGCGCAGCTGCGCGGCGGCGGCCACGTCGTCGTCGGCACCGTCGGGCGCGTCCTCGACCTCGTCACGCGCGGCTCGCTGCTGCTTCACGACTGCCGCTACGTGGTGCTCGACGAGGCCGACGAGATGCTCGACCTGGGCTTTCTGGAGGACGTCGAGAAGATCCTCTCGACGACTCCCTCGGGCCGCCAGACCGCGCTGTTCTCGGCGACGATGCCGGACGAGATCCGCTCGCTCGCCGACCGCTACCTCTATGACCCGCTCGTCGTCGAGGTCGCCGCCGCGACGCTCACGATCGACACCGTCGAGCAGTTCCAGCTGCCCGTCGAGACGCGCGAGAAGGCGGCCAAGCTCGTCGAGGTGCTGCGTGCCGAGCAACCCGACCAGGCGCTCGTCTTCGTGCGCACGAAGATCCGCTGCGACCAGTTGTTTCGCACGCTGCGCGACAAGGGGATGAACGTGCGCGCGCTGCACGGCGACCTCACCCAAGGCCAGCGCGACGGAGTGATGCTGGCCTTCAAGGGCGGCCGCGTGCCGGTACTCGTCGCGACCGACGTCGCCGCGCGCGGCCTCGACATCTCGAACATCACCCACGTCATCAACTTCGACGTCCCGACCTCGCCGGACACCTACGTCCACCGGATCGGGCGCACCGGCCGCGTCGGTCGCTCGGGTCGCGCGATCACCTTCGTCGAGGACCGCCAGAAGCGCGAGCTCGAGGCGATCGAGCGCCACATCGGCGTGTCGATCGCGCCCTGGTCGGCCGGCGCGACGGCGGCGCCCGCGCCGGTCCGCGAGCGCCCGCGCCGCCACTCCAAGCCCCACGTCCGCCATTCCGCCGACGAGCCGCGCGCGCGGCTGCTCGCAAGCGGCGGGCGCGCCGCCGGGATCGAGGTCGCCGACCTCGTCGCCGCGATCACGCGCGCGACGTCGCTTGACGGCGAGGCGGTCTCCGACGTGACGATGCTCGAGCGCTTCGCGCTGCTGAGCGTTCCCGCCGGCGAGGCCGATCGCGTGATCGAGCGCGCGTCGGGCGTCGAGGTGGCGGGACACACCCTGGCGCTCGAGCGCGCCGGATCCTGACAACCACCAGCCCCAAGGAGCCCCGCGATGTCGAGTGCCACGATGAACACCTCCAAGGGCGCGATCGAGCTCGAGCTGTTCGATGACGACGCCCCGAAGACCGTCGAGAACTTCAAGACGCTCGCGCGCAAGGGCTTCTACGACGGGCTGATCTTCCACCGCGTGATCTCCGACTTCATGCTCCAGGCCGGCTGCCCGCAGGGCACCGGCACGGGCGGTCCCGGCTACACCTTCGAGGACGAGATCAACGAGCACAAGATCGTGCGCGGCGCGCTCGCGATGGCCAACGCCGGTCCGAACACCAACGGCTCGCAGTTCTTCATCGTCACCGCCAAGGAGTGCCCGTGGCTCGACGGCAAGCACACCGTGTTCGGCGAGGTCAGCACCGGGCTCGACGTCGTCGACGCGATCGAGGCCGAGCCGACCGATGAGCGCGACCGCCCGCGCACGCCGATCGAGATCCAATCGGTGACGCTCGGCGACGCCGCTTGATCGAGGTCCGTAACCCCGCGAGCGGGGCGGTGCTCGCGAGCGTCGGCGAACTCGGCTTCGCCGAGGTCGCCGAGCTCGCTGCGCTGGCCAGGGGGGTGCAGCCGGGGTGGGAGGCTGCCGGCTTTGAGGGGCGCGGCGCCGTGCTTCGGCGGATGCAGCGGTGGCTGCTTGACAACTCCGAGCGGGTCATCGAAACGATCGTGTCCGAGACCGGGAAGGCCTATGAGGACGCGCAGCTCTTGGAGCTCGGTTACACGGTCTCGGCGCTCTCGTATTGGGCGCGCACGGCGGGGCGGCATCTGGGCGAGCGGCGCTTTCTCTCGCGCGCGCCGCTGCTTGCGGGGCGGCGGATCGTCACGCGCTGGGTGCCGCGCGGCGTGGTCGGTGTGATCGGGCCGTGGAACTACCCGCTGCTGAACTCCTTCGGCGATGCGATCCCGGCGCTGGCGTCCGGCAACGGGGTCGTGCTCAAGCCGTCCGAATTGACGCCGCTGACGTCGCTCTTGATCGCCGAGGGGCTACGCGAGAGCGGCCTCCCCGCCGACCTCTTCGCGGTCGCGACCGGCGCGCGGGCGACCGGCGAGGCGGTCGTCGACGCCGTCGACTTCGTGATGTTCACCGGTTCGAGTGCGACGGGGCGGGCGGTTGCGGCGCGCGCCGCGGCGCGGCTCGTCCCGTTCTCGCTCGAGCTGGGCGGCAAGGACGCGCTGATCGTCCTCGAGGGCGCGCCGCTCGAGCGGGCGGCGAACGTCGCGGTCTACTACGGGATGATGAACGCCGGCCAGAGCTGCGTCTCGATCGAGCGCGTCTACGCCGATGCCGCGATCCACGACGAGCTGCTCGAGCTGATCACGGCGAAGGTCCGCGAGCTGCGCACGGGCGCGCCGCGCGGTCCCGGCTCGGTCGACGTCGGTGCGATCAGCTCGGCGCGCCAGCTCGAGATCATCGAGGAGCATGTCGCGGACGCCGTCGCGAAGGGCGCGCGGGCGCTCGTCGGCGGGCGGCGGCTCGACGGGCCGGCGACCTTCTTCGAGCCGACCGTGCTCGCGGGCGTCGATCACACGATGCGCTGCATGCGCGAGGAGACCTTCGGGCCGACGCTCCCGGTGATGTCGGTGTCCGGGGCCGATGAGGCCGTCGCGCTCGTCAACGACTCGCCGATGGGCCTCGGCGCCGCGGTCTTCGCCGCCGACGCAGACAGCGGCGAGGCGCTCGCGCGGCGGTTGGAGGTCGGGGCGGTCTGCGTCAACGACGCGGCCGTCAACTACTTCGCGCTGGCGGCGCCGATGGGCGGGGCCAAGGAGTCGGGGATCGGCGTGCGCCACGGCGCCGAGGGGATCCGCAAGTACTGCCGGCCGCAGACGATCCTGCTCACGCCGCGCGCGATGCCGGCCCGCGAACCGCAGTTCTACCCGTACACGAAGCGCTCGGCGCGCCTCGTGCGGACGCTGCTGCGGTTGCTCTACCGCCGTTAGAGGCGCAGGTGGGAGGCGCCGTTGACGTCGATCACCGTGCCGCTGGCGAACGTCGCGCCGGGGGAAGCGAGATAGAGCACGGCGCCGGCCACCTCCTCGGCGGTGGCGATGCGGCGAAACGGGCTCTCCGCGCGGCGTCGCTCGCCGTCGGCGCCGCTCAGCGCGTCGGCGGCCATCTCCGTGTCGACCAAGCCGGGCGCGACCGCTGTGACCGAGATCCCGCGGTCGCCGAGGTCGCGAGCCAGCGACTGCCCGAACGCGACCAGCCCGGCCTTGCTCGCGCCGTAGGCCGGGTGTTCGGGCTCGCCGCGGAAGGCGCCGCGCGATGCGATGTTGACGATCCGACCGCCCGCCGGCATGTGCCGGACGGCGCACCACGTCACGTTGGCCGCGCCGACGAGGTTGACCGCGAGCGTGTCGCGCCAGGCCCGCTGCCATTGCTCGTAGCCGGTCGCGGCGATCGGGTGGGCTGTGAAGACGCCAGCGTTGTTGACGAGCACGTCGATCGCCGCGAACGCCGCCGCCACCTCCTCGACCATCGCGCGGACCGCGTCGGGGTCGGCGAGGTCGGCGCCGACCGCCAGATGGCCCTCGCCTGGCAGTGCGGCCAGGAGGGCCTCGGCGCTTTCGCGCCGCCGCCCGTAGTGGAGCGCGACGCGGTCGCCGACGTCAGCGAAGGCGCGCGCGATCGCGGCGCCGATCCCGCGCGAGGCGCCTGTGACGAGGACGCTCCGGCTCGACTGCACAGCGGGCCGGCGGATCAGGCGGCCGCGGCGTCAAGGCCCGCCGAGACGGCCTCGCTGAGCAGGTCGAAGTGCTCGCTCGTGGCGGTCAGCGGCGGCGAGACGGCGACGCCGCTCGCGAGCTGGCGCAGCAGCACGCCGGACCTGCGCGCGGTCAGCGTCAGGCGACCGAGCGCCGCAGGGTCGCGCGCGAGCAGCTCCTGATCGAGGTCGAGCGCGGCGAGCGTGCCCGTGCCGCCGCGGACCTCGCCGGCGGCGGGGTGATCGGCGAGCCTGTTGAGGGCTTCGAACAGCGGTTGCTCCATCTCGCGCCCGCGCGCGATCAGGCCCTCCTCTTCGAGGATCTTGATGTTGGCGAGCGCCGCGGCGGCGCAGGCGGCGTGGCCCGCGTAGGTGGCGCCGTGGCGAAAGACCGGGCTGCCCGGCTCGCCGAAGAACGGCTCGGCGACCGTGTCGGCGATGATCACCCCGCCGAGCGGCAGGTAGCCGGACGTGACGCCCTTGGCGAAGGTGATCATGTCCGGCGTGACGTCGAAGCGCTCGATCCCGTACCAGCCGCCGAGCCGGCCGAAGCCGCAGATCACCGAGTCGCAGACGAACAGGATCCCGTTGTGCCTGCACAGCGCGGCGACGCCCTCGATGTAGCGGTGCCCGGGCGGGTAGACGCCGCCGGCGCCGATCACCGGCTCGACGAAGAACGCCGCTATCTTCTCGGCGCCGATCCGCTTGATCGCCTCCTCGAGCGCCTCGACGGAGTCGTGCGCCACCTGAACAGAGTCGACCTGCGGGCCGAATCCGACGCGGTTGGCGGGGATCCCGCCGATCGCCGTGCCGTAGCCGTGGGTGCCGTGGTAGCCCTGCGTGCGGCTGACCAGCAGCGTCCGCTCGCCCTGGCCGAGCTCGAACCAGTAGCGGCGCGCGAGCTTGGCGGCGACGTCGATCGAGTCGCCGCCGCCCGAGGTGAGGAACAGGCGCGAGGGCATCGGCGCGCGGTCGGTGAGGGCCTGGGCGAGCTCGAGCGTCGGCGCGGTCGAGAGGTCGCCGAAGTTCGAATAGGCCTCGATCTTCTTCAGCTGGGCGGCGACGGCGTCGGCGATCTCGTGGCGGCCGTGGCCGATGTTGGAGTACCAGAGGCTCGCCGTCGCGTCGAAATAGCGGTTCCCGAGGTCGTCCCAGACCCAGACGTCCTCGCCTCGCTCGATCACGACTTCGCGGTCCTTGACGGCCCCCATGTCGGCGAAGGGGTGCCAGTAGCGCGTTTCGGCCATCGGGCGCCAGCTTATTGAACGGCGCCTATGAAAGCTGGCTGCGGATCTCCTCGATGCGCGCGTCGGAGATCGAGGCGAACGCCTCGAGGACGCTCGGATCGAAGTGCCCGTCGCTCGACTCGAGCACCTCGCGGGCCTGCGCGACGCCGACCGCCGCGCGGTACGGGCGGTCGCTCGTGAGCGCGTCGAGCGCGTCGGCGAGCGCGAAGATGCGGGCGATCGGCGGGATCTCCTCGCCGCTCAGCCCGTCGGGGTAGCCGCTGCCGTCCCAGCGCTCGTGGTGGTGGCGGATCAGCGCTCGCGCCGGCTCGAGAAACGGGATCTCGCCGATGATCTCCTCGCCGATCAGCGGGTGGCGCTGCATCACCGCGCGCTCCTGCGCGTCGAGCGTACCGGCCTTGAAGAGGATCCCGTCGGGGATCGCGACCTTGCCGATGTCGTGCAGCAGGAAGGCGCATTCGAGCAGTGTCTGCTCGAGCTCCTCGAGGCCGGTCGCGGCGACCAGCTCGAGGCCGTAGGCCGTGACTCGATCGGCATGATGGGCGGTGTAGGCGTCGCGCGCCTCGACCGCGCCGGCGAGGGCGCGCACGGTCGTCATGTAGCTCTCGGCGAGCTCGCGCGCGCCCTGGCGCTCGCGGCGCGAGGTGGCGCGCAGCTCGGCGGCGTAGCGATCGAGCTGCTGGTCCTTGATCTCGCTCTCGGTCTCGAGGCGCTCGAGCTCGGCGCGCAGCGCGACGATCTCCTCGTCGGCGTCGGCGAGGCTTCGCGTACGGTTGGCCATCGCGGCAGCGTAGCGGCGCGTCCGGTCGCTGCAGCCCACCGTAGGATCGCTTGCACCGTGGTCGGAACCGTCCTGCTCGCGCTGGCCGCCTCGCTGTGCTGGGGCACCGCGGACTTCACCTCAGGGCTGATCGCGCGCAGCGTCCCGCTGCTCCTCGTGCTCCTGCTCGGCCAGGGAGTCGGCCTGCTGGCCGCGGCCGTGATCGTCGTCGTCGCCGACAGCCCGTTCCCGGCAGCCGGACCCGCCGCGGCGTCGCTGGTCGCCGGCCTGTGCGTGATCGTCGGCCTCGGCTGCTTCTACCGGGCGCTCGCGGTCGGGACGATGAGCATCGTCGCGCCGATCGCCGCGACCGGGGTCGCGATCCCCGTCGTCGCCGGGGTCCTCGGCGGGAACCACCTCGCCGCCGTCCAGGTTGCCGGGATGGCCGCCGCCGTCGCGGGCGTCGTGCTCGCCTCGCGCCATCCCGGCGGCGATGCGGCGGCGGGCGTCTCCCATCGCAGCGCGGTGGCGCTGGCGCTCGGAGCCGCCGCCGCCTTCGGCGGCTACTTCGTGCTCGCGCACACCGGCGCTCGGGGTGGCGTTCCGTGGCTTCTTCTGCTCGCGCACATCACGACGGTGGTCGGGGTCGCCCTGGCCGTGGTCGTGGTGCGGATGCCGCGCCCGGCCTCGCTGCCGCGAGCGAGGCTCGGGCTGCTCGGGGCGGCAGGCGCTCTGGACTTCGGCGCCACGGCGCTCTACGGAGTCGCAAACCGCGGCGGGCAGCTCAGCGTCGTGGCCGTCGCCGGCTCCCTCTATCCTGTCGCGACGGTGCTGCTCGCGCGGACCGTGCTGGCGGAGCGGCTCGTCCGCACGCAGGCGCTCGGCGTCGGCCTGGCGCTCGCGGGCGTGGCGCTGATCGCGGCATGATTGAACGCGAGTTGCGCAACCTTCGACGCTCCTGCGGGTCTTTGGTTGGAGAGCGCCACGAGGGGGAGTGCTTTCGCATGCGAATGAGTAGAGCCAAACTCACAGCCGTCCTCAGCGCAGCCGCGCTGGTGTTCGGGGGCGCCGCCGCCGCGCCGGCCGCCTACGCCTCGCACAGCGAGACCGTCTTCTTCGAGGCGCCGCGCGATCTGATCGGCGTCCCGGCGGCGACGCAGCAGGCGACGCTCGTGAAGCTCCAGTCGCTCGGCGTGAGGGCGCTGCGGATCGTCCTTTACTGGGGCCTCGTCGCTCCGAGCCCCAAGCACCGCACGCGGCCGCATTTCAACCAGTCGAGCCCGTCCGCCTACCACTGGGGCTCCTACGACGCCCTGATCAACGCCGCCTCGGCGCTGCACTGGAAGATCCTGCTCACCGTCAGCGGCGGCTTCGGCACCGTCCCGCGCTGGGCGACACCGCACGGCGAGGACAACTACAGCTATCCCAACGCGTCCGACTTCGGCCAGTTCATGCGCGCCGTCGGCAAGCGCTACGGCAAGAAGGTCAAGCTGTTCTCGATCTGGAACGAGCCCAACCAGCCGCAGTACCTGCGCCCGCAGTACATCAAGGGAAAGCTCGTCTCGCCGTCGATCTATCGCGCGCTGTTCCTCGCCGGCTACGCCGGGCTGCGGGCGTCGGGCAACTTCTCGAGGATGCGCGTGCTGATGGGCGAGACCTCGCCGGTCGGTGTGCAGGCGGCCGGGATCCCGGCGCCGCTCGCGTTCATGCGCGGCGTGCTGTGCCTCGACTCCAACTACCACCCGATCGGTCACTGCTCCCGCCTGCCGGCCGACGGCTACGCGCAGCACCCCTACACCGAGGGACCGGGTCCGTTCTGGATCCCTAACAACCGCCTCGACCCCCACCACGACGACGTCACGATCGCGACGATCGGCCGGCTCGTCACGGCGCTCGACCGCGCGGCGACTGCCGGGGCGCTGCGATCGGGGTTGCCGGTCTATGTGACCGAGATGGGCATCCAGAGCACGCCCAAGCCCTACTACGGCGTCTCGCAGGCCCAGCAGGCGGAATACGACGCGATCGCCGAAAAGATCGCCTGGAGCAACTCGCGCGTGGCCTCCTTCGACCAGTACCTGCTTCGCGACGACCCGCCGACGCGCAGCCACATCCCGCTGCTGCGCTGGTCGGGCTTCGAGACCGGTCTCGAGACCTACAGCGGCCACAAGAAGCCGTCCTTCTACGAGTTCCGGTTGCCGCTGGTGGTGGCGCGAACATCGGGTGGCGTCTCGCTGTGGGGCATCGCGCGTCCGGTCGGGTCGCCCGCGCGAAGCGGCGGGAGCAGCGGCTCGACGGGTGCGACGGGCTCCACGGGCTCCACGGGCACGGCGACGCCGCGGAGCGTCACCGTCCAATACTCATCCGACGGCGGGCGGGTCTGGCGGACGCTGCTGCACGCGAGCACCGACGCGAGCGGCGCGTGGAGCGCGAGCGGCCACTTCGCAACGCACCGGCTGTGGCGCGTCAAATGGGTCTCGGCGTCGGGCGCCGACTACGTCGGCGCCGCGACGCGCGCGTATTCGCCGAACGGCACCGTGGACTACTAGGCCGCGGCGTAGTCTTGGGCTGTGCCCGAGCTGCCCGAGGTCGAGATCACCGTCCGCCGGCTCGACACCGCGCTGCGCGGCAGCGAGATCGAGTCGGCCGTCGCTCCCGGGATCAATGCGCTGAAGACCTTCGCACCGCCGCTTGACTCGCTGGCGGGCCTTGAGATCGACGGTGTGCGCCGGCGCGGCAAGCAGATCATCGTAGAGGCCGGCGGGACGCTGGCGCTGCTGATGCACCTGATGTCGGCGGGGCGTCTTCAGCTCTACGACACGCGGGCCGGCCTGCGCGACCGCACCTCGAGGCTGCTGGTGCGGATCGCCGACGGACGCGAGCTTCGCCTGCGCGAGTTCGGCACCAAGCAGGCGGCCTGGGTCAAGCTGCTCGCGCTGGGCGCGCTCGAGAGCGACGAGTCGCTGACGCGGCTCGGCCCCGAGGCATGGCCGCAGCCGCCGGCCGACCTCGGCGAGCGGCTCGGCGAGCCGCGGCCGCTGCACGCCGCGCTGCGCGACCAGCACGTCGTCGCGGGGATCGGGCGCTCATGGGTCGATGAGATCCTCTGGGAGGCGCGACTTTCGCCCTTCAAGCGCGGCTGCGACCTCGACGAGGAGGAGCTCGAGGTGCTCGCCGAGGCGATCGTGTCGACGCTCGGACGGGCGCTCGAACACTACGAGGAGGTGATCGAGCTGCCGATCCCGGACAAGCTGCCGATGCCGCTGCTGGTGCACCGCCACGAGGGCCAGCCATGCCCCCGCTGCGGCGCGTCACTGGCCGCCGTCAACTACGAGGACTACGTGATGAGCTACTGCCCGCAGTGCCAGACCGAGGGGCGCGTGCTCAAGGACCGCCGCCTGTCACGGCTGCTGAAGTGATGCGGCGCAACCGATCGATCCCCGAGGCGACCGTGATACCGGTCCTGATCTACCCCGACGTGCGAGCGGCGGTGGCCTGGCTCGAGCAGGCGTTCGGCTTCTCCGAACGCGTCAAGATCGGCGAGGACCACCGCTCGCAGATGACCGTCGGCGAGGGCGGCGCGGTGATCATCGGCGACGTGCGCGGCGATCGCCGGCCGCCGCGCGAGGGCGAGGCGACGCACTCGGTCATGGTCCGTGTCGAGGACGCCGCGGCGCACTGCGAGCGAGCGCGCGAGCACGGGACGCTGATCCTGGAGGAGCCGCGCGACCAGCCGTTCGGCGAGCGGCAGTACAGCGCGGCCGACCCGTGGGGCCACCGCTGGACCTTCTCGCAGACGCTCGCCGACGTCGCTCCCGAGGAGTGGGGCGGGGAGTCGGTCTCGGCTACGGCTTGATCCAGATCGAGGCGTGCGTCGGGCTGACCGCGCGGTGCACGGTCCCCAGCAGGTCGGCGCGGATCGCGTCGATCTCGACCGCGTCGCGCAGGCGAGCCGTGAACGCCGCGACGGTTGCCTCGGCGTCGTAGCGGGCGCGGTTGAAGCGGCGGTCGACGACCCGCTGGACGCGCCTGCGCAGCGGCGTGAAGAGCGCGGCCGCGGCCAGCGTCGAGGCCGCGACACCGACGCGCCCCGATATCGCGAGCGTCTCGGTCGTCAGTGCGACGAGGCCGATGAAGGTGCCGACGAGCAGCGCCGTGAGGATCGCGTAGGCGAGCGTGCGGCTGATCAGACGATCGATCTCATACAGCCGGAAGCGCAGGATCCCGACGCCCATCGCCAGCGGCAGCAGCGCGAAGCCGAGCGGTATCAGCAGGTCGGAGACGATCCCGCTCGGGTTGGCGACGGAGACGCCGCCCGAGGCGATGCAGACGACCGCGCCCGCGGTCAGCCACTTCAGCTGCTGGCGGCGCTCGTTGCCGGCGCGGCGGTAGTTGCGCGCCTGACGGACGATGGCGAGGATCGCGAAGGCGAAAGCGGAGATCAGGCTCGCGCCGAAGAGCACGCCAAAGACGCCGTGCGGGTGGTTCAGGCCGGCCAGGTTGCCCTGACCGTCGACCGGCACGCGCAGCCGCAGGTCGCGGATCGCCAGCACGAACGCGCCGGTCAGGAGCGCGGCCATCAGCGCCAGGTAGTAGCGCAGCGGCCACCGCCACCCGGAGCCGAGCCGCCCGTCGGGGAACAGCAGTATCGCCAGCGGCAGGAGCATGAAGACCATGACCCAGATGCCACTGAAGAGCACGCCGATCCACGCGAGCGGGAGCGTCCCGTTGCTGAGTCCGGCATAGGCGGGACCGACGGTCCCGAGGTCCACGGCGAGGGCGACGCCCATCAGCACCCAGCCCATCGGGTTGCGCGGTTGGCGGCGAGCGACGACGAAGCCGACGCCGGTGAAGGCCAGCGCGAACAGGGTGGTGCCGACCTCCGAGGCGACGAGCTCGCTCCCCGAGCCGTTCGAGAAAGAGCCTGCGGCGGCAGGCGAGATCGCAGTCAGCGCCGCCTCCCCAACAAGCGCGAGCAGCGAGCCGACGCCGACGACGCTCGCCGTTGTCGGCGAGAGGAGGGAGGGCGCGTGGCGTGGCCTGGCTCGGAGCGTCATCAGCTGACGGCAGGCTAGAGCGAGAGCGTTCCGAGAGCGTTACGAGGCGCCCCCAATGCCCGCTACAGTCGCGGCACCCAAACATAGGAGTGAGCATGGCTGTAGGAATTCGCCTCAAGCTGGCAGGTGGGACGGCCGAGCTGATCGACCGGCTCAACGCGGCGATCGATCCGGACGGCAATCCCCCGGACGGGGTTCTGTTTCACGCGTCGGGCCCGGTCGACGGCGGCTGGGGCGTGATCGACTTCTGGGAGTCCCGCGCACATTTCGACCGCTTCGCGGAGGAGCGCATCGGACCCGCCATGGCGTCGCTCGGCCTCGAGGGCGGCGGCGGCCCGCCCGAGATCCACGAGTTCCCGGTGCACGAGCACTTCCCGCGGTAGGAAGGCGAGAAGGAAGGAAGGAAGGCACTGGCAGACTCGCTCGGCCGACACGCGTGACGGGTCGGGGCCGCGCGGCGACGGTCAACTCGATCCGCTGATGCTCGCGCCGGCAGCCCCGCGCCCGAACGTCCCGCCCGAGAACCAGGACGGCGAGTCGGTCAGCCTCGAGCGCCTGAGCAGCCGACAGCGCAACCGCGTCGAAGCGACGATGCCGTTTGCCGTAGCTGAACGGGCTCAGTGTCCTCAAGTAGCATCGCGATGCCCGTATGTCAGGGGCCCGAAGAAGAATTAGCGAGGGGAAGACCATGTACGCCGTCGTTCGCAGTTACGCCGGACAGGGTGCTTCGGACCTGTTTGACGCTCTCGGGCAGAGGCACGAGGAGATCAGGGAGCTCTTCATCCGTGACGTTCAGGGCTTCGTGAGCTACACGGCTGTCCAGACGGGCCCCGACAGCGGCACGACGGTCACCGTCTGTCAAGACCAGGCTGGCGCCGAGGAGTCCTCTCGGGTAGCCGCTGGTTGGGTCAAGGCGAACCTCGCCGCAAGCGGCGATGCGCCGACGGTCTCGGGGGGCAGCGCCGTCGCGCACTTCACTGCCTAGCTCGCGGCGGGCGTGGACGCCCCGTCTCAGCCACGACATGCGGTGCACGCAACCGCCGATCGGCGCGATTCGGCGCGAGCTGCGGCTCGAGCGGGGTTGTCGCGCTGAGCGAGACGCGGCTGTGAGCACCTGACGCCCAACGAAACAGAGCCGCCTTATACGATCCTCCCGTGCTCGAACCCGGCAGCCCAGCCCCAGACTTCACGCTCGACAACCAGGACGGCGAGTCGGTCAGCCTCTCAGACTACCGCGGCCACTGGGTCGTCCTCTACTTCTATCCCAAGGCCGACACGCCGGGGTGCACAACCCAGGCCTGCGGCGTGCGGGACCGGGCGGCGGATTACGCGGCAGCCGATGCCGTCGTCCTCGGCGTCTCGCCGGACTCCGTCAAAGCGCTCCGCAAGTTCGCCGAAAAGTACGGCCTGCCGTTCACCCTGTTGGCCGACGTCGATCACGGCGTGGCCGAGCGCTACGGGGTGTGGGCCGAGAAGTCGATGTACGGGCGCACCTACTGGGGGAACCTGCGCGCCACCTTCATCATCGACGGCACCGGAGTGATCCGACACGTCATCGCCAAGGTGACGCCGAAGACCCACGACGACGAGGTGCTGGCCGCGATCGCGGCGAGCGTCTGACTCGGCCGCCGGCGCGCCGCAATAGCTAGCGTTAGGAAGCACAGCGCAGATCGGGCCTCGCAGGGGCCGCCAATCCGGAAAGGAACCCGATGTCGACGGTGACGTTGCTTGAGGAGATCGACGAGCTGGAGCGCCGGCTCGCCGCGGCACGCCAGGCCGGCGCTTTGCTGGCCGTCGCAGACGACGACGAGGACGAGGAGGACCTGTTCGGCGAGGACGACCTCGGCTTCGACGACATCGACGAAGAGGACGCTGACGAAGACGAGCTCGACGGCGACGCCGCGCTCGACGAAGACGAGCCTGCGGAGGGCGACGAGATCTGAGCACTAGTAGCGCCCGCGCCGTCTCCGGGCGTCCGCGCAGCGCGTAGGCTTGCGGCAGGTGACCGCAACGCTCGCCTCCGCATCGTTCTCAAGCAGCGTCTCGAGCTTCTTCAACGCGGTCGGCAAGTTCTTCTCCGACCTCGCGGCGGTCCACTGGGGCGCCCTCGCGCTTGCGGTGCTGTTCTTCGCGGCGAACCTGACGCTTCGCTCGCGCGCGATCTTCAACAGCATGCGCGCGGCCTACCCCGGCGCGCGCTTCCAGTGGCGGCGGATCTGGGGCGCGTACTTCGCCGCGGTCGGCTTCAACAACGTCGTCCCGGCGCGCGGCGGCGACGTGATCAAGGTCTTCCTCGCCAAGAGCTCGATTCCCGACTCGACCTACGCGACGGTCACCGCCTCGATCTACACCGAGGCGCCGTTCGATGCGGCGGTCGGCGTGGTCGTGCTGATCTTCGCCTTCACCCAGGGCGTCTTCCCCAAGCCCCCGGACTTCGCGAAGGTGAACGCCTTCGACCTCTCCTTCCTGGCCTCCAACTTCCGTCTGACGCTGTTCTTGCTGACGCTGGCGGGGATCGCGATCGTCATCGGCTTCGCTCTGCTCTCGCGGCGCGTCGTAGCCTTCTGGGCGCGGCTGCGGCAGGGCCTGACGATCCTCTTCGACCGTCGCCGTTACCTGCGCCAGGTCGTCGCGCTCCAGGCCTGCGCCTGGTTCTCGCGCGCGACATCGTTCTGGTTCTTCCTCGACGCGTTTCGGATCGGCGGGTCGGTGCGCAACGTGATGCTGGTCTTCGCCGTCAACTCGGTCTCCGGGATGATCCCGCTGACCCCCGGCGGCGTGGGCATCCAGCAAGCCCTGTTCGTCAAGGTCTTCTCCAAGAAGCAGGCGCTGATCGTCGCCTACTCGGTCGGCCAGCAGATCGTCATCGCCGCGCTGACGGCCGGGATCGGCCTGTTTGCGGTCCTCTTCATCTTCCGCTTCCGCTCGTTCAAGGAGGTGATTCACGCTGGCCGCGCAGACCGCGCGCAGGAGAAGGGCGGGCGCGACGGCGAGGCGCGCGCGGGGCCTACTGAAGTCCGGAGCGGGCCTCGCGAACGAGTGTGACGGCCTCGGGGAAGACCCGAGCCATCACGGAGCGGATCTGGTCGGCCTGCTGCTCGGTCGTGCCCTGGAGGTTGACGCGGTTGATGGCCGCGACGGTCATGTCCACCGCAAGCTTGATCGCGTTGTCGGCCCAGGCGAGACGTTGCTGGCCCTGCATCTGCTCGGCGAACTCCGCCATCCGCCGCTGCAGCTCCTCAGGATCGCCGAACAGGCCGCCGCCGAATCCTTCCATGAGCGAAGCCTAGCGGGCACGGCACCAATACACTTCGCGCGATCATGGCCGACGCCGAGCGCCAGCTCGAAGTGGAGGGCGCTCAGCGCACGCGTGTCGGCGTAAGCGCGGTGCTGGGGGGCCTGCTGTTCTTCGGCGGGCAGATCCTCGTCACGCTGATCGGCGCGAAGGAGAAGTCGATCGGCATCCTCCAGGGCCTCGCGCCGGCGCTGCACGGGCAGGCCGCGGCCGGCGTGGACCCGCGCACCGTCCACGAGCAGTTCCTCGTCCACAACGAGTGGGCCCTGATGGCGGGTTTTGCGATCAGCTGCATCGGCGTCCTCGCGATGGTCATGCCGCTTCGCTACCTGAGCGCCGCCGAGGAGCTCCGGTCTCCCGCGCCTTCGCCGATCGGCCGCTACGCGGCGATCGCCGGGCCGGTCATGTACGGCGTCTTCCTGCCGGCGTTCGAGCTCTCGCTGATCATCGGGGCGCACAGCTACCTCTCGGGTCACGCGCGCACCGGCGTGGCGATCGACGCCGCGACCGGGGGTGGCGTGCGAGTCGCTCTCCAGCTGGTCCTGACGATCGGCACGCTGCTCCTCGCGGTCGGATTCATCATGGTCGCGCTGCGCTCGATGCGCGTCGGTCTGCTGACGAAGATGATGGGGACCGTCGGGATCATCGCCGGCGTTCTGTTCCTGATCCCGATCACGCCGCTGCCCGTGATCCAGTCGCTGTGGCTGATCTTCTTCGGCGCGATGCTGTTTGAGTTCGGCGGGCGTCCGCTGCCCGAGGCGTGGCGGGTCGCCCGGGCCGTCCCGTGGCCCGCTCGCGAGCCGTCCCCCCGCCAGCAGCGACAGCGCGGCGGCGGCGGCGGCGCGCGCCGCCGCGAAGCCGCGCCGGCGGTGCCGGCGCCGGCGGCGCCGCGAGGCCCGTCGCCGTCGGCTTCCAAGAAGCGCAAGCGCCGCCGCTGAGCGCCCGCAGAGGCGGGTTTCGCAGGCTCTTGCGCGCGCTCGGCAGCGGCCGAGGCGACTACCCGGCCCGCGACCCGAGCACGAACGGGTCGCGCACGCCGAGATCCGGGAGGTCGAGACCTTCGGGGGCGTGCAGCGCGAGCATCTCGGCGTCGGCAGCGAAACGCTCCTTCGAGCGCAGCGACACGGCGACCATCGCCACGAACGCGATCGTCACGGAGACAAGCGCCGGCTGCGCGAGCAGAGCGCCCGCGATCCCGTTGGGCTCCCGCAGCGCAAGCCCGACGACGATCCCCACGCTCGCGACTACTCCACCCGCGACGATCCCGACCGCGGCGCCCTTGGCGGTCAGGCCTTGCCACCAGATCCCGAGCAGGAAGAGCGGACAGAAGGTGCTGGCGGCCAGCGCGAACGCCCACCCGACGAGCAGGCCGATGTCGATCCCCTGCGCGAAGAAGGCAACGACGATTGGCGCAACCATGCCCAGCGCGGCGGCGGTGCGAAATCGTCGACGGCGGAGCGCGCTCGTGGTGGCGGTCCCCCGCGCAAGGCGCGGCCACACGTCGTGGGAGATCGTGCCGGAGATCGACACGAGCAGGCCGGAGGAGGTCGACAGGAAGGCGGCAAAGGCGCCGGCGGCGGTGACCGCTCCGAGCACGTTGCCGACGGTGCCCGGCCATGCCGCCTGTGGCAGGCGCAGCACGACGGTGTCGGTTGAGCCGGTGATGTAGAGCTGCGGCGTCAGGACCCGTCCGAGCGCGCCGTAGACGCCCGGGAAGAGGTAGAAGACGCCGAGCAGGCCGAGGACGCGAACGGTCGTGCGCCGTGCGGTCGGCCCGTCCGGGTTGGTGTAGAAGCGAACGAGGATGTGCGGCAGCCCCATCGTTCCAAGGAACGTCGCTATCAAGAGCGAGTAGACGAAGATCGGCGAGCGCTGTCCCGAGCCGCCGACCGGAGTCGCCCACTCGCTGCCGCGGAGTGCCTGTGTTCCCATCGCCACCGGGACGTCGGCGCCGGCGGGCAGGCGCAGCACACCCGCCGGCAGCGTCACGCGCGCGCCGGCGGCCGCGTGGAAGGCGTGGGCGGCCCCGCCTCGCAGGGGCGTGATCGCGTACGGCGTCGACGCCGGGAAGGTCACCGGTTGGGGGGCGCCCAGGCGAACGACCAGCCCGTGGGGGCCGGCGCTCGGGAGGCGGTCGCCGAACAGCGCGGCGCGCGCCGGCAGGCCACCGAGATGGATCAGCAGCAGGCAGGCCGGCACCGCGATCGCAAACACCTTGAGCCAGAATTGGAAGGCTTGGACGTAGGTGATCCCGCGCATGCCGCCGAGCGCCACGTTGATGGCCACCACGAGTCCGACCGCGAGCACGCCGACGAAATACGGCGCGCCTGTGACTACGCCGAGCGTGAGTCCCGCGCCCTTGAGCTGCGGCACGAGGTAGAAGCCGGCGATCAGCAGCACGCCCACTGAGACCAGCCCGCGCAATCGTGCGCTGCGCAGGCGCGCCTCGGCGAAGTCGGGGATCGTGTATGAGCCGAAGCGCCGCAGCGGCGCGGCGACGAACAGCAGCAGAGCGAGGTAGCCGGCTGTGAAGCCGAGCGACTGCCACAGCGCGGTCGTGCCGTTCTGCATCTCGAGCCCGGCGATGCCGAGGAAGCTCGCGGCCGAGAGGTACTCGCCGGAGATGGCGGCCGCGTTCCACCACGGCGTAACCGCGCGCGAGGCCACAAGGAGGTCCGACGTCGTCCGGGCCAGGCGCATGCCGAGCGTCCCCAGGCCGAGGGTGCCGACGGTTACGCCGGCGACCGCGAGAATCGCGATCAACGCCGTCTCACGAGCTCGTGGAAGTCCTCATCGAGGGTGTCAGCACGCCGCGTGTACAGGATCGCGAGCGCAAGAAAGACAGGCGAGGCGGGCACGACCACCAGCCAGATCGCGACGGGGATGCCGAGCAGGTCGATGCGGCGTAGCTGCGGCAACAGATCGATCGCGAGCGGCAGTACCCCGACCAGCGCCCCGAACGCGACGAGCGCGAGAATCGAGAGCGTCAGCTGCCGCTGACGAAGGCGCCGCAGGTAGAGCAGGCCATGCGCCGTCGTGTCGGCGAGCTCATCGCGCGGAGTACGACTGTCGGCGGGTGGCTCCGGCGTCAATCGCGACACCTACATCCGCAGGCGCCGGCGCAGATCCGCGACATGCCGGCGCGCGACCGGGACGCTGGTCCCGTCGTTGAGCACGATGCTGGCGGTTCCACCGTGGTCCGGGCGCACCTCGACCGCGCGCCGTAGGTTGACGACATAGGCACGGTGCACGCGGTGGAACCCGTGTGGCGTCCAGCGCCGTTGCACCTCCGTAAGCGTGTCGCGCTGGAGGAAGCGTCCCTCGTCGGTCACCAGGCGAACGTAATCGCCGTGCGCCTGGACGTAGAGGATCGCGGGCAGCGAGATGATCCGGGTGCCCTCGCCCAGCCCGCGTGCGACGGCCACGAACGCGCCGTGGTCGCCGTCCTCTCGCGGCTCGCGCGCGTCGCCCGTGGCCAGCGAGCGACCGCCTTCCTGGCGCTCCGCGGTGGCCTCGGCGACCCGCAGCACGGCCTCCTCGATTCGCTTGCGACTGACCGGCTTCATCAGATAGTCGAGCGCGTGCACCTCGAAAGCGCGCACCGCGCCGTCCTCGTAGGCGCTCACGAAGACGACAGCCGGCGGATTCGCGAAGCGCTCGAGGACACCCGCGAGCTCGAGCCCGCCGAGGTCCGGCATGCGGACGTCGACGAACAACGCATCGAACTGCCGCTCGGCGAGCCGCCGCAGCGCCTCGCTGCCGCTGTGCGCGCACGTCACCTCCCCTACCTGCGCGTGGCCGCGCAGGAGTCGGGCGAGATCGGCGAGCGCCGGACGCTCGTCGTCGACGGCAAGCACGGAGAGCGCACGACGCGAGCTCATGCGGCGCGGACTCCGGCGCGGAACTTGGGCAGCGTCATCGTGACGGTCGTGCCGCCCCCGTCGCTGGGGTCGATCTCGAGGCCGTAGTCGCTGCCGAAGCTGGTCTGCAGGCGGGCTTGGACATTCGCAAGCCCGATGCCGCCACCGTTGCCGGCGAGGACCTGCGCTGCGCGCTCCGGCGCGATTCCGACTCCGTCGTCGCGGACCCGCAGGACGACGTCCGTCCCGGCGTCGCGGCCGGTGATGGCGATCCGACCGTGGCCGCGGCGCTCGACCCCGTGGCGCACCGCGTTCTCGACGAGGGGTTGGAGCGACAGTACGGGCACGACCACCTGAAGCACCTCCGGTGCGACCTCGATCCGCACGCGCAGCTGGTCGCCGAAGCGCGCGCGCTCGAGCCGCAGGTACCGCTCCACGTAGTGCAGCTCGTCGGCGAGGGTCACGTAGGGGTGCTCACCGCGGAACGCATAGCGCGTGAACTCGGCGAAGTCGCTCAGCAGCTCGCGCGCCTCCTCGGGCGAGGAGTGGATGTGTGCCGCGACGGCCGCGAGGGCGTTGTAGATGAAATGCGGCGAGATCTGCGCTCGGAGCGCACGCAGCTCCGCCTGAGCGAGGCGCTCTCCCTGAGCCTCGAGCTCGGAGAGCTCGATCTGTGCCGACACGAGACTCGCCGTCTCCTGGACGGTGCGCGTGTCCTCCGGCGACAGCCGTCGGTTGTGCGCGAACATCGCGACGAGCGTGCCGGCGCGCGCGCCGCTGACGACGAGCGGTGCGACGATCGCCGCACCGAGCGGACAGCCCGGCGTGTCGCATGCGATCGATGACTCGACGTGCACGCGGTCATCGCGTCCGGCGCCGACGAGCTCCGCGAGCGGATGTCCGCGCGTATGGTGATCGGCGCCGGCGCCGTCCCATGCGAGCACCACCTCGCGGTCGGCGAGCGCGACCGCCGCCGCCTCGGTCAGGGTCAGCAGCCGCGGCGCGGCGCGGGCCGCGGTCTCCACCGACAGGCCGCGGCGCAGGTCGGGGAGCATCATCGTCGCCGCGTGGAGCGCCGACTGCATCGCGTCCCCCTCGCTGGAGATCACGCGCGGCCGGCGCAGCAGCCTGGCCGCGGCGAACAGCGACGCCGCGCTCGCCCAGCCCACGAGGACTCCGAGAACCACCTGCACTCGCCGCGCAGGATAGTTGCGCGGGACAGGGATAGCGAGGGTGCGACCAAAGGCAACCGTTCGTCGCGCGTAGCCCGCCGCCTATCGTGCCCTGGCGCCACCGGTCGATTGACGTTGCGTGCGAATGAGCACAACGGGCAGCTTTAGCCCCGTCGATTGAGCGAACCCGAAGGTTGAGGAACCGCGGGCTCGACTTCAAGCAACATGGTGCCGCGCGGCCAGCGGTCACGCGGCGGGAACAGAGGAGGGTACTTTGGAAGGCTCAGTTACCCCGAGTGCGCCGACCCCGAGCGCACCAAGCGCGGGCTGGTCGCCCGCGAATCCCGCTCCGTTGGGCCTGGCCGGGTTCGCGATGACCACGTTCGTGCTGTCGATGATCAACGGGAACATTGTCAGCGGCACCGACCTCCCGGTCGTTCTCGGCCTCGCGCTCGCCTACGGCGGGCTCGCGCAGCTGCTCGCCGGGATGTGGGAGTTCCGCGCCGGCAACACCTTCGGTGCGGTCGCCTTCAGTTCGTTTGGGGCTTTCTGGATCTCCTACTTCGTGCTGATCATGTTCAACGCGGGCAGTCTCGTGCCGGCACACGCCGGCCATGCCGTCGGTCTGTACCTGTGGGCATGGGCGATCTTCACCTTCTACATGACGCTTGCCGCGTTGCGAACCAACGGCGCGGTGCTGGCCGTGTTCGTCCTGCTGACGATCACCTTCGTGCTGCTGGCGATCGGGGCGGACGGCGGCAGCATGACCACCACCCACTGGGGCGGCTACATCGGCCTGGCGACCGCTGCCGCCGCGTGGTATGCCTCGTTTGCGCAGGTCATCAACAGCACCTTCGGGAAGACGGTCGCGCCGCTCTTCCCGCTCAACAGGTAGGGCGCGAGGAACAGGCTCCACGGGGTGTCGCGGAGGCCTCGCGACACCCCGGGGGCGTTCCCAATCACAAAGAGGTGAATGCAGATGACGACCGAACACACGGGGTTGGACACGGATGAGCTCGAGCTCGAGCGCGAGCTCGCCTCGCTTCTGGACGTCGAGACCTTCGAGGCGCCGGCGGCCTTCCGCGAGCGCGCGCTTCTGAACGACCCCGCCGTCTACGAGGAGGCCGAGGCCGACTGGCAGGGCTGGTGGGCGAAGCAGGCCTCGGAGCTCGACTGGGCTCGGAAGTGGGACACCGTCCTCGACGACTCGAACCCGCCGTTCTACAAGTGGTTCGTGGGCGGCCAGCTGAACGTCTCACACAACTGCCTTGACCGGCACGTCGCCGCGGGGCGCGGCGGGCGTGTCGCCTACCACTGGCGCGGCGAGGACGGGGAGGAGCGCGACATCACATATGCCGAGCTGCTCGCCGACGTCGAGCGCTTCGCCAGCGCTCTCAAGGAGCTCGGGATCGAGAAGGGCGACGTCGTCGGGATCTACCTGCCGATGATTCCCGAGGTCGCGGTCGCGATGCTCGCGTGCGCGCGTATCGGCGCGCCGCACAACGTCGTCTTCGGCGGCTTCGCCCCCGAAGCGGTCCGCGAGCGCATGGAGTTCTCGGACGCCAAGGCGCTTATCACCGTCGACGGCGCGTCACGCAAGGGCAACATCGCCGCCGTCAAGCAGGGTGTCGACGCCGTGATGGGCGACCTTCCGTCGCTCGAGCACATCATCGTCATTCAGTCCAAGGGGACCGAGTGCGAGATGAAGGAGGGCCGCGATGTCTGGTATCACGAGATCGTGGAGCGGGCGGCGGAGCATTGCCCCGCCGAGCCGATGGACGCCGAGGACCCGCTCTACATCCTCTACACCAGCGGCTCGACGGCCAAGCCGAAGGGCATCCTCCACACGACCGGCGGTTACCTGACGGGCGTCAGCGCGACGCACCGCCTGGTGTTCGACCTGCATCCGGACGAGGACGTCTACTGGTGCGCGGCCGACGTTGGCTGGGTCACCGGCCACTCCTACATCGTGTACGGCCCGCTCGCCAACGGCGCGACGTGCGTCATGTACGAGGGGGCGCCGGACTACCCGCACCGTGGGATCTGGTGGGAGCTGATCCAGCGCTACGGCGTGACGATCTTCTACACGGCGCCGACGGCGATTCGCACATGCATCAAATGGGGCGTCAAGCACCCGCAGGGCTTCGATCTGAGCTCGCTGCGGCTGCTCGGCACCGTCGGCGAGCCGATCAACCCCAAGGCCTGGCTGTGGTACCACAAGGTCATCGGCGGCGAGCGCTGCCCGATCGTCGACACCTGGTGGCAGACCGAGACCGGCGCGATCATGATCACGCCGCTTCCCGGGATCACGGCCACCAAGCCCGGCTCGGCGACGACGCCGTTCCCGGGGATCAAGGCCGACGTGGTCAACGAGAAGGGCGAGCCAGTCGACGGCGAGCAGGGGCTGCTCGTGCTGCGGCGGCCATGGCCGTCGATGCTTCGGACCCTGTACCGCGACGACGACCGCTTCGTCGAGACCTACTTCTCGAAGTTCGGCAACGAGGCCTACTTCGTCGGCGACGCCGCGCGCCGCGACGAGGACGGCTACTACTGGGTCATCGGTCGCGTCGACGACGTCGTCAACGTCTCCGGCCACCGCCTCTCGACAGCCGAGGTCGAGTCGGCGATCGTGGCGCACGAGGCGGTCGCCGAGGCGGCCGTGATCGGCCAGTCCGACGAGCAGACCGGCCAGGCCATCTGCGCGTTCGTGACGCTGCAGGGGACAACCGAGGGGACCGGGCCGCTCGAGGACGGAATCCGCGCGACGGTTGCGGAGCGGATCGGGAAGTTCGCCCGGCCGAAGCGGATCATCTGGGCGGACGAGCTGCCGAAGACGCGCTCGGGCAAGATCATGCGCCGCCTGCTGCGAGACATCGCCGAGGGCCGTGCGCTCGGCGACGTGACGACGCTGCGCGATGCGGCTGTCATGGAGCAGCTCAGCGTGGCGATCGCTGAGAACGAGGAGGACTGAGAGCTCGCGACCCACGCGGCTGGGCGTCGCTCAGGAGGGCGACGCCCAGCCGAGGCGGGTTGGTGGGGTGGCGGCCGAAGCGCTCCGGCGCGCGATGCATCGCGCGACCGGCGGCATTCGCCGGCGCGCGTTACGTCCAGATCCGCTCGTTGGCCGCGAAGGCGCCTCGCGCCACGAACTCATGGGCCGTCATGCTCGCAGAGCGGGTCGGATACCGATGTCGGTCAGACCTTGTGGTAGCGCGGCTGCCAGGACCCGTCTGAGTCGCGTTCGAAGTCCTGGAAGAGCAGCGGCGCCTCGCTGAGCATGATCTGCGCGACGTCGTCGAAGACGCTGCGGAGTTCCTCCTCGGCGCCCTCGGCGGTGCGCATCTCGATCACGTGACGGAGCGTGCGCAGGTTCGCGCTCCAGATGATGTCGGTCGAAAGGCCGATCGGCGCGAGGCGGCGCAGGGCCGAGGTGACCTCCTTCTTGACGTGGAACGGCACCCCGTCGTCGTCGAGGCGAAGCTCGGCCGCCGCGTCGCGCTGAAACTCCTCGAGGCGCTCGACGATCTCGAGCACCCGCCCGCGCAGCGGCTCGAGCGCTGCCGGCACTCGGAACCCGATGTCGGTCAGGCGCACGTAGCGAAGGCTCTCCTGGCTGAACGCCGAGCCAGCGCGGTGGCGAACAAGTTCGTGGGTGTTGCCCGAGACGACAGGCTTGCCGTTGCGGCGTACGAAGAGGAGCCCGTTGGGCACTTTGACGCAGTAGACGTTGCCTCGGTAGTGCTGCCAGGAGTCGCTGTGGGCGCCGTTGTGGTTGACGAGCGGACGGATGCGGGTCTTTACGAGCGAAACGATGTAGTTGGGACGCGCGTTGCGGAACACCTGGCCGCTCGCCATCCGCCGCTCGACCCCCGTTCTGTCATCGATCCGGACGTTGGCCGACCAGCCGGCCTTGATCGCGAGGATCTGAAGGTCGTCCGCCATCAGTCGAGACGACGTGTAGATAACGCTGTGCCCGCCATCGATCCTGCGGCTCCCGTCTCCGTCGGCATAGGCCTCCAGAAACACCCGCAGCGTCTTCGGACCCCAGTCGTGCACAAACGCCGGGACACGCTCGGCGTGGGCGCGCGTTCCGCAGGTTTCAAGGGCGTCCCGCAAACCGACGCACTGGGTTCGGACGGCGCCATGCCCGCTGGCGACCAGGTGGGGCTTCAGGCCCATCGCGGAGATGTTGTCGGCGATGGCGTCCAGCTGCGCGCCCGGGTTCTGCGCAATGCAGATCTGATGGCCATTCAGCGATCCCTCGGCCAGCCAGTGGCCAAGAAAGCGCGCAAACTCTTCGAGCGGAAATTCCGAGCCGACATGGTGGCGAACCACCTTGGTCTGGGTGTCGAAGCGCTGCCACATCCGTTTCGTGCCGGGGATCGTCACGGTTCCCTCCTCCTGCCCGTGCCAGATCGCGGTCTTCTGGTATCGAACGCGCTTCCCAAAGATCTCGTTGGGCTCACGGATGCGGTATCGCTCCTCGCCGCGGCGGTTCGCCCTCGTGTCGTAGCTCTTCACCCACATTCGGTGATTGGGCGTGACGAGCAGATCGACCTGCTCGGACCGGACGCGGTACATCGGGCCGTCGTATGCGGCGGAGAAGTGCTCGGTGGCTTGCTGGTATTCGAACTCATCGGTCGCCGGGTTCACGGTCGCGAATGTCTCGGTGCCGTCTACCTCCGGCCATGGCTTCCAGCCCTCCGAAGTCAGCACTTCTGTCTCGGCGTCGTAGCAGAACACGCGTGACACGTTGCGCATCGCGAACGAGTAGCTCGCGTGCTCGAGCACCGAGCCGTGCGCGCTTCGCAGCAGGTTCTCGAAGTACTCGCGGCGGTCGGTGCGAACCCGCGTCACGTTGACGTTCAGGCCTGGCTCCCAGCTGCGGTAGCAGGCCCGCCCGCCGAACTCGACGAGCAGTTCGCCGGCGTTCGGCGCGCCGTCTGACTCCTCGAGACGGCGCTGCAGCCAGCTCTCGCCGCCAACCGATTCGAGGTAGCCGCGCATTCCCTCCAGCGCGATCGAGGGCCGCGCGATCAGAAAGACGCTGGGCTGGGTCTCGTGCACGGGGCGATGACGGTAGCGCCGGTGGCGGACGGCCGGCTCAGGAGCCGTGCGCCGCCAGGGCCACGGGCTGCCACTCCCGCCACTGCTCGAGCCGCGACTCGTACTCCCGCGTCGCCATCTCGAGCGGGACCTTGCCGAGGAAGACGCGCAGTGGCGGCGGATCGGCATCGACGATCTTGAGGATCGCGGCTCGCGTCGCGTGCGGGTCGCCCGGGTCCCCGAGCCCGCTGCTGCGCGCTTCGCGCACCGCGGCGTAGGCCGGGTTCGCCTCGCTGCTCTTCGAGGACGGCCCGCGCCAGTCGGTCGCGAAGCCGCCCGGCTCGACCAGCGTCACGCGGATGCCCATGTCGGCGACCTCGCGCGAGAGCGACTGCGAGAAGGCCTCGAGTGCCCACTTCGAGGCGTGGTAGGCGCCGGTCACGGGGAAGGCGGTGATCCCGCCGATGCTCGAGACCTGGACGATGTGGCCGAAGCCCTGGGCGCGCATGATCGGAAGCGCGGCCTGCGTCACCCACAGCGCGCCGAAGAAATTCGTCTCCATCTGCGCGCGGACCTCGGCCTCGGCCAGCTCCTCGACCGTGCCGAAGTGGCCGTAGCCGGCGTTGTTGACGACGACGTCGAGGCGCCCGAAGTGCTCGGCCGCGCGCTGCACGGCGGCGAAGTCGCCGGCGCGGTCGGTCACGTCCAGCTCGAGGACCAGCAGCGCGTCGCCGTGCTCCGCCTCGAGCGCCGCGACGTCGGCGGGCCGGCGCGCCGTGGCCGCGACGCGGTCGCCGCGCTCGAGCGCGGCCTCCGTCCATTCGCGGCCGAAGCCCTTCGAGGCTCCCGTGATGAACCACACCTTGCTCAACGTCGGCTCCTTGCGTTCGGGTTCGCTGACGAGCGGTACCCGCACGCGCGGGCGGCCAACACGGCTAGCTGTAGAAGATGCTGGTCAGCGAGTAGCCGGCGTGCTGAGCAAGCGTGAACAGCGGCTGGGGCACGATGCCGAAGAACATGGTCGCGGCCGCGAAGCCGATCGCGACGAGCCAGACCTCGAGGTGACGTCCATGTCCGGCGCCGGCCTCCTCCGAGCCGCCGGCGATGAGCGGCTGGCCGACGACGACGGAGCTCGGCGCGTCGCGCATCCAGACCGCCGCGATCACGCGCAGGTAGTAGCCGAGCGAGATCATCGAGCCGACGACGACGATCACGCCGAGCCAGGCGTAGTTGCCGTCGACCAGCGCCTGGATCAGATAGATCTTGCCGATGAATCCGGCCGTCGCGGGGATCCCCGCCAGCGACAGCATGGCGATCGTCAAAGGCCAGGCGAGCAGCGGCCGGTCGCGGCCGAGGCCCGCCACCGAGTCGATGTCATCGCCGAACGCGCTCTCGCGCTCGCGCGCGATCACGACGGCGAACGCGGCGAGGTTCATCAGCAGATACACGGCGAGGTAGAAGACGGTCGCGGCGACGCCGAGCTGCGTCGAGACGACGACGCCGCCCATCATGTAGCCCGCCTGGGCGACCCCCGAGTAGGCGAGCATCCGCTTGAGCGAGGACTGCCCGAGCGCCCCGACGTTGCCGACGATGATCGTGATCGTCGCGAGCGTCGCGAGCGCCGGCCCCCAGTTGGCCTGCTCGCCGACCAGCGCGACGTCGAAGACTCGCAGCAGCACGCCGAACGCCGCGGCCTTCGTCGCGACCGCCATGAACGCCGTGATCGGGGTCGGCGCGCCCTCGTAGACGTCCGGCGTCCACTGGTGGAAGGGCGCCACGGAAGCCTTAAAACAGAGGCCGACGAGGGCCAGCGCGATCCCCGTCAGCAGCAGCGGGTCCGAGCTCTGCCCGGCGGAGATCGAGGCGGCGATCCCCGCGAAGCTCGTCGAGCCCGTCGCTCCGTACAGCAGCGCGAGCCCGTACAGGAGCGTCGCCGAGCCGACCGAGCCGATGATCAGGTACTTGAGCCCCGACTCGAGCGACGCCGCGCGGTGCATCTCGGTCGCGCACAGGACGTAGAGCGGGATCGAGAGCAGCTCGATGCCGACGAACAGGGTGATCAGGTCGGTCGCCGAGACGAGGATCGCCATGCCCGCGATCGAAGCCAGCAGCAGCGCGTGGTACTCGCCGTGTGCCGACTCGCGTGGCGCGCGGGCGCGCCACGACAGCACGACGGTGGCGAACCCCGCGGCGGTGAAGATCAGCGTCATGACCAGCGTGAGGTCATCGATCCTGATCGCGCCCGAGAGCGTCGAGGTGTGGTCGTTCCACTGCCAGATCGTCACGCCGAGCGCAGCCCCGAGCGTCGCCAGCGTCAGCAGCGGGACGACCTGCTCGCGGATGAAGCGCGAGCGCAGCAGGCCCACCATGAGCACGATCACCGACCCGCCGAGCAGCGCCTCGAACGGGGAGATCGCGGCGTAGTTGATGTGCGGCGCCGGGGGGTGGCCGACGGCGGCGAGCAGCTGACCGGCGAGCCTCATCGCTTGGCCACCGCGGTCGTCGAGGCGACGTTTGCCGGCGCGCTGATCGCCGAGGTAACCGAGTCCTGGGCGCGGGAGAGCTCGATCTGGGGGTAGATCGCGAACAGCAGGATCGCGCCGACGAACGGCACCAGCACCGCCGCGTCACGCCAGCGCAGCTCGCGCGAGGCGACCTCGGGCCCCGCTCGGTTGTGCATCGAGCGGATGAAGACGCGCAGCATGTAGACGCTCGCCATCAGCACACCGGTGAAGGCGACGATCGAGAACGCCAGCTTCGTCTTGAACAGGCCGAGCAGGATCAGCACCTCGCCGACGAAGTTGCCCGAGCCCGGCATCGCGAGCGTCGCGAACGTCACGATCAGAAAGACCGTCGCGAGTATCGGCGCCCGCATCGCAATGCCGCCCATGTCACGGATGTCCTCCGAGCCGCCGGCGCGCGCCGCCAGCAGCCCGACGATCAAAAACAGCGGCGCAACGACGATCGCGTGGTTGACCATCTGCAGCAGCGCGCCCTGGGCGCCCTGCGGCGCGAGCGCGAAGATGCCCATCGTGATGAAGCCGAGCTGCGCGACCGAGGAATAGCCGACGATCAGCCGCGCGCTGGTCTGCGTGAAGGCCATGGCCGAGCCGTAGAGGATCGAGACGAGGCCGACAAGGAGCAGCAGCGTCTGGAAGTGGACGGTCGCGTCGGGCAGGATCGGCAGCACGATCGCCAGAAAGCCGTACGCGCCGACCTTCGACAGCACGCCGCTGAAGACCGAGAGCACCTCGAGCGGCATCTCCCGGTATCCGTCAGGCATCCAGCCGTGCAGCGGGAAGGCCGGCATCTTCACCAGGAATGCCGCCGCAAACAGCAGGAAGATCCACTCCTGCGTCCCCTTGCCGAGCCGCGTCGCCTGCAGCGCGCTGTAGGCGAAGCTGATCTGGTGGCCGCTCGCGTGGGCGGTCAGCACGGCCAGCGCGACCGCGCCGGCGAGCATCAGCAGCGACCCGACGAGCGTGTAGATGACGAGCTTCATCGTCGCCAGCACGCGGCCCGGGCCGCCGTACATCCCGGTCAGGAAGTAGAACGGGATCAGCATCAGGTCGAAGAAGCCGACGAACAGCGCGAGGTCCTGAGCCAGGAACGCGCCGAGCACCGCCGACTCGGCGATCCCAAACAGCAGGAAGTAGAGCTCCGGGCGCGCCTCGGAGCGCACGTTCGAGGCCGTCACCGCGAGCGCGAAGACGAACGCCGTCATCGCCACCAGGAACAGGTTCAGCCCGTCGAGGCCGAGTGAGTAGTGGATCCCCAGCGAGCTGATCCAGACCGTGTTGATGACGTGCGTCAGCTGGCCACCGTGGCCGTTGTAACCCGCGATCAGCGAGATCGCGATGCCGAGCGCGCCGAACGAGCCGAGCATCGCGATCGTGCCGGCGGTGCGCCGCCCGCCGGCGATCGCTCCGATCAGCGCGGCGACGGCGGGAAGCCAGATCAGGATCGAGAGCATCGCCGCGTCAGCTCTGGAGGAGGAAGTAGAAGGCCACCGCGGCGGCGCCGAGCAGCATCAGCGCGGCGTAGACGCGCAGGATTCCGCTCTGGGTCGCCCGCACGAGCGCCGAGGAGGCACGGACCAGGCCGGTCGAGCCGCCAACCAGGAGACCGTTGACGAACAGCCGCTCGAAGGTGTTCTGGGAGAAGCGGCCAAGCCACGCGCCCGGCCGCACGACGAGCGCGTCGATCAGCTCATCGAAGTACCACTTGTTCTCAAACAGGGTCGCGAGCGGCGCGAACCGAGCGTGCGCCTGCCTTGCGAGCTGCGGCCGCGCGACCCAGATCACGTAGGCGAGCGCGATACCGCCGATGCTGACGAGCGCGCCGAGGATCAGGCCGATCGCGAGAACCGTGTTGGAGGCGTTGCCGGTGATCGTCGAGTCGCTGAAGGTCGGGGCCAGGAAGCGGTCGAGCCAGGAGGTGACGTGGGGGACCGCGACGATCCCGCCGACGACCGCCAGCAGGGCGAGGATCGACATCGCCGCGCGCATCGGAAGCGCCCGCTCGGCGACGGCGTGAACGGGGCCCGGGAAGCCGACGTCGGTGTCTTCGATCTCGCCGTTCGCGGGGTTCGTCGGCGCCTCCGGGTGGTGGAGGTGGCCCGTCTCGATCAGCTCTCGCGCCTCGGCGCACGGATCGCCGAGGAAGGCCCGGAAGATCATCCGGAAGGTGTACAGCGCGGTCAGCAGCGCGCCGACGTAGCCCGCCGCCCACAGCGCCCAGTGCCAGCCGCCACGACCGGCGGCGAACAGCAGGATCGAGTCCTTCGAGAAGAAGCCGCTGAACGGCGGCACACCCGACAGCGCCAGGCCGCCGACGATGAAGCAGCCGAAGGTGAAGGGCAGAGCGCGGCGAAAGCCCGACATCCGGTCGAGCGACTGGACGCCGCCCATCGCCGAGATCAGCGAGCCGGCGGCCATGAACAGCAGCGCCTTGAAGAAGGCGTGCGTCATCAGGTGGAACAGGCCGGCGGCGTAGGCGCCGATCGAGACGCCCATGATCATGTAGCCGATCTGGGACATCGTCGAGTAGGCGATGACCCGCTTGAGGTCGGTCGCGGCGAGACCGATCGTCCCGGCGACCAGGAGCGTCAGGCAGCCGATCAGCGCGCCGACGTCGCCGGCCGCCGGCGCGAGCTGGAAGAGTGGGTGCATGCGCGCGATCAGGTAGACGCCGGCGGTCACCATCGTCGCGGCGTGGATCAGCGCGCTGACGGGCGTCGGGCCCTCCATCGCGTCGGGAAGCCAGGTGTGCAGCGGGATCTGCGCCGACTTGGCGAACGCGCCGACGAGCAGCAGCAGGCAGCCGGCGGTGACGTCGCCGCTGCCGCTCGCAAAGACGTGCGGCGCGGCGCGGAAGCTCGCCAGCAGGTCGAAGGTGCCGGTGTGCTTGAAGATGAAGAACGTGCCGAGCACGAGGCCGATGTCGCCGAGCACGTTGATGACGAAGGCCTTGATCCCCGCCGAGGTCGCCGTCGTCCGCCGGTACCAGAAGCTGATCAGCATGTAGGAGGCCGCGCCGACGAACGCCCAGCCGACGATCAGCAGCAGGAAGTTGCCGGCGAGGACCAGCAGCAGCATCGAGAAGACGAAGAAGTTGAGGTAGGCGAAGAAGCGCGCGTAGCCGCGGTCGCCGTCGAGGTAGCTGACCGAGTAGAGGTGGATCAGCATCGAGACGCCCGAGACGACGCAGATCATCAGCACCGACAGGGGGTCGACGAGGATCGTCGCGCGCGCATCCACTCCGGTCGTGCCCGCGATCGTCCAAAGCGTCGACGTCAGCTCGCGCGCGCCCGGCGCGATGCCCTGGATCCTGGCCAGCGTGATCAGCGCGAAGACGAACGACACACCGACAGCCGCTGTCCCGATCCAGCCGGCGCTGCGCCCGGGAAGGCGCCGGAACAGGACGGCGGTGACGAGCGTCCCCGCCAGCGGTGCGGCGAGCACGATCCAGGCGGCGGCGGTCGCGCTCATCCCTGTAGCTCCCGCAGCTCGTCGACGTCGACAGGCAGCCGCCGGCGGTGCAGCGCGACGACCAGGCCGAGCCCGACCGTCACCTCGCAGGCCGCGATCACGATCACGACGAGCGCGAAGATCTGGCCGTCGCCGTTGCCCCACATGCGCGAGAAGCCGATCAGCGCCAGGTTCGCGGCGTTCAGCATCAGCTCGAGGCAGAGCAGGATCACGATCGGGTTGCGCCGCACGAGCACGCCGCCCGCGCCGAGCGCGAACACGATCGCGCTGATCGCCAGATACCAGGAGATGCTCATGGTTCGCTCATCCCGCGCGAGCCGCCGGCCTCGGCCATCGTGCCGGTCGCGGCGGGCCGCGGCCGCAGCACGTCGAGCAGCTCGAGGACCGGCGCGTCCCCCTCGATCCCGTCGTCGAGCCCGCCGCGCCGGCGCGCGAGCGTCACGGCGCCGATCGCGGCGATCAAGAGCAGATAGGAGGCGATCTCAAACGGCGCGAGGAAGCGCGTCAGAAGCAGCGTCCCGATCTGCCCGGGCGTACCGAACCCCGCGTGGTAGGGGGCGCCGTCGTGGCCGATCGCCTGGAGCCCGGAGCCGAGCACGGCGATGAACAGCTCGACCACGAGCGCGCCGCCGCAGGCAAAGGCCCCGAGCGCGGCAAGCCGGCCCGGGTCCTGCCCGAGCGCCGGCGCCGCGTCGCCGACGTAGGAGACGACGAAGACGTAGAGGACGATGACGGCGCCCGCGTAGATGATCACCTGCGAGGCGGCCAGGAACTCGGCGCGCAGGAGCAGGAACAGCGCCGCCAGCGAGATCATGTGGCCGACCAGCGACAGCACGCTGTAGTAGGGGTTCTTCAGCGCGATCACCCCGACCGCTCCTGTGATCGCGCCGATCGCGGCGACGAAGAAGACGAATGTCGACATGGACTACTCGCCCTCGCTGCGGAGCGGCGTCGCCTCGATCGGCTCCGCGAGGAGCATTTCCTTGGTGAAGATCAGGTCCGCGCGGCTGTAGTCGGACAGCTCGAAGTCGTGGCCCATCGTGATCGCGTCGAACGGGCAGGCGATCTCGCAGTAGCCGCAGAAGATGCAGCGGCTGATGTTGATCTCATAGACCGCGGCGTAGCGCTCGCCGGCCGACACGCGGTTCTCGGCGGTGTTCTCGGCGGCGACGACGCGGATGCAGTCGGCGGGGCAGGCGGCGGCGCACAGCGAGCAGCCGACGCACTTCTCGAGCCCCGAGTCCTCGAAGCGATGGAGCTTGTGGCGGCCGCGGAAGCGCGGGTAGACCGGCACCTTCTGCTCCGGATACTGGATCGTCGTGACGCCCTCGACGACGCGTGCGAAGGTCGTCTTCAGGCCGCGCAGCGTCTCGCCGAAGGCGCGGTAGGCGCCCCCCGCGCCGCCCGCGTCGGGCGCTCGCTGGACGACGATCTGGTCGTCTCCGGGCGACCAGCTCACGAGTGCACCGCCACGACGACGATCGCCGTCACGAGCGCGTTGAGCGTCGCGAGCGGCAGCAGGATCTTCCAGCCGAAGCTCATCAGCTGGTCGTAGCGCAGGCGCGGGAGCGTCGCCCGCACCCAGATGAAGAAGGTGATGAAGAGCATCATCTTCGCGAGCACGATGAACGGGTCGACCCACGTCGGCGGATCGATCCCGAACGGCAGCAGCCACCCGCCGAGGAACAGCGTCACCGCGATCCCCGAGACGACCATCATGTTCAGGTACTCGGCGAACAGGAACGCGACCATCCGCGTCCCGCCGTACTCGGTGAAGTAACCGGCGACCAGCTCGGCGTCGGCCTCGACGAGGTCGAACGGCGAGCGATTCGTCTCGGCGAAGCTCGCGCAGGTGAAGACGATGAAGCCGACGAACTGCGGGATGAAGTACCACATGCCGCCCTGCGCATGGACGATGTGTGTCAGCGAGAGACTGCCGGCGGTGATCACGACGCCGATCAGCGCGAGCCCCTGCGAGACCTCGTATGAGATCAGCTGCGCGGCGGCGCGCATCGCGCCCAGATAGGAGTACTTCGAGCCCGACGCCCAGCCGCCGAGCATCAGGCCGTAGAAGGCGATCGCGCCGAACGCGAACACGTAGAGCGGGCCGATCGAGGGGTCGACGCCGTAGAGGCCCACGCGGGTGCCGAAGATGTGCGGGGCGTCGCCGAACGGGACGAGCGCGAACGCCGCGACCGCGGCGATGATCGAGATGATCGGAGCCGCCACGTACAGCGGTCCGACCGAGGTCACGGGCCGCGAGTCCTCCTTCGTGGCGAACTTGACGATCTCGGCGAGCGGCTGAAGCAGGCCGAAGGGCCCGACGCGGTTGGGTCCGTAGCGGTTCTGGAAGCGCCCGAGCAGCTTGCGCTCGTAGACGATGATCAGCGGCAGGATCCCGAGCGCCACGCCGAAGATCACGAGCGCCTTGATGATCTGAATCCACCAGGCCTCGTAGTAGCCCGCGATCCCAAGCGTCATACGAGCGCCTCCTCGATCTCCTCGCCGACGGCCTCCGCCGCGGGCTCGGGCTCGGGCGGCGGCGGGGGATCGCGAAGCTCGACCGAGCCGCCCGTCAGCACGTTCGCGCCGTCGTTCGCGAGCCCGGCGAGCAGGATCGCCCGTCCGGCGGGGACGGCGTCGCGCACCGCGACCACGGCGCGCACGGCGGCGCCGCTCTCATCAACGGCGAGCACCTCTTCGCCCTCGCCACGGTCGAGCGCGCGGGCGTCGTGGGGGGAGATCTCGACGCGCTGCGGCGGGTGAAGGAAGGCCAGCGCCGGCGAGGCGGCGACCTCCGGCGCCGACCACAGCGAGCGGTAGGAGCCGAGCACGAGCGAGCGCCCGGCGCTCGCCGGCGCTGGTCGCGGCGGCGCCGGCGCCGGGACGGCCGTCGGTCGCGGCAACGCCGTGGCCTGCTCGCGCTCGACCCAGCGAACGCCGCGGCCGGCGAGCTCCTCGAGCGTCAGGCCCGAATACATCGGCACCGCCTCGAACAGCGCGGCGCTCGCAGCCGCGCCCGTCGCGATCGCCGTGTCTGAGCCGAGCGCTCGGCAGAGGTCGGCGAGGATCGACCACGTCGCGCGGACCTCGCCCTGGCGGGCGATCGCCGGACGAAGGCGCTGGATGCGCCCGTCGGGATGGGTGACCGTGCCCTCCTTCTCGGGGTAGGCCTCGGCCGGGAAGACGACGGTCGCGTGCTCACGCAGGCCGTCGCTCAGGAAGCCCGCATGCGCGATCACCGTCGTGGCGTGCTCGAGCGCCGCTTCCCAGCCCGCGCGGTCGGGCAGGTCCACGAACGGGTCCACGCCCAGTAGATAGAGCGCAGTCAGCTCGCCCCCGCGCAACCCAGCCCCAATGCCGCTGGTGTGGCGGCCGCCAGCGACCTCGCCGAGGCCCGGCCCCACTCCGGCCGCGGCACCAGCCTCCCGCAGGCCGCGGCCGTTGGCGAATTCCGGGATCCCGATCAGCCCGGCACCCGCGCACGACGCAAGGCCGAGCGCATCGGCGAGATCGAGGAGCGCGCCTGCGCCGCCGTCGAGCAGCCGCTCGCCATAGAGGATCACGACCTCCTCGCCCGCGTCGCGCAGGACCGAGGCGAGCGCTGCGACCTCCTCGGCGCTCACGCCCGCGGCCGCCGCGTCAACGTCACCGCCACGTACCGCCGCGGCCAGCGCGCCCGCAAACTCCGCCCCTCGCCCAGGTGCGAAGCGCAGGCTCGCACGCGCGCTTGGATCAAGCGCGCTCGGTCGATCCGTGGCCAGCAGGAGCGAGACGCCCTGGCGTCTCACTCCCTTGCGGATCCGAAGCTCGATGATCGGCGCGTCGTCAAGCGGCTCGCAGTCGAGCACGAGGACGGCGTGGGCGAACTCGAGGTCTGAGACCTTCGCCGCAAGAGCGGGCGCGGCGAGCGCTCGCCAGTCGTCGAGCGCCACGGCGCCGGTCGGTCGCGAGTCGACGTCGGGCGAGCCGAGCACGTCGCGCACGAGGCGCGCCAGCAGCAGCCCCTCCTCGTTGGTCGCGCCGCCGCCGGCAAGCGCCGCGACCTTCGATCCGGCCCGCCGCAGTCCGCCCGCGGCCTCGCTCAGCGCCCGCTCCCAGCTCACCTCGCGAAGCTCGCCGCCGTCGCGGATCAGCGGCGCCGTCACGCGCTCGTCGACGTGGACCGACTGGTAGGCGAAGCGGCCCTTGTCGCACAGCCAGCCGTCGTCGACCTCGTCGTTCTGGCGCGCCAGCACCCGCAGCACCCGCTCGTCGCGGACCGTCAGATCCACGTTGCACTGCGCCGGGCAGAGCGTGCAGACGGTGCCCGAGCCCTCGATCTCCCACGGCCTCGCGCGGAAGCGGTAGGGGCGCGAGGTCAGCGCGCCGACCGGGCACAGCTCGATGATGTTGCCGCTGAAGGGCGCGACATAGGGATGCCCGTCGAAGGTCCCGACGAAGGAGTGCCCGCCGCGCTCGAGCAGGATCAGCTGGTAGTCCTCGGAGATCTCCTGCGCGAATCGCACGCAGCGGTAGCAGAGGATGCAGCGCTCGCGGTCGATCGCGATCAGCGGCGAGAGCTCGAGCGGCTTGCGGAAGTGTCGCTTGGGCTCGATGAAGCGCGAGCGCCCGGCGCCCCAGCCGAACGTGATGTCCTGGAGCGGGCATTCGCCGCCCTTGTCGCAGACCGGACAGTCGAGCGGGTGGTTTATGAGCAGGAACTCGACGACACCGCGCTGCGCCTCGACCGCGCGCTCGGAGCGCGTGTGCACGACCATGCCGTCCTTGACCGCCGTCGAGCAGGCGGTCTGGAGCTTCGGGATACCCTCGATCTCGACGAGGCACATCCGGCAGGCGCCGACCGGCTGGCCGAGCTTGGGCTCGTAGCAGAAGACCGGGATCTCGATGTCGCCCAGCTTGGCCGCGTCGGCGAGCATCATGTTCTCGGGCGCCTGGACCTCGCGGCCGTCGATCGAGAAGGTGATCGTGTTCGACTGCGGGCGCGGCATCAGGCTGCCACGTCCGCCAGCTGACGCGAGAGCATGTGGGCCTCGAGCTCCTCGCGGAACTTGGAGATCATCGAGCTGATCGGCATCGCCATCGCGTCACCGAGCACGCACAGGCAGTTGCCGATGATGCGCTCCTGCACGGAGGCCATGATGTCGAGGTCCATCGGCGTCGCCTCGCCGGTCTCGATCCGCTCGAGCATCCGCACCGTCCAGTTCGTCCCCTCGCGGCACGGGGTGCACTTGCCGCAGGACTCGTGGCGATAGAACTTCGCGACCTTCAGCGCCACGTCGAGGACCGGAGTCGAGTCGTCGACGACGATGATCGCGCCCGAGCCGAGCATCGTCCCGGCCTTCGCCAGGGAGTCGAAGTCATAGGGGATGTCGAGGTCGGCTTCCGTCAGCACGGGGGAGCTCGATCCGCCCGGGAACCACAGCTTCACGCGGCGCCCCGGTGGCGGCCCGCCGGCGAGGTCGAAGATGATCTCGCGCGAAGGCGTCCCCAGCTCGACCTCGTAGTTGCCGGGGCGCTGCACGTGGCCGGACACCGACACGACCTTCGTGCCCGCGGAGTTCGGAGCCCCGAGCTTCGCGTATTCGGCGCCGCCGATCTCGATGATGTGGGGCATCGTCATCAGGGTCTCCACGTTGTTGATCAGCGTCGGTCCCTGATACAGGCCCTGCAGAGCCGGAAACGGCGGCTTCAGGCGCGGGTTGCCGCGCTTGCCCTCGAGTGAGTCGAGCAGCCCCGTCTCCTCGCCGCAGATGTAGGCGCCGGCGCCGCGGTGCAGGACGACGTCGAGTGAGAAGTCGCTGCCCAGGATCCGCTCGCCGATGTAGCCGGCGCCGCGCGCCTCGGCGAGCGCGGCGTCGAGGATCCGCGCCTGCGCCTCGTACTCGCCGCGGATGTAGATGAAGGCTCGCGAGATGCCCGCGCCGCGAGCGGCGATCACGATCCCCTCGATCAGCATGTGCGGGCACTTCTGCATCAGCTCGCGGTCCTTGAAGGTGCCGGGCTCTGACTCGTCGGCGTTGCAGACGAGGTACTTGTCCATGTCGCCCTTCGGCAGGAAGGCGGACTTGCGCCCGGCCGGGAAGCCCGCGCCGCCGCGGCCGCGCAGCCCCGAGGCGTCGATCTCGGCGACGATCGCGTCGGGCACCATCGCGAGCGCCTTGCGCAGCGACGAGTAGCCGCCGCGGCGCTCGTAGACGTCAAGCGTCGCGAGGCCCGGCTCGTCGATGTCGCGCAGCAGGATCGTCGGGCTCATGCGGAGGCGGCGCCCGGATCGGCGCTCGGTCGCAGGGCCAGCGCGAGCTCGGGAATCGGCTCGCGCCCGGCGCGCAGGTCCTCGACCAGGCGCGCTGCGTCGGCGAGCTCGAGCGGGCCGTAGTAGACCTGATCGACGGAGACCATCGGCGCGATGTCGCAGGCTCCGAGGCACTCGAACCCGCGCACGCCGATCTCGGGATCATCGCCCACGGCATCCTCGATCGCCGCAAAGAGCTCGTCGGCGCCGCGCAGCGAGCAGGTGATGTTGGTGCAGACGTACACAGAATGGCGGCCCGCCGGGGCAAGCTCGAACATGTCGTAGAAGCTGGCGACCGACGCCAGGTAGGCCGGCGTCACGCGCATCACGCAGGCGACCTGCTCGATCGCCTCCGGCGAGCACCAGCCGTAGCGGTCCTGGGCGGCGCGCAGCGCCGGCAGCGCCGCCGAGTGGCGCTCGGGGTAGCGCGCCATGGCGGCCTCGATCTGCTCGCGCAGCTCGACGGGCACCTCGACGAGCGCGGGGTCGGGGATCGTCGCCGGAGCCTTGTCGAGGTCGGCGGCGCTGTCCCAGCCCGGCACGCGCGAGCCGTGCTTGTAGCGGCGAACGCCGCTCACCGGTCGATGCCCCCGAGCACCGGATCGAGCATCGCGAGCGTCGCGATCAGGTCGGCGATGTAGGAGCCGCGGACCATCGCCGCGACCGCCTGGAGGTTGACGAAGCTCGGGTCGCGCATGTGCACGCGGGCGGGCTTCGAGGAGCCGTCGGAGCGAACGAAGCAGCCGAGCTCGCCGCGCGGACCCTCGATCGGGTAGTAGACCTCGCCCGGCGGGACGCGGAAGCCCTCGGTGACAAGCTTGAAGTGGTGGATCAGGGCTTCCATCGACGTCGCCAGCTCGTGGCGCGGCGGCAGCGCGATCTTGCGGTCGGTGGTGATGTGCGGGCCCTCGGGAAGACCGTCGAGCGCCTGCTCGATGATCTTCACCGACTCATAGATCTCCGCCAGGCGGACCGCGAAGCGGTCGTAGTTGTCGCCGACCGTCCCGACCGGGATCTTGAAGTCGAAATGGTCATAGGAGCAGTGGGGCTGCGCCTTGCGCAGATCCCAGGGGTTCCCGGCGGCGCGCAGCAGCGGGCCGGTGACGCCGAGGTCGAGCAACGACTGCTCGTCGAGCGGGCAGACCCCGCGCAGGCGCTGCAGCAGGATCTCGTTGCGCCGCAGCAGATCGCCATACTGGTCGGCGCGGCCGGGCATCAGCTTCAGGAACTCGCGCAGCTTGGCCTCGAAGCCGCGCGGGATGTCCTCGATCACGCCGCCGACCTGGAAGTAGCGCGTGTGCATCCGCTGGCCGGAGGAGAACTCGAACAGGTCGAGGATCGTCTCGCGCTCGCGGAAGCAGTACCAGAACATCGAGATCGCGCCGAGGTCGAGGGCGCTCGTGCCGAGCCAGACGAGGTGGGACATGATCCGGTTCAGCTCGAGGTGGATCACGCGCAGGTACTGCGCCCGCGCCGGCACCTCGCACTCCAGCAGCGTCTCGACGGCGCCGCAGTAGGCCATCGCGTTGAAGTAATAGGAGAGGTAGTCCATCCGCTCGATGACGGGGATCGCCTTCCAGTAGGCCTTGTCCTCGGCGGTCTTCTCGATCCCGGTGTGGACGTAGCCGATGATCGGCTGGAGGTCGCGCACGACCTCGCCCTCGAGCGTCACCAGCAGCCGCAGCACGCCGTGCGTCGCCGGGTGGTGGGGGCCGATGTTGAGCGTCAGGAGCTCGACGGTCTCACCGCCGCGCTGCTGCGAGATCTGCGTCTCGAGCGGCGACATCGTGATCGACTCCTCGCGCGCGCGGTATTTCGAGCGCGTCGTGCTCACCGCGTCCATCCCGGGCTGGTCGCGTCGTTGTAGGTGAACAGCACCGGCTCGCCGCCGACCGGGAAGTCGCGTCGCTGCGGATGGCCCTCGTAGTCCTCGGGCATCAGGATTCGCCTCAGGTCGGGGTGACCGCAGAAGCGCACCCCGAACATGTCGTAGACCTCGCGCTCCTGGTGGTTGGCCGTCGGCCAGTCCGGCGTCACCGATTCCACCTCGGCCTCGGCGAGGGGGACGCGCAGCTTGACGGTGATCCTGTCGACGCGCGCCATGTCGAGCATCTCGTAGTGGACGCCGAGGCGCGGCTCCTCGGGGTAGTAGTCGACGCCGTGCACGCTCATCAGCGAGCGGTAGCCGTGGCTCTCGCGCAGCTCCGCGAGCACGCCGCGCACCGTCGGCGACGCGATCTCGAGCGTGGCGCGCCCGCGGAAGAAGGTCGTGCCGATGACCGCGCCGGGATTGGAGGAGGCGAGCTGGCCGGCGATCAGCTCGAGCCCGACCTGGTCAGGCACCTGCGGGCCCCGCGCCGGTCACGACCTCTTCGGTGCCCTCGGCGTCGTAGCGCTCCCGCCACCCCATGTCGGGGTCCTCCTGGATCATCTTGCGAAGCCGCAGGATGCCGTGCATCAGCGCCTCCGGCCGCGGCGGGCAGCCCGGAACGTGGACGTCGATCGGCATGAACTTGTCGGCCGGCACGATCGCGTAGTTGTTGAAGACGCCCATCGAGGAGGAGCAGGCGCCCATCGCGATCGCCCACTTCGGCTCGAGCATCTGGTCGTATATGCGCCTGACGATCGGCGCCATCTTGATTGACACGCGGCCGGAGAGGATCAGCAGGTCGGCCTGGCGCGGCGAGGCGCGAAAGGCCTCATAGCCGAAGCGCGCCACGTCGACGCGCGCGGCGACGATCGACATCATCTCGATCGCGCAGCAGGCCAGGCCGAAGGTCGCCGGGAAGAAGGAGTTCGAGCGCGCCCACGCCGTCGCTCGCTCAAGCGTCGTCGTCAGCACCCTTTCTTCGACGTGGCGCTCGAGG
>DATBPB010000088.1:0-14044 GCA_036561565.1 Solirubrobacteraceae bacterium | reverse complement strand
CGCGCTCGTCTCGCGGCCGAGCTTCGCGGACGTCACCGATCGCTGCGCCTTCCCGACGCGCTGTCGCTCGCCGCCGCGATCGCCGCCGACGCAGAACTCCTCACGCTCGACAACCGACTCGCCCGCATCCACGCGCAAGAGTTGAAGGCGTAGCCGCAACACACGTCGGCCCTTGGCGCGTGGATCGGCGCTTCAACCGTGCTCGCTATGACGCCGAGGCGACCGTCGCCGCGTTCACCGCGCGCCTGCGTGAGGCGGTCGAGATCGACGCGGTCCGCGCTGACCGGCTCGACGCCGTCACCCGCGCGGTGCAGCCGACCCAAGCCTCGGTGTGGAAAACCGCATGCGCGTGGCCGGGCCGGTGGCAATCGTTCGGTTCACGGAGCGTGCCGGGTTCGCGTGGGCAGGAGTTCGGGCGTCGTCGACACGAGACGGTGCAGAGGTCACGCGCGAGGACCGTTCCTTGGAGGAAGGCTGGGGAGCCTGGATTCGAACCAGGACTAGAAGGGCCAAAGCCTCCCGTGCTGCCGTTACACCACTCCCCATTGCGGGTCGACGACCCCTCAGAGCGGTCCCGCCGCAAGTGTAGTTACGCTCAAGGAGATGTCCGAGCTGACCGTCGTGATCCTCGCCGGCGGGTCGGGCACGCGGATGCGCTCGGCCCGGCCGAAGCTCGCGCACGACCTCTGCGGGCGGCCGCTGCTGGCGTGGCCGGTCGCCGCGGCGGCTGAGGCCGGCGCCGCGCGGATCGTCGTCGTCGTGCCGCCGGATGCGGACCTTGCCCCGCTGCTCGAGGGCTTCGACGTCGAGCTTGCGGTCCAGGCCGAGCCGCGCGGCACCGCCGACGCCGTCGCGAGCGCCGCGCCGCTGATCGAGCGCGACGCGCGGGTCGTCGTGCTCTACGGCGACGTGCCGCTCGTTGAGGCCGAGCTGCTCGGCGAGCTCGCCGCTTCGACGGCCGACGCGACGATGGTTACGACGGTGCTCGAGGACCCGGCCGGCTACGGGCGCGTCGTCCGTGACGAGAGCGGCGCCGTCGTGCGCGTCGTCGAGACGAAGGTCGCCGGTGACGCGAGCGCGGCGGAGCTTGCGATCCGCGAGGTCAACGCCGGCGTCTACGCGTTCGCCGGCGGCGCGCTGCTCGACGCGCTGGCGCAGGTCGGCTCCGACAACGCCCAGGGCGAGCGCTACCTGCCCGACGTGCTGGCGGTGATGATCGCGCGCGGCCTGGAGGTAACGACCGTCGAGGCCGGCGCGGAGGTCGTGTCGGGAGTCAACGACCGCGCCGAGCTTGGCACCGTCTCTGCGGCAGCACAGCGCCAAATCCAACACCGGCACATGCTCGCGGGGGTGACGATCGTGCAGCCCGCGACGACCAGCATCGACGTCGGCGTGGCGATCGGCGAGGACACCGTCATCGAGCCGTGCACGCAGCTTCGCGGGGCGACCGCGATCGGCCGCGGCTGCAGCGTCGGGCCGCACGCCGTGCTCGTCGACGCCTCGGTCGCCGACGGGGCGACGGTCGGGCCGTTCACCTACCTGCGCCCGGGGACCGTTCTCGAGGAGGGCGCGAAGGCCGGAACGTTCGTGGAGATCAAGAACTCGCGGCTCGGCGCGGGTGCCAAGGTGCCGCATCTCTCATACATCGGCGACGCCGACGTCGGCGAGCGGACGAACCTGGGCGCCGGCACGATCACCGCCAACTACGACGGCACGAACAAGCACCGCACGACGATCGGCGCGCGCGTCCATGGCGGCGTCGACACGTCGTTCGTCGCGCCGGTGACGGTCGGCGATGACGCGTGGACGGCCGCCGGGTCGGTCGTGACGGGCGATGTGCCGCCCGGAGCGCTCGCCGTCGCGCGCGTTCGCCAGCGCAACGTCGAGCGCTATGCGGAGCGCCGTGGTGAGAGCTGACAGCCCCTCGCGCCGACCGCCCTGGGACCGGACGGACGACTAGACTCAAAGTGGATGAGCGTGACTGAGTCGCAGCCGGCGATCACCTTCCTGCCCATCGACTACGACAAGCGGCTGATGCTGTTCGCGGGCCGCGCGACGGGGGAGCTCGCGGCGAGGATCGCGGCCAAGCTGGGCGTCGAGCTCGGGCCCTCGACGCTCAAGACGTTCTCCAACGGCGAGGTCTACTGCCGCTACGGCGAGTCGATCCGCGGCGCCGACGTCTTCATCGTCCAGTCGACCTGCGGCAACGCCCAGACCGGGCTGAGCGCCAACGACGCGCTGATGGAGCTGCTGCTGATGATCGACGCCGCGGTCGGCGCGTCGGCGCACCGCGTGATCGCCGTCGTCCCGTGGTTCGGCTACTCGCGCCAGGACAAGAAGTCGGCGCCGCGCGAGCCGATCTCGGCGCGCCTCGTCGCGCGGATGCTCGAGTCCGCGGGCGCCGATCGCGTGCTGACGATGGACCTCCACGCCGGCCAGGTCCAGGGCTTCTTCTCAAAGCCGCTCGACCACATGACCGCGCGCTTCATCCTCGCCCAGCACTTCAACGACCTCCATCTCGAGAACCTCGTCGTCGTCGCCCCGGACGTCGGTCGGGCCAAGCTGGCGCAGAAGTTCGCCGAGAAGGTCGGCGCCGACCTCGCCGTGATGACCAAGGAGCGCCCGGCCCAGCAGGTCGCCGAGATCGGTTATGTGATCGGCGAGGTCCGCGGCAAGACGGCGGTCATCATCGACGACATCATCGACACCGCCGGCACGCTCTGCGCCGCCGCCGAGACGCTGATCGAGCATGGCGCCGCGCGCGTCTACGCCGCCGCGACGCACGGCGTCTTCTCGGGGCCCGCCTACGAGAACATCGAGCGCGGGCCGTTCGAGCGCGTCGTCGTCACCGACACGATCCCCGCCCCGCCCGGGGTGCCGGCCAACGTCGTCGTGCTGCCGTGCGCGGACATCCTCACCGACTCGATCCGGCGGATCTTCACCGACGGCTCGGTGAGCGAGGTCTTCGGCGGCGAGAACCAGCTCTTCTGAGGCCAGGCTGATGCCGCTCAGCGGGCTCGTGGACCGCCTCGGGCTGAGCGACGAGGAGGCGCTCGCGATCTTTGAGATCGGCGCGCTCGAGGCGATCGCCGGCGATGTCGCGCATCGCCCGGAGGTCGAGATCCTCGACGAGCTGACCCGCGAGGCGGCCGAGGCGTGCGGCGGCGCGGCGCTGCTCGCGCGCTGGGTGCGCGCCGGGCGCGACGGCGGGCGGCCGATCGACATGCTCCTGCGCGGCGACTTCGCGGCGTTCGAGGACGTCCTCGCGGTGCGCGTCGCCGAGGCCGGGGCGTGAGCCGCCGCCGGCGCCGCGTGCTGATCGCGCTCGGGGTGCTGCTGTTCTTGGCGATCAGCTTCGAGCTCGCGCGCTGGCTGACGCTCGAAGATCTCGAGCGCACGCGGATCCTGTCGCTGTTGACCGCCGAGGCGCGCGGCGATGCTTCGCTGATGCTCGCCGACCTGCACGGCTGCGGCGCGCGCTGCCGCGCCGACGTGCGAACCGACGCGCGGACGCTCACGCGCCCGGGCGCGGTGCTGATTCTCGCCGATCAGTCGGCGACCGCCTACGCGCTCACGAGCCGCACCGGGACGACGCGCGTGGCCTGGAAATCGACGCGGCGGGCGCTGCCGGTCGTCCAGTGCGTGACCGTGGCGCGCAAGGGCAACGTGATCTCCGGACTGACGCTTACCCTGCTGCGGGTGGGCCTGCCGCTTCATCCGACGACGGCTGATTGCTGAGCGCGGCGCGCAGCCGCCGGGGGCTCGCCGCGGCGATCGCCGCGTCGCTCGCGCTGTTGGCGGCCGCCCTGGCGAGCGGCGGTAGCGCCGCCGGCGCCGTCGTCGCCGGCGAGCGGCCGACGCCGGGCGGATGGTATGAGGCCGGCCCGAGCGGGCGCTTCCTGCTCGGCGGCGCCTGGCTGTTTCGCCGTGACGACGGCACGCCGCTCCAGCGTTCGGGGGCGAGCGCCGGCTGGAAGGCGATCACGGTGCCGAACGCCTGGAACGCCGGCGCGGCGACTGCGGCCGGCTACGCGCCCGCGATCGGCTGGTATCGAAAGGACTTCGTGCTGCCGTCGAGCTCGCCGGCCGACGGCTGGGTCGTCCGCTTCGAGTCGGTCTCGAACGGCGCGACGATCTGGCTGAACGGGCGGCACCTCGCCACCCACAGCGGCGCCTTCCTGCCGTTCGAGGTCGCCCTGCCGGCCGATGCGCTGGCGCGCTCGGGCGTCAACCGGCTGGTCGTGCGGGTCAGCGACGCGCACACCCTGACCGACCTGCCACCGCTCACGCGCAGCGGCCCGGGCGGCGTCGTCGGTGGCTGGTGGAACTACGGCGGGATCCTGCGCGAGGTCTACCTGCGCCGCGTCGGCGGCGTCGACTTCTCGAGCGTCGCGGTGCTTCCCGAGCTTCGCTGCGGCGGCTGCGGCGCGCGTGTCCGCTACCGCGTCGTGCTGCGCAACAGCGGCCCGCGGGCGCGGCGCGTCGCGCTCTCGACGAGCTTCGGCGGCATCGCCGCCTCGCTCGGCTCGCACTCGATCGCCGCCGGTGGAAGCGCCACGTTCGCCGCCACGCTCAGCGTCGCCCATCCGCGCCTTTGGTCGCCGGACTCGCCGCACCTCTACGAGGTGACGCTGCGCGCGAGCGGCGGTGAGACCTACCAGTTACAGAGCGGAATCCGCTCCGTGACGGTCAGCGGCGGCCACCTCTACCTCAACTTCCGTCCCGTCCACCTGCGCGGCGTCGGCCTGGTCGAGGACTCGCCGAGCGCCGGGTCGGCGCTCAGCCGGGCGCAGCAGCTTGCGGCGATGACGGCGACAAAGCAGCTGGGCGCGACGATTGTGCGCTCGCAGTACCCGCTCTCCCAATATGAGGAGCAGCTCGCCGACCGCCTCGGCCTGCTGCTGTGGTCTGAGATCCCGGTCTACCAGGTCCACGACGGCGAGCTCGCCGCGATCACGCCGAAGGCGCTCGCGCTGTTGCGCGCGAACATCCTCGACAACGGCAACCACCCCTCGATCGCGATCTGGTCGATCGCCAACGAGCTCGACCCGCAGGTCGACGATGCGCAGGCCGCCTACATCGCGAAGGCCGTCGCGCTCGCGCACGCCCTCGACCCGACCCGCCCGGTCGGCCTGGCCTTCCAGGGTGAGCCGCCGATCGCCTGCCAGCCGGGCTACGCGCCGCTCCAGGTGCTCGGCGTCAACGACTACTTCGGCTGGTATCCGGGACCGCAGGGCGACATCGCCGATCCGAGCCTGCTCGGCTCCTACCTCGCCCAGCAGCGGGCCTGCTATCCGGGCAAGGCGCTGATGGTCACCGAGTTCGGCGCCGAGGCCAACCGCTCGGGGCCGATCGACGAGCGCGGCACCTTCGAGTTCCAAAGCCAGTGGGTGGCCGAGCAGCTCGCGGCGTTCGGCGCGACTCCGTGGCTGAGCGGAGCGGTCTACTGGGCGCTGTCCGACTTCCTGGTCAGGCCGGGCTGGACGGGCGGCAACCCCTACCCGGCGCCGCCGCTCTTCACCAAGGGGCTGATCTCCTTCGCCGGCACGCCGAAGCCCGCCTACGCGATCGTCCAGCAGTTCTACAGATCACTCGTGCAGGTCGGCTGAGGGCGGGAGTTCGCTAGGATCGCTGCCGCATGGCCCGCTCAACCATGACGCGGCTCGACGTGTCGAGCCGCACTCCAGACGGCTCCCGCGCCGCCCGCCGGATGCGCCACAAGGGCGTCGTTCCCGGCATCCTGTACGGACACGGCGACGCCGTCAGCTTCGCCGTGGACGCCCGCGCGCTGCGCAACGCGCTGGCCGCCGCCGGCGCCGTCCTCGAGGTGTCACTCGACGGCGGCTCGCCGAGCCCCGCCGTGCTCAAGGAGGCCCAGCGCCACCCGGTCCGCGGCGACACGATCCACGTCGACCTGATCCGCGTGCGCCTCGACGAGGCGATCCAGGCCTCCGTCGCGATCGAGCTGACCGGCGGCGACGAAGCCCCGGGAGTCCGCGAGGGCGGCGTGCTCGAGCACGTCTCGCACACCGTCACGGTCGAGGCGCTGCCGACGTCGATCCCGGAGTCGATCGCGCACGACGTCTCGACGATGGTGATCGGCGACACGCTGCTCGCTTCGGCGCTCGTCGCCCCGGACGGCGTGACGCTGCTCGGCGAGCTCGACGAGATCGTCATCGCGACGCTCTCACCGCCGCGCCTTCGCCTCGAGGATGAGGAGATCGAGCAGGAGACCGAGCTCGTCGGCGAGGGTGAGGGCGGCGAGGGCGAGGGCGAGGCCGCAGCGGAGGGCTCGGCGGCGGAGGCGTCGCCCGCCGAGTCCGGTTCAGACGACAGCGAGTAGGCCCTGCGCCTCTCGCGCGGCCCTTCGATCGACTGGCTCGTCGTCGGCCTCGGCAACCCCGGCCGCGAGTACTCCGGCACCCGCCACAACGTCGGTTTCGCGGTCGCCGAGGAGCTCGCGCGTCGCTGGGACCTCGGTCGTGAGCGCACGCGCTACCGCGGCCTGCTGCGCGAGGGGCGCGCCGGCTTTGGCGGCGGCGGTGCGCGCGTCGCGCTGCTCGAGCCGCAGACCTACATGAACGACGCCGGGCTGAGCGTCGGCCCGGCCCGCGGCGCCTACCGCGTCCCGCTCGAGCGGGTGCTCGTCGTCCACGACGAGATCGACCTGCCGTTCGGCCAGATCCGCGCTCGCCTCGGCGGCGGCCTGGCCGGCCACAACGGGCTGCGCTCACTCAAGCGCGAGCTTGGCTCCGGCGAGTTCATGCGCGTTCGGATCGGCGTCGGGCGGCCCGACTCCACCGACCCCGAGATCGTCGCGGCCTACGTCCTCGGCCGGTTCAAGGAAGGACCGGCCGCGGTGAGCGACCTCGTCGACCGCGCGAGCGACGCCGTCGCCGCGGTCATCGCGGGCGAGTGAGCGTGCTCGCACCGCTGCTCGACCACCTCGCGCAGAGCGAGGACGGCGTCGCGCTGGCGCGCGGCGGCGGGGAGGCGTTCGTCTCCTCGGCGCTGCGGCCGTTCCTGATCGCGGCGCTGCTCGCACACGCCGGCGAGGGTCCGGCGATCGTCGTCGCGCCCGACGACCGCGCCGCCGGCGAGCTCGCCGCCGACCTCGCGAGCTGGCTCGCGCCGCGGCGCGTGCGCTTCTACCCCTCGCGCGGCGTCACCTACGAGTCCCACCTCGCGCCGCCGCCGCACCTCGTCGGGCTTCGGATCGCGGCGCTTGACGCGATCGGATCGGACCCCGCGGCGGTGCTCGTCGCATCCGCGCAGGCGCTGTCTGAGAAGGTCGCCGACCCGGAGCTTCGGCCGCGCTCCTTCGAGCTCGCCGTCGGCGAGTTGCTCGACCTCGACGAGTGCGCGCAGCGGCTTGTCGAGATGGGCTACGAGCGGGTCCCGCAGGTCGAGGACCGCGGCCAGTTCGCGATGCGCGGCGGGTTGCTCGACGTGTTCGCCGCGACGGCCGACCGCGCGGTCCGCTGCGAGCTGTTCGACATCGAGATCGAGTCGTTGCGGACGTTCTCGACGTTCACGCAGCGCTCACTCGATGCGCTCGAGCGGATCGAGGTCGCCCCGGCCGCCGAGCTCGCGCTCGAGCATCGCGGCGTGGCGCTCGAGGGCGAGCGGCCGGACATCGCGGAGCTGTTGCCGCTCGAGCGCTTCCGCCCGCTGCTGTCGCTCGTCGGCGAGGAGGCCTCGATGGTGGTTGCCTCGACCGAGGAGATCGCGCCGACGCTGCGCGACCAGTGGGGCGATGTGACCGCCGCGTTCCACGACAGCGAGGCGCACGGCCTCTACGTCCCGCCCGAGGAGATCGAGGCGGCGCTCGCGGCGCGCGCGCGGATCCGCCTGCACTCACTCGCCGGCGCCGCGCCGCTCGAGTTCCACGCCCAGGCCGCGACGGGGACGGCGCGCTCGCTGGCCGAGGCCGAGGCCGGTCTCGAGCGCGACCTGCGCTCGGGCTACCGGACCGTCGTCGCCTGGGCGCGCCGCGGCGACGGCGAGCGAGCCGCGCACAACCTGGCGCGGCTGAGCGCCCACTGGATCGAGGACCGCCCCCCGCCCGACGCGCTGACGTTCGCGCAGGCGACGCTGCGCGAGGGGTTCGTGGCACCGGGCCTGCGCCTCGCGGTCATCCCCGACCACCTGCTCTTTCACCGCCGCCGCACACAGGGGCGCGCCGCCGCCGGGACGCGCCGGGGCGCGCTGCGCTCGTTCGCCGACCTTCGCCCCGGCGACTACGTCGTCCACGAGGACCACGGCGTCGCGCGCTTCGCGGGCTTTGAGACGCGGACGGTCGCGGGCGTCACGCGCGACTACCTCTACCTCGAATACCACGGCGACGATCGCGTCTACGCGCCGACCGACCAGTTCGCGAAGATCTCGCGCTACGTCGGCGCGGGCGGCGCTCAGCCGACGCTGTCGCGCCTCGGCGGCACGCGCTGGGACACGCTCAAGGCGCGCGCCCGCCACGCCGCGCACGAGCTCGCCGGCGAGCTGCTCTCGCTGTATGTCGAGCGAAAGCGGCGCGAGGGGCACGCGTTCGCCGCCGACGGGGACTGGCAGCGCGAATTCGAGCAGCGCTTCCCCTACACCGAGACTCCCGACCAGCGCGACGCGATCGAGGCCGTCAAGTCGGACATGGAGGAGGGACGGCCGATGGATCGCCTGATCTGCGGCGACGTCGGCTACGGCAAGACCGAGGTGGCGCTGCGGGCCGCCTTCAAGGCCGCCGCGGACGGCAAGCAGGTGCTCGTCCTGGCGCCGACGACGATCCTCAGCCAGCAGCACTACGGCACCTTCCGCGAGCGCCTCGCCGACTACCCGTTCACGATCGAGATGGTCTCGCGCTTTCGCTCCGCGGCCGAGCAGCGCGAGTCGCTCGGGCGCTTTCGCGACGGGCGCCTCGACATCCTGATCGGCACCCACCGCGTGCTCTCGCGCGACGTCCAGGCGAAGGACCTCGGGCTGCTGATCATCGATGAGGAGCAGCGCTTCGGCGTGCGCCAGAAGGAGCGGCTGCGCCAGCTTCGCCTGCGCGTCGACGTGATCGCGATGTCGGCGACGCCGATCCCCCGCACGCTCCAGATGTCGCTGGCCGGGTTGCGCGACATCTCGGTGATGGAGACCGCGCCCGAGGGGCGGCGGCCGGTGCGGACCTACGTCGGCGAGTACGACGAGGCGCTCGTCCGCCAGGCGCTCGAGCGCGAGCGGCTGCGCGAGGGCCAGGCGTTCTACCTGCACAACCGCGTCGAGACGATCGACGAGGTCGCGGTGCGGCTGCGCGGCCTGTGCCCGGGGATGCGCTTCGAGGTCGCCCACGGGCAGCTCGAGGAGGACGACCTCGAGGCGCGGATGCTGTCGTTCCTGCGCGGCGACGTCGACGTGCTCGTGTGCACCTCGATCATCGAGTCGGGGATCGACATCCCGGCCGCCAACACGCTGATCGTCGAGCGCGCCGACACGTTCGGCCTCTCGCAGCTCTACCAGATCCGCGGCCGCGTCGGCCGCAGCCGCGAGCGCGCCTACGCCTACCTGCTCTACGACGCCTCGGGGTCGCTCAGCGCCGAGGCCGCCCAGCGGCTGGCGGCGCTGTCTGACTTCACCGAGCTCGGCTCGGGCTTTCAGATCGCGATGCGCGACCTCGAGCTGCGCGGTGCCGGAAACCTGCTCGGCGACGAGCAGTCCGGGCACGTCGCGGCGCTCGGCTTCGAGCTCTACATGCAGATGCTCGACGAGGCGCTGGCGGCCGCCCAGGCCGATGGCGGGGACGAGGAGGAGTGGGAGCCCGTCCGTCTGGACGTCGACGTCGACGCCTACGTGCCCGCCGAGTACGTCGGCTACGAGCAGGCCAAGATCGAGCTCCACCGCCGCATCGCCGGGGCGCGCGAGGTCGCCGACGTCGAGCTGCTGCGGGAGGAGCTGGCCGACCGCTTCGGCCCGCCGCCCGAGCCGGTCGAGAACCTGCTCGCGATCGCGCGGGCGCGGATCCGCCTCGGGGCGGCCGGCGCACGGGCCGTCGGCGTCCGCGGCGGCCGCCTCAGCGTGTCGCCGATCGAGCTCGACTCCGCCGCCGTTCGCGACCTTCGCGAGCGCCTCCCGGGGGCGATCTATGAGTCCGGTCGCTCGCAGGTCGTCGTGCGCGTCTCGCCCGACGCCCAGGCGCGCTTCGTCGAGATTCTCGCGGCGGCGGATGCGATCGCCGCGGTCGCCGGCGCGAGCGGGTGAGGTTTCTACCGCCTGGCTCCGCCGGGTGATTCGCTAGCATGGATCGGGACTTGCCCCAGAGGCTGCGAATCGGCATGGCGTTCTGCGCCGCGATCGCCACCGCCGTAGTGGTCGGCGCGTGCGGTGGCGGGCTACCCGGAAACGACGTTGCGCAGGTCGGCAGCGCTCCGATCTCGATGGCCGCGTTCAACCACTGGATGGTCGTCGCCAACGACGCCAACCAGGCCTCGACCGGCGTGCGGGCACCGTTCCTTCCCGACCCGCCGAACTACACCGGCTGCATCGCCTCCAGTCGCTCGACGCCGGCCACCTCAAGCAATAGCGCGTCGGTGCTGAAGGGCCTCTGCCAGGCCCGCTACCAGTCGCTGACCACGGCCGTCATGAACTACCTGGTCCAGGCGCTGTGGGTCGAGGGCGAGGGACGCGCGCACGGCGTCAACGTCACCCAGGCGCAGGTCGACAAGGCCTTCCAGGCGCGCCGCAAGGCGTCGGTGCCGTCGCTTGCGACGAACGCCCAGCTCAACCACTTCCTCGCCAACTCCGGCGAGACGGTCGGCGACATGAAGTGGCAGACCTACCTCAACCTCGTCGCCGTCGCGATCCAGACCAAGCTGCTCAAGCAGGCCTCGCACGTGACCAAGGCGCAGATCGCGGCCTACTACAACAAGAACCGCGCGAAGTTCGTCACGCCGACCAAGCTCGACATGCACGTGATCGAGACGAGCGGGCTGAGCACGGCCAACCACGTGGTGGCGCTGCTGGAGACCGGCGGGACCTACGCCACGCTGGCGCCCAAGTACTCGACCGACCTGACGACCAAGAGCGTCGGTGGGAAGCTGACCGGAGTGATCGCCGGGCAGCTTCCGGCGCAGCTGAGCGTGCAGGCCTTCGCCGCCAAGGTCGGCCGCGTCAGCGGACCCGTCAAGACCCCGTTCGGCTACTACGTCTTCACGGTCGACAAGATCACGCCGGGCGTCACGCAGACGCTGGCTCAGGCAAGCGCCGCCGCGAAGTCCCAGATCATCGGCCAGCAGCAGACCGCGGCGGGCAATTCGCTGAACAACGACTTCCTGAAGGTCTGGGAGCCGCGCACGGTCTGCCGCTCCGGCTACGCGGTGGCTCCGTCGTGCTCGAACGCGCCGAAGACGACCACCAGCGCAACGACCGCGCCGACCGGCTCAACCGTCGTCGGCGGCTAGCCGCGTGAGCGCGGCCGGCGGCTCGCGCGCGATCGAGCGGCTTGACGAGCTGACCCGCCGGCTGCGCCGCGAGTGCCCCTGGGACCGCGAGCAGGACGAGCGCTCGATCGTGGCGCACACGGTGTCCGAGGCCTACGAGCTCGCCGACGCCGCCCATTCCGGCGACGACGCAAAGCTCCTCGACGAGCTCGGCGACGTCCTCTTCCAGGTTCACTTCCTGGCGCTGCTGCTCGAGGAGCGCGGGACAGGCGATCTCGCGGCTGTCGCCGAGCACTGCGCCGAGAAGCTGATCCGCCGCCACCCGCACGTCTTCGGCGACACGGCCGTCGCGGGGGCGGCCGACGTCGTTCGCAACTGGGATGAGATCAAGCGCACGAGCGAGGGCCGCGGCGCCGGCGGGATCTTCGCCGATCTGCCCGAGAACCTGCCGTCGCTGTCGCTGGCGGCAAAGGCGCAGCGGCGAGCGGGCGGCGAGGCCGGGCCGGCTCCGCTCGAGGAGCTTTCCGAGGCGGTGCGGCGACTCGAGGCGGCCGCCGGTCGTGACGAGCGGTTCGACTCGCTCGGGGAGCTACTGTTCCTCGCCGTGCGCTGCGCCCGAAGCCTCCAGCTCGACGCCGAGATCGCGCTGCGGCAAGCGACGGCGCGCTTTCGCGACGCGGTCGAGGCCGGCGAGGCCGGCGCTTGAGCGCGATTGAGGCGATCCGGGCGCGGCAGATCTTCGACAGCCGCGGCAACCCGACCGTCGAGGTCGAGGTCTCCTTGAGCGGCGGGGCGCGCGGGCGCGCGGCCGTGCCTTCGGGCGCCTCGACCGGCGAGTTCGAGGCGACCGAGCTTCGCGACGGCGGCGAGGCCTACGGCGGCAAGGGCGTCGGACGCGCCGTCGAGAACGTCAACGGCGAGATCGCCCGCGAGCTGGCCGGGCGCGACGCGTCAGACCAGGCGGCGCTCGATCGCGCCCTGATCTCACTGGACGGGACAAAGAACAAGTCGCGCCTTGGCGCCAACGCCGTGCTCGGCGTCTCGCTGGCCGCCGCGCACGCCTGCGCCGCGGAGCGCGGGCTGCCGCTGTGGCGCCACCTCGGCGGCGATGCGGCCGTGACCGTGCCGGTGCCGATGATGAACGTCCTCAACGGCGGCGCGCACGCCGACAACTCGGTCGACTTCCAGGAGTTCATGATCGTGCCCTGCGGCGCGGCGAGCTTCAGCGAGTGCATGCGCTACGGGACCGAGGTCTTCCATCAGCTGAAGAGCACGCTCCACGCGCGCGGCCTTGCGACCGCCGTCGGCGACGAGGGCGGCTTCGCGCCCGACCTCGAGTCAAACGAGGCCGCGCTCGAGCTGCTCGTCGAGGCGATCGAGGCCGCCGGCTACCGCGCGGGGGAGGATGTGGCGATCGCGCTTGACCCGGCGACGAGCGAGATCCACGACGGCGCGGACTACGTCCTCGCGAGCGAGGGCCGCTCCCTGGACGCGGCGGGCCTCACCGATTACTGGGCGAAGCTCGTTTCGAGCTACCCGATCGTCTCGATCGAGGACGGCATGGACGAGGAGGACTGGGCGGGCTGGGCGACGCTCACCGAACGTCTCGGGTCAAGCATCGCGCTCGTCGGAGACGACCTGTTCGTGACCAACATCGAGCGCCTCGGCCGCGGCATCGAGACGGGCGTCGCCAACTCGATCCTGATCAAGCTGAACCAGATCGGCACGCTGACCGAGACGCTCGAGACGATCGAGATGGCGCGCCGCGCCGGCTACGACACCGTGATCTCGCACCGCTCGGGCGAGACTGAGGACGTCACGATCGCCGATCTGGCGGTCGCGACGAACGCCGGGCAGATCAAGACCGGCGCCCCGTCGCGCGGCGAGCGGGTCGCCAAGTACAACCAGCTGCTGCGAATCGAGGAGCAGTTGGGTCCGGCGGCGCTGTTCCCGGGACGCTCACTCTTTCGCCCGTGATGCAGGAGGCGGGGCGAAGGGGGCGAATGCGACCCCAGTGGCCGCCGTCACGCATCAGTCGGGCGCTCCGCAGACCGCTGCCGCGCGGCGCCGCCGCGGCGTCGCGGCCGGCCCGCCCGCGGACGGCGTGGCGCGGCGGCGAAGCACGCCTCCGGCCGCGCGGATCCGCTGGGACCGCGTCGGGCGAGTCGCGATGCTCGTCACGCTCGTCGCGCTGCTGTACCTCGCGATCAGCCCGATCCGCTCGCTCATCGCCGACTTCCAGCTGTCCGCGCAGCGCCGCGCGCAGGTCCAGGCGCTCGAGGTCCGTTACGCGCAGCTCCAGCGCGAGCAGCGCGCGCTCAGCTCGCCCAGGGCGCCGGCACTCGAGGCTCGCAACCTCGGCCTGCTGCGGCACGGCGAGCACGGCTACGTCGTGTACGGCCTGCCGAACAACTGATCATCGTGGCGCGGCGTCCGCGAGGGCGCACTAGGTGCTCGAATACACGCTGCCGCAGTGGCAGGACGGCGACCGGCGTCTGCGCGAGCTCGAGCCGGACGGCCGCCGGGCGCTCGAGCGGGTCGTCGAGCGGCTCGTCGCCGAGCTTCGGCGGCGTCTCGGCGGGGCCTTCACGGCCGCCGAGCTCGCCGAGCTCTACGACGGCTCGCAGCGCTGGACG
>DATBPB010000087.1:0-43325 GCA_036561565.1 Solirubrobacteraceae bacterium | reverse complement strand
AGGCCAACCTGCGGTTGGTCGTCTCGATCGCGAAGTCGTATTTGGGCCGAGGCCTGACGTTCCTGGACCTGATCCAGGAGGGGTCGATGGGCCTGATCCGCGCGGTCGAGAAGTTCGACTACCGGCGCGGGTACAAGTTCTCGACGTACGCGACCTGGTGGATCCGACAGGCGGTCACGCGCGCGATCGCCGACAAGGGCCGGACGATTCGGATCCCCGTGCATATGGTCGAGAAGCTCAACAAGGTCGTCCACGTCGAGCGCCAGCTCGTCCAGCAGCTCGGCCGCGAGCCGACCGCCGATGAGGTAGCCGCCCAGCTCGCCTGCTCGGCCAAGGAGGTCCGCGAGATCCTGCGCATGGCCCAGCAGCCGGTCTCGCTCGAGAAGCCCGTTGGCGAGGAGGACGACTCGGCGCTCGGCGACTTCATCGAAGACCAGAGCGCGGAGTCGCCGTTCGAGCTCGCCGCGCGCGCGATGCGCGACGAGCACGTCTGCCGTGCCCTGGCGGTGCTGCCGCGGCGCGAGCGCGAGGTGATCGAGATGCGCTACGGGCTGACGGGCGAGCGGCCGCGCACGCTCGAGGAGGTCGGGCAGGCCTTCAACGTCACCCGCGAGCGGATCCGCCAGATCGAGAACCACACGCTCAAGAAGCTCGAATCGCTGCCTGAGACGCAGCGGCTGCGCGACGCCTCCTAGGGTCGCCGGCGCTCACGGGGGGGTCCACTAGTTGATTGATTTCACGACCCCCACGACGTCTGCCTGTGCCCCGTAGGGGTAGCGGCGTCTGCCTGCGCCCGACCGGGTAGCGGCGCCGGATCGCCACGTCGCGGTCGAGTCCGCGGCAGCGCCACCGTCCTCGTCCGCGCCGCGCCCCCCGACGCTCGCCAGCCACTCGCCGGCCTGTGCCCCGAACCGGGGTGCCAAACGCGCCGGCCGTGGAATCAACCATCTAGACTGCGGACCGCTCGAGGCGGGGTTCCCGAGCGGTCAAAGGGGACGGACTGTAAATCCGTTGGCTCAGCCTTCCCAGGTTCGAATCCTGGTCCCGCCACTGCGCCGCGTCCCCCCGCCGCGCCCCGTGACCCCGACGCTGCCGATGGCGGCAAGGTGACCGCATGTTCGACGGACAGCGCGATGTAGCGGCCGCCGCGGCCAGCCTCGCGGCACGCCTGCCGGAGACGCTGCGGCCGCTCGCAGCCCTCGCATACAACTACCGCTGGTCGTGGCAGCCCGGCGCGGCGAGCCTGTTCGCCGACCTCGACGGCCCCTGCTGGCAGCGCGTCGGGCGAAACCCGGTCGCGCTGCTGCGCGACGCGCCGGCCGAGTCGCTCGAGCGCGCGGTCGCCGACGGGCGCTACCTCGAGCGCGTGGTCGCCGCCGCCGAGCTGCTCGCTCGCGAGCTCGGCGCGCCGCCGCCGGGAGGTGCAGGCGCTGGTGCGCGGCCGCGGGCCTTCCTCTGCGCCGAGTACGCGATCCACGCCTCGCTGCCGATCTACTCTGGCGGCCTCGGCGCGCTCGCCGGGGACTTCGTCAAGCAGGCCTCCGACGACGCTCTGCCGCTCGTCGCCGTCGGGCTGCTCTATCGCCAGGGGTACTTCCGCCAGCGGATCGACGCCGCCGGGCGCCAGCACGAGTACTGGGTCGACGCCGACCCCGACCGGCTGCCGGCGGCGCGCGTGACGGGCGCCGGCGGGGAGCCGCTGACCGTGACGGTGCCGATCGGCGAGGAGACGGTCCGCGCCGCGATCTGGCGCGTCGACGTCGGGCGCGTTCCTCTGTACCTGCTCGACAGCGACCTGCCGGAGAACAGCCGTGCCGCGCGCTGGATCGCCTCGCGCCTCTACGTCTCCGCTCCCGACGTGCGGATCGCGCAGTACCTGCTGCTCGGCGCGGGCGGGGTGCGGGCGCTCGAGGCGATGGGCATCGAGGTCGCCGCGCTGCATCTCAACGAGGGTCACGCGGCGTTCGCCGCGCTCGAGCTCGTGCGGGGCGCGGTCGCGGGCGGGGCCGACGCCGCCGGCGCGCTTGCCGGCGCCCGCCGGCGCATCTCGTTCACGACCCACACGCCGGTGCCGGCCGGAAACGACGCCTACCCGCTCGAGCAGCTGACGCGCCTCGCGGGCGCCCTGATCGAGCAGTCGGGGCTCGGCGTCGAGGTGCTCGCGAAGCTCGGTCGCAGCGATCCCGGCTCGGAGCTCGAGCCGTTCGGGATGACCCAGTTCGCGCTTCGCACCTCGGCGCGCGCGAACGCCGTCAGCCGCCGCCACGGCGTCGTCGCGCGCGAGATGTGGCGCGGGCTGTGGCCCGAGGCGGCGGTCGAGGATGTGCCGATCGGCCACGTCACCAACGGGGTTCACGTCCCGACGTGGATCGGCGCGCCGATGCTCGAGCTGCTCGAGCGCCACCTCGGCGACGGCTGGCTGTCGCGGGCCGCCGACAGCGCCGTTTGGGATGCGGTCTCGGCGATCGGCGACGACGAGCTCTGGCAGGCCCGCCGCGAGCAGCGCGCGGCGCTTGTCGAGGCCGTCCGCGACCGGAGCGTCGCCGAGCGCCTCGGCCGCGGCGAGACGCTCGAGTACGCGCAGGCGGCGGCCGCCGGATTCGACGCCGACAGGCTGACGATCGGCTTCGCGCGGCGCATCGCCACGTACAAGCGGCTGGCGCTGCTCGTCGCCGACCGCGAGGGGGCGCTCGGGCTGCTGCGCGCCGAGCGGCCGATCCAGATCGTCCTCGCCGGCAAGGCGCACCCGCGCGACGAGGAGGCAAAGCTGATGCTCCAGGAGGTCTTCGCGCTGAAGAGCGCCCCGGAGGTCGCCCGCCAGGTGGTGTTCCTCGACGACTACGACCTCGCCTCGGCGGCGCTGATGGTCCAGGGCTGCGACGTGTGGGTCAACGTGCCGCGGCCGCCGCTCGAGGCCTGCGGGACGAGCGGGATGAAGTCCGCGATCAACGGCGGTCTGCAGCTGAGCGTGCTCGACGGCTGGTGGGCGGAGGCCTACGAGCAGGGCGCCGGGTGGGCGCTGTCCGGCGAGCTCGCCGCCGACGAGGCGGCCCAGGATGCCCGCGACGGAGCGGAGCTCCATCGCCTGCTCGCCGACGAGGTCGTGCCGCTGTTCTACGAGCGCGACGGCGACGGCCCGCCGAGCCGCTGGCTCGCGAGCGTGCGATCGTCGCTGCAGCGGCTCGGGCCGAGCTTCAACGCCCAGCGGATGCTGCGCGATTACGCCCAGCGCGTCTACGTCCGCTGAGCGCGCGCCTGGGCGTTCACGGGGTTTTCACCGCTCGGCTGCGCGATCGCAACATCGCCGCGCAGGCGCCGCCCTAGCCTCGCGCTCGTCCATCTTCGTTAGGAGGAGCCGGCCGCGCGGCCGGCCCGCTGCGGTGAAATCCGACGCGTCTGGGCGTCGCTTGCCGGGTAGCCGACCCCGGCATGAGACCCCCGCACAAGCATCCCGTCCTCGACACCTACGGCCTACCCCGCCGCCTTCCGGTCGTCTTCCGGCTCGCAATCCTGATGGTCCTCCTGCCCGGCGTCGGCGCTGCGATCTGGCTGCTGCTGCCACACGACGCGGCCGGCGTCGCCGTGTTGGTCATCTACGTGCTGCTCGCCGGCGTCCTTGCCCTGTGGCGGATCTCGACCGCCGCCGAGCTGAGCCGGCGGCCAGGGCGCCACCCGACGCCCCCGCCGAGCACGACGCCGCCGAGCACGAGCTAGAAAACCTGCGTTCAGCGCTTGGGGAGCGGCCTCAAGCTGCCGATGAGTAGCGGGTCGTGATCGATTTCGACCAGGCTCTCAGGGCGGTTGTCGACGCGCAGGGCTCTGACCTCCACCTCAAGGTCGGCCTGCCGGCGATCGCGCGCGTCAACGGCGAGCTGGTCGCGCTCGGCGCCGCGGGGGGTGCGACGCTCGAGCCGCAGGACACCCTCGGAGTGCTCCACCAGCTGCTGGAGGAGCGCAACCGCATGGCCGAGTTCGAAGCCCAGCACGAGGTCGAGCTGTCGTATGAGCTCCAGGGCGTGGCGCGCTTTCGCATCAACGCCTTCCGCCAGCGCGACGGCGTCGCGCTCGCGGCGCGTGTGATCCCCTACCGCATCCCGACGATCGACGAGCTGAACCTGCCGCCGGTCATCGCGACGCTGGCCGACGAGGTCCGCGGGATCGTGCTCGTGACCGGCACGACCGGCTCGGGCAAGTCGACGACGCTCGCGGCGATGATCAACCAGATCAACCAGACGCGCGCGGCCCACATCCTCACGATCGAGGACCCGATCGAGTTCGTGCACCGCAACAACCGCTCGATCATCGGCCAGCGCGAGGTCGGGGCGGACGCGCGCTCCTTCCACGGCGCCCTGCGCCACATCCTTCGCCAGGATCCCGACGTGATCCTGATCGGCGAGATGCGCGACGAGGAGACGGTCTCCACGGCGCTCTCGGCCGCCGAGACCGGGCACCTCGTCCTCTCGACGATCCACACGATCGACGCCGCCGAGTCGATCAACCGGATGCTCGACTTCTTCCCCGCCCGCCAGCACGCGCTGATCCGCTCGATGCTGGCCGGCACGATGCGTGGCGTCATCTCGCAGCGGCTCGTGCCGGCGACCGGTGGTGGGCGCGTCGCGGCCTGCGAGGTGCTGCGGATGACAGGCCGCGTGCGCGAGATGATCCTCGACCCGGAGCGCACCGCCGTGCTCGGCTCGGTCATCGCCGACGGCGAGTACTACGGCATGCAGACCTTCGACCAGTCGCTGCACGCCCACGTCGTCGCCGGGCGGATCGCCGAGGAGGACGCGCTGATGCTGGCCTCGAGCCCGACCGACCTCCAGCTGATGTTCGACACCGAGGGCCGTCGCGGCACGACGATGCACGACGTCCCGCAGAAGGCGGCCTAGCGCCTAGCGAAGCGGTCCGCGCAGCGCCGATCGCGCCGCGTGGAAGCCGCACATGCCGTGCACGCCGCCGCCGGGCGGCGTCGAGGCCGAGCAGATCAGGATCCGCTCGTTGGGCGTCCTGTAGGGGTTCGCGCGTAGCACCGGGCGCGCGATCGTCTGCCACAGGCTGGTCGCGCCGCCGCCGATGTCGCCGCCGACGTTGTTGGGGTTCTCGGCCTCGAGCGCTGCCGGGGAGCGCGTCGCGCGGGCCAGCACGAGATCCCTGAAGCCGGGCGCGAAGCGCTCGATCTGGCGCTCGATCGCCTCGGTCATGTCGACGCTCGAGGCGTTCGGGACGTGACAGTAGGCCCACAGCGTCTGCTGCCCGCCGGGAGCGCGCGTGGGGTCGTCGAGCGACTGCTGGGCGATGAGGACGTACGGGCTCTGCGCCGGCGTCCCCTTGGCGATCGACTTCTCCGAGGCGGCGATCTGCTCGAGCGTCCCACCGAGATGGACGGTCCCCGCCGCGCGGGCCGCCTCAGCCGTCCACGGCACCGGGCCGCTCAGCGCGTAGTCGATCTTGAACACGCCCGCGCCGTAGCGGAAGCGGGCGAGCGAGCGGCGGTAGCGGCGCGGCAGCTGATCGCCGCAGATCTCGCCCAGCTGGCGGGGCGTAACGTCGAACAGCACGGCCCGCGAGGCCGGCAGCTCGGCCAGGCTCGACACGGGCCGACCGAGCTCGATCGTGCCGCCGAGCTCCTCGAGGTGGCGCGCCATCGCCAGCGTGATCTCGCCGGACCCGCCGCGCGCCACCGGCCAGCCGCAGGCGTGACCGAGCGAGAGCATCACGAGGGCGAACGCCGTCGTCCCCGGTGCGTCGAGCGGGCGCATCGAGTGGGCGGCCATGCCGGCCACCAGCGCCCGCGCCTTCGGCGTGCGAAAGCGCACCCGCGCGGTGAGCGCCGCGGGTAGCACGGCGCGGCTGCCAAAGCGCGCTGCCAGCAGCGGCGAGCGCGGCGGCCGCGTCAGCGGCGCGAGGACGAACTCCGCGAGGCGGTCCCAATGGCTCGCGAACGCGCCCATCAGCGAGCGATAGGCGCGCGCGTCGCCGGCCAGCGCGTCGGCGGTCTCCTCGAGCGAGCGCACCAGCACGGCGGCGTCGCCGTCGTCGAGCGGGTGCGCGGCCTGCACGCTCGGCTCGATCAGCTCGAGGCCGTGGCGCTCGAGCGCCAGGCTGCGCAGGAACGGCGAGCCGACCGCGAGCGGGTGCACCGCCGAGCAGACGTCGTGCCTGAAGCCGGGCAGCGTCAGCTCCGCCGTGCGAGTGCCCCCGCCGACGGAGTCCCGCCCTTCGATCAGGTGAACCGAGCGGCCGTTGCGGGCGAGCTCGATCGCGGCGGCCAGTCCGTTCGGCCCGGCGCCGACGACGACGGCGTCAACCAACCATCAGGCCTTTGCTCCTCGGGCGAAGGGGCGCGTCATGATGCGGACGGGGGCGCTCGCCATGTGCAGGCCGGAGCGTATACCGGCGTTGTGCCACACGTTCGCCGCCCGCGACCACTGGCGGCGACGGTCGACGCAGACCGACTGCACCTCGACCGCCTCGGAGGCCCCCAGTCGGGCGGCCAGCGACGTCAGCGTATGGCTCCAGTGGGCGTCCTCCTGCTTGTGGCCGCCGAGCGACATGCCGATCTCATAGAGCGGGTCGCCGGCGCGCATCAGGACCTGCGCCTGGGCGTAGGTCGATCCATCCTCGACGAACGAGCTGAACGTGATCCAGCCGGCGAACATGTGCCCCTGCGGCGTCATCAGCGTGAACGACTCCTCGTCGGCGAAGAGGACGAGCACGCCGGTCGAGAGCTTCAGCCCGCCCGGCATCGTCAAGTCGAGCGCGGCGACCTCGCCGGGCGCGATTCCCGCCAGCGGGGCGAAGAAGCGGTTGCCGGCCGGCCAGAGCTCCGAGAAGTGCTCCTTCCAGACCGTGATCACCGCCGTCGGCTCGAGCGAGTCGTCGCCGACACGCGTGCGGTAGGTCTTCTGCCACATCCGGCCAAAGCCGTTCATCGGCGCGGTCGGGCGGCGTCCGGTGACGTTGATGTGGCCGTCGGCGCCGGTCAGGTGGCGAACGGGGCGCGCCCAGCCGGCAGCGTCCCGATTGTCGGGTTGCGTGCTCATGGTCAAGCCTTTCGGTGCTTGTGGTCAGGCCGCGGCGGCGAGCGCGGCGGCCTCTGAGTCGTGGATCGCGATGACCTCGTCGAGCCTGGTCAGCTCGAAGATCTGGCGGTAGTGCTCGCTCAGCCCGTAGGCCAGGATCTGCTGCTTGTTGCGCTGGGCGCGGACGAGCAGCGTCACCAGCAGCCCGATGCCGCTCGAGTTCATGTACTCGAGCGACGCGAAGCCGAGGACTATCGAACGCGCTCCCTCGGCGGCCTGCTCATAGGCCTCCCGGAGCGCGCTGTCGGATTCTCGCGTCACCTCGCCGGCGATCTCGATGACCGAGATCCCGGGCGCCGGCGTGCTCACCGACAGGCGTGTTGCTGTGTCGCTCATGCAGGGTCTCCCTCACTGTCGGCGATGATCGTCATGAAGTCGGAGAGGCGGGTGATCTCGAAGATCTCGCGGTAGTGGGGGCTCAGGCCGCGCGCCGAGATCGCGCACTCATCGGCGCGAGCCCGCGCGAGCAGCCCGACGATCAGCGCGATCCCGGTGCTGTTGATGTAGTCGACCTGCGTGAAGTCGAGCATCACGCTGCGCGCGCCGGCCGCGTCGGCGTAGGCGCCGCCCAGAGCCTCGCGAGCGCTGCCGTCGATGTCGCCGCGCAGCTCGATGCGCGCCGCGTCCCCCTCGCTGTGCGTCGTCGCCTCAAGTATCGCGTTGGCCATCTGGGCCTCCTTCCAGGTGCATGACGAGCTCGACGGTGTGCCCGCCGGGTCCCGAGCTCTGGCGGACGTCGTCCACCATTCGCTCGATCAAGAAGAGTCCCCAGCCGCGAGGCGACTGGCGCCCCTCGAGCTTGGCGTCGATGTCGGGGGTGGCGGCCGGCGCCGCGGTCTGCGGCGCGGCGCCGCTGTCGGTGATCGCGACGACCAGCTCCCCCGCCCGAGCGCTGACGAGGACGCGCACGTCGACGCCGTCCTGGTAGCCGTTGCCGTGCTCCATGGCGTTCATCGTCGCCTCGGCGGCGGCCGTCTTCAGCCGCTCGAGCCGCTCGGGTTCGAGCGCGGCTTGCGCACTCGCCTCGGCGACCCGGCGCATCGCCTCGCGCTCGTTGCCGGGAGCGCTCGCGATCGTGAAATCGGCGAGGACGCCCTCGAGCCGCGGCGCGGCCTCCGCGGTCGCGCCGATCTCCGCGATCGGCTTGGCGGCGGCGCTCTGGCCGCTCGCTCGGCGGAGCACGACGAGCGTGATGTCGTCCTCCTGTTCGAGCTCCGAGCCGATGAAGCCGTCGAGCGCCGCGAGCAGGCCGTCGATCACGGCCGCCGACTCGAGGTCGTGGCGCAGCAGCGGCGTCGCGCGCTCGGTCCCGAACATCTCGCGCGCGGAATCGTGCGCCTCGATCAGGCCGTCGCTGTAGAGCAGCACCGTGGCGCCCTCGGCGAGCGTCGTCTCGCGCTCCTCGTAGACCATCCCCGGGAGCAGGCCCAGCGGCATGCCGGTCGCGCGGAGGTCGCCGGAGTCGCCTCCGGCGTGCACGAGCGGCAGGTTATGGCCGGCGTTGGCGTAGCGGAGGTGGCCGGTCGCGGGGTCGAGCACGCCGTAGAAGCAGGTGACGAACATGTTCTCGGGGATGTCCGGGCAGAGGTTGTCGTTGACGCGCGCGAGCACGTCGCCGGGCTCGATCAGTCGCTGCGCGCTCGCCCGCAGGACGCTTCGCGTCGCCGCCATCACCATCGCCGCCGGCACGCCCTTGTCGGTCACGTCGCCGATCACCAGGCCCAGGCGCCCGTCCGGCAGCTCGATGAAGTCGTAGAAATCGCCGCCGACGGCGCGCGCCGCGCGGTAGTAGGCGGCGACCTGCCAGCCCTCGCGCAACGGCAGCTCCTTGGGCAGGAAGTTCTGCTGTATCAGCTGCGCGACGGCGAGCTCCTGCTCGAGCCGGTCGCGCTCGCGAAGCTCGGCCTGCCGCTCTCGCACGAGCTGGCCGACGCGGACCGCCGGCGCCGCCTGGGCGGCGAGCGTCTCGAGCAGCCGACGGTCGTCGGCCGAGAAGTCCTGGTCAGAGAGCCGGCGCCCGACGTTGAGCAGGCCGATCAGCTCGCCGTTGGCGATCAGCGGCACGACGAGCGTTACGCCCTCGGCGCGCAGCCGCTCGAGCGCGGCGGACTCGAGGTCGAGCGCGCCGATGTCGACGGCGCCGACCGAGCCCTGGAAGTAGGCGACGAGCGGGTCGTTGGGCGCGATCTCAAACGCCGCCGTCTCGGGGGTCGCGACCGGCGACGCCTGCGGCTCGAGCGCGGGCGCCGCGGCCGCGTCGTCGCCCTCCTCGCGCCGGCTTCGGCGCCATACGACTCTGCGGATAGCTCGCTCGCTCACTGCCATGCCCACGTTCTACAGCGGGCCCGTTCCGAAACCGTTACGGCCCGGGCGTCCGCGGCCGTGGCGCGTCCCTGGCGACCGTTACGAAGCGTTGAAATCGGCTTGCGCCGTTGCGCCGTCATGCGATGCTCTCTTCCGTGAAGTCGCTCAGCATCGCACTGCTCGGAGCACCCCGCATCGAGGTCGACGGGCGCCCGATCGACGTCGACACGCGCAAGGCGACCGCGCTGCTCGCCTTTCTCGCGCTGACCGGGCACGCCCATTCGCGCGCCGTTCTCGCGAACCTGCTCTGGCCGGAGGCCGACCCCGACCGCTCGCGCTCGGCGCTGCGCCGAACGCTGTCCACGCTGCGCGGCGCGCTCGGCGAGGAGCGCGTGGTCGCCGACCGGATGACCGTCTCGCTCGATCTCGACGGCGCGCGCTTCGACCTCGTCGAGTTCCGTCGCGCGGCCGGCGATCCGGCGGCGGGGATCGAGGATCTCGCCGCGGCTGTGGCCCTTCACCGCGACGAGCTGATGGCCGGCTTCTCGCTGCGCGACAGCGTCGAGTTCGACGACTGGCAGCGCGCGGAGCAGGAGAGCGTCCGGCGCGAGCGCGCGGGCGCGCTCGACCGCTTCGCCGACGCGCTCGCCGGCCACGGCCGCTTCGATGAGGCGATCGCGGCGGCGCGCCAGCGCCTGGCCCTCGATTCGCTGCACGAGCCGACCCATCGCCGGCTCATCGACCTCTATGCACGCGCCGGCCGTCGCGGCGACGCGCTGCGCCAGTACCGCGAGTGCGTCCGCGCGCTCGACCGCGAGCTCGGCGTCGCGCCGCTTCGCGAGACGACCGACCTCTTCAACGCGATCAACGGCGGAGCGACGCCGGCGCAGGTCGCCAGAGCGCCCGCTGAGCCTGTGGCGGTCGAGCTCCCGCTCGCCGGACGAGGCGCCGAGGTCGCGCGCGTGCTCGACGCGTTCGAGCGTGCGTCGCTGCTGGTGATCGAAGGCGAGTCCGGCGTCGGCAAGACGCGGCTGGCCGCCGAGGCGCTCGCCGAGATCTCGCTCCGCGGCGCGACGGTGCTCGCGGCGAGGCCGCACCGCGGCGAGGAATCGCTCGCCTACGGCGTGGCGGCGTCCGTGCTTCGCGCCGCGATCGGCGGGGAGCACGCCGCGGTCGCCGAGACGCTCCGTGCCGACGCCGCGCGGCTGCTGCCTGAGCTCGGCGAGGCCGCCACCGGCAGCCTCGATGAGCCGGGGGCGCGGCTTCGCTTCCTCGAGGCGCTCAGCGCGTTGGTGATCGACTCCTTCGACGGCGAAGCGGGGGTGATCTGGATCGACGACCTCCACTGGTGCGACCCGGCGTCGCTTGAGGCGCTCGCCTATCTCGCGCGGCGGATCGCGGCCGAACCGTTGCTGCTGCTGTGCGCGCGCCGCACCGATGAGCCCGACCCCGGCCGGCTGCACGCGCGCTTTGCCTCACTCGGCGAGCGCCTCTCGCTCGGACGACTAGCTCGCGCCGACGTCGTCAGCCTCGCGCTCCAGCGCGGCCTCGACGAGGACGGGGCGGACGCGGTGTTTCGCGAGAGCGAGGGACTGCCGCTGTTCGTCGCCGAGCTGCTCGCGGCCGGCGCCGCGCCGGAGGGCGGAGTGCGGGCCGCCGTCGAGGCGCGCCTTGACGCCGTCGGCGACGCCGCCGCGCAGGTGCTCGGCGCGGCCGCGCTGCTCGGGCGCACGTTCGACGCCAACACGCTGCGGATCGCGAGCGGGCGCTCGGAGGAGGAGGTGGCCGGCGCGCTCGACGAGCTCGGCGCGCGCGGCCTGATCCTCGAGAGCGGTCTCGCCTACGACTTCACGCACGAGCGCCTGCGCGCGATCGCCGAGGAGCGCGTCAGCCTCGCCCGCCGGCGCCTGCTCCACCGCCGCATCGCCGCGGCGCTGTCGGAGCGCCGCGGCGACGCCGCGATCGTGGCGCGCCACCTCGAGCTCGCCGGTGACGATCAGGCGGCGGCGATCGCCCACGCCGCGGCGGGCTTGCACGCCCGCACGCTGTCGGCGGCGCTCGAGGCGATCGGGCACTTCGAGGCGGCGATCGCGCTCGGCCACCCCGACGCGTCGGAGCTCCAGGAGGCGATCGGCGACCTGCACACGCTGCGCGGCGCCTACGGCGCGGCGCTCGAGTCCTACGCCGCGGCGGCCGCCTACGGCGAGCCGGCGGCGGCGGGACGGATCGAGCAGAAGCTCGGCGGCGTTCACGAGCGCCGCGGCGAGTGGGAGCTCGCCGAGCGCCGCTACGAGGACGCGCTGGCACTGGGCGCCGAGGAGGCGACCGTCCAGTGCGACCGCAGCCGCGTCGCCTGGCGCCGCGGCGAGCTCGCGCAGGCGCGGGCGCTCGGCTTCGAGGCGCTGCGCCTCGCTGAGCGCGCGGACGCCACCGCGGCCGCCGCACAGGCCAACAACATCCTCGGCCTGCTCGGCTGCGGCCGCGACTACCTGCGGCGAAGCCTCGAGCTCGCCGGCGAGCTGCCCGACCCGGGGATCCGCATCGCGGCGCTCAACAACCTCGCCCGCGACCATGCCGCGGCGGGCGAGCTCGAGCGGGCGCAGGAGCTGCTGCGCGAGGCGCTCGAACAGTGCGCCGCCGAGGGCGACCTGCACCACGAGTCGGCGCTCCGCAACAACCTCGCCGACGTCCTCCACCGAGCGGGAAGCAGCGACCAGGCGATGGCGGAGCTGAAGCTCGCCGTCACCGGCTTCGCGGCGATCGGCGCCGAGGACGAGCTCCGCTACCCGGGGATCTGGGACCTCGCGGAGTGGTGAGGCCGCGCGCGCGTGGCGCGGCCGCGGCGGGGCGTGAGCGGGATCAGAGCGGCGTCGTGTAGGCGCCGCTCAGACCGCCGTCGACGAGGAACGTGGTGGCGTTGACGTAGGAGGACTCGTCGCTTGCAAGGAACAGCGCGCCGGCCGCGATCTCCTCGGCGCGCGCGAAGCGCCCCATCGGGAGATGGACGATCCGCCGCGCGGCGCGCTCGGGGTCCTTGGCGAACAGCTCCTGGAGCAGCGGCGTGTCGACCGGCCCTGGGCAGAGCGCGTTGACCCGCACGCCGGAGCGGGCGAACTCGACGCCGAGCTCGCGCGACAGCGCCAGCACCCCGCCCTTCGACGCGGTGTAGGAGATCTGCGAGGTGGCGGCGCCCATCACCGCGACGAACGACGCGGTGTTGATCACCGAGCCGCCCTGCGGATCGTTGCTCAACAGATGCGGGATCCCGTGCTTGCAGCACAGGAAGACGCTCTTGAGGTTGACGTCCTGGACGCGCTGCCAGGTCTCATAGGTCGTGTCGAGCACCGACGCGTCATCGGTCGGCGAGATGCCGGCGTTGTTGAAGAGGACGTCGATGCGGCCGAACTCCTCGCGCGCCCGCGCGTACATGTCGATCACCTGCTGCTCGTCGGTGACGTCGACCTCGAGCGACAGGTCGCCGGGCGAGCCGCCCAGCAGGTCGACGCCGACGACCCTCGCTCCCTCGCGCGCGAAGACCTCGGCGGTGACGGCGCCGATGCCGCCACGCGCCCCGGTGATCACGCACACCTTGCCCTCGAGTCTCATCCGGTCGCGTAGTAAATCGTCTTCACCTCGGTGTAGGCGTCGAGCGCGTGCGGGCCGAGCTCGCGGCCGTAGCCGGACTGCTTGAAGCCCCCGAACGGCGTCGCGACGCGCACCGAGCTGTTGGAGTTGATCGAGAGGACGCCCGTCTCGATGCCGCGCGCGACACGCAGCGCGCGCGCCCCGTCGCGAGTCCAGATCGAGCCCGACAGGCCATAGATCGAGTCGTTGGCCAGCGCGACCGCATCGGCCTCGTCATGGAACGGCACGACCGCCACGATCGGTCCGAAGACCTCCTCGCGCAGGACCCGCGCCTCGCGCGAGGTGGGCGCGACGACCGTCGGGGCAAACCAGAAGCCGGGCCCCTCCGGCGCGCTGCCGCGCGTCAGCACCGGGTCCCCGTCATCGAGGAACGATGCGACCGAGTCGCGTTGGCCGGCCGAGATGAGCGGCCCCATCTCGCTCCTGGGGTCGAGCGGATCGCCGACGCGGATCGCCGCGACGTGCTCGGAGAGCAGCGCCGTGAAGCGATCGAGCGCCGACTCCTCGACGAGCACGCGCGAGCGGGCGCAGCAATCCTGCCCGGCGTTGGCGAAGACCGCGCCGGGCGCCGCCGCGGCGGCGGCCTCGAGGTCTGAGTCGGCGAAGATCAAGTTCGCCGACTTGCCGCCGAGCTCGAGGGTGACGCGTTTGATCGTAGCCGCGGCGGCCGCGGCGATCGAGCGGCCGACCTCAGTCGAGCCGGTGAAGGCGATCTTGGCGACGTCGGGGTGCTCGACGAGGCGCTGCCCGCAGGTGCGGCCAGGCCCGACCACGACGTTGACGACGCCCTCCGGGAGGCCCGCCTCGAGCGCCAGCTCGCCGAAGCGCAGCGCCGTCAGCGGCGTCAGCTCGGCGGGCTTGAGGACGACGGTGTTGCCGGCCGCGAGCGCCGGTCCGAGCTTCCAGGCGGCGATCACCAGCGGGAAGTTCCAGGGCACGATCAGCCCGACGACGCCGAGCGGCTCGCGGACCGTGAACGCCTGCCCGCCGGCGACGGGGATCGTGTCGCCGAGCAGGCGCTCGGGCGCGCCCGAGTAGTAGCGAAAGGTGTCGACAACCATCGCCATCTCAGCCCGCGCGTCGGCGATCGGCTTGCCGGCGTTTCGCGCCTCCAGCAGCGCGAGCTCCTCAAGGTGGCTCTCGAGCGTGTCGGCGAGCGCGCGCAGGCAGGCGGCCCGCGCCGCCGGCGTCCAGGATCGCCAGCCCGGGAGAGCCCCCCTCGCGCGGGAGACGGCCTCGTCAACCTCGGCCGTCCCCGCGCGGGGAACTTCAGCGAGCACGCCCTCCGTGGCGGGCTCGACGATCGTGAGCGTGTCAGGCAACCGCCGCGGCGGCTTCCGGATCCGTCGTCACCGTCGGGTCGTCGATGGTGCGAACCGGGCCCTTGAACGTCTTGTTGGCCCAGCCGAAGTACCAGATCGTCACCGCCAGCATCACGCCGATCACGAGAAGCGGCGCGTAGTTGACCGCGTTCCAGCTGAACCCGGTTCTCCATGGCACGCCGGCGGGGGAGAACGGCAGGCAGAACACGACCGTGCAGATCGCGACCCATGCGATTGCCACGAGGTTCATCCACTTGTACTTGTTGCCGAGCGTCCACGGGCCGGCCTGGAAGCTCGAACCCGCGCGCCAGCGCAGGAAGATCGGGATCGTGTATGCGATGTAGAGGCCGATCGTCGCGATCGAGGTGACGGCGAGGAACGCGACGGGCGTCCCGAGCGAGTTCGGGAAGTAGGCCGGGATCGTGATGATGACCGCGAACGCGACGACGAACGCCACCGCCCAGGTCGGCGTGCGGTTGGAGCTGAGCCGCCGCCACAGCTGATGACCCGGCACCGCGCCGTCGCGCGAGAACGCGAACGTCATCCTCGACGCGCTCGTGATGCACGCGAGTCCGCAGAACAGCTGCCCAACGGTGGAGATGATCAGCACGGCCTTCGCGGCCGCCCCGCTGAGCGCGCTCTCGATGATGCCGAGCGCCGGGAACGCGGAGGTGTCAACCACATGCGGGTGAATCGCGGCGAAGGTCAGCGCGAGCAACACCATCCAGCCGAACAGCGCCGAGACCGCGACCGAGCGCCAGACGCCCTTGGCCGAGGAGTGCGCCGCCCCGCGCGTCTCCTCGGAGAGGTGCGCGGATGCGTCGTAGCCGGTGATCGTGTACATCGTCAGCAGGAAGCCGAGCGGGAGGATGTAGTACCAGTACATCCCCGTCGAGAAGCCGGTGTTGTTGCGACGCGTGGCGAACACGAAGTTGAACGACTGGTGGTGGCTCGGCACGAGGACCAGCAGCGCGATGATCGCGACGACGCCGACGAGGTTCCACCACACCGAGACGTTGTTGAACATCGACACCAGGTGCGAGGAGAAGACGTTGATCAGGCCCTGGACGATGATGATCAGGAGGAACATCGCGAACACCACGTGCGCCCCGTAGTGGACGTTCGTGGAGGCGAAGTTGAAGACGAAGTTGAGGTTGTAGAGCCCGAGGGTCGCCACCAGGAACTGCGCGCTGACGTAGATCACCGACGCCGACACCGCGACGAGGCCGATCAGGTTGAACCAGCCGGTGAACCATCCCCAGGCGGGGCCGCCGAGCTTCGACGCCCAGTAGTAGAGGCCGCCGGCGGTCGGCATCGCGGAGGCGATCTCGGACATCGAGAAGGCGATCACGAGGATCAGCAGGCTGATGACCGGCCAGCCGATCGAGATCGCGATCGGCCCGCCGCCGTTCCACGCCTGGCCGTATGTCGTGAAGCAGCCGGCGAGGATGCAGATGATCGCGAAGGAGATCGCGAAGTTCGAGAAACCGCTCCAACCGCGGTGCAGCTCCTGCTTGTAGCCGAGCTCGGCTAGTCGTTGCTCGTCAGAACCAAGGGTTTCGATCCCCGCCATGTGATGCACCCCTCCCAGGGAAATGGTCTGAAAGTCCTGCCTTAGCCGCAGAACTGTACGGCGCGGCCAGGACCGAAGTCAACCCCGCGAGGGCAGCAGGCCGGCGAGGATGTGCATCGTCGCCTCGACCTGCTCGCTCATGATCCGCGCTGCGCGCGCGCTGTCGTGGGCGCGCAGCGCTCGAACGAGACGGCGATGCTGGTCGTTGGCGGCGCGCAGGACCTCCTCGGGGTGGGAGATGTGCGAGATCAGGTCGGTCATCTCGCCCTGGGTCGCGGTCATCGCCGCGATCAGGCGCGAGCTGCCCGTGCACTCCGCGAGGCCGACGTGGAAGCGCACGTCGGTGTGGCGGTAGGAGGCGTAGTCGGCGACCTGGCGCTCCATGTCCTCGACGAGCGCGGCGAGCACGTCGATCGCCGCCGGGGTGGCACGCTGGGCGGCCAGCACGGCGACGCCGACCTCGAGTGCCATTCGGGTGTCGCAGACCTCGGGCCACTGCGCAAGAAGCTCCTCTGAGGGAGGGTCACCGGGCGGCTGGGGGTCGGCGACGAACGTGCCGCCGCGCCGCCCGCGCATCGCCTGCAGATGCCCGGTCTGCCCGAGCGCGAGCAGCGCCTGGCGGAGCGTCGAGCGGGCGATCCCGAGCCTGCGGCACAGCTCGCGCTCGGCCGGTAGGCGAGTGCCGGGCGGCAGGAGGCCGAGCTTGATCGCCGTGCCGAGCCGCTCGACGGTCTCCTCGAAGGCGGTCTGCGACCGCACCGGTGCGAACACCGCATCCTCGTTGAGCGGCGGGGCGGCGATCGTCGGCGCCGCCTCCGCGGGGACGCTCAAAGCCGCTCGAATCCGCGCTGGCGCTCCCAGTCGGTCACCGCCGAGCCGAACGCGGCGATCTCGACGTCGGCGGCGTTGACGTAATGAGCGACGACGTCCTCGCCGAAGGCGGCGCGAGCGATTTGTGACTGCGCGAACAGCTCGCGCGCGGCCGGTAGCGACGTCGGCAGGCGCGGGAGGTGCTCGGCCTTGTAGGCGTCGCCCTCGAAGACCGCTTCGAGGTCGAGCTTGTTCTCGACGCCGTGCAGTCCGGCCGCGATCAGAGCCGAGAGCGCGAGGTAGGGGTTCAGGTCCGCGCCCCCGGCGCGATTCTCGAAGCGAAGCGACGGGCCGTGGCCGACGACGCGCAGGGCGCAGGTGCGGTTGTCGTGGCCCCAGGCGATCGCGGTCGGGGCGAACGAGCCCGCGGCGTAGCGCTTGTAGGAGTTGATGTTGGGGGCCAGCAGCAGCGTCAGCTCGCGCAGCGCGGCGAGCTGCCCGGCCAGGAACGAGTTGAAGGTCGCTTGGTCGCGTGCGAACAGCGGCCCGTCGGAGTCGGCGAGCGAGAAGTGGATGTGGCACGAGCTGCCCTCGCGCTCGTTGAACTTGGCGATGTAGGTGATCGACATGCCCATCTCGGCCGCGATCTCCTTGGCGCCGTTCTTGTATATGACGTGCTGGTCGGCGGTGCGCAGCGCGCCGGCGTAATGGAAGTTGATCTCGTGCTGGCCGAGGTTGCACTCGCCCTTTGAGTCCTCGACGACGAGCCCGGCGCCGTGCATGCAGTTGCGAATGCGGCGGATCAGCGGCTCGACGCGCGCGGTGCCGAGCAGCGAGTAGTCGACGTTGTACTGGTTGGCCGGAACGAGCCCGCGGTAGCCCTTGTCGTGGGCCTGCTCGTAGCTGTCGCGGAAGACGATGAACTCGAGCTCGGTCCCGGCCGCGGCGCTCCAGCCGCGCTCGGCGAGGCGGGCGAGCTGGTGGCGCAGGATCTGTCGCGGCGAGGCTGTCACCTCGGATCCGTCCTGCCAGAGGAGATCCGCGAGGCACATCGCCGTGCCCTCCTGCCATGGGACGGGACGCAGTGTGTCGAGGTCGGGCCGCATCACGAAGTCTCCGTACCCGCGCTCCCACGACGCCATCGCGAAGCCCTCGACCGGCGTCATGTCGACGTCGACCGCGAGCAGGTAGTTGCAGCCCTCGGCGCCGTGCTCTGCCACCTCGCCGATGAAGTGCTCGGCGTGCAGGCGCTTGCCCATCAGGCGCCCCTGCATATCGGTGATCGCGAGGATCACCGTGTCGACAGTCCCCCTCTCGACCTCTCCCCTCAGCTCGTCGAGACGCATCAGGTCGTAGAAGGTACAGCGCCCGAGCCATTTGCGGCAATCAGATGTAAGGTGCGCGCGCCCAGTCGTCCGAGCGCGAGGAGTCAGAGAAATGGCCCGCCCCCGCGAGCTGCCGAAGCGTTCCCGGATCGTGATCATCGGCGGGGGTGTCGGCGGCGCCTCGATCGCATACCACCTGGCGGCTCTCGGCGAGCGCGATGTGGTGCTGCTCGACCGAGACGAGCTGACGAGCGGGTCGACCTTCCACTCGGCCGGGCTGGTCGGCCAGCTGCGTGGGAGCGTCTCGCTGACGCGGATGATGATGCACAGCGTCGAGCTCTACCGCACGCTCGACTGCGGCTGGGTCGAATGCGGCGGGATCCGCCTGGCGTGCACGCCGGAGCGCGAGCAGGAGGTGCTCCGCCAGGTCGCGTGGGCGAAGACGTTCGGTCTCCCGCTCGAGCTGATCAGCCCGAGCGAGGCCCAGGCGCGCTTCCCGCTGATGGTCACCGACGGCGTGCGCTGCGGCTCATACCTGGCCACCGATGGCTACCTCGACCCCTCTCAGCTCACCTTCGCGCTCGCGGCCGGCGCGCGCGAGGGCGGCGCGCAGATCTTCACCCACACTCGGGTGACCGCGATCGACGTCGAGCGCGGGCACGTGCGGGGCGTCCAGACGGAGTGGGGGCCGATCGAGGCCGAGATCGTCGTCAACGCGGGTGGCATGTTCGCCGCCGAGATCGCTCGCCTGGCCGGCGTGCGCGTGCCGGTCATCCCGTTCGCCCACGAGTACCTGGTGACGCAGCCGTTTCGCGAGCGCGGCTCCGGCGAGCACCTGCCGACGCTGCGCGACCCCGACCTGCTCGTCTATTTCCGCGAGGAGGGAGCGGGGCTGGTGATGGGTGGCTACGAGCGTCACAGCGCACCGTGGGCGCTTGATGACGGTGGCCTCGACGCGATCCCCTCCGATTTCAACGGCCGCCTGCTCGAGGAGGACTGGCCGCGCTTCGAGGAGATCACGGAGAACGCACGCCGGCGCGTCCCGGCGATGGACGACGTCACGGTGACGCGCCTCATCAACGGGCCGGAGGCGTTCACGCCCGACAACGAGTTCTGCCTCGGTGAGAGCGAGGTTCACGGCTTCTTCGTGGCCGCCGGGTTCTGCGCGCACGGCCTCGCGGGCGCCGGCGGGATCGGCAAGGTGATGGCCGAGTGGATCACCGAGGGCGAGCCGTCGCTTGACCTCTGGCACATGGACATCCGCCGGTTCGGCGCGCACTACCGCTCGCCGAGCTACACGCTCAAGCGCACCCGCGAGGTCTACGAGACCTATTACGACATCCGCTACCCCGGCCACGAGCGCGAGGCCGGGCGGCCGCTGCGCGTCTCGAGCGCGTACGAGTGGCATCGCGCGCGCGGCGCGGCGTTCGGCGAGAAGTCGGGTTGGGAGCGCGTCAACTGGTATGAGGCCAATGCCGCGCTGGGCGACGAGTCTCTGCGGCCGGCCGGGTGGGCGGGAATGCTCTGGTCGCCGGCTATCGGCGCCGAGCACCGCGCGACGCGGGAGGCCGCGGGCCTGTTCGACGAATCGTCGTTCGCGAAGCTCGAGGTCAGCGGACGCGGGGCGGCGGAGTTGCTCGAGCACCTCTGCGACAACCGCGTCGCACGCGAGGTCGGACAGATCACCTACACCCAGATGCTCAACCGCCGCGGTGGGATCGAATGCGACTTCACCGTCGCACGCCTCGACGAGGAGCGCTTCGGCATCGTCACGGGCACGGCGTTCGGCAGCCACGACGCGAGCTGGATCCGTTCGCATCTCCCCGACGACGGCTCGGTGAGCGTGACGGACGTCACGGCGCGCTCGGCGTGCTTCGGGCTGTGGGGCCCGCGGGCGCGCGAGATCCTCGCGGCGCTGACTCCGGACCCGCTCGACTTCGGCTACATGCGCTTCCGAGACATCACCGTCGGCGACGTGCCGCTTCGCGCGATGCGGGTCACCTACGTCGGCGAGCACGGCTGGGAGCTCTACTGCGCGACCGAGTACGGGGCCGGGCTTTGGCGCACGCTGTTCGAGGCCGGCGAGCCGCACGGTCTGCTCGCCTGCGGCTACCGCGCGATCGATTCGCTTCGGCTCGAGAAGGGATACCGGGCGTGGGCGACCGACATCACACCCGACGACACGCCGCTCGAGGCCGGGCTTGGCTTCTGCGTGAGCGAGGGGAAGTCGTTCGTGGGCGCGGATGCCCTGGCTGAGCCGACGCGGCGGCTGCGGGCGATCGCGCTTTCGAAAGCGCGCACGGTGGCGCTGGGCAACGAGCCGGTACGCCTGCGCGGCGAAGTCGTCGGGCGCGTGACGAGCGGCGGGTACGGATACACCGTGGAGCGCTCGATCGCCTACGCGTACCTGCCCGCCGAGGTCGGCGAGGGTGCGGCTGTAGAGATCGACATCTTCGGCGAATGGGTCGCGGGGTCGGTCGTCGCCGAGCCACTGTATGACCCGCGCGGGGCGCGGCTGCGGGGATGACGGCGACGGTGATGCTGGCGAGCGCCGCCTGCGCGCTCGGGCTCGTGGTGGCGGTCTGGGCGCTGAGCGTGGCGCTGCGCGACGTCTCGATCATCGACGTCGCGTGGGGGCTCGGCTTCGTCGTGATCGGCTGGGTCTGCTTCGCCGTCGGACACGGCGACCGCGATCGCCGCCTGCTGCTCGCGATACTCGTGTCGGCGTGGGGACTTCGCCTCGCCGGCCACATCGCCAGGCGCAATGCCGGGCGGGGCGAGGACCGCCGCTACGCCGCGATGCGCGAGCGCGAGGGGGAGCGGTTTCGCTTCACGAGCCTCTACCGGGTGTTCCTGGTCCAGGCGGTCGCGATGTGGATCGTCTCGCTGCCGCTTCAGGCGGGCGGGGCGCTCGGCGGCGGTCGGGGACTGGAGGTGATCGACGTGATCGGGGTCGCGGTGTGGGCGCTCGGGTTCGGCTTCGAGGCGATCGGCGACCTCCAGCTCGACCGCTTCAAGGCCGACCCCGACAACCGCGGCAAGGTGATGGACCGCGGCCTCTGGCGCTACACGCGCCACCCCAACTACTTCGGGGACGCGACGATGTGGTGGGGGCTCGGGATCCTCGCGGCCGGCGCGGGAGCGGTGGCGCTGTGGGGTCTGGCCGGCTCGGCGCTCGACACCTTCACGCTGACGCGCGTATCGGGCAAGCCGATGCTCGAGCGCGACATCGAGGAGCGCCGGCCGGGATACCGCGAGTACATCGAGCGCACGAGCGGGTTTGTCCCGCTGCCACCGAAACGCCGCAGCACCGTCTGAGTGTTAATAAAGACTTAGCACTGGCTTAGCGATCGCGACATCCGTCGAGTCGATACTTCCGGCCATGGCTGAGAGCAGCGAGCAACCGCGCAGGACCCAGAGGGCGATCCGCCTGCTCGCTGCAGCACTCGCCGGCGCGATCGGAGCCTTCGGCGCTCCCGCCGCGGCGCTGCGTTCAAACACCGTGCCGAGCGCCACCGCGCCGGTCCCCGCAGCCGCGCCCGACACGCGCGCCGAGTAGCTCGCGCGGGCGCGCCGCCGGCCGCGTTCGGCGCGCACTATCGTGGCGGCGTTCGCGCGACTGCGAGGAGGCTCCCTTGACGACGTTCGTGCTCGTTCACGGCGCCTGGCACGGCGCCTGGTGCTGGCGTGAGATCGTGCCGCTGCTCGAGGCCGAGCGACACACCGTGCTCACACCCGACCTGCCGGGGCACGGCGACGACGACGCGCCGGTCTCGGCGATGACGTTGGAGTCCTACGCGCTGCGAGTCCAGGCGACGCTCGAGACCGCCGCCGAGCCGGTCGTGCTCGTCGGTCACAGCATGGGCGGGATGGTCGTCACCCAGGCCGCCGAGTACGCCCCCGAGCGAGTCAAGCGGCTCGTGTACCTGACCGCGTTCCTCCCCGGGGATGGCCAGTCCCTGGTTGAGCTCGCCGACTCGTTCGACGGCGCGGACAACGTGCAGACGAACCTCGTCGTCGATGAGGGGACCGGCACATGCGTGGTCGCCGACGGCGCCGCGGCGTGGCTCTTCTACGGCGAGTGCACGTCCGAATCGACGGCCTGGGCGCTGTCGCTGCTTCGGCCCGAGGCGCTGGCTGCGTTCCCGACCCCGGTGCGCGTCAGCGACGACGGCGCCGGCGCCATCCCGCGGGCGTACATCGAATGCGCGCGCGACCACGCCATCACGCACGGCCTGCAGCGGCATATGCAGCGGCGGCTGCCGTGCGATCCGGTCGTCACGATCGACACCGACCACTCGCCGTTTCTGTCCCGGCCGCGCGAACTCGCGGACCACCTGCTGGCGCTCGCGTAGTGGGTCTTGAGGGAACGTTGAACGGGAACTGGCGAGTGGCCGGGGCCGACCGGCCAGGACGCAGGGAGCGGGCAGGGCTTGTTGCCGGGCGGCGACCAGACGCCGCCATAACCGTGGAACGTTCCCGCAAGGCCCACTAGCACCCCGCCTGCCTCGCTAGGATGACGGTCGGGTCCCGCCCTCTTAGCTCAGCTGGTAGAGCACTTCCATGGTAAGGAAGGGGTCATCGGTTCGAGTCCGATAGAGGGCTTCGCGCGATCAGGCCGGAGTTATCGGATCACGCGTCACGCGCCCGGAACAGCGCGAGGATGCTCGCGGCGGCGACCGCCGCGTAGATCACGAGCATCAGCAAGGCGTGGGAGTAGGTGGAGTCGCCGTTGCCGCCGTGAGCGAGTGCGACGAGCAGGTGGTCTGGCAGCCAATTCGACCCGCCCGACCAGATCGCGCCCGTGATGATTGCCTCGATTGGGAGGAAGTAGGCGACCGCGACCGGGATCGACACGGCTGGCGAGCGCAACAGGATCCCGAGGGCTGCTCCGAACACCCCATAGATGACGGCGGCGAGAAACGCGTGCAGGACCGCCTGGAGCATGTCGTTGACTCCGGTGCTGCTCGTCCAGGCGGCGGTGCTGATGCCCTTGCCGGGCGCCAGGGCGAACGCGATCGCGACGGAGATGCCGACCGCGATGACCACGATCAGTCCGATGAACAGCGCGAGCGCCAGGAACTTGCCGCTCACCAACTGCGTGCGGCGCGGCTCGCGTACCAGCAGGTTTCGCAGCGTTCCCTGGCTGTACTCAAGCGAGAAGGCCGCGGCGAACAGGCACAGGGCGACGAGCCCGATCAGGCTGCTCACGTCGACGACGCCGTGTACGAGCCCCGTCGGCTGCTCGAGCGCGGCGTAGGTGACGCGGACGCCATGACCGTGATCGCCGCCGAAGGTGGGATTGCGGACCGCCCGCTCGATCGTGAGGATCGTCGCCAGGACCGGGAAGAACAGGCCGGCGCCGAACCCCCATCCGAGCATGCTGCGCCGCTGGAGCTTTATCCACTCGCTCGAGAACGCTCCCCACATCAGGTGTCGCGCCCCTCCATCGCGTCCTCCGCCTCGGCATCGGCATCGGTGATCGCGAAGAACGCCTCCTCGAGCGTGGCGCGCGTGACTTCAAGTCCGCGCAGCGTGATGCCGGCGGCAAAGGCCTGGCGGTTCAGCTCGGCGGCCCAGTCTTCCCCGGCGCTGACGCGCAGCACATCGCCGTCGATGTGCGCCGGCTTGCCGGCCGCGGTGCACAGCGCGGCGAGCTTCTCGAGATCGCCGGTATGCTCCGGCGTTGCGATCACGCCCGTGTGCTGGGCGTCGAGCAGTCCGCCGATCGGGCCCTGGAACACGATCCGGCCGTGGTCGATCATCATCAGGTGGTCGCAGATCGCCTCGATCTCGCGCAGCAGGTGGCTCGATACGAGAACCGTGATCCCACGATCGGCGAGTCCGCGCATCACGCTTCTCATCTCGCGGATGCCTGCTGGGTCGAGTCCGTTGGTCGGCTCGTCGAGGATCACAAGCTCGGGGTCCGGCAGGAGCGCGGCCGCCACGCCGAGTCGCTGCTTCATTCCGAGCGAATACGTCTTGACCCGGTGGTCAGCGCGCTCTGTCAGCTCGACGAGCGCGAGCACTTCGTCGATCCGCGACCTGTCAAGCCGCCCGAGCCGCGTGAGCACCTCGAGGTTGCGTCGGCCCGACAGCGCCGGGTAGAACGACGGCGCCTCGATCAGGGCCCCGACACGGCGGAGATACCGCTCAGGGTGAGCGATCGACTCACCGAGCACGCTCGCCGTCCCGCCGGTCGGGCGAACGAGGCCCAGCAGGAGCTGGATCGTCGTGGTCTTGCCGGCGCCGTTCGGGCCGACGAAACCACCGACCACTCCACCCGGTAGATCGATGTCCACTCCGTCGACGGCAAGCACCTCTCGATAGCGCTTGCTGAGCTTCGAGGCGACGATTGGTCTGGTCGCGGCCGTCGGGGCCGTGTCGGGGTGAGTGGTCTCGACAGTCATCGCATCCCGGACCGCGCGCGTGCGCCGCAGCGACCCTACGCAGCCGAAGTGAAGAATGTCTAAGCCCGCCGGCGGTGTCGGCCGACGGGCTGCTTCCGCCGCTGACCTAGCCGGATGCGCCGGGCCGCCCGGCTCGCCGCGCGCGTCGTCGCCGCCGCTGCGGCGAGAATGGTCCGTGCCGGTGCTCGCCGAACTGGTGAGCGACCGCCGCTTCTCCGAGCTTCGAGCGTCGCTGCGGGAGTGACGCCGCGCGCGCTCGCGCTCGCGCTGCGCGAACTCGAGGACGCAAGGCTGGTCGGGCGTGAGGTCCGACCGACCCGGCCGCCGTCGACCGTCTACCGCGCAACGGTGCGGGGCGCGAGCGTCCTCGGGCCGCAAGCGGCACCTCGCTGATCGATGCGGCGAACACGCGCGCCGCACGACAGGCTCCCAAGCCATGGCCCTGCGCTCCCACCGGCCACGCCGCGCGCGGTGGCGCGATACCGTGCCAGCCGTGGTGGGAGCGCCGTCCGCGGAGCCAGACGCGGGAGCGGCCGTCTACGAGACGGCGGCGCGGCTGCTTGGGAACGTCGAGCGCGTCGTGCTCGGCAAGCAGGAGGAGATCGCGCTCGTGCTCGCGGCGATGATCTCGGGCGGCCACGTGCTGCTCGAGGACGTTCCCGGCACGGCGAAGACGATCCTCGCCCGCTCGATCGCTCAGTCCGTCGATGGCGCGACCTTCACCCGGATCCAGTGCACACCGGATCTCCAGCCGACCGATGTCACGGGCCTGTCGATCTTCAATCAGGTCACGCGCGCGTTCGAGTTCCGGCCCGGGCCGGTGTTCGCGAACGTCGTGCTGGTTGACGAGACCAACCGCGCGATGCCGCGCACTCAGTCGGCGCTGCTGGAGGCGATGGCGGAGGGGCAGGTCACCGTCGACGGCGTCACGCGGCGGCTGCCGACGCCGTTCCTTGTCCTGGCGACCGAGAATCCGATCGACCAGGAAGGGACATTCCCGCTGCCGGAGGCGCAGCTGGACCGCTTCGCGATGCGCACGGGCCTCGGCTATCCGCATGAGGACGAGGAGGTCTCGATCGTGCTGGCACAGCGCCACGGCCATCCGATCGACGAGCTCGCCACGGTGATCGACACCGAAGAGCTGCTGGCGCTGCAACGGGCTGTCGAGGACGTCTACGTCGACGAGCTGCTGCTGCGCTGGATCGTCGCGCTCGTGCGCGCGACCCGCAGCGCCGAAGGCGTTGCAAACGGTGCGTCGGTCCGCGGCAGCCTGACGCTCGAGCGCACGGCCCGCGCGTGGGCGCTGCTGCAGAGCCGCGGCTACGTCGTTCCCGCTGACGTCGAACGGCTGTTTCTCCCGGTCCTCGGCCACCGGATCCTGCTGACCGCGTCCTACTTGGCCGAGACCCGCGCGCTCGCGCGCGAGGAGACGCTCGCGCGGGTGATGGCCCGCTGCCTGGAGCTCGCCCCGCCGCCCGTGTCGAGCTGGGAGCCGTGAGCGCCCACAGCAGCGAGCGTCGGACGTTCCCGCTGATCCAGCGCCGGCGGCGGCCGGGCCTCCCGTTTGGCGACGTCTCCACCCGCCGGCGCGGCCATGGATCCGAGCCGATGGGTCACCGCCCGTACGAGCCCGGCGACCCCGTCGCCTGGATCGACTGGTTCGCATCCGCGCGCCTCTCGGCCACGACCGGCGCGGACGCCTTCGTCGTGCGCCAGCGCGCCGCCGACGAGGCGCCGCGCGTGGTCGTCGCCGTCGACCGCAGCCCGGCAATGGCTCTCTACCCCGAGCCGCTGCCGTGGCTCGCCAAGCGCGTCGCGCTGCGCGAGGCGGTCGCGGCGATCGTCTCCAGCGCCGCCGCCGCGCGCGCCGACACCGCCGCGCTCGACTTCAGCGATGGGGAGGCCTGGTGGCTCCCGCCAGGCCGGCGCGAGCGGCCCTGGCTGATCGCCGAGCGCGAGCAGGCACCGTTCACGGCGCCCGGTGACACGCTTGAGCGCGCGCTCGAGTTCCTCGGCCGCCACCGCAGCCAACTGCCCGCCGGCACATTCGTGTTCCTGCTGTCGGACTTCCTCACGGCGCCCTCGGCGCAGGCCTGGCAGTCTGCACTCGCGCGCGGTTGGGAGATCGTGCCGGTCGTCATCCAGGATCCCGTTTGGGAGCGGAGCTTCCCCGACGTCGGTGGCGTCGCCGTGCCGATCGCCGAGCCGCGCGAGGACGCCGTGATGCTGATGCGCTTCAGCCGACGCGCCGCGCAGGAGCGCCGCGACGCCAACGAGCGCCGCCACGCCCAGCTCCTGCGTGACTTCCAGGCGCTTGCCCTGGACCCGGTGCTGATCACATCGAGCGTGCCCGAGGAGATCGACGGGGCCTTCCTCGCCTGGGCGGAGGTGCGGCGACGAAGCCGCTGAGGGGAACAGGACGCGCCGTCGCGCTCGGGGCGCTGGCGGCCGCCGGAGCGCTCGTCGGGCTTCTGGCGCTCAGTCACGGTGCGACCGGCCCGCTCGCAGCGCCCGCGGCGGCGGTGAGCGCGCGCGCGACTTTCGACCCGCCGGCCGCCGCCTTCGGCGACCGCATCGGCGCCACGCTCGTCATCGAGATCGACCGCCGCCGGGCGCGCCTCGGGACCCTGCGCCTGCGCTACGACCTCGCCCCGCTGCAGTCGATCGGACCGGCGCGCACGACGCGGGTGACGCGAGGCGACGTCGAGCTTGTGACAGTCAGCCTGCCCGTCGCCTGCATCGCCGATGCGTGCCTTGCATCCAGCGGCGTCGTGCAGTTGCGCCTCGCCCCGGCGGAGGCCTCGGTCGCGACCGCCGCGGGCGTACGCAGCGTGTCGGCTGCGTGGCCGCGCCTGGCGGTGCGCGACCGCGTCCGCGCCGCTGACGTCAAGGCTCCCCAGCCCCCGCTCGAGGCCAACGCCTCGCCGCTCGCGCCGACGTACAGGACCTCACCGGCGACGCTCGCGACGCTCCTCGACGTCTTGGCCGCACTCTTTGGCGTTTGTGCCGTCGGGCTGGCCGCCTGGGAGCTCGAGCTCATGCGCCGGCGCCGCGGAGCGCCAGAAGGACCGCTGGCGCGGGCCATCCGACTCGCGCGCTCGGCGAAGGCGCTGCCCGGCCCGGAGCGCCGGCGGGCGCTGGAGTTGCTCGCGCGGGTGCTCGGCCGCAGCGAGCTCCAGCGCGAGGCGACCGAGCTCGCGTGGTCGGAGCCGACGCCCGAGCCCGCCGAGCTGGAGCTGTTGGTGCAGGCGATCGAACGCGAGGAGACGGCGTGAGCGTGGGCATTCCGCTCGCCGACGCGATCGAGCTGCGGCGGCGCGCGCGGCCGGCGCGGCTGCTCACGGCGCTGCTTGCCGCGGCCGCGATCGGCTGCGCCGTGGCGGCGCTGCTTGTCGCGCGCAGCCCGCGCACGCGCACGCTCGTGCCGCTCGGGCGAAATGCGAACGCGGTGCTGGTGCTCGACCTCTCGGCGAGCATCTCCGCTGACACTTTCTCGCGGATCGCCGGGACGCTGCGGACGCTGTCGGCGACCAGCGGGCGCTTCGCGCTGGTCATCTTCTCCGACCTCGCCTACGAGGCGTTGCCCCCCGGCACGCCGGCATTCGATCTGACGCCGCTGATCCGCTACTTCACGATCGCGCCGCAGCGCGGCAGCCAGCTCGCACCGAACTTCCCGCCCAACCCGTGGGCCAACACGTTCACGGGCGGGACCTCGATCTCCTCCGGCATGCAGATCGCACTGCAGATCGCCGTCGCGCAGCAGCCACGCCCGACCGTCATCCTCATCAGCGACCTCGACGACAATCCCGGCGACCTGCCGGCGCTCGCGGGCGTGCTTGCCGACGACCGGCGCGACGGGGTTCCAGTCCGCATCGTGGGCCTCAACCCGTCGCCGGAGGACGTCGCCCTGTTCCGCAGCGCGCTCGGGAGCAATGCGCGGATCACCTACGCACCGACGCTCGACCAGGCCGAGCCGCGGCAGGCGACGTCGTTCCCGTGGGCGCTCGCCCTGCTCGCGCTGGCCGCCGCAGCGGCGCTCGGCCTACGCGAGGGTTGGGCGCCGCGGCTCGACTGGAGGCGTTCGTGAGCGCCCCCAGGATCGCGGCCACTGTGGCGCTCGCGGCGCTCGCCGTGTTGACCGCGCTGCTCGCCGGGGACGTGCGCGCGTGGCCCGCCGCGATCCAGCGCGGCGACGCTCTCTACGCGCTCGACCCGGCGACCGCGCAGTGGTCGGCGCCGACGCGCCTCGGCGGCCTCGCCGCGAAGCTGCTCGGCACGCAGGGCGACCTCGCCGCGCGCCGCGGCCTCCAGCTCTACGACGAGACGATCGTCTTCCAGCAGACACTGTTCGACGAGCTCGAGATCGAGACGGCACGGGCGTATGCGATGAACGCGCTGGCCAGACCGGCGGCCTCGAGCGATCCGGCGGTCGCCTCCCAGGCGCGCACGCTCCAGGGCGTCCTCGCCTTCGATGCGGCAAGCCGCGGCGGCGGCCCCTCGCAGGTCGACGCCGCGATCGCCGACTTCACGGCGGCGCTCGAGCTTGACTCCGGCAACACAGCGGCCAAGTTCGACCTCGAGCTGCTGCTCCGCCTGGGCCAGGCGCAGGGGTCCCGCTTCGGGCCGGCCCACGAGAAGAGCTTCGGGCGCACGGGCCGCCAGGGTGCGGCCGGTTCGCCACCAGGACACGGGTACTGATGACGTTCCTCACGCCGCTCGGAGGACTGGTGGCGCTCGCCGGGCTGATCCCGCTGGCGGCACTCGCCGGCGGCCGGGGCAGGGTGGCGGCGGTGCGCCGCGCGCTCGGTCTGATGCCTCCCTCGCGGATGACGCTGGCGCGCCAGGCGGCGGCGGTCGCGGCGATCGCGCTGCTCGGGCTCGCAGCCGCTCAGCCTGCGCTCGCGAGCTTCGCCACGGCGCGGACGCGCACGAACGTCGTGGTGTTGTTCGTGCTCGACACCTCGCTTTCGATGGCCGCCTCGGCATCGGCGGGCTCACCGACCCGCCTCGAGCGCGCGGTTGCGGCGGCGACACGGCTTCGCGCTGAGATCCCCACCGTGCCGGCCGGCGTCGCGACGCTGACAGACCGCGTGCTCCCGGACCTGCTGCCGGTCCCCGACGTCGCCGCCTTCGACCGCGTGCTCACGCAGGCCGTGGCGATCGAGAGCCCACCGCCGATCGACACCGTGGGGACGGCGGCGACCGCCTACGCGGCGCTCGAGGACATCGGCACGGGCAACTATTTCGAGCCGGGGGTGACGCGGCGGGTGGTTGTGCTCCTGGGCGACGGCGAGACCCTTCCGTTCGACTTCGGCGAGGTCGCCGCGCAGCTTCCACCGGCGTTCGGCTACCGCTTCCTCGCGATCCGCTTCTGGGGTGCTGACGAGGGCATCTACGACAACGGCCGCAGGGCGCCGCGCTACCACCCCAACCCAGCCGGACGGGTCCTGCTCGCACAGCTGGCCGCTGCCCTCGGCGGGCGCTCATACGACGAGGCCGGGATCGGAGCCGCCGGCGCCTACCTGCACCAGATCGTCGGTAGCGGGCGCACCGTCACGACCCGGCTGACGGCCAGCGTGCGCACGCTCGCACCGTTCGTGGCCGGCCTCGCGGTCCTGCTGCTGGTGCTGGCGCTGGCTCCGACGCCCGCTGAGGTGCGCCGCCCGCGCGCGTTGCGCCAAGCCGCTCGCGCCGCCAGCGAGCCCGCCGAGCCACGGCCGGTGCGGGGCAGCTGACCAGGATCGCCCCACGCAGCGAACCAAACCCATCAGCTGCCTACAGCTCGTCCGGGTGCAGCGGCTCAAGTCCCACTAAAGCGGTTTGCTAGCGCGAGAGAACGGTCTCGCGCGCGGCCTCCGCGGCCTGCGGCTCAAACGCATCGCGCGAGCGCCAGGCGACGATTCCGTCCGGTCGCACGAGCACGGCGCCGGCCGCGCCGATGCCGTGGGCGTCGAGCGATTCTGCCGGCAGGCGATGCGACGACAGCGCCGCCGGCGCCTGCGCTGCTGGTCCGTGCACGAGCACGAACTCGCGACCGTAGAGGTCGAGCGTGGAGCGGCCGTCGCCAAGCGTCACGTGCGGAGCGCGCGTCCCCGGTCGCGCGCGCATCTCACCAGGATCCATGTGCAGGGCGCCGTCGTCGTCGGCGTCGGCGATGACCGCCGGCGAGCGCACGACCGTGCCGATCTCCAGCTGGATGTCGGGGATGAAGGGGTCCACGCCCTCGGTGCCCCGCTCGGGCACGACGCGCGTCGCGTAGCGGGTGTAGGCCTGACGCACGATCAGCTCGCCGATCGGCCGCCGTTCGGCGTCGTAGGTGTCGAGCAGAGCGGGCCCCGCCTCGCCGCGCACCACCGACGCGAGCTTCCATGCCAGGTTGTGGGCGTCCCCCACTCCGGTGTTCCCGCCGTAACCGCCGTTGGGCGGCACGACGTGCGCGGCGTCGCCGGCGAGGAACACGCGGCCTTCGCGGAAGCGCTCGGCGCAGTTTGCCTCGGCACGCCAGTTGGCGACGTCAACGACCTCCATCGGGATGTCGGCCCCGATCGCCGCCCGCAGCAACTCGAGCGCGCGCTCGTTTGTGAGGCCGCTCTGCACGTCGATCGCCTCCGGCTTGGTGACGTCCTCGCCGACGGTGTTGATCACCAAGAAGCCCGTGCCGCCGCTTCGATCGAGCCGGAAGAAGCCGCGCAACTGCGGGTTGTGGACGTAGATCACGCCCTGGTTCCTGTCTTGGATCAAATCCGAGCAGTCGGCGCGGAAGTAGATCGTGATGCTCCGCGAGAGCTCGCCGTAGCCCTCCATGCCGATGCCGAGCGCCGCGCGCGTTGGGCTGCGATTGCCGTCGCAGGCGACGACGTAGCCGGCCCGCACCGTCCGCTCCTCGCCGCCGTCGAGATTGCGCAGCGTCGCCGTCACCCCATCGCCGTCCTGCTCGAGGTTCACGGCCTCGACGCGGTTGCGCAACGTGGCTCCCATCTCCAGCGCGCGGTCGCGAAGGATCGGCTCGAGCACGTCCTGGTTGATGAACACCCGCACGGTCGGGCTGAATCCGCCGACCCCCTCGTTGAGCTCCTGAACGTATACGCCGAGCTCCTTGCCCGCGAGTGATTCCATGGCGTTGATCCCGCCGCTGGCGCTGTACATCTCAAGCGACGTGGCGCGCACTCGCTCCTCGAGCCCGATCTCGCGCAGGATCTCGAGCGTGCGCAGCTGGAAGTGTCCGGCGCGCGGATGAATCGCGGTGCCGGCGTGGCGTTCGACCGACAGCGCCGGGACCCCATGGCGGCCGAGCAGCATCGCCGTCGTCAGCCCGACGAGGCTTCCGCCGACGATCAGGACCGGGACCTCCTCCACCACCGCCATGGCGTGACGCTACGGGCTGAAAGCGTCATATGGCAACTGAATCTCGATATGTGCTTGATTCACGTCAGCAATGGAGCTCGGAGGCGTCGATCTCAACCTCCTGGTCGCTCTCGACGCGCTCCTCACCGAGCGCAGCGTGACGCGCGCGGCAGCACGCGTCGGACTCAGCCAACCCGGGATGAGCAACGCCCTGGCGCGCCTGCGCCGGCTCTTCGATGACCCGCTGCTCGTACGCCGCGGCGCCGCGCTCGTCCCGACCACCCGCGCCGAGGCGCTCGTCGAGCCGGTTCGCCACGCGCTCGCCCTGATCCGCGGCGCCCTCGATCCGCCCACCACCTTCGACCCCGGCAGCGAACGGCGCGCGTTCCGCCTCAGCTGCTCTGACTACAGCGTGCTGATGCTCGTCGGCCCGCTCGTGCGCGCGCTCGCCGAGGAGGCGCCGGGGGTCACGGTCGAGGTGCTGCCGCGCCTCGCCAACGCCGGCCGTGCGCTTGCGGGCGGCGAGGTCGACGTCGTCGTCGAGCCGCCCGAGATCATGGGCGACGTCGACCTCCACGCGCTGCGCCTGTGGGAGGACCGCTGGGAGTGCTGCGTGTGGGCCGGCAACAGGCGGGTCCGCCGCCGCATGACCCTCGAGGCCTACTCCTCGCTCGGCCACCTCGTGTACTCGATGGGCGGACCGGGGCAGCCCGTCGCGCTGCCGGACCGCCACCTCGCCCGGCTCGGCATCGACCGCCGGATCGAGGTCAGCGTCGAGAGCTTCCTGCTCGCGCCGTTCCTACTGCAGGGAACCGACCTGGTGGCGCTTGTGCCGAAGCGGGCCGAGGGGTTCCTCAAGCGCACGGGCGACATTCGCATCCTCCCCTCGCCGATCGACTTCCCCGTGCTCGTCGAGATGCTCTGGTGGCACCCGCGCGCCGACTCAGACCCGGCGCACTCCTGGCTTCGCGCGCGCATCGGCCGGATCGCCGACGCCATCGGCGCCTGACCGTCCGCGGCCGCTCAGGCGCAGGGGGTGAACGCCGGCTCGCTGCGCGCGCCGGGATAGGCGAATGTCGCGCTCCACCCAAACGGCACGCCAGTGTTGACGCTGACGTGCTCGCGCAGGAGGAGATGGCTCTTGGCGGCGACGGTGTCGGTCTCCGTCGCCGTCGGCACGGGCGCGGCGCCCTGGATCGCCCACGTGTAGCTCGAGGTCAGCCGCACGTCCGCGCCGGCGTGCACGGGGGCGTCGAAGTGGCCCGCCGCCGCCCAGAAGACGCGGCCGAGCTCAAACGGCGTGCCGCCGTGCAGCGCCGCCGCACAGGTGTGCTTCGCGGCGCTCCCGAACGCGTAGCGCAGACCGTGCGCGTCGTCGACGACCACAACCGGGATGTTCGAGCAGATCCCGCCGCTGGTGCACGCCGGCGGCGTCAGCGAGTCCGTCCACCAGACGACGCGCCCGTCGTGGGTGCGCAGCACGATGTGCTCGACAGCGGGTTGGTCCCCGCGCGTGGGCCCCTCGCCCCAGGTCCAGTTGAACGACGACACGCGGCCCTCCGCCGCGGCCATCCAGACGTAATTGCGCCGAACGAAGCTCTCAACCGGCACCTTGGCCAGCGCCGCGACGATGCGCTTCGCGAGCTTGATCCCGGCTGGGCTGCCCGTGGCACCGGACCCCGCGAGCGCCGTGCCACAGAAGAGCAACGCCGCCACGACGGCAAGCGTCGCGACCTGATGTCGCCTCCCTCGCATCTTCGCCACCGTACCAACGGCGGCGCGCGCTGACAACCGCTCAAAGGAGCGGTTTCAGGCCCCCCGTTTTGACGGACGCTACGGTTCCCGCCGTGGCGGCCCGCGCCATCCTCGTCGCGACTCTCGGCGCCGCCGCGGCGGCGCTTGTTCTGCCGACAGCGGCGATCACCGCCGCGTCCCCCGCGGCGCCGGCGGTGACGGTGTCGCCGCTGCCGGGCACGCCGGACGCCTCGGCGCGCACGCAGATCAGCTTCCTCGGTGGTCCCGGCGCGCGCGTGGAGTCCGTGTCCGCGGTCGGCAGCCGCAGCGGCCGCCACGCCGGGCGCATCGAGGAGTACTCGACAGGCGACGGCGCGAGCTTCCTCCCGAACCGGCCGTTCAGCGCTGCCGAGACCGTGCGGGTGACGGCCGTCGTCGCCGACGACGGCGCAACGGCCACGCAACGGACGACGTTCACGGTCGCCACGCAGGCGCACGTCGACCGAGCAGGGTTCCCGCCTCAGGCCGGCGACCGTGCGGCCGTCCAGCACTACCTGTCCGCTCCGACGCTGTCTCCGTCAACGGTCCGCATCACGACCGCCGCCGCCCCGCGAGCCACTGCCGGCGACCTGTTCTTCGCTCCCTACCAGGGCTCGGGCGATCCCGGGCCGATGATCACCGATCAGCGCGGCAACCTGATCTGGTTTCACCGCCTCCTGCCGGGGCAGCTGGCGACCGATTTTCACCCGCAGCGCCTTGGCGACCGGACGGTGCTGACGTGGTGGCAGGGACAGATTCTCGCGCTCGGCTTCGGCCTGGGCGTCGATGAGGTCTACAGCGCGAGCTACCGGCCGCTCGCGGTCGTGCACGCGGGCAACGGCTACAGCGCCGACCTCCACGAGTTCCTGCTCGAGCCCGACGGCACGGCGTGGCTCGACGCCTTCGACCCGGTCGAGGTTGACCTGCGTCGGCTCGGCGGCTCACGCCACGCGGTCGTCAGCGACTCGGTCGTGGAGGAGATCGACACCCGCACGGGCCTGGTCATGTGGGAGTGGCACGCACTCGGCCACATCCCGCTCGCGGACTCCTACTCCGAGATGCCCCACGGTAGCCACGCGTGGGATTACGCGCACATCAACTCGATCGACCCGGGCGGGGGCGGTCAGCTGCTGCTGTCCTCGCGCAACACGTCCGCTCTGTGGGACGTCTCGCGCGCGAGCGGCAGGATCGTCTGGACCCTCGGCGGGCGCCATTCGACGTTCGCTCAGAGTCCCGGCACGCGCTTCGACTTCCAGCACGACGCGGAGTGGCAGCCGGACGGGCGCGTATCGCTGTTCGACAACGGCTATGTCGTGACCCACGACACGCCGTCGCGGGGGCTCGTCCTCGACCCGCAGATCTCAACGCATACCGTTCGGCTCATCGAGCGCTTCGCGAACCCGACGGTCAAGCTCCAGACGATGAGCCAGGGGGACCTGCTGCGCCTGCCCGGCTCGAACTGGCTCGTCGGCTACGGCGGCCTCCCCAATTTCACCGAGTTCGACGGCTCGGGGCAGGTGCTCCTCGACGGCGCGCTCGGCCCGTTCGTGCAGAGCTACAGGACCTATCTCGCGCAGTGGAGCGCTCGCCCGGACACGCGACCAGCGGTCGCGGCACAGCTCACCGCGACCGGGATGGATGTCGAGGCGAGTTGGAACGGCGCGACGGACGTGGCCTCGTGGGAGGTGCTCGCCGGGACGACCGAAGGCTCGCTCGCGCCCGTCGCAACCGCGCCGGCGACCGGCTTCGAGACGACTCTGCATGTCGGCCAGGCCCGCTACCTCGCGGTTGCCGCGCGCGACCGACGCGGCGCGGTTCTCGCCACCTCGGGCCCGATCAGCCCCGGCGGTTAGCGGACTCCGCGCGCGATGTTGCTGGCCGTGGCGATCCGCACCTCGCCGCTCGCCGGTGCGCCGACGCGCTCGAGGATCAACTCCGAGACACGCCGGCGGGTCGCCTCGTCGGCGGCCGCGAACAGCGGCCCGTACGGGGTGCCGGTGATTGTCTGCGCGACCGCCTCGGGAGACTCCCACACGCATTCGAGCTCGGCGAGCTCGACGCTCACATCGCGGAATCCCGCCGCCTCGAGCACGTCTGCGGCCGCGCCGGCTGTGACGGTGAAGCCGGTCGGGTCGAACGCGCCGGGGAACGGCTCTGGCAGTCCACCGTCGCGCGCCGCCTCAGAGATCGCTCCGAACAGGCCGAGCTCGCGCTCCGAAGCCCATGTCGAGAGCAGCACCACCCCCCCGTCGCGGAGAACACGCCGCATCTCGGCGGCCGCCGCCGCGCGGTCGGGGAAGAACTGGAGGCCCTGCTGGCACAGGACAGCATCGAATTCGCGGTCGCCGGCGTCGAGCTCGCCGGCCGCGCACTCGCGGTACTCGATCGACGCCGAACCGGAGGGTCGTGACCGGCTCGCCGCCTGCGCGAGCATCGTGGCGCTGAAGTCGCAGCCGACGACACGGCCGGTCGGCCCGACCGTGGCCGCCGCGACGACGGCGACGGTGCCGGGGCCGCACGCGACGTCGAGCACGGCCGAGCCCGTTCGGAGCTCGGCGCGCGCGACGAGGTCACGGGCCCACGGCGTGAAGATGTACGGCGCGAGCAGCCGGTCATAGCGGGCCGGCACCGACGCATCGACAAACAGGCCGCTTCGGTCGGTCATCGCGAGCAGCTTCGCACAGCGGGACGGTAGGCTCGCCGCAATGTCCGTCGATGACCCGCGCGATGTCGAGGGCCTGCTCGCCGCCGGGCGCGTCGTGGCAGACACCCTCCAAGCACTCCAGGCCGCCGTCGCTCCGGGTGTCAGCACCGGCGGGCTGGACGAGCTGGCGGCCGACTGCCTGCGTCGCGCCGGCGCTCGCTCGGGACCGATCCTGACCTACGGCTATCCCGGCTCGATCTGCATCAGCGTCGATGAGGAGGTCGTGCACGGCGTGCCGGGCGCGCGGGTCCTGCGCGAGGCGCAGCTGGTCACCCTCGACGTCGCGGCGGAGCTGAACGGCTACCACGCCGACGCAGCCGTGACGGTCCCGGTCGGGACGGTGTCGCCGGCGGCAAGCGCGCTCGTCGATGCCACCGCGGCATCGCTTGCGGCGGGCATCGGCGCCGCGGTGCCCGGCGCGACGCTCCGCGACATAGGCCGCGCCGTCGAGGAGTCGGCGACGGCGCACGGCTTCCGGGTCTTCCGAACGCTGACCGGGCACGGGATCGGGCGAGCGATGCACGAGGAGCCGACCGTCTACAACTGGCCGGCGCCGTCGGCGACGACCGTTCTGAACGAAGGCCTCGTCTTCACGATCGAGCCGATGCTCGGCGCAGGCGGTGCCGGGCTGTGCATCGCCAGGGACGGCTGGACGGTCCGAACCGCCGACCGCAGCCTGTCCGCCCACGCCGAGCACACGATCATCGTCGGCGCGCATGACCCGATCGTCGTGACCGAGCGGCGATGACCTCCCGCGCCCTCCGTGAGAACCGCTGATGGCCCTCACGCAGGCCGGAAGCGACCGCTTTCTGTGCGCGTAGCGCTGTTCATCACCTGCATCGGCGACGCCGTCCGGCCCGAGGTCGGACGCTCGACCACCGCGGTGCTCGAGCGGCTCGGGCACGAGGTCGTCTTCCCCGCCGAGCAGACGTGCTGCGGCCAGATGCACTTCAACAGCGGCCACCGCGCCGAAGGAGAGCGGCTCGCGCGCCGATTCGGCGAGATCTTCGGGGAGTTCGAGGTGATCGTCTCACCCTCCTCGTCGTGCGTGGGGACGATGCGCGAGCACCAGCCGGCACTCGAGGGCCGTCTTTACGAGCTTTCCGAGCTGCTCGTCAACCGCCTCGCCGTGACGGATGTCGGCGCCGCCTTCCCGCACCGTGTCGCCTACCACCCGACCTGCCATTCCCTGCGCGTCACGCGTGTCGGCGATGCGCCGCTTCGGCTGCTGGAGGCCGTCGACGGCCTCGAGCTCGTCGACCTCCCGGCGGCGACGGAGTGCTGCGGCTTCGGCGGCACCTTTGCCCTCAAGAACGCCGACACCTCGACCGCGATGGTCATCGACAAGTGCGCTGCCATCGCGGCCAGCGGCGCCAGCGTGGTCACCGCGGTGGACAGCTCCTGCCTGCTGCAGATCGGCGGCCGCCTCTCGCGCGAGGGATCGCCGGTGCGCGCACTGCATCTCGCGGAGATCCTGGCCGGGGAGCGATGAAGCCCTTCCCGCAGGCGGCACGGGAGGCCCTCGCCGACCCGATCCTTCGCGCCAACCTGCGCGCGGCGACCGACACGATCCGCGCCAAGCGAGCCGGCGCTGTCGCGGAGGTCGAGGACTGGGAGGAGCTCCGCGAGGCGGGACGGGCGATCAAGGCCGACGTCCTCGCCAACCTCGAGCGCTACCTGCTGGCGTTCGAAGCGGCCGCCACCACGGCCGGCGCAACCGTCCACTGGGCGTCGGACGCGAACGAGGCAAACGACATCGTCGTCGGCATCGCGCGCTCGCACGCGGTCGAGGAGGTCGTCAAGGTCAAGTCGCTGACGACGGACGAGATCGAGCTCACGGCGGCGCTCGAGGCGGCCGGCGTCAGCGCCGTCGAGACGGACTTCGCCGAGCTGATCCTGCAACTCGACGGCGATTGGTCGTCGCACATCCTCGTTCCGGCGATCCACCGCAATCGGACCGAGATTCGCGACCTCTTCCGCCGCACGATCGCCGATGGCACGCTTGGGGACGAGCCGGCCGAGCTGGCCGAGGCCTCGCGGCGCTTCCTTCGCGAGCGCTTCCTGCGCGCGCGAATGGCCGTCAGCGGCGCGAACTTCGCGGTCGCCGAGACCGGCACGATCTGCGTCGTCGAGTCCGAGGGCAACGGCCGGATGTGCACGACGCTGCCGCCGGTGCTGGTCTCGGTCGTCGGAATCGAGAAGCTGATCCCGACGTTTGCCGACCTCGAGGTCTACCTCCAGCTCCTGCCGCGCTCCTCGACCGGCGAGCGGATGAACCCCTACACGTCGCTCTGGACGGGCGTCACACCCGGTGACGGACCACAGGAGCTTCACGTCGTCCTGCTCGACAACGGCCGCACGCGGGTGCTCGCCGACCCCGCCGGTCGCGAGGCGCTGCACTGCATCCGCTGCAGCGCCTGCCTGAACGTGTGTCCGGTCTACTCCCGCACGGGCGGTCACGCCTACGGCTCGGTCTACCCGGGACCGATCGGGGCGATCCTGACCCCGCAGCTGATCGGGATCGAGAACGCCGCGACGCTGCCCTTCGCATCGAGCCTCTGCGGCGCCTGTTACGAGGTCTGCCCGGTCAAGATCGACATCCCGAAGGTGCTCCTGCACCTGCGCGCGAAGGCCGTCGAGGCAGGCGGCAAACCCGGCGAGCGGGCGGCGATGGCCGCGCTGGCGTGGGTCTTCGGCGGCGGCGGTCGCTTCCTCGCCGCCTCGCGTGCCGGGCGGATCCTCCAGCGCCCACTCTCGCGGCGCGGGCTGATCCGCCGCCTCCCGCCACCCCTGTCGGCCTGGACGCAGTCGCGCGACATGCGCCCGCTCGCTCGGCGCAGCTTCCGCGAATGGTGGGGACGGCGGCGATGAGCGCGTCGCGTGAGGCGATTCTGAGCCGCGTCCGCGAGGCGCTCGGCGACGGGCCCACCGTCAGCCAGGCGGCGACCCGGGACTACACGCGCAGCGGATCGTTGACCGGCGAGTCGCTCGTCGAGCGCTTCTGCGAGCGGGCCGGCGATTACCGCGCCGAGGTCCGTCGCGTCGGCGCCGCCGACCTTCGCGACGAGATCGGCAGGGCGCTCCTCGCGCGAGCGGCCCGCCGGATCTGCATCCCGGCGGGGCTGCCGGCCGCCTGGCGACCCACGGGCGTCGAGCTGGTCGAGGACGACGGGCTCGCCCACGACGAGCTCGACGGGCTGGACGGGGTCCTCACAGGCGCGACGCTGGCCATCGCCGAGACCGGAACGATCGTCCTCTCGGGCGCGCCCGCGGAGGGCCGGCGGGCGCTCACGCTGATCCCGGACCTGCACGTCTGCGTAGTCGCCCAGCAGCAGATCGTCGAGCTGGTGCCCGAGGCGATCGCCGCCCTGGCGCCGTCGCGCGCGCGGGCGATCACATTCATCTCGGGACCATCGGCGACGTCGGACATCGAGCTTCGGCGCGTCGAGGGCGTGCACGGCCCGCGCACGCTGGTCGTTTTCGTCGCTACCGGCTAGATCTCTCGCTCGCCGCGCGTCATCGCGCCACCCGCGTCACCGGTGTTGAGCGTGCCGCGCGGCTCGATCAAGAGGACCTCCGCCACCTCGTCGGCCTTCGGCCGGTGCTCGACGCCGCGCGGCACGACGAACAGCTCGCCGGGGCCGAGCTCGACATCGCCGTCGCGGAGCTGGATCGTCAGCCTGCCGCTCAACACGAGGAAGAAGTCGTCGGTGTCGGCGTGGCTGTGCCACACGAACTCGCCGGCAACCTTGACGACCGCGACCTTGTAGTCGTTGATGTAGGCGACGATCCCCGGCTCATACGGCCCCTCGAGGGCCGCGAGCTTCTCCGCGAGGTTGACTGGACCGTCCACGCCCGCAGCCTAACCTCAGATGCGAAGCGCCAGCCACAGCAGCACGGTCGCGGTCACGAGGCTCGCCGGCACCGTCGCGATCCCGAGCGCGGTGAACTCCCGCAGCGAGACGTCGATGCCGTGGGCGTGCAGAACCCGCCTCCAGAGCAGCGTCGCCAGCGAGCCGGCGTAGGTCAGGTTCGGCCCAACGTTGACGCCGATCAGCACAGCGAGAAGCGCGCCGTGCGAGGCGGCCGTCGCGCCGATCAACAGCAGCGTCGCGGGAAGGTTGTTGACGACGTTCGCGCAGAGCGCGGCAATCGCGGCGACTGCGAGCAGGTCGCCGAGCGAGTCACCGCCGGGCAGCACCGCACGGACGGCCGAGTCGAGGCCGTCGTGAGCGGCGCTCGCGACGATCACGCCGAGCGCGAGCACGAACAGGAGGAACCACGGCTCGGCCGCGCGGACAAGCGAGGCCGGCCGCGCGGCGCCGCGAGCGACCCCGAGCGCGGCGAAAGCGAGCGCGCCGGCCAGCGCCACCCACACGGCGGCGACGCCAGCCAGCGAGGAGAGCACGAAGCCGGCGAGCGTCGCGAGGAGCAGCGCCGGCGCCGCGCGCGGCATCCTCACCGGCGGCGCCTCGGTGCGCGCCAGCGGCCTGTCGAGCTCGACGGCGAACCAGCGACGCAGCACGAGCCACTCGACCGCCAGCACGCCCACCATCGGAAGCGCCATCAGCGCGGCGAAGCGCGCGAACGAGAGGCGGCTCGCGTGAAACGCGAGCAGGTTGGTGAGGTTCGAGATCGGCAGGAGCAGCGACGCCGAGTTCGCGAGATGGCCGGTCGCGTAGGCGTGCGGGCGCGGATCGGCGCGCGATCGCGCCGCGGTGAGCAGCACGACGGGCGTGAGCAGGACCGCCGTCGCGTCGAGACCGAACAGCACCGTCACGCCCACGGCCGCCGCAAACACGCCGCGCAGCAGCAGGCGCGCACCGCCCTGCCCGATCAGCGACCCGACCGCCTCGAAGACCCCCTCGCGACGGGCGCCCTCGGCGATCACGAGCAGGCACGCGAGGAACGCGACCGTCGGCGCGAGGCTCTGCAGCGCATCGCCGGCGCGCCGGGGCCCGATCGCGCCCGACCCCACGAGCACGAGCGCCGCGCCGCACGCCACGATCGGTTCGAGGCGCCGCCGCCCGCCCCGCGCCGCCGCGACGAGCGTCGCGGCGAGCAGGACAAGCGACAGCGCGAGGCCGAGGCCTTCAGGCATCCGCCGAGCGAGTCGCGCTGGGCGCGCCCGCATGGAAGAGTGAGCTTGTGGACGGCGTGCGGATCGAGGTCGCGCAGACGGCGAGCGGCGAGCTTCTCGCCGCGATGGCCGCGCTCCTGCCCCAGCTGTCGAGCTCTGCGGCGCCCCTCGACGCGCCGGCGCTCGAGCGGCTCCTGGGCTCGCCGGCGGTACGGCTGCTCCTCGCTCGCGATGAGGCGGGAGCCGTGATCGGGATGCTCACGCTCGCCCTATTCCCGATCCCGACGGGAACGCGCGCCTGGATCGAAGATGTCGTCGTCGACGTGCGCGCGCGGGGGCGCGGCGTCGCGGCGGCGCTCACGGCGCGAGCTCTCGAGCTCGCGGCGGGCGAGGGCGCCCGCACCGTCGATTTGACATCCCGCCCCGACCGCGAGGCGGCCAACCGGCTGTACGCACGCCTTGGCTTCAGACGTAGGGAGACGAACGTCTATCGCTACGAGCTCGACTGAGGCGGGAGCAGATGGAGCACGCCGGCGCCGGCGATGCGCTCGGCGACGAGCGAGCGGTGGCACGCGGCCGGATCGCGCTCCACGCACAGCAGCACCGACAGGCCGGCGGGAAGCTCGGCGCCGATCGCCTCGAGATCAGCTCGATCGAGGATCTCCGCGGTGTAGCGGCGGCTGTACTCCTCGGCGAGCTTGGCGCGGGAGCGTTTCCCGACCCCGAGGCGGTCGTCCTCGCGGTACTGGACCTGGCGTAGCTCGGTCGTCGGCGCGAGCTCGGCGAGGTGGCGGTAGCCGATCCCCGCGCCGGCGAGCAGCGCCTGCAGGCGCTTGGAGTTCGCCCACGCGTACTCGCTGCCGCGCACTCCGCGCCGCTGGCGGACATCGAGCACGAGGACCGCCCCGGCACCGCGCAGGGCGTCGAGGAAGGACTCGGCGTTAAAGCCGTACACACCGATCGTCGCGACTCGCCCAGCCACGGTCGCGACGCTAACAAATGATCGATCTCCAGAAGGCGGCGGGGACTAAAGTCTTCGACGTGCTCACGCACGCGGCGGACCAGGGCTTCACGCGGCGCGGGCTGCTGCTCGCGGGTGGCGCCGGCGCGGCGGCCCTGGCGTTCGCAAGCGCCGGAGACCGCGTTCTCGCGCGCCTCGCGGATCTCGTCCAACCGGGCGAGGCGCCGCGACTGCCGACCTACCGAACGCGTCCCGACCTGCAGATACCCGCCCCCCGGGTCACGACGCTCGAGCCTGGCGTCTCGGACGGCCTGATCTTCGTGGCCCCCTACAACGCGCCCGGCGACGCGCAGGCCGGTGCGGTCATCATCGACAACACGGGCGAGCCTGTTTGGGAGCAGCCCCTGCCGCACCTCGTCACCGCCGACTTTCGCGTGCAGAGCTACCGCGGGCAACCGGCGCTGACCTGGTGGCAGGGCGTGATCGAACTAGGCCACGGCGTCGGCCATTACGTGATAGCCGACGCCTCTTACACGCCACTCGCGACCGTCAACGCCGGCAACCGCCGCCAGGGCGACCTCCACGAGTTCCTGATCACTGACCGCGGAACCGCGCTTCTGACGACCTACGCCGTCAACGAGCAGGACCTGCGCTCGGCCGGCGGCTCTGCGCACGGGACGATCCAGGACGCGATATTCCAGGAGGTCGACATCCCAAGCGGCCGCGTCCTGCTCGAATGGCACAGCCTCGACCACATCCCGATCGAGGAGTCCTACTGGCCGCTGTCGGCGGACTGGGACTACGTGCATCTGAACTCGATCGGCGTGGACAGCGACCAGAACCTGCTCGTCTCATCGCGCAACACCCACACGATCTACAAGATCGACCGCCGCAGCGGCGCGATCATCTGGCGCCTCGGCGGCAAGCACAGCGACTTCGCGATCGACCCCGCCGCCGCGTTCGCCTGGCAGCACGACGCGCGCCGCCAGGGC
>DATBPB010000086.1:0-50295 GCA_036561565.1 Solirubrobacteraceae bacterium | reverse complement strand
CTCGCCGACGATCTGCACGCGCGCGAAGCTGCGCAGCTTCGCGCGCAGCGCCGCCGCGTACTCACCGACCGGGTAGGGGCCGGGGAGCCCGTCGCCGGCCCGCGGATCGGGCTCGAGCAGCGACGGCGTCGTGGGCTGTTCCGTCATCGGCCGCCGAGCCTAGCGCGTGGCGGCGTCGGTTCTCGCGGGGCGCGGCGGCGGTGGCGCGCGGCGGGGACGGGGTGCGCGGCGCGACCAGCGGCTCGCCGCCGCTTGATCAGGGTGCGAGCGACGGCAGCGGGCGCTGGCCGTCCTGGGCGCCGCCGCCGCGGGTCTCGCCGGTCTCGGCGAGCAGCTCGAGGCGCGCGATCTCCCGCTCGCCGAGGACGCGCGCGGGATTGTCCGCCGGGAGCGGGGCGATCAGCTTGGCGATCCGGTTTCGCAGCTGGAGTGCGAAATGGGGCGTCGAGGCGCCCATCAGCTGGCGGATGTCCTCGATCGTGGCCTCGTGCTCGGGGGCGGTTCGCTCGGGGGACTCGGACTGGCTCATCGCGGGATCGCGAAGTCTAGTTGGGCGGCAGCGGTGGATAAGGTTGCCGTGTGGCCAACGTGACAACAGCGGCCGGCGTGCGGATCGAGGTCGACCGCGAACTGTGCTTCGGCTTCGGCGACTGCGTCGACACCGCGCCGACGGTCTTCCGCCTCGACGAGGACGACAAGGCGACCGTGATCGACCCCGACGCCGCGACGCTCGAGCGGATCATCGAGGCCTCGCAGAACTGCCCGGTCGACGCGATCATCATCACCGACACAGACGGCGTGCAGCTTTATCCGTGAAGGGTGCTCGCCGGCGGCCTTCGGCCGCCGGCTGCGCTGGCTGGCCACGGATCGGCGCGGTTGCGGGGCGGGCGGGTTTCACGGATGTGACGGGAGCAGGCGTAGGCTGCGCGGGGTGAGTGCGACGGTGGCCCTCGAGCCCTGGGGGAGCGGCGACCTGCCGCTGCTCGAGCGGCTGATGGGCGATCCGCTCATGACCGAGCACCTCGGCGGCCCCGAGAGTCCGGACAAGCTGCGGGAACGCCAGGGCCGCTACGAGCGCCTGGAGGGCGGCAATCGCATGTTCAAGATCGTCGACCTGGCAAGCGGCGCCGGCGTCGGTTCGGTCGGTTTCTGGGCGAAGACGTGGCGCGACGAGCAGATCTACGAGGTCGGCTGGATGGTCGTACCGGAGTTTCAGGGTCGCGGCATCGCGCGCCTGGCGACAGCACAGGCGATCGAGCTCGCCAAGAGCGATGGCGAGCACCGCTTCATGCACGCCTTCCCGAACGTCGACAACGCGCCGTCGAACGCGATTTGCCGCAGGCTCGGCTTCGAGCTGCTCGGGGCGTGCGAGTTCGAGTTCCCGCCGGGGCATCTCATGACCTGCAATGACTGGCGCCTCAACCTGCGCGCCTAGCGAAACGGCCCACCGGCCGCGCGGTCCGCGACCACGGGCTCGGGTTTCCCCTGGACCGTCGCGGCCGCGACCTCGCGGCCTCCCAGGGACGGGTCGCCACTCGCGGTGCGCGTCGGACATCGGGCTCCGATCGGCTGCAGCGCTACCCGCCCCCGCGGCGCCGCCTACGCCCCCCTCCACCCGACTCCTCCCCCTGCAAGACAACTTGCAGGCCGATAGCTCCGCGCCCCTACTGCCGACGCGAATGTGGTGCGCTTCTCGACGCGACCCGTCGTGCTGCTCGCCCTCTGTGGCGGGGCGGTCGCGATGGGGGGACCCGCCGCCGTGGCGGCCAGCGCGGCCTCTTCGCGGCACGGCAAGCCGGCGCACCACCACCACCACTCGAGGGTCACGACGAAGGTCAAGGGCTCGCCCGATCCCGAGGGCGACGGTGGAGTGGCCTACCAGCCGTCGCCGGCGGCGACGACGCAGAACAGCGCCTCGACCTCCACGGCCGCGACCGGCGGCACGGCGATCGGCGCCGCACCGAGCGCCCCGGCGACCAAGTCGCGGTCCAAGCCGCTCGTGGCCGCCACGGGCCCGACTGCACCGACCGGCGCGACGGGCGCCGGCGGAGCAACCGCTCCGACCGGGCCAACCGGAGCGACCGGCGCGACCGGGACGACCGGCGCGGTCGGCCCCGTGGGGCCGACCGGGCCAACCGGCCCGACCGACGTCGCGCGGATCCTCCCCGATGGTCACGCCGTTGCCCCGGCCGACGCGCCGGCGGCGGTCAAGCAGGCGATCGCCGCCGCCAACCAGCTGATCGGCCAGCCCTACGTCTACGGCGGCGGCCACAAGAGCTTCGTCTCCCGCGGCTACGACTGCTCCGGCGCGGTCTCATACGCGCTGCACGGCGCCGACCTGCTCGCCTACCCGCTCGACTCGACCGGCTTCCAGACATGGGGCGCCGCCGGCCGCGGCCACTGGATCACCGTCTTCACCAACCCCGGCCACGCCTACGTCGACATCGCCGGGATCCGCTTCGACACCTCGACGGGCGGCGATCCGGGCGGCCTCAGCGGCCCGCGTTGGCGCCCGCTGCTTCACTCCAACAAGGGGTTTCAAGCGCGCCACCCGGCCGGCTTCTAGCCCGACCTCGCGGGATTCGCCCGGCGTGCTCTACGCTTGAGCGCGAACCTTGAAAAGGAGGACTTGATGGCTGGCTTGACGGGACGGATGTCCACAATCGTCAAGGCGAAGGTCTCGAAGGTGCTCGACCGCGCCGAGGACCCTGCCGAGACCCTCGATTACAGCTACTCGAAGCAACTCGAGCTGCTTCAGAACGTCAAGAAGGGGATCGCCGACGTGGTGACCTCCAAGAAGCGCCTGCAGCTTCAGGAGGCGCAGATGCAACAGCAGGTTGTCAAGCTCGACACGCAGGCGCGCCAGGCGCTCGCCGCCAACCGCGAGGACCTCGCCCGCCTCGCGCTCGAGCGCAAGCAGAACGTCCAGACCGAGCTGCAGACGATGGACGGCCAGATCGCTGAGCTCGAGGACCAGCAGCAGAAGCTGACCGACTCCGAGGCGGCGATGCGCGCGAAGCTCGAGGCCTTCCGCACCAAGAAGGAGGTCATCAAGGCCCAGTACTCCGCCGCCGAGGCGCAGGTCCGCATCTCCGAGGCCGCGACCGGAGTCGGCGAGCAGATGGCCGACGTCGGCCTGGCGATGCAGCGCGCCCTCGACAAGACCGAGAACATGAAGGCGCGCGCCTCCGCGGTCGGCGAGCTCGAGGCCGCTGGCACCTTCGAGGACCTCACGCAGCTCGGACCGGGCAAGGACGACATCGACCGCCAGCTCGAGCAGATCGGCGCGGGCGGCGCGGTCGACGACGAGCTCGCGAAGATGAAGGCCGAGCTCGGCTCCGGCGAGCCTGCGCCGGCGGCGCTCGAGGAGGGCAGCGCCCCGCCACCGGCACCGGAGGCGGAGGAGCCGCCGGCCAACGGCGAGGCAGCAGCGGCGCAATGATCGTCCGCATCTTCAGCGACGGCCAGTACCGCATCCCGGATGCCGCGCAGACGCGCCTTCACGAGCTCGACGTCGAGACGGTCAAGGCGATCGATTCAGACGACGAGGCGGCCTTCGGCGCAAGCTACGGGGCGCTCATCGATCTGATCCACAGCGAGGGAGAGCGGCTCGCCGACGACGAGCTCGTGCCGTCGGATCTGATGCTCCCGCCGACCGACATCACGCTCGCCGAGGCGCGCGAGGAGTTCACCGGCGAAGGGCTGATCCCGGACTGATTGACAGCCGCGATAGCGCTAGCTACGCTAGCGTCTATGGCATCATTTTCGGGACCGGCGGCGATCGCGCTGAACGCCGGCGTGATCAACCGGGCGCGCGCGCGCCGGCGGCGGCGCGTGGCGGCGTGGGGGATCTCGACCGTCGCAGCGCTCACCGCCGCCTCGATCGGCGCCGCGGTCCTCGCCGGCGGTGGTGGCGGCGCGCGGTCAGAGCGCGTGTCACCGGACGTTCTCCTCTCCCAGCCGCCCGACATGGGCATCACCTGCGGGACGCCGCACTGTGATCGCATCGGCCTCTCGGTGTGGCTGCGCCGGCCGGCCCGCTCGGTCAGCGCTGTAGTCGACGGCCAACACGTCGCTCTCTCGACGCGCCTCGCGGCGGCCTTCCAGCCGGGCCCCGCCGCGCGCGCGACCATGTTCTCCGGCTATGCGCGCATCCCCGCCCTGTTCAAACACCTGCACCTGTGGTCCGGGCCGGGTCCTGTGTCCTGGTATGAGCAGTCCACCTCCGTGTGGCCCGCACCCCTGGTCGCGATCACCATCTCGCCCAAGGCCCGCTCGAACGTGACGTACACGACCGCGCTGAACATTCCGCTCGCAGCCGGCTACGGGTAGCCGCCGGCACGTCGCCGGCCACCAGCTCAGAACGGCACGCCCCAGAGCGGGAACCACCGCTCGAGCTCGGGCTCGATCGGCAGCTCCGAGCCGATCTGCGCCTTCAGCTGAAGCTCCCGCTCGGTGTTGCGCTGCTTGTCGCCGGGGGCCGCGACGAACGGGTACCAGCTGCCCCGCTTGAAGTTGTAGATGAAGTTGATCGCGGTCCCGCCCGCATCCTTGAAGGCGAACACCGCGCACAGCAGCCGCTCCCCGTAGCCGCCCGCCTCGATCGAGCCGGACACCGCGTTGATCGTCGCGACGAGGTCCTCGACGCCCGGGTCGCGAACGACGATCCAGCGGAAGCCGAACTCGTCGTCGCTGCTCTCGACCTTCGCGCTCATCTCGCCGGCCGTCGCCTCGACGACCTCCTCGGTGTCCTTCAGCAACGCCTGGAAGTCGCTCGTCGCCAGCGACTGCACGACGATCCCGCCGACGCCGGCGCAGGTGACCTCATAGGAGGTCTCGAGCGTCACATACGCCGTCGTGAGCGCGAACAGGCGGTCGCGCTGAGCGGGCTGCTTGACCGAGCTTCGCCCGAAGATCTCCCGCAGTCCCACGCTTCTCAACCGCCGCTTGACTGCAGCTGCGTCTCGAGCCGCGACAGCGCGGCGAGTCGCTGCTCGAGCGGCGGATGATCGGCGAACAAATTCATCAGCGAGTGCTTCGCGCGCGCCGGAACGATGAAGAACGCGCTCATCCCCTCGGCGGTGCGCAGGTCGTTGCGCGGGATCCGCCCGGACTCGATCGTCCCGCTGATCTTGATCAGCGCCGAGGCCAGCGCGCTCGGGCGGCCGGTCAGGATCGCCGAGCCGCGGTCGGCCGCGAACTCCCGGTAGCGCGACAGCGCCCGCAGCAGCAGGAACGAGATCGCGTAGACGAGCATCGAGACGAGGATCACGATCTCGATCTGCTCCGCCTCGTTGCGGTTCCCGCCGCCGAACCCGCCGCCGAAGAAGAACGCGAAGCGGATGATCAGCGCCGCGACCGTCGCGAAGAAGCTGGCGATCGTCATGACCATCACGTCGCGGTGGATGACGTGGGTCAGCTCGTGCCCCATCACGCCCTCCAGCTCGGCCGGCTCGAGCATGTTCAAGAGGCCCCGCGTCGCGCACACCGTCGCCGACTTCTGCGAGCGCCCGAGCGCGCAGGCGTTCGGCATCTGCGCCTCGATGACCGCGACACGCGGCTTGGGCAGGTCGGCCTGGATGCAGAGGCGCTCGATGATCGCATGCAGCTGCGGCTCATCGGACGCCGAGACCTCATGCGCGCCCAGCGTCGCGAGCGCCAGCTTGTCCGAGCCGAGGACCTGGAAGCCGAACAGCGCGACGGCGATCACGACGATCGTGACGGCGCTCGCGCTGGCCGCGATCAGGGCCCCGACGAGCGCGACATAGAGCAGGCCGAGCAGGAACATCGTGAGCCCCATCCGGGCCTGAAGGCCCGTGTCCCTGCCGAACTTGCCGCGCGCGACGACCATGCGCTGATTGTCGCAGACGCGCTGGTCGCGCAGGCCGCGCCGCGCGGGCCGACGGGGGCCGCCTGCGACCGCGATAATCGCTGCCCTGATGAGCGCCGTTCAAACCGTCTCGCACGTCTTCCCGATCGGCAGCCGGCTGGACGATCGCGGGCGCCTCCAGATCGGCGGCTGCGACGCGATCGAGCTGGCCGAGCGCTTCGGCACCCCGGCCTACGTGGTCGCCGAGGAGGACCTGCGGGCGCGGGCTCGCTCTTTCGTCGACGCCTTCCGCGCGAGCGGCCATGCGGATTTCTTGGTGGCGTTTGCATCGAAGGCGTGTCCGGCCACAGCTGTGATGGGCGTCTTCGAGCAGGAGGGCCTCGGTTGCGACGTCGCCTCGGCGGGGGAGCTGCACCTCGCGCGGCGCGCGGGCTTCGACCCCGCCGTGCTCGTGATGCACGGCAACGCGCGCGACGACGCCGAGCTCCAGGCGGGGCTCGACGCCGGCGTCGGTCACATCGTGATCGACTCGACCGACGACATCGACCGCCTCGAGCGGCTCACGGCGGACCGTGGGGGAGCGCCGCAGCCGGTGCTGCTGCGCGTCACGCCCGGCGTCAGCGGCGACACGCACGAGAAGATCTCGACCGGCCAGGCGGACTCGAAGTTCGGCGTCGGGCTGGCCGATGCGCCGGCCGCGATCGAGCGCCTGCGCGGGGTCGCCGGGCTGCGCCTGCGCGGCCTTCACGTCCACCTCGGATCGCAGCTCTTCTCGATCGAGCCCTTCCGGGTGGCGATCGCCGCGATCGCCACCCTCGGCGACTTTCCCGTCTACAACGTCGGCGGCGGCCTCGCGGTCGCCTACACCGACGAGCAGGAGCCGCCGGCGATCGAGGAGTGGGTCGGCGGGATCGTCGAAGCCGTCGGCGAGCACCTCGGGCGCGGCAAGCGCCTGATCGTCGAGCCCGGCCGGGCGCTGGTCGCAAACGCCGGCGTGACGCTGTACCGCGTCGTCGGCGTCAAGCGCAATGTCTCGACCTGGGTGAGCGTCGACGGCGGCATGTCCGACAACCTCCGCCCGATGCTCTACGGCGCGCGCTACCAGGCCGAGATCGCCGATCGCTTCGGCGGCTCGACGCACGTCAAGCTGACCGGCAAGCACTGCGAGTCCGGCGACGTGCTGATCCCCGACGCCGTGCTCCATGACCCGCGGCCGGGCGACGTCGTCGTCGTGCCCGCGACCGGCGCCTACGGCCACGCGATGGCCAACAACTACAACGGCGTGCCCCGGCCGCCGGTGATCTTCGTGGCCGACGGCGAGGCGCGCGTCGTGATACGCCGCGAGACCCTCGACGACCTGCACGCGCGCGACGTCTAGTGGCGCCAGCGGCGATGAGCGCCTACCGGATCGGCCTGCTCGGCCAGGGAACAGTCGGCGGCGCCTTCGAGGCCCTGCTCGCGGAGCGCGCGCCGGCGATCGAGCGGATCACCGGCCGGCGGCCGGAGATCGTCGGCGTGCTGACACGCTCGCGCGGCGACTTCGCGGACCTCCTCGAGCGCTCCGACGCGATCGTCGAGCTGATCGGCGGCGTCGAGCCGGCGCGCGACTACGTCAGCCGCGCGCTCGCCTCCGGCCGCCCCGTCGTCACGGCCAACAAGCAGCTGCTGTCGCGCCACGGCGAGGAGCTCTGGTCGCTGGCGCGCGAGCACGAAGTGACGCTCGGCTTCGAGGCCGCCGTGGCGGGCGTGATCCCCGTCGTGCGCGTCCTGCGGGAGTCGCTCGCGGGCGCGCACGTCGAGCGAATCCACGGGATCGTCAACGGGACGACCAACTACATCCTCAGCGAGATGACCCGCACCGGCTGCGACTACGGCGAGGCGCTCGCCGCGGCGCAGCGGCTCGGCTACGCCGAGGCGGACCCAACCGACGACGTCGGAGGCGCCGACGCGGCGGCGAAGATGGCGATCCTCGCGCGACTCGCGTTCTCGACGCCGGTCCACTTCGACGACGTCCGCCACGAGGGGATCGCCGGCATCACCAGCGACGACATCTCCTACGCCCGCGAGCTCGGCCTGTCGTTGAAGCTGATCGGGACCGCCGAGCGGCTGGCCGGCGGGATCTCGGTGCGCGTCCACCCGGCTTTTCTGTACGCGGGCCATCCGCTGGCGTCCGTCAGCGGCGCCTTCAACGCCGTCACCGTCGAGTCCGACGCGATCACCGAGATCACGATGTCCGGCCCGGGCGCCGGGGGCTCCCAGACCGCCAGCGCGGTGCTCGGCGATCTCGTCGCGGCGATCGGCGGCGCGGCGGCGCTCGGCGAGCCGCTCGAGCGCCTCGAGGTCGTCGAGGACGTCGTGTCGGCCTTCTACCTGCACATGGAGGTCGACGACCGCCCGGGCGTGCTCGCGCATATCGCGAAGCTGCTCGGCGATGCCGGCGCGTCGATCAAGTCGGTCGTCCAGCGCGGCCTCGGCGAGCGGGCGCAGCTGATGATGGTCACCCATCCGCTGGCGCAGTCGAGCCTCCGCGGCGCCCTCGCCGCGATCGCCGAGCTCGACTACGTCCACGCCGCGCCGCGCGCGATCAGCGTCATCGACGAGGAGTTCATGTGAGCGGCGTCGGGCGCTCAGGCGGCCTGATCGAGCGTTATCGCGACCGCCTGCCGTTCGCAGCCACCGACCCCGTCGTCACGCTCGGCGAGGGATCGACGCCGCTCGTTCTCGCCGAGCGCCTCTCGCAGACGGTCGGCGCCGAGGTCCACCTCAAGATCGAGGGTGCGAACCCCACGGGCTCCTTCAAGGACCGCGGCATGACCTGCGCGGTGTCGGCCGCGCTGCGCGAGGGGGCCGAGACGGTGATCTGCGCCTCGACCGGCAATACCGCCGCGAGCGCCGCCGCCTACGCCGCTCGCGCCGGGCTGCGCGGCGTCGTCATCATTCCCGACGGCAAGATCGCCACCGGCAAGCTCGCCCAGGCGCTGGTCTACGGAGCGCGGGTGATTGCGTTGCGCGGCAACTTCGACAGGGCGCTGGAGCTCGTTCGCGAGCTCGCGCAGCGCCACCCGATCGCGCTCGTCAACTCGGTCAACGACTTTCGCCTGCAGGGCCAGAAGACGGCGGCATTCGAGCTGCTCGAGGACCTCGACGGGCGCCTTGACGCGCTCTGCATCCCGGTCGGCAACGCCGGCAACATCACCGCCTACTGGAACGGCTTCACCGAGTCCGGCGTCGCCCCGCGACTGTTCGGCTTCCAGGCCGAGGGGGCGGCGCCGCTGGTGCGCGGCGCCCCCGTCGCCGAGCCGGAGACGATCGCCAGCGCGATCCGGATCGGCAATCCCGCTCGCTGGGAGGACGCGATGGACGCGATGCGCGCCTCGCGCGGGGCGATCCGCGCGGTCAGCGACGCTGAGATCCTCGCCGCCTACCGCCTGCTCGCGCAGAGCGAGGGCATCTTCTGCGAGCCGGCCTCGGCGGCCTCCGTCGCGGGCCTGATCAAGTACGGCGCCGACGGCGCGGAGCGTATCGTCTGCGTGCTGACCGGCCACGGCCTGAAGGACCCCGACGTCGCGCTCGAGCAGGTCGGCGCGGTCGTGCCGTGCGAGCCGCAGCTGCGGGCGATCGAGCGCGCGGTGCTCGCGGACTGAGCGCGTGCCGGCCGCCGTCGCTGTCCGTGTCCCAGCCTCCTCGGCCAACCTCGGCCCGGGCTTCGACTGCTTCGCGGCGGCGCTCGGCCTGTTTCTTGAGCTGCGCGTCAGCGAGAGCGAGCGCTTCGAGCTCGTCACCGACCTCGACGTGCGCCGCGACCGCTCGAACGTCGCCGTCACCGCCTTCGGGCGCCTGCGCGACGCGTCCGGCCACCGCTTCGAGCTGACGTCGGAGATCCCGCTCAGCGGCGGGCTCGGGTCAAGCGCCGCGGCAGTCGTCGCGGGCCTGCTCGCGGCGTCCGCGCTGTCGGGCGCCGAGGCCGACATCCTCGCGCTGGCGAGTGAGGCCGAGGGGCATCCCGACAACGCCGCCGCGGCGCTGCTCGGCGGCATCGTCATCTGCGCCGACGGCGCCGCCCACCGCATCGATCCGCCGTCGGGCGTGGAGGCGCTCCTCGTCGTGCCCCATCGCGCCGTGCGGACCGCGCGCGCCCGCGCGGTGCTGCCGGCATCGGTGCCGCTCGCCGACGCCGTCTTCAACACCGCCCACGGGGCGCTGCTGATGCTCGGTCTCGCCGCGGGCGACCAGGACCTGATCGCGCGGGGCCTGCGCGACCGCCTCCACCAGCCGCATCGCTCCCACCTCTACCGCCGCTCGGCCGAGCTGCTCGAGGAGGCCCGCTCGCTCGGGGCGCTCGGAGCGACGATCTCAGGTGCCGGGCCGACGGTGCTCGTCTGGGTCCCGGTCGACGCCACGCGAGCCGTCGCCGCGGCGCTGCGCCGGCGCGCCTCGGGCTGGGCGCGCGTGCTGGCGACGCCGTTCACGCCGCGCGGCGCCCAGGTTCACCAGCTGAGCTAGTTGGTCGTCGCCGGCGCGTCGAGGCGCTCGAGCACCGCGTAGTAGAGGCGGTGGCGGCCGACACGGATCTCATCGCCGTGGCCGAGCGGGCTCCACTCGACGCGCTCGCCGTTGACGAACACGCCGTTGAGGCTGCGGTCGTCGAGCACGCGCAGCCCGTCGGCGCCGCGCACGATCAGCGCGTGGCGGCGCGACACCGTCGGGTCGTCGAAGCGCACGTCGGCGGCCAGGCCGCGGCCGATCCGCGTCCACTCGCGGGTGAGCGGGACGACGACGACCTCGCCGCCGTCCTCGAAGCAGATGTAGGAGCCGGGCTCGCCGAGCAGCGCCGGCGCGTCGGCCAGCCAGCCCGGCAGCTCGCGCTCGGCGGGCGGGCGCTGGGCCTCGACGGCGGTCGTGCCGGCGACCGCCGGCGGCAGCTCGAGCGCGGCCAGCTTCGCCGAGCCGCAGCTTGCGCAGGCGCGCGCCGGCTCATCGACGGTGAGGGTGACGATCTCGCCGCAATCCTCGCAGCGGAACGGCACGCTGTCGGTGACCGTCTCCGAACGAGACTCGTCCATGTCGCTGCCTTGGGGCACCGCCACCCTTCCATCATAGAGCCACGGGGGTGTCGCGACCATGACGGGCGGACGATGGCAGGAACGCGCAGCGCCGCGGCGAAGGCAACCGACGATGCGCAACTCAGCCGCAGCGGCCCACGTCCGTGTCGAGCGCACCGAGGATTTCGAGCGCCTGCTGCTGCGTGTCGCAGTCGATGAGCTCTCGGCCGAGCGGGCGCGCTGCCGCGACTGCGGGCGCACGCCGCTGATCGGCGAGGACGTGCACCTCTACGAGCGCGGGCACGTCGTCTGCGAGCTCTGCCGGCCGCTTCGCCGCGAGGCCCCGGTCTCGACCGAGCGCGTCCGCCACAGCGAGCACGGCCTCGCCGTGCGCCTGCACCGCGCCGCCTGACGGGTCGCCCTCGCCGCAACGCGTAAACTCCGCGCCGCCGTGGATCCCGTCAGCGTCTCGATCACCGTCGGCCGCCCGCGCGACGAGGTCTTCGACTACCTCGCCGACATCGCCAACCACGCGGAGTTCACAGACCACTTCCTGACCGACTGGCACCTCACGCGCGAGGACCCCGTCGGCCGCGGCGCCGGCGCACGCTTCCACGTCGCCTCCCCGCTCAACCGCTTCTCCTGGATGGGGGTCGCGTTCATCGAGGTGGACCGCCCGTGGCGGATCGTCGCCGCCGGCCGCGGCGGCAAGTTCAACCGCGTGCGCTCGATGATCGTCTACACCCTCGAGCCAACCGCCGACGAGGTCACGCGCGTCAAGGTCACCGTCGAGACGGCGCCGGTCACCCCGAGCGACCGCCTGCTGGAGGTCCTGCTCGGCGCGCGCGGGCGCACCCGCCGCCAGTACGGCCGCGCGCTCTCCCGCCTGCGCTCGATCCTCGAGGAGGGCACGCGGCGCGGGACTCGCGTGACCGTGGCCGGCGGCTGACGAATAGACTGCCGCGGCGATGGTTGGAAAGCGACTCGGCAGGCTCGGGGCGGGCGCTCTCTGCGCCATCGCGGTGTCGGCGTGTGGGGCGGGGGAGCACGCGACATACCAGAACAACCTCGGCACGGGCTACGTCCAGCTCGGCGATCTCAACTACCAGGTTCAGGTGTCGCGCCAGCTGAACCCGTGGGACACCCAGGAGGACAAGTGGTACCTCCAGGGCTTCAGCGGCTCGCAGCGCCTGTTGGCGCCGACGGCCGAGTTCTTCGGTGTTTCGCTGCAGGTCTACAACTGGAGCAACGTCGCGGCGACGCCGACGGACGACTTCTTCATCTCGGACACCCTCGGGGACCGCTTCGTGCCGATGAGCAACCCCAACCCCAACCCCTACAGCTATGCGCCGGCGTCGATCCCGGCGGGCGGCCAGCTGCCGACGATCAGCAGCGTCGCGTTCGCCGCCTGGACGCAGGGCGAGTTCCTGATCTTCAAGGTCCCCTACGCGGACCTCGCGAACCGCCCGTTCATCCTGCACATAGTCAATCCGGCGAAGAGCTCGAAGCAGGCCCGCATCGAGCTCGACGTCTGAACGAACGCGAGAGGCCAGCGCATGAGCGACGTCACGATCGAGATCACCGACAACGGTCCCTACAAGGTCAGCGGGCCGATCGAGCTCCTCGCGCCCGACGGGTCGCCCGTCGAGGTCGCCGAGGGCAGGAACGTGTTCCTCTGCCGCTGCGGCGGATCGAGCAACAAGCCGTTCTGCGACGGCACGCATTCGAGGGTCGGCTTCCAGGGTGCGATGGCCGCCGCCGCCGAGGCCGACGCCGAGGCCGAGGCCCAGCCCTAGCCCCGCTCAGGCGGCCGCCGACTGCAGGCTTGAGAGGTAGCCCGACGCGTCGGCGTCGAGGTGGTCGGCGAGGCGCGTCGCGAGCGCCATGATCGTCAGCGACGGGTTGGCGGACACCGTGCGCGGGATCACCGAGCCGTCGCCGACGAAGAGGCGGCGCACCGCGTGCATCTCGCCGTGCGCGTCGACCACCGAGCGCGCCGGGTCGCTGCCCATCCGGCAGCTCCCCTGGATGTGCGTGGTGACCAGGCCGGTCCACAGGACCTGCTCGGCGCCGGCCGCCTCGAGCGCGCGGCGGCTGAAGTCAAGCGCGCCGTCGAGGCGCTCGATCTCGGCCGCCGAGAAGTCGCAGCTGTAGGCGTCGTCGCCGCCGTCCCAGTCGGCGGCGGGGATCACGGCGCCGTTGTTGTCGTCGTTGACCATCGCCAGGACGCCGGTCCAGTTGCGATAGGCGCGCAGCGCCTCGACGAGGGGCTCCCCCCACATCGGGCCGCTCTCGTCCTGGAGGTTGATCGCGAAGCCGATCGGGTCCTGCATCGTGACGGCCTCGATCACGAACCCGCCGTCCTCATCGCGGCGGCGGTCGGCGTAGTGAGTCGTGATCGGATAGACGACGTGCGCGTCCTGGGGCTCGGCGAAGCGGCCGAACACCAGCCGCGCCGGATGGAACCCGAGGTTCTGCCCGATCAGCGGGTCGCGCAGGCCCGAGCGCGCGAGCAGCCCGGGCGTGTTGAGCGTCCCGGCGGCGACGACGACGGCGCCGGCCAGCACGCGATGGCGCCCGCCGGCGTCGCTGTACTCGACGCCGCTCGCCCGCGGCCCGTCGGGGGAGTCCTCGACCAGGACGCGTTCGACGCGCGCCTGCGCGCGCAGCTCGAGCGTTCCGTTCGCGAGCGCGCGCGCGATGTAGGTGTTCTGCGTCGACTTGCCGCCGTTGGTCGGGCAGCCCTGCAGGCAGGAGCCGATCCGGGTGCAGTTCTCGTCCGTGTAGGACTCCACCGACTCGAGCCGTCCGCCGAGCGCCTTGAAGCCGCGCTCGACGGTGCGGACGCTGTCGGACCAGTCATCGCGCGCGCGCACGCCGAGGTAGCGCTCGACGCGCTCATACCACGGGGCGAGGTCGTCCGGCGCGAACGGCGCGCCGGAGGAGCCGAGCAGCCCGCTCGCCTCGTGCCACTTCGCGATGTCGGCGTCGATCGCGCGCATCGCGACCTTCGTGTTGATCGTCGTCGAGCCGCCGACGCAGCGGCCGCCGATCAGCGCGACCGGTCCGCGTCCCCAGTCCCCGGCCGGCATCGCGAAGCGGATCGGCCACCACAACTCGTGCGCGGCCTTCGCCTCCCAGCGCTGGAAGTCGATCGCGGTCCTGTGCGGTCCGAGCTCGATCAGCAGGACCGAGCGCCCGCGCGCGGCGAGCTCGCCGGCGACGACTCCGCCTCCGGCGCCGGATCCGACGACGACTACCTCGTAGCGCTGTTCGTCCATCAGCCGTCGATCCCCAGGTACGACCAGTCCTTGTGCAGCGCCGCCGTCGCGGGCGGGTGGAAGTCGATCTCATCCCACGCGCCCGTCGTCGCCCGGCCGGGGGCGACGAAATCGCTGTAGAAGGCCTCGACGGCCAGCGCACGCAGCATCAGGAAGTCCGCGCTCGGCGCGTGCTCCGCGATCGCGGTCGCGCCGCCGCGAGCGGCCTCGCCGAGCCGCTCGATCGCGGCGATCGCGCCGGCGCGCACCCCGTCGGGCATCGCCGCGAGCTGCGCGTCGACGTAGGTCGCCGGGCCGACGCGGGCCGAGCCCGGCACGATGACCTCGCAGAGACGCTCGAGCGCCTCGGCCTGGGCGGCGTCGAGAGTTCGCAGACCCATCTCGGAGCGCGAGCTTATGGCACGGTCGCATAGGCTGTCCACAAGTCGATGGGTGCCCGCACGAATACGCAAGACGTTCAGCGCTCGCAGGCAGGAACGCGCGCGGCCGCCGGGGTAGGCTGGGCGCTCCAACCACAGCGGCGGCTGGAGCGCGCGCACGCGGCGGCGCGCATTTCCCGCCGGCCGCCAGCGACGGCCGCGGAGAGGAGCGCAGCAGATGGGTGACGTCGAGGTGGTCGGCCTCTACTGGACGCTGTCGGGGCCCGTCGAGGTCCACACCGGGCGCGAGTGGTCCCTGTTCGACTTCCGCGACCGCTGCGCGCAGGCGGAGCGCGTCGGGTTCACCGGCATCGGGATCTGGCATGCCGATCTCGAGCACACGCTCGAGACGCGCACGCTGCGCGAGATGCGCCAGATTCTCGATGACCACGGCCTTGGCAAGATCGAGCTCGAGTTCCTCCAGGACTGGTTCGTCGACGCCGGCGACGAGCGCCGCGAGGACTCAGACCGCCGCCGCAGGCTGCTCTTCGAGGCCGCCGCGACACTCGGCGCACACCACGTCAAGGTCGGCAACATCCCCGGCACGCCCTGCGAGCTGCCGAAGCTCACCGAGCGCTTCGCCGAGCTCTGCGACGACGCCGCGCAGCAGCACGACTCGCTGATCGTCTACGAGTTCATGCCCTTCGACGTCAACGTTCGAAGTCTCGAGGCGGCCGTCGAGGTCGTCGGCGGAGCGGGGGCGCGCAACGGCAAGATCGCCGTCGACACCTGGCATCTCGGCAAGCTCGGGATCACGCCCGAGCATCTGCGCGAGATGCCGCCCGAACTGCTCGGCTGGGTCGAGCTCTCCGACGGGCAGTACGAGAACATGGAGGACGAACTCGACGAGGTGATCAACCGCCGCCGGCTGCCCGGCGAGGGCGAGTTCCCGATCGTCGAGCACGTCGAGGTCTGCCACGCCCTCGGCTACGAGGGACCGTGGGGCGTCGAGGTCCTCTCCGAGGACTTGCGCAGCCTGCCGATCGAGCAGATCTTCGAGCGGGCGTACGAAACCACGACGGCGCAGCTGCGCGCCGGCGTCGCGTGAAAGGAGTTTCGCGGTGAGCGGCAACGGCTTGGACAAGGACCGCCTCGGCTGGATCCTCACTCAGATGACGAGGATTCGCGAGTTCGAGGAGCGGGTGAAGAGCACCTTCGAGGAGCACCCGGGCGCGATTCGCGGACACACGCATCTCGCCGACGGCGCCGAGGCGTCGATCGTCGGCTCGATCGCGGCGCTGCGCGACGGCGACCAGGTGCTCACCACCTACCGCTGCCACGGCTACCCGATCGCGCTCGGCAGCGACACGAAGGCGTTGATGGCCGAGATCTACGGCCGCTCGACGGGCATCTGCGGCGGCTTCGGCGGCTCGATGCACCTCGTCGACCCCGACCGCGGGTTCCTCGGCACGTCGGGGATCGTCGGGCAGGGCATCCCGCACGCGACCGGCGCCGCGTATGCGGCGCAGATCCGCAAGAAGGGCCAGGTCGTCCTGAGCTTCTTCGGCGACGGGGCGTCGAAGCAGGGCGCATTCCACGAGTCGCTGAACATCGCCTCGCTGTGGAAGCTGCCGGTCGTCTACATCATGGAGAACAACAACTACAACGTCGTCACGCGCTCCGACCAGGAGGACGCCAACGCCGCCGCCGGCGAACCGCTGGCGGTCAAGGCGAAGGCCTTCAGCATGCCGGGCGTGACCGTCGACGGAGCCGATCCGATCGAGGTCTACGACGCCGTCCGCGCCGCCGTCGAGCGGGCGCGCTCAGGCGAGGGACCGACGCTGGTCGAGTCCAAGGTCTACCGGCTGAGCGCGCACGGCAACATCATCGCCCCGCCCGGCGTTCCGCTGCATTACCCCGAGCACGAGGCGATCACCGTGTTCGGCAACCGCGACGAGTACGAGGCCGCGCTGCGCGGCGACCCGGTGCCGCGCTTCCGCGGGCGCCTGATCGGGGATGGGACGCTCACCTCTGAGGAGGCCGACGCGATCGCGGCGGCCGCCAAGGACGAGATGGAGGCGGCTGTCGTCTTCGCCTGGGAGAGCCCCTACCCCGAGCCCGAAGAGGCCGTCAACCACGTCTACGCATAGGAGCTCTCGAGCAATGGCACACGAACTCCCCTACATCGCAGCGATCAACGAGGCGATCCAGCTCGAGATGGAGCGCGACTCCGACGTCCTCTACTTCGGGCAGAACATCGCGACGACCGACGACGACCCGTTCCTTCAGGCGTTCGGCGCCGACCGCGTCCGCGTGACGCCGATCTCCGAGACCGCCGAGATCGGCATGGCGATCGGAGCGGCCCTGGCGGGCCTGCGGCCGGTCGTCGAGCTCTACATGGCCGAATTCATGCTGGTCGCGATGGACCAGGTCGTCAACGAGGCCAACCGCTTCCGCTACATGAGCGGCGGCAAGGTCAAGGTCCCGCTCGTGCTCAAGGCGGGCTACGGCTTCACCGCCGGCTGGGCCGGTCAGCACACCGGCTCGATCTACTCGATGTTCGTCGGCGTGCCGGGGCTGAAGGTCGCGCTGCCCTCGACGGCGGCCGACGCCAAGGGCCTGATGGCGACGGCGATCCGCGACGACAACCCGGTCTGCTTCTTCCACCACTACCTGCTGACGCTCGAGCACGGCGAGGTGCCCGACGGCGAGTACCTCGTCCCGTTCGGCGAGGCCTCGATCCGCCGCGCCGGCAAGGACGTCACGATCGTCGCGACGGGCTGGACGGTCGATCGGGCCCTCGCCGCCGCCGAGCGGCTCTCCGGCGAGGGCGTCGAGGCCGAGGTCATCGACCCGCGTACGCTCGCTCCGCTCGACATGCCGACGATCCTCGAGTCGGTTGCCAAGACCGGCCGCCTCGTGCTCGTCGACCAGGCCACCCGGCACGGCGGCGCCTCGGCGGTGATCGCGGCGGAGGTCGCCGATCAGGGCTTCGACTCGCTGAAGGCGCCGATCAAGCAGGTCACGGCGCTCGACGCGACGATCCCCTACAGCGAGCCGATGGAGCGCTTCGTCCTGCCCGACGAGGACAAGATCGTGACCGCCGTGCAGCAGGTCCTCGGCTCCGCGCCGGTGGCCGCGTAGGCGCGTGGGCGAGGAGGGCAGCTCCTCGGACAACGAGACCGGCGCCGCCGCGCTCGACGCGCGAGCGGCGCTGCGCCTGCTGCGCCAGATGTGGCGGATCCGCGCGTTCGAGGAGCGCGTCGGCGTGCTCAAGCGCGCCGACGAGGTCTACGGCCTGATCCATCTGAGCATCGGCGGCGAGGGCGTCGCGGCCGCCGTCTGCACCCAGCTGCTCGCGCGCGATCCGATGTATACCGGCCACCGCGGGCATGGACACGCGCTCGCCAAGGGTGCGCCGATGGAGCGCGTGATGGCCGAGCTGATGGGGCGAAGCGACGGCGTCTGCCGCGGCATGGGCGGCTCGATGCACCTCGTCGACACCGAGCACGGCCTGATGGGGGCGACGGGAGTGGTCGGCGGCAACATCCCGCTCGCGCTCGGCAGCGCCCTGGCGGCGCGCCTGCGCGGCTCCGACGAGGTGGCCGTCGTCTTCTTCGGCGACGGCGCGGTCCAGGCCGGGCACTTCAACGAGTCCGTCAACCTGGCCACGCTGTGGGCTCTGCCGGTGATCCTCGTCTGCGAGAACAACGGCTTCGCCGAGTTCACGCCGCGCTCGGCGCACACCAACGTCGAGCGCGTCAGCGACGTCGTCGCGCCCTACGGCCTGGAGCGCAAAACCGTCGACGGCAACGACGCAGCGGCGGTCTGGACGGCGTTCGCGCGCTTTCTGTCCGCGGCCCGCGCCGGGCGCGGGCCGTTCCTGCTCGAGTGCCTGACGCACCGCCTGCGTGGCCATTACGAAGGCGACCCCTCGCAGTACCGCGACGCGCTGGCCGCCGAGGAGTGGCAGCAGCGCGATCCGATCGTGCGCCTCGCATCCGCCGGCGAATCGCAGCGCTGGTTTCGCGCGCCGGACGCCGCCGCGGCCGAGCGGGACGCGCGCGAGGAGGTCGAGGCGGCTGTCGAGTGCGCGCGGGCGAGCCCGTTCCCGCCGCCGGGGCTCCCCGCCGAGCTCGTCTACGCGGTGGCTCGGCGGTGAGCACGACGACCTACGTCAAGGCGATCAACGCCGCGATGGCCGCCGCGATGCGGGCCGACCCGAGCGTGTTCGTGCTTGGGGAGGACGTCGCCGAGGGCGGTCCCTACACCGTCACGGCCGGTCTGGCCGAGGAGTTCGGCCGCGAGCGCGTGATCAACACGCCGATCAGCGAGAGCGCGATCTGCGGCGTCGCGATCGGCGCCGCCCAGTCGGGGCTTCGGCCGGTGCTCGAGATCATGTTCATCGACTTCATCACACTCGCGCTCGATCAGCTGGTCAACCAGGCGGCCAAGGCGCACTCGATGTCCGGCGGCCAGCTGAGCGTCCCGCTCGTCCTGCGCACGCAGGGCGGCGCCGGCCAGCGCGGCGGCGCGCAGCACTCGCAGAGCCTCGAGGCCTGGCTGATCCACGTGCCCGGGCTGAAGGTCGTCATGCCCTCCTGCGCCGCCGACGCGGCGGGCCTGATGGCGAGCGCGATTGCCGATCCCAACCCGGTCGTCTTCGTCGAGAACAAGGCGCTGTACTTCCGCCGCGAGGAGGTCGACGACGACCCCCCGGCGGTGGCGATCGGCGAGGCCGCGACGCTGCGCGAGGGGCGCGACGTGACGATCGTCGCGCTGTCGCGCCTGGTCGGCGAGTCGCTCGAGGCGGCGGGTCGCCTCGCCGCCGACGGGATCGAGGCCGAGGTGATCGACCCGCGCACGCTGGTACCGCTCGATCTCGACGCGATCGTGCGCTCCGTGGAGCGGACCGGCCGGCTCGTCGTCGCCCACGAGGCGGTCGCCTTCGGCGGGTTCGGAGCGGAGGTCGCGGCGTCCGTCGGCGAGGTCGCGTTCGACCATCTCGACGCCCCGATCGTGCGCGTCGGCGCGCCGTTTGAGCCGATCCCGCTCAGCCCGCCGCTCGAGGACGCCTACCTGCCGGGCGCCGCGGAGGTCGAGGCGGCGGCGCGAGCGCTCGTCGGTCGCTAGCCCTCGTCGACGTCGAACGTCGTCAGCGAGTGCCCCGGCACGCGCGCCATGACGCCGCGGTGGCGCAGCACGATCTGGAGGTTCTGGAGCGCGAGCCGGGCGTGCTCGCGCGCGATGTTCTCGGCACGCGCGCCCTCGCGGCCGGCGATCGCGTCGATCAGCGCGAGGTGCTGGTTGTGCGCGATCACGAGGATCTCGCGCGACGCGGGTAGCTCCGCCTCGCTCAGCACGAACGACGAGGCCGAGGCGAACGGCACGCAGGTCACGATGTCGAGGGCGCGCTCGAGGAACGGGCTTTCGGCGAGGCGAACGAGCTCGGCATGGAAGCGCCCGTTGAGCGCGACGTAGCGCTCGAAGGACTCGTAGTCGGCGCGATAGATGACCTCGGCGATCTGGTCGCTGACGCGCTGCATCGGCCGCAGCGCCCGCCGCGGGGTGCCGCGCTCGGCGGCGAAGCGCGCCGCCGTCCCCTCGAGCACGCCGCGCAGCTCGTTTGCCTGCGCGATGTCGTGGATGGTGAACTCGCGCACCGCGTAGCCCCCGCCGGGCAGCTCCTGGAGCAGGCCCTCGTGCTCGAGCTTGACGAGCGCCAGGCGCAGCGGCGTGCGCGAGACGCCGAGCCGCTCGACCAGCGGCAGCTCCGACATCCGGTCGCCATGCCGGAACTCGCCGCTCAGGATCAGCTCGCGCAGGCGCAGCTGCGCGCGCATCATCTGTGAAGTGGCGGTATCGGTGGCGGATGCTGCCATCGCTGCCTCGCTCCTCCCCCGAGCGCTGCGGCGAGCGTAACCGGCCGCAAACCTGTATGCAAGAGCCCCCGCGCGCGGCGCGCCGGGCGTCCTGGCGGGGCGCGACGGTCACCTGTTGCATGCAGTCTCCGTTAGCAGCTAACATCGCGCGCACTGTGTCGTCCGCCAGGCGGCGGCGGCGTGTTCAGCACCGACCAACCGGTGTGATGGGAGAGGAGATTTCGTCCATGAGGAAACATTTCGGCTGGCGGGTGCGCATCCCCGTCGCCCTGCTGGTGGTGGCAGTGGGCCTGACCATCGCCACATCCAGCTTCGGCAAGGCAGCGCGCCACACCGCGACCGCGGCCGCGGCGCTCAAGTGCGGTCTCGGCACCGGCAAGCCGGCTACGGGCAAGCCGATCGTGCTCGGCGCGATCGCCACCGACCAAACAGGCACCAGCTTCACCGACATCCCGAACATGGCGAACGCCTACTTCAAGTGCGTCAACGCCAACGGCGGGATCTACGGTCACCCGATCCAGTACAAGATCCTGACCGACCAGACCGTGCCCTCGGCGGTGGCGGCCGACGCCAATCAGCTGATCAACACCGACCACGTCGTCGGCATCGTCGGCAACACCGACATCATCGACTGCGCGGTCAACGGAGCCACGTACGCGAAGGACGGCTACTTCCTGATCGACGCGGGCATCGCCGCGCAGTGCTACGCAAGCCCGTGGAGCGCGACCGTGAACATGGGTCCGCGCTACTCCGGCGACGGCGCGGCGCAGACCGCGATCCTGCACGGCGCGAAGACGATCGTGATCGATCAGTCCAACGTGCCGGGCTACCAGGGCAACGCGGCCGGCATCCAGCTGATCGCCGCGGCCCATCACGTCAAGGTCATCTCGCTGTCGGCCAACGCCGCGAGCCTCAACGGTGAGACCGAGGCCGAGCGGATCGTCCAGGCCGCCGGAAGCAACGGCGCCGCGGACCTGATCTTCACGCCGCCGGTGGCGCAGAAGATCCTCCAGGGCGCGCAGACGCTGCATCTCGAGAACAAGGTCATCTGGACCTGCGCGACGCCGTGCAACACCGACTCGCTGGCGTCATCGCTCGGTCCGGCGTGGAACCACAAGCTGTTCGTCAACGCCGAGATGAACGACGTCCACGACGACAGGGGCGCGGACACGCAGCTCTACCTGTCGGTGCTCAAGAACTACGGCTCGGCCGTCAGCGGCGGCATCGGCTCGTTCAGCCAGTTCGGCTTCACGGTCGGCCAGCTCGCCGTCAAGGCGCTGCTGTCGATCAAGAGCCACGTCTACACCAAGGCCACCGTCAACGCGGCGATCGAGAACCTCAGGGGGTTCAAGACCGACTTCCTGTGTCGGCCGTGGTACTACGGCCATGCGGCGGTGCACCTGCCGAACAACACCGACTACACGGTGTGGCCGCAGAACGGGACGATGCGGATCGTGCCGGGGTCGGGCTGCCTGCAGATCTCCTCGTTCGATCCGGAGGTCGGCCAGATTCGCGCGATCGAGAAGGCACAGGGCCTCTAGGAGGGGCGGAAGCGACAGTCAAGCCATAGAGATCACGGCGCTCGTCGAGTTCGATGCCAAGTTGGTCGAGCTTTCAGCCGTTCATCCCCATCGGAGTGGCGCTGGGCGGGGTCTATGCCCTGTCCAGCGTCGGGATGGTGGTTCTCTACCGGGCGACCGGTGTGCTGAACCTCGCCTACGGGGCGGTCGGCGCGATGGGCGCCATGATCTCTTGGTCGTTGATCAACAACGCGGGGGTCCCGAGCGGCTGGGCCTACCTCGTGGCGGTGGTGTTCGGGGGTGTCTCGACGCTGCTCTACGGGGTGATCTTCGGCCCGGCGCTCGCCGCGCGGGACCCGCTCGTGAAGGCCGTCGGGACGCTCGGCTTCGCGCTGATCCTGCTCGGCCTGATGACGGTGCTGTGGAGCAACAGCAACATCACGCGCTCGATCACCTTCCCGACCGACAACTCGGGCTTCAACATCGGCGCGATCCCCGTCGAGTGGACGCAGGTGATCGCCTTCGCGTTCGGGTTGGTGATGGCGATCGGCGCGACGGTGTTCCTGCGTTTCACGAAGATCGGCACGGCGATGCGCGCGCTCGCCGACGATCGAGAGATAACCGCGACGCTCGGCGTGCCGGTGCGGCGCGTCGAGGCCGCAGCCTGGTTCGGCTCGGGCATCCTCGCCGGCGTGAGCGGCCTGCTGCTCGCCGACCTCGACACGCTTGACCCGAGCACGCTGACCTTCCTCGTGATCTTCACGGTCTCGGCGGCGCTGATCGCGCGGCTGCGCTCGATCACGCTCGCGTTCGTTGCCGCGATCGTGATCGGCGTCGTCGACAACATGATCACGCCGATCAACTCGATCACCGACTACCGCGACATGACGCCGTTCGTGCTCGCCATCGTCGCACTGCTTTCCTTCAGCCGCGGGCGCCAGTACAGCTTCGCCCGCGGCGGTATACGTTAAGTCCGGGTCAGGGGATGGAGGCTTCCGGCGTCGTAACACGAGCGGGTCTGTCGCTGCGAAGCAGCCGCGTCGACGTGATCCAGGGCGGCGTGGCCGTCCTCGCCGTGCTGTTCGCGCTGTTCGCGCTGCCACAGCTGCTGAGCCTCTTCTGGATCGACACCTCGACCGTGACGGTCATCTACTCGATCGCCGCACTGGGCGTCGGCCTGCTCGTCGGCCGCGTCGGCATGATCTCGCTCGGCCAGGTCGCCGTGCTCGCGCTCGGCGCCTGGGTCTCCGCGAAGCTCCTCCTGTCGACGACGCTGCCCTATCCGATCGTGCTGCTGGCCTCGGGCGTGATGACGATGGTGATGGGGACGCTGATCGGGCTGCCCGCGCTGCGCGTCAGCGGCCTCTACCTGGCGCTCGTGACGCTGATGTTGGCGGGCGCGATCACCGTCGTCTTGACGGTCACCAATTTCCCCAACGGCGGCAGCGGCTTCCTCGGCTACAACGACAACTACCCGGGCACGATCCGGCGGCCGTCGATCGCGACCTCCGACCCCGCCTTCTTCCGCTACTCGGTGATCGTCGCGGTGCTGATGTTCGCGCTCGTGCTGTGGCATCTGCGCTCCAAGCCGGGCCGGGCGTGGGTGGCGATCCGCCAGAGCGAGACGGCGGCGCTCACGGCCGGCGTGAACGTGACGGTCTACAAGATGTGGGCCTTCGCGCTCACGTCGTTCATCACGGGCGTCGCCGGCGGCCTGCTCGGCGCGAGCCAGGGCAAGCTCTACACCTTCCAGTTCCCCACCCAGAACTCGGTGATCCTCTTCGCGGTCGTCCTGATGGGCGGCATCTACACGATGTGGGGGGCGGTGATCGCGGCGGTCCTTCTGTGGGTGATCCCGGCGCTGTTCACGATCTGGGGCATCGACTCGCAGGTCCCCACGATCCTGTTCGGCGTCGGCGTACTGCAGGTCGTGACGACCGCGCCGGCCGGGATCGCGCACCAGTTCCCGCGTGACATGTTGAAGCTCGGCAAGCTGATCTACCGGCTCCTACGCCGGCCGGCGACGACGGCGAGCTCGTCGTGATCGAGATCAAGGACCTGACGGTTCACTTCGGCGGGGTGGTCCCGCTCGATTCTCTGACGTTGACCTTCGAGAGCGGCACCTGCGGGCTGATCGGTCCCAACGGCGCCGGCAAGACGACCTTCTTCAACGTCCTGAGCGGGTTCGTGCGGCCGAGCGCCGGCACCGTGCGCGCGTTCGGTGACGACCTGCTCTCGATGCCGCACTTCCGCCGCGCGAGGTGGGGATTGCGGCGCACCTTCCAGACCGAGCAGGCGATCGAGGAGCTCTCGATCTACGAGAACGTGGCGATGGTCCACGAGCACTCCTCGCGCAGCCGCTCGACGCGGCGCGCGGACGTCCTCGGCGCGATCGAGTTCGTCGGCATCGAGCCCGACCCGGCGACGAAGGTCGCGACGCTCGGCGCGCGCGATCGACGCCTCGTCGAGGTCGCCCGTGCGGTCGTCGGCCGGCCCCGCGTCGTACTGCTGGACGAGCCGGCGGCGGGGCTGCCGGACGAGGAGACCGGCCACCTCGCGCGCGTGATCCAGGGGATCCCCGAGCACATGGGCGCGCTCGTGATCCTCGTCGACCACGACATGAGCCTGGTCTCGGCCTGCTGCGGGGTCACCTCGGTGCTCGACTTCGGCGCGCTGATCGCGTCCGGGCCGACGGCCGAGGTGCTCCGGGACGAGCGTGTGATGCGCGCCTACCTCGGAACCGAGGAGCTCGCGTGAGCGAGGCCGCCGCGACACTCACGCTGCAAGAGGTCTCGGTGGCGCGCGGTAACCGGACCGTCGTCGACAGGGTCTCACTCGAGGTCCCGCCCGGCGAGGTCACCGCGCTGCTTGGGCCCAACGGCGCCGGCAAGTCGAGCCTCGTCCTGGCGGTCGGCGGCGTCCTGCGCGCGCGTTCCGGCTCGGTCTCGCTCGGCGAGCGCGAGCTGACGAAGCTGCGACCTGAGGCGATCCGCCAGGCCGGCGTCGCGATCGTGCCGGAGGGGCGCCGCCTCCTGCCGCAGCTGACCGTCGAGGACAACCTGCGCGTGGCGACCTACATGCTCAGCGGCGCCGACGCCGCGGCCGCGCGCGAGCGCGCGCTCGAGCTCTTCCCCGAGCTCAAGCGGCGGCTCGGCTCGCTCGCGCGCCTGCTCTCGGGCGGTGAGCAGCAGATGGTCGTGCTTGCGCAGGCGCTCGTCTCGGCGCCGAAGGTCGTCCTGATCGACGAGCTGTCGCTCGGTCTTGCGCCGGTCGTGATCGCACGGCTGGTTCCGACCCTTCGCACGATCGCCGAGATGGGAACAGGGGTCCTCCTGATCGAGCAGTTCGCGACCCTCGCGCTCGACGTCGCAAACCGCGCGTATGTGATGAACGGCGGCGAGATCGAGTTCTCGGGGATGGCGTCCGAGCTGCGCGAGAAGCCCGAGCTCCTGCACTCGGCCTACCTCCTGCGCACGGTCGGGCGCACCTCCTGAGATGGGCGTCGCGGCTCTCGACCACGTGCTGTTGCTCAGCGACGACATCGACGCGACGCGCGACTTCTACTGCCGCACGGTCGGGATGAGCGTCGGCGAGCGCCCGCTGCTGCCGTTCCCCGGCTACTGGCTGTACGCCGGTGACTCACCGTGCCTGCACATCGCCGATCGCGCGATCTACACCGCCCACGCGCGCAGCGTCGGGCTCGACGTCGCGCCGCCGGGCGATGAGCGGATCGACCATGTCGCCTTCTCGGCGGGCGACTATGCGGCGGCGGCGCAGCGGCTCGAGCGCGAGGGGGTCGCCGCCGTGCGCAACGAGGTCCCGGGCGCGGGGCTGCGCCAGCTGTTCTTCTGCGACCCGGTCGGGATGCGGGTCGAGATCAACGTCTTCGAACAGGGGGCGGGCTCATGAAGGCCGCGGTCACAAGCGGCGTCGGCTCGATGGCGGTCGTCGACGTCGAGGAGCCCGGCGAGCCCGCGCCCGGGCACGTCCTGGTTCGCAACGAGGCGGTCGGGATCTGCGGCTCCGACTACCACTTCCTGCTGGGCGAGCTCTCGGAGTCGGCGGGCGGGGGCGCCTCGCCGTTCCCGAAGATCCAGGGCCATGAGTGCGGAGGCACGATCGCCGCGCTCGGAGCGGGCTGCCGGCCGGGCCTCGAGGTCGGCTCGCGCGTCGCGACCTACCCGCTGCACGCCTGCGGCAACTGCTACCCGTGCAGCATCGGGCGCCCCAACACCTGCGACAACTTCACGCTGATCGGGATCCACCTCGACGGCGGCCTGCAGGAGTTCCTCTCGGTCCCGCAGGAGCAGATCTTCCCGATCGAGGCATCGGACGCGGCCGTCGCGGCGCTCGCCGAGCCGGTCTCGATCGCCGTGCGTGCGGTGCATCGCGCGAACGTCGCCGCGGGCGAGCACGTAGTCGTGATGGGTGCTGGGCCGATCGGGCAGTGCGTGTGCCTGCTCGCGCGCGAGCGCGGCGCCGAGGTGATGGTCGTCGACCTCCAGGAGAGCCGCCTGCGCCTCAGCCGCGACATGGGCGCCGAGGGACTCGTTTGGACGGACGCCCCGACCGTGATCGCCGCGGCTCGCGACTGGGCGGGCGGCGGCGGGCCGGCCGTCGTCTTCGACGCCACCGGCGCAGCGCCCGCGGTCGCCGCGATGCTCGAGATCGTCGCCTCGGCCGGCCGCGCCGTGCAGGTCGGGATGTCAAACCACGACGTCGCGGTCCGCGTCGGCCTGTTGACTGAGAAGGAGATCGACCTGCTCGGTTCGAGCTGCTGCGGCGGAGGCGACTTCGCCGAGGCCGTCGGCGCCGTCGAGCGCAACGCCGAACTGCTGGCCCGCATGATCAGCCACGAGTTCCCGCTCGAGCGCGCCCCCGAGGCGGTCCAGTTCGCGATCGACCACCCCGCCGAGGTGATGAAGGTGATCATCCGTGTCTGAGCAGCGCCGAACCTACGACTACGTGATCGTCGGCGCCGGCTCGGCGGGCTGCGTGATCGCCGCGCGCCTGAGCGAGGACCCCGACGTCACGGTCTGCCTGCTCGAGGCCGGCGGCAGCGACCGCCAGGCCGAGATCCAGACGCCGATCGCCTTCCCCGCCGTCTTCAAGTCGAGCATCGACTGGGATCTCCTCGGCGAGCCCGAGCCGGGCCTCGACAACCGGCGCCTCTACCTCCCGCGCGGGCGCGTGATCGGCGGCTGCGGCTCGATCAACGCGATGATCTACGCCCGCGGCAACCGCGCCGACTACGACGGCTGGGCAGCCGGGGGCGCCGAGGGTTGGGGCTACCAGGACGTCCTGCCCTACTTCCGCCGCTCGGAGGACAACGAGCGCGGCGAGGACACCTACCACGGCGTCGGCGGACCGCTGCGGATCAGCGACTCGCGCTCGATGCATCCGCTCGTCGACGCGATGATCGAGGCCGCCGAGCAGGCCGGCCACGAGCGCAACCCGGACTTCAACGGCGCTCGCCAGGAGGGCGTCGGACGGTTCCAGTTCAACCAGCGCGACGGCCTGCGCTGGTCGACCGCCGACGCGTTCCTGCATCCGGCGCGCGGACGGGCGAACCTCGACGTCCTCACGCACGCGATGAGCACGCGGATCCTCTTCGACGCAGACCGCGCGGTCGGCGTCGAGATCGTTCGCGACGACGAGCTGATCGAGATCCGCGCGCAGCGCGAGGTGACCCTCTCGGCCGGCGCCTACCAGTCGCCGGTGCTGCTGATGCTGTCGGGGATCGGCCCCGCCGAGCATCTCGCCGCGCTCGGCATCGAGGTGCGCGCGGACCTGCCGGTCGGCGACAACCTCCAGGACCACTGCATGGCGAACCTCAACTACCTGACGAGTGAGCCCGGTCTGTTCGGAGCGCTGACGCCCGAGAACTTCGCGCTGCTCGCCGACGGGCGCGGACCGCTCACCTCGAACGGGCCGGAGGGCGCCGCGTTCATCCGTACGCGCCCCGATCTCGACGGCCCGGACGTCCAGTTCCACTTCAGCCCGTCGCTCTTCTTCGACGAGGGCCTGACCGCGCCGCACGACCACGGCGTCGCGTTCGGACCGGTCGTGATCAAGCCGACCGCGCGTGGCTTCGTGCGGCTGCGCACGCCGCGCCCGGACTCAAAGCCGGTCGTGTTGTGCAACTTTCTGACGACCGAGGAGGACCGCGCGAGCATGCTCGCCGGGGCGCGGATCGCGCTCGAGGTCGCCGCGCAGCCGGCGCTCGCCGGCGTCATCCGCGAACCGTGGAGCACCCCGGCGTCTGACTCGGACGCCGACATCATGGCCTGGGCGCGCCGCGCCAGCCAGACCGTCTACCACCCGACCTCGACCTGCTCGATCGGGCCGGTCGTCGACTCGACCTTGCGCGTCCACGGCACCGCCGCGCTGCGCGTCGCCGACGCCTCCGTGATGCCGACGATCACCCGCGGCAACACGCACGCGGCGACGATCATGATCGCCGAGCGGGCCGCGGACCTGATCCGGGGAGACCGCTGAATGGAGGGCCACCCGCAGGGAGAGATCCTCTGGACCCCGCCGGAGACCGTCGACGAAGCGACCGTCGTCGGGCGCTACCTGCGCTTCCTGCGCGAGCGCCGGGGCCTCGACTTCAGCGAATACCTCGACCTCCACCGTTGGTCGATCAGCGACCTCGAGGCCTTCTGGGCCTCGATCTGGGAGTTCTTCGAGATCAAGGCCTCGACGCCCTACGAACAGGTTCTCGGCTCGCACGAGATGCCCGGCGCGAAGTGGTTCACCGGATCCCGTCTCAACTACGCCGAGCACATGCTCGGTACCGACGAGGACGCCGACACGGTGGCGGTGATCGGCAGCTCGCAGTCGCGCGCGCAGGTCGAGCTGACCTTCGCCGAGCTGCGCGAGCAGGTTGCGGCGGCGCGAACGGGGCTGTTGGCGCTCGGCGTCGAGGCCGGGGATCGCGTTGTCGGCTACATACCGAACATCCCCGAGACGCTCGTCGCGTTCCTTGCGACGACGAGCATCGGTGCGATCTGGGCCACGTGTCCACCCGAGTTCGGGCCACGCAGCACGATCGATCGCTTCACGATGCTCGACCCCAAGGTGCTGCTCGCCGTGTCCGGCTACCGCTACGGCGACAGGGACATCGACCGGCGTGCGGAGGTCGCCGAGCTCCGCGCCGCGGTCGGGAGCCTCGAGCACGTCGTCCACGTCCCCTACCGCGGCGGCGAGAACGACGCCCTGCCGGACGCCATGCCGTGGGAGCAGCTGCTGGCCCAGCGCGGTCCGCTCGAGTTCGCCCAGGTCCCGTTCGATCATCCGCTTTGGGTGCTGTTCTCATCCGGCACGACCGGCCTGCCGAAGGCGATCGTTCACGGCCACGGCGGGATCACGGTCGAGGCCCACAAGAACCACGGCATCAGCTGGGACCTCCAGCCGGGCGGGCGCCTGATGTGGTTCACCACGACCGCCTGGATGATGTGGAATGCGCTGGTCTCGACGCTGATACGCCGCGCGTCGATCGTGATGCTCGACGGGAACCCGCAGTTCCCCGACATCGCCGAGCAGTGGCGCCTGGCCGAGAAGCTTCGCCCGACGATGATGGGCGCGAGCCCGGCGTTCGTGATGGCCTGCCGCAAGCAGGGCGTCAACCTGCGCGAGTTCGACCTCAGCTCGCTCCGCCAGCTCGCGGTCGCGGGCTCGCCGCTTCCCCCCGAGGGCTTCGACTGGATCTACGACCAGCTCGGGCCCGAGATCTACCTGAGCTGCGGCAGCGGCGGCACCGACCTGTGCACCGGGATCGTGCAGGGCAACCTCATGCTGCCCGTATATCGCGGCGAGATGTCGGGGCCGGAGCTCGGCGTCGACGTCGCCGCCTACAACGCGCGCGGCGAGCCGGTCATCGGCGAGCTCGGCGAGCTCGTGATCCGCCAGCCGATGCCGTCGATGCCGGTCAAGTTCTGGAACGACCCCGACGGTAGCCGCCTGCGCGCCGCCTACTTCGAGGAGTTCCCCGGCGTCTGGCGCCACGGCGACTGGATCTCCTTCAGCGAGCGGGGCAGCTCGATCATCACCGGTCGCTCCGATGCGACCCTCAACCGCGGCGGCGTGCGCCTCGGCACCGGCGAGTTCTATCCCGTCATCGAGGAGCTCCCCGAGATCGTCGACAGCCTGGTCGTCCACCTCGAGGGCAACGACGGCGGACCCGGGGAGCTGATCCTCTTCGTCGTCCCCGCCGCCGGCGTCCAGTTCGACGAGACTCTGCGCGGTCGGATCGTCAAGGAGCTGCGCTCGGCGCTCTCGCCGCGCCACGTCCCGGACACGATCGCCGCCGTGCCCGCGATTCCGCGAACGCTGACCTCCAAGAAGCTCGAGCTGCCCGTGAAGCGGATCCTGCTCGGGGCGACCGCCGCGGAGGTGGCCAGTCGCGACGCGCTCGCCGACCCGGGCGCCCTGGATGCATTTGTCGACTTCGCCGCCACGCGCACGTGATGGCCCCGCAGGCCAGCGGAGCGGCTAGCATGGCTACCCGAGCGGGGGTGGCTTTGTCCGAGGCGAGGGCAGGGCGGTGATCGAACAGGCGTTGACCAAATCGGTTGGGGGAGTTGAGCCCGAGCGCTGGCGGCTGCGCACGGCGCTTGACTCGCAGGCGCTCGAGGAGTGGACCGACATCCTCTCCCGAACGCACGTTCAGTTCGACGTCTGCTCCACGCACCGCACGCCGAGCACCTTCTACGGGGCCGTCACGAGGCGGCGATTCGGCGACCTGGCGCTCGTCGATTGCGGCTGCTCGCCATTTCTCGGCCGCAGCCTGTCGACGATGCACGCCTCCAGCCGCCCCGCCGAGATCTTCGGCCTGCAGTTCGTGCGCAAGGGCGTCGAGCAGATCCGCGAGCGTTCGCGTGAGCTGAGCCTGCGCGCCGGGGACGTGATCCTCTGGGACGGACTCCAGCCGGTTGAGATCGAGGTCGTCGAGCCGTTCGTCAAGCGCACCGTGATCTTCCCGCGCGAGCGCGTGCTGGCGGTCTGTCCGCGCCTCGACGACGTCCGTGCGCTTCCGTCGCTGGCGGGCAACGCCTCGGTGCGGCTGCTGATCCGCTATCTCGACTCGCTCGCGATCGAGCTCGGCTCACTCGATGAGCCGGGCCGCGCGGCCGCGGCCGAGGCCGCGCTCGAGCTGCTGCGCGCCGCCGTGGCGCCGAACGTTCCTTCGAGTCGCTCGGCGCGCCGCGCCGCGATGTGCGCCGACATCCGCCGCTACATCCGCGGGCATCTCCAGGACGCGACGCTCGGCCCCGAGTCGATCGCCGTCGCGCACGCGATGTCGGTGCGGGCGCTGCACGCGCTGTTCGAGGACTCGGGCGATTCGATCTGCGGGCTGATCCGCCACGAGCGCCTCGCGCGCTGCCGCGAGGACCTCGAGCTGGCGGACGGCGGGTCGGTCACCGAGATCGCGTTCCGTTGGGGCTTCCACGACGCGGCGCACTTCGCGCGGGTGTTCAAGGCCCATTACGAGCAGACGCCGAGCGACGTGCGGCGCGACGCGTTCGCACGTCGCGCCCAGACTGCGCAGCTGGCCGCCGGCTAGTCAAACAGGATTTGGCTCTGTGGGGCGGCGGAGGAACCACCGTGCTCGCACACGCCTCGCCGCTCGCGACATGCGCCGGTGGGGGAGCCGAGCCCCATCGACGATCAGCCTCGCTTCGGCGTGGCGGCGCAGGTGGCGCTCGGCGCCGCCGCTCAGGCGGCTCCACAGGCCGTGGTGGGCGCCGATCACGATCGTGTCGCACGCGAAGCGCTCAGCCGCCTGCGCGAGCGTCGGCCCCACACGTCCCGCCGCAACGACCCTCACAACCGAGATCTGGTCGGGAACGAGTCGGCAAGCGTCGCGAAGGAGGTCGGTGGCGAACGTCGGGTCGCGCGGTAGTGCTGCGCACATTCCGAGCGGGGAGACGGCCACGGCGGGCGGATGCTCGGGCACGACGTGGACGACGACGAGCAGCCCGTGATTGCGGCCGGCGAGCCGGACAGCCTGGCGTAGCGCGTGGACGGCCGCCGGTGTCCCGTCGAACCCGACGAGCAGCCGCCGTGCCGGGCGCTTCACCGTGGGCGCTCCTCCCGCTGGCCCTTCGAGCCCACCGCGAGCGATCCGCTCGGCCGCGCCTGTTCGCGGAGGCGGTCGATCAGATAGTCGAGGATCTCGGTGGCCCGACCGAGCACCGCCACGTCGCCGTCGGAGAGGCTTGCCATCTCCTCGTGCAGAAGCGCCCGGTATTCGCGTCGCAGCTGCTCCCAGACCGCGCGTCCCTCGTCGGTCATGGCGACCAGCACGACACGGCCATCCAACGGATCTGACGCTCTGCGGACCCAGCCGTTTGCGACCATCCGGTTGACCAGTACCGTGATCGCGGGCTGCGTGACCCCCTCGCGCGCTGCCAGCACCGTCACGCGGCACGGTTCTTCGGCGAGCGCGCGCAATACGCCGGCGTCGGTCCGCGACACTCGAATGCTCGACTGTGCCAAGAACAACCGCGAGAGCATCGCGGCGCGTACCGGGAGCGCCTCCGCTATCTCCTCGATCTGGCTACTGCGTCGCTTGCTCTCTGACGCCAGATGCATCACTTGGTTATATTACCGCGTCATATGGCTCTGGGGCTCGGCAGACGGCTCGGAACGCGCGCGCGTGCGCTCATCGGTGGACACCCCCCGCGGCGCGGTGCTCGGCGGCGCAGCGCGCCAGGTCCGCGCTGATGCGCCAGGGTCGGCTTGCCGGCCGCTATCCCGCGGCGGCGGCGATGGTGATGTGCGCGCTGATCCCGTACCTCGCGCTGTCCGCCGCGCTCGGGCCGGTGACGCCGATCATCGCGCGGCAGCTGCACATGAGTCTGCAGACGATGAGCCTCAGCTCGGGCATGGGGAATGCCGCGTATGCCGCCGGGACGGTCCTGGCGGTCCAGTTCACCCAGCTGTTTCCCCAGCGGCGGATGCTGGTGATCTACGTCGTGGTGCTCGTGATCGGATCGGTTCTCGCGGCAGCGGCACAGAACGCCGGAATGTTCATCGCCGGGCACGTCCTGCAGGGCATGTGCACGAGCCTGCTGCTGATCGCCGCGGTGCCGCCGTTGGCACTCGGGTTCGGCGTCGCGAGGCTGCGCGAAACCGCCGTGATCATGAGCATGTGCATCTTCGGCGCGGTCGCGCTCGGCCCGACGATCGGCGGCCTGCAGGCCAATGCGCATGCGTGGCGGCCTCTGTTCTGGGCGATCGCCGGTATCTCGGTGGCCGCCCTCGTCCTTTCGCTGCTGACCTTCGAGGACACCCCGCCGGCCAACCCGAGCGCTCCGCGCGACCCGGTGGCGGTCGGCCTCGCGATCGCCGGCCCGGTTGCGGCCTTCTACGGCGCGTCTGAGCTGCTGACCCACCGCTTCCTCTCCGCCGTCGCGTTCGGCCCGCTCCTCGGCGGGGTGGCTCTGATCGTCGTGCTGGTCGTCAATCAGGCGCGCAGGGCGCAGCCGCTGCTGACGATCCGCAGCATGCTCACCAGCACGATCCCCGTGGCCGGAATCGTGATCGCGCTGTTCGCGGCGGCTGCGTCGGTGTCGGCGAGCGCGCTGACCGCCAGCCTCCTCGCGACGCGCTACGGGCCGCTGCACGTCGGGGTTCTGTACCTGCCCGAGCTGGCCGGTGCGATCCTGACCGCGATCGCTCTCGGCAAGACGCTCACGAGGCGCGAGATGCAGTACCTGCCGCTGGCCGGGATGGTCTTCCTGGCCGCCGGCATCGCGGTGTTCCTGGCCCGGCTCCCACCGAGCGAGGCGACCACCCTGATCGGCTCCGGCCTGACCGGCATCGGACTCGGAGCAACCGTCGCGCCCGCGCTCTTCGCGGCGGGCTTCTCCCTTCCCGCGCTCAACCTACAGCGGGTGTTCGCGATCGTCGAGCTGCTGCGCGCGGTCGCGGCGTTCATGATCGCCCCCGTGTTCGCGCATCTAGCCGCGACGGTCGGCGGCAACCTCAGCAGCGGCACGAGCATCGCGCTGTGGGTCGGGCTCGGCCTCGCCGTCGGCGGGGCGGCGATCGCCGTTCTGATCTACCTCCTCGGCGGGGCCCGGCCCGCCACTCCCGATCTCGACGGCTTCCTCGCCGGCGAAGGGCCGGCCTGGCCGTCCCCGCCGCTGCTCGCCCGCCTCAGACGGCCGGCAGCGGGGACGCTCGCCGAGGAGGCGGCATCCTGATGGCCTCAGCAGGCGGCTCCCGCCCGGCGGTGTTCGCCTACGACGGGACCGATCTCGCGGCGCACGCGATCGAGGAGGCGGGCCGCCTGCTCGACACGACGTGCAAAGCGCTCGTGGTCACGATATGGCAGCCGTTCGAGGTCGGGTTCACGCCCGTCGGCGATGTCCGGTTCGACGCGGCGGAGATCGCCGATGTCCGCAAGGCCGCCGAGCAGACCGCCGCCGCGGGAGCGTCCCTGGCCGAGGCCGCGGGCTTCCAGGCCGACGCCGTCGCTGTCGAAGCGGCACCGACCTGGAAGGGACTCGTGAACGCCGCCGGCGAGCACGACGCGAGCATCATCGTCCTGGGCTCTCACCACCGAAGCGGTCTCGGCGGCGTCCTGCTCGGCAGCGTCGCCGCCTCGGTCGCGGCGCACTGGCGACGATCGGTTCTGATCGTCCACCGCGAAGCCGACGACAGCTGAATGTCGCACGCTTTGCGTCGCGCCGCCAGACGGTGCCGGGCCGCCGCCGCCTCAGCCTGACGCCCCCGATTGGGGCTCGAGCAGGATCTTCAGGTTCGAGTTGCCGGGCGCCGTGAGCGTCTGAAAGCACGCCTCCGCGTCCTCGAGCGGCGCGACCGCGGTGACGATGCGCTCGACGGGGATCGCGCCGCGCTCGAGCATCTCGATCGCCGCCGCGAAGTCGGCGCGGCTGTACGTGAGGATCCCGCGCAGCGTCGCCTCCTTGAAGAGGATCGGAGGCACCGGCAACTCGAGCGGCTCGAGCGACACACCGAGCAGCATCACGCGACCGACCGGGGCGACGAGCTCGAACGCCAGCCGCGCCGCGGCCGGCGTGCCGGCGCATTCGAAGACGACGGCGGGCGCCGGACCGGCGTCGCGCTGCTCGGGTGACACGGCCTGGAAGCCGAGCGACGCGGCGAGCTCGCGCCGCGCCGGGTTGCGCGACAGAACCGTCACGTCGCGGTGTCCGCGATCCGCCAGGACCAGTGCCGTCAGGACGCCGATCGGCCCGGCGCCGATCACCATCGCGCGCCGCTGCGGCGCAAGACCCGACTGGGTCACCGCGCGGACCGCCACCGCGAGCGGCTCGGTCAAGGCGCCCGCGCGGTCGTCTACGGACGCCGGCAGTGCGAACAGCATCCGCTCATCGACGATGATCTGCTCGGCATAGCCCCCGGGTCGGCCGCTGCCGAGGCCGACGCCGCGGGCGACCGCCTGCGCGCAGACCTGCTCCTCGCCGGCCAGGCACAACTCGCATTCGCCGCACTGGGCGAACGGAAGCACGGTCACGCGATCGCCGACCTTCCAGCGCCCATCGACGCCGGCGCCGAGCGCCGCGATGCGCCCGCTCAGCTCGTGCCCGGGGATCGTGCCGGCCGGAAACAGCGCGGGAACGTCGCGGAAGTGCAGGTCGGACCCGCAGATCCCGCAGAAGGCGACGTCGAGCAGCGCCTGGCCGTCGGCCGGGGGCGGAAGGCCGAGCTCGACGGGCGCGAGCAGGCGGTCCTCGCCGACCTCGATCGCGCGCAACGCCTACCCGGCGGCGCCGCGCATCGAGCGCGGCCAGATGCCCTGCTTGCCGGGCGAGAGGATCCCCTGCGGGTCGAGCGCGTCCTTGATCGTCTCGCAGAAGCGAAGGTAGGCGTGGTCGTTCCAGGCGTACTGGTCGGCGGCGAGGTCCATGAAGTCCAGATGCGCGCGATACTCGCCGTAGCCCCGCTTCGCGGCTTCGACGACGAGGCGCTTGGAGACCTCGTAGGCGCTCCGCGCCTGGGCCTCGTTCTTGGTGTCGAAGATGACCATCGTGATGTGCACGAAGCTCCGCGCGTTGATCGCCAGCAACCCCGCGATGTAATCGAGCCCCGCGTCGTTCAGCATCCCGCGCAGCAGGTCGCGGAGCTCGAGGGCGTGGCGGCCGACGAGCGGCGCGGCGGGCGAGAAGCCGATGTGGCCACCCTCCTCGCCGCCGTACCAGGCGGTCATCGCGTTCCACTCGAGATTCGGGACGCCGCCCTGGATGCGCTCGGCGGGGTGCTCGAGCGACGGGATCTCCTCCGGCGCATGCTTCGCGCCCCAGACCTCGGCGCCCTCGATCTGCGCGAACGCGCGGCGGATCTTCTCGAAGCGGTGGTCGACGACGGCGTTGTCGCCGTACAGCGCGAAGCGCATGCACCAGCGGCCGATCTCGAGCTCGCGAGCCATCCGCTCGATCGTCGCGTCGGGCATCGGGCCGTCGCCGTCGTGCCAGAGCTCGCGGCGCGAGAAGACCGCGCCGAGCAGAACGGCGTTCATGATCTGCGGGACCATCCGGATCGTCCCGTCGAGCATCAGCTTGCGCAGCGTGTCGACGACCGGACCGAGGTCGTCGTCGCGCCAGACGCGCAGCCACAGCGGCATGTAGACCTCGGGGTAGGGCATCAGCCAGACCCCCATCTTGGTCACGATTCCGTAGTTGGACTGCATGAACAGCTGGTCGGGCGTCGGCCCGAGGCCGCGCCGGTAGACATGCCAGGACGGGTTGCCCTCCATCGCGCCCATGCCGGTGCGAAGCAGCGAGCCGTCGGCGAGGACCACCTCCATGCCGCAGGGCAGGCCGAAGTCGACGCCGTAGGGCATGTAGGTGATGCCGTGGTCGAGCGTGTTGCCGATCACGCTGCCCCAGCCGAGGTCGGCGACCGAGATCATCAGCTTGTGACCGCCCGCCTGGATCGCCTCGTAGAGGTCGAACCAGCGGACGCCGGGCTCGACGACCGCGTAGCCGAGCTCCTCGTCGATCTCGAGCACGCGGTTCATGTTGCGCAGGCTGACGATCACCGAGCCCTTGACGCGCGGGGCCGGCCCGCCGTAGCCGTTGTTGCGCCCCGTCGAATGGGTCCACAGCGGGACGCCGTGGCGGCCGGCGATGCGGACGACCTCCTGGATCTCCTCGACGGTTTCGGGCATGACGACGGCCGAGGCGGCGAAGTCGTCCCAGCTTTCGTGCTGGAAGGGGTCGCGCCACTCCGGCAGCGTCTCGGCGTCGGCGATCACGCGTGCTGAGCCGAGCGCGGCGATGAAGTCGTCAAGCGCCGCCGAGAGGCCGGTCATCGCCATCGTGGGCGGCAATCTATCGCAGCGTCCAGGGCCCTGGACGCTGCCGCTGGCGCCGGCTCGCCGCGATCGCTGCCGCTACGCTCGCCCGAGGTCACGATGACGACGATCGACTGGGTCATCCTCGCAGCGACCGCGCTGTTTGCGATCTCGGGCTACCTGCGCGGCTTCATCGCCGGCGTGCTCTCGCTGGCCGGTTTCGTGCTCGGCGCGGTCGCCGGCACACGCGTCGCCGACGCGCTGCTGTCCTCGGGCGCCGCGTCGCCGTATGCCCCACTGTTCGGGCTGCTCGGTGCGCTGGGCCTGGGCGCGATCCTCGCGTTCGGCCTCGAGGGTGTCGGGATCCGCCTTCGTCGCAGCCTGGCGCTCCCGTTCCTCGGGATTCTCGACGGAGTGCTCGGCGCGCTGCTCAGCGCCGCGGTCGCGCTGGCGATCGCGTGGGTCGCGGGGATCGTGATCCTCGCCCTGCCGGGGGGCGGCGGATCGCTGGCCGCCTCGGTCCGCCGTTCCTCGATCCTGCGCCAGCTCGATGAGCTGATGCCGCCGAGCGGCGTCGTCCTCAACGCGCTCGCGCGCATCGACCCGCTGCCGGCGATCGCCGGTGGGGGAGCGACGGTCGCGCCACCGCCGTCGGGTCCGGTTGGCGGCTTCGCGACGGCGCGCGCGGCCCGCAGCGTCGTTCGCGTCGTGGGCTCGGCCTGCGGTCTGGGCATCGAGGGCTCCGGCTGGGTGATCGCACGCGGCGTCGTCGTCACGAACGCCCATGTCGTGGCCGGTGAGAGCGATACGGCCGTCGAGGTCGGCGGCTCTGGACCCGCGCTGCCCGCGACCGTCATCGCCTTCGACGCGCGCAACGATGTCGCGATCCTGAGCGTCGGCGGGCTGGGAGTTCGTCCACTGCACCTGGCCGGCGACGTGGCCAGCGAGACGCCCGGAGCGATCGCCGGCTACCCGCTCGATGGACCGCTCGCGCTCGAGACCGCGCGGGTCGGCGTGACGGCCTACATCAACACGCAGGACGCCTACGGGCGCGGCCCTGTCTCGCGCCGCCTGACCGCCGTGCGCGGCCTGATCCGCCCGGGCAACTCGGGCGGACCGGTCGTGTCGAGCGCGGGGAGCGTGCTGACGACCGTCTTTGCGGCGACGACGAGCGGCGGCCCGGCGGGCGGGTTCGGGGTCGCCAACTCGACCGTTGCAGCCGACCTGGCGGCCGCGAGCGGACCCGTCTCGACCGAGGGCTGTACGGGATGAGCGGCTCCTAGCGCTACTCTGCCACCCGATGAAGACGCTCGTGATCGCCGAGAAGCCGTCCGTGGGGCGCGACCTCGCGCGCGTGCTGCCGGGCCCGTTCGCCAAGCACGAGGGTTACCTGGAGGCCGACGAGCACGTCGTCACGTGGGCCGTCGGCCATCTCGTCCAGCTCGCCGAGCCAGACGAGTACGACCCGAAGTTCAAGCGCTGGCGGATGGCCGACCTGCCGATCGTTCCCGACCGCTTCAAGCTGGTCGTGCGCGACGAGCGCTCAAAGAAGCAGATGGGAGTCGTCAGCGCGCAGCTTCACCGCGACGACATCAGCGAGGTCATCAACGCCTGCGACGCCGGGCGAGAGGGCGAGCTGATCTTCGCCTACCTGTACGAGAAGGCGGGCTCGCGGCTGCCGGTACGGCGTCTCTGGCTGTCGTCGATGACCGCGACCGCGATGCGCGAGGCGCTCGCGAGCCTGCGGCCGGCGGCCGATCTCGCGAGCCTCGAGCAGGCCGCGCGCTCGCGCTCGGAGGCCGACTGGATCGTCGGCATGAACGCCACGCGCGCGGCGACGATCCGCCTTCGCTCGTCGTTTGACGGAGCCGTGTCGCTCGGCCGCGTCCAGACGCCGACGCTCGCGATCATCGCTCGCCGCGAAGAGGAGATCCGCGCCTTCGTGCCCGAGCCCTACTGGCTCGTCGACGCGCGCTTCCAGCCCTCCGACGACGACGCCCGCCGCTACGAGGGGCGCTACCACGCGGGCGCCAAGCCGCGCCTGGCAACCGAGGCGGAGGCGCTCGCGATCGTCGCCGCGGTGCGCGATCAGAGCGGCGAGATCACCAAGGTCGAGAAGCGCGAGGTGACCGAGAAGCCGCCGATGCTCTACGACCTCACCTCGCTCCAGCGCGACGCCAATACGCGCTTCGGCTTTTCGGCGCGCCGCACGCTCGGCGCCGCGCAGCGCCTCTACGAGGAGCACAAGGCGCTCACCTACCCGCGCACGAACTCGCGCTTCCTGACAACCGACATGCAGCCCGAGATCAAGCCGATCGCCGAGCTCGTCGGCGCGCGCGCCGAATATCGCGACGCCGCCGCCTACGTCACGGGCCTCGACCTGCTGCCCCTCGCCCGCGTGATCGACGACTCCAAGGTCACCGACCACCACGCGATCATCCCGACGCGCGCCGAGCACCCCGTCGACAAGATGGACTCCGACGACCTGCGCGTCTACGACCTCGTCGTGCGCCGCTTCCTCGCCGCCTTCCACCCCGATGCCGTGCTCGAGAACACCCGTGTCGAGACAACCGTCGCCGGGCACGTCTTCCGCACCCGCGGCAAGGTGCTGCTCGTTCCGGGGTGGCGCGGCGTGTACCTGGCCGTCGCCGAGGAGCCGGCGGCAGCCGACGCGGCGAGCGACGAGGACGAGGAGCAGGATCAGGCCCTGCCGCGCCTTGAGCAGGGCGAGCCGTCGAGGACGCTCGAGGCGGACTCGCTCGCCAAGGAGACCAAGCCGCCGCGCCGCTACACCGACGCCTCGCTGCTCGGGGCGATGGAGACGGCTGGCAAGCTCGTCGACGACGAGGCGGTGCGCGAGGCGATGAAGGATTCCGGGATCGGCACGCCCGCGACGCGGGCGGCGATCATCGAGCGCCTGATCGACGTCGGCTACGTCGAGCGCGACGGGCGCTCGCTGGTCGCGACGGAGAAGGGTCTCAACGTGATCCGGCTGCTCGGCGAGCACGCGCTGACCTCGCCGGACCTGACCGGCCGCTGGGAGCAGCGACTCGGGCAGATCGAGCGCGGCGAGGACTCGCGCGAGAAGTTCATGCGAGACATCGCCGGCTTCGCGAAGGAGACCGTCGACGTCCTCGACGAGACGCTCAAGGACGTGCGCATCCCGCGCGCGAACCTCGGTCCGTGCCCGATCTGCGGGCACGACATCGTCGAGAACCGCAAGGGCTACTCCTGCTGGGCGCGCGAGGACCCCGGCTGCGGCTTCGTGATCTGGAAGAGCAAGGCCGGCAAGCAGCTGCCGATCGCGGTCGCCCGCGAGCTGATCGTCAAGGGCCGCACCGAGCGGCCGGTGACAGGCTTCCGCGGTCGCAGCGGCCGCTCGTTCCGCGCGCGGCTGGCGCTGATGCAGACGCCCGAGGGCAAGTGGCGCGTGGAGTTCGACGAGCCGTGGGCCCGCGAGGGCGCGAAGCCGCCGGAGGCTGAGGTCGAGGCGACGGTGGAGGAGCGGGCCGCCTAGCCAGTGGGGCTTGCGGGAACGGCGGCGTCCTCGGTCGCGGGCAGGGCAACAAGCCCTGCCCGCTCCCTGCGTCCTGGCCGGTCGGCCCCAGCCACTCGCCACTTCCCGTTCAACGTTCCCGCAAGACCCACTAGCAGCAACTCGTCCCGTCCCCGCCGCCCGCAACCATGGGCGTTGCGATGGGACTGACGATCGTCACCGGTCCGGCCAACGCCGCCAAGGCGCAGCTGATCCTCGAGCGCTACCGGCTCGCGCTGCCGCGCGGGCCGATTCTGGTCGTCCCGCGCGCGGCCGACGTCGACCACTACAGCCGTGAGCTGGCGGGCCATGGAGCGGTGCTGGGCGTGCGCGTCGAGCCGTTCGGCGGGCTGCTGCGCGAGATCTCGGCGCGCGCCGGGATCAGGGCGGCGGCGATCGGCGACACCGCGCGCGAGCGGATCGTCGCGAGCGTCGTCGCCGCCGCCGACCTCGACGTGCTCGCGGCGGCCTCGCAGTCGCCCGGCTTCGCTCGCTCGCTCGCAGGCTTCATCGCCGAGCTCGAGGCGCGCCGCGCGACGCCCGCCCGCTTCACGGCGGCGCTCCGCTCGTGGGCTCCGCCGGCCACGCGACGCGCCGTCTACGCCGAGGAGCTGGCGGCGCTCTACGCGAGCTACCGGCGCGCACTCGAGCGGCTCGGGCGCCTCGACCCGGAGCTGCGCGCCGCGGCCGCGCTCGACGCGCTGCGACTCGCGCCGCAGCGCTGGGGTCGCACGCCGGTTTTCATCTACGGCTTCGACGACCTCGAGGCGGTCCAGCTCGACGCTGTCGAGACGCTCGCCCACCACGTTGGAGCGCCGGTCACGATCTCACTGCCCGCCGAGCCCGGTCGGTTGGCGCTGACCGAGCGCGCGGCGACGCTGGAGACGCTGCGCCCCGGCGCCGAGGAGGTCGTCGAGCTTGCCGCCGCCGAGGACTTCTACGAGTCACCCGAGCTGCACCTCCTCGAGCGCAACCTGTTCGAGGACAGAGCGCCCGTCGACGGCGGTGACGCCGTGGCGCTGCTCGAGGGCGGCGACGAGCGTGCCGAGGCGGAGCTGATCGGCCGCGAGATCGAGCGGCTGATGCGCTCCGGGTGCGCCGCGGGCGACATCGCGATCGTCACGCGCGGCGCCTCCGCGCTCCCGCCCGCGCTCGCGCAGGTCCTCGACTCGCGGGCGATCCCCCACAGCTCCGCGCGGCGCGAGCGCTTCGCCGACAGCGCGCTCGGCGGCGCGCTCCTGGCGCTGCTGCGCGCCGCGCTGCTCGGCGGCGGCGCGGCCGATCTGATCCGCTGGCTGCGCGCGCGCGCCGAACCGGACTTCGCCGATCGCATCGAGGCGACGCTGCTGCGCGCGGGCAAAGGCGAGCTTGTCGACGCCCGCGTGGCGCTCGAGGCGCAGGGCTTTGCCCCCGACGCGCTCGATCGCCTCGCGGAGGCCTCCCACCGCGCGCCCCCCGCGCTGATCGACCGCCTCGAGCGCGAGGCGGAGCTCCTGTTCGCGGCGCCGTTCGCGCGCGCCGCGGCGCTGCTTGACCCGTGGGAGGCCGCCGTGCTCGCCACGTGCCGGCGGACACTGCGCGAGCTGCGCGACATCGCCCGCGCGGACGCGCGCCTCGACGGTGGAGCGGCGGCTATCGCGGCGGCGCTCGAGGCGGCGGTCGTCGAGCTCGCGCCGTCGAGCGACGCGCAGGCGGTCGTCATCTGCGACGCGCTGGCGCTGCGCGCCCGGCGCGTGCGGGCCTTGTTCGTGACGGGCCTTCAGGAGGGCGAGTTCCCGGCCGGCGACCGCGAGGAGCCGTTCCTCTCGAGCGGCGAGCGAGACGAGCTCGCGCGGGCGAGCGGCCTGCTGCTCCCGGGGGCGCCGGCCGGCGAGCGCTACCTCTTCTACGCGCTCTGCTCGCGACCGACGCGCTGGCTTCGGCTCAGCTGGCACGGCGCGAGCGACGACGGCGAGACCGCGGTTCGCTCGCTGTTCGTCGACGAGGTGATCGACGTGTTCGGATCGGAGCTGTTCGAGCGCCGCGCGCAGCGGGCCGCCGGTGCGATCGCGTGGGCGGCGGAGGCGCCGGTTGCGCAGCGGCGGCTCGAAGCGGCGCTGTCCGGCCCGCGCAAACGCGATCGGCTGCTCGCGCCGCTGCGTTCGCCGGAGCTGATGGAGCGGCTGCGCGAACGCCCGTCCTTCTCGCCGTCCGCCCTCGAGCTGTGGGCGCGCTGCCCCGTCGCATGGTTCGTCGAGCGCGGCCTGGGCGCCAAGGAGCTCACGCCCGACGAGATCTGGATCACGCGCGGCTCGGCCGCGCACGAGCTCTTGGCGCGCGTGTTCGAGGGGCTGCGCGAGCGAACCGGCGACGCCGCGATCACGCCGGCGAGCCTGTCCGCGGCGCTCGCGGAGCTCGACGCCGCACTCGCCGAGCCGGCGCCCCCGCTGTCGCCGCGCGCGACGGTCGATCGCGCCGAGCGCGTGCGGCTGCGAAGCGACCTGCGCCGCTACCTGATCCACGCGGCCGGTTCGCCGAGCACGCATCGCCCGGCCGCCTTCGAGGTCTCGTTCGGGCTCGAGGGCTCCGAGCTCCCGGCGCCGGTGCTCGCCGACGGGGCGCTCGAGCTCGCGGGGCAGATCGACCGCGTCGACGTCGACCGCCAGGCGGGCACGGCGCTCGTCTACGACTACAAGACCTCCGCCAGCGTCTCGCCGGCGGCGCGCTGGGCCGAGGACGGACGGCTCCAGCCGGCGCTCTACATGCTCGCCGCCGAGCAGCTGTTCGGCGTCGAGGCGGCGGGCGGGCTGTATCAGCCGCTGCGCAGCGGCGACCTGCGCGCGCGCGGCGCGATCCGCGACGACGTCGACCCCGGCGCGTCGATCGTTGGAAATGACCGCCTGACGGCGGAGGGGTTGCGCTCGCTGATAGCGGCGCAGCTTCAGACGGCCGTCGCCGCGGCGCGCGAGATGGGGGAGGGAGCGTTCGAGCCGCGCCCCGCGACCTGCAGCCGCTCGGGCTGCATGTTCCCGGAGATCTGCAGGTGCGAGGCGCGTTGAGCGCGACGCTGACCGCCGAGCAGCGCGCCGCCGTCGAACGGCGCGACGGCCCGCTCGCGCTCGCCGCCAACGCCGGCAGCGGCAAGACGAGCGTGCTCGTCGAGCGCTACGTGCGCTCCGTGCTCAAGGACGGCGTGGCCCCGTCGCGGATCCTCGCGATCACCTTCACCGACCGCGCCGCCGGCGAGCTTCGCGAGCGGATCCGCACGGCGCTCGTCGACGCCGGGCGGCGCGAGGAGGCGCACGAGAGCCTCGCGGCGTTCGTCTCGACCTTCCACGGGTTCTGCGTGCGGCTGCTGCGCGCGCATGCCGCGATCGCCGGCCTGCCGCCCGACTTCGTCGTTCTCGGTGACGCGCAGGCGGCCTCGCTTCGCGATGCGGCATTCGATGCCGCCGCGGCGCGTTGGGTCGAGGACCCGCAGGCGCTCGAGCTGGCCGCGGCGTTCGGCGTCGGCGAGCTGCGCGAGGCGATCGCCGCGGTCTATGACGAGCTGCGCAGCCGAGGAGCCGTGGCACCACGGCTGCCGCAAGCGCGGCCCCGCGCGCGGCCCGACGCGGCCGCGGGCGACCTTCGCAGCGCCGCCGACGCCGCTTCGCGCGAGCTTCGTGAGGTGGACGCGTCGAAGTCGATCGAGCGGGCGCTCGATCGACTCGAGGCGTGCGAGGCGCTGCTCGCGCGGCTCGGCCCGGTGGCGCCCGCCGACGTCGCCGAGCTTGCGCTGCGCAACGGCTCGAGCGCGCTCGCGAGCGCGACCTGCGCGGCCTACGAGGATGCGCGCGCGGCGTTCGAAGCGGCCTGTGCCGACGGCCTTGGGGCGCCGGCGGTGCTCCTCCTCGACAGCCTGCTGCACGCCTTCGGTGAGCGCTATGCCGAGCTCAAGCGCCGCCGCGGGGCGGTCGACTTCGACGACCTCGAGCTCGCCGCCCGGGCGCTGCTCGGCGAGCATCAGGAGGTCGCGGCGCTGTGGTCGCAGCGTTTCGAGCGGCTGATGGTCGATGAGCTCCAGGACACCAACCCGCGCCAGATGGCGATCCTCGCGGCGCTCGAGCGCGACAACCTGTTCACGGTCGGCGACGAGTTCCAGTCGATCTACGGCTTCCGCCACGCCGACGTCGGGCTGTTCAGGGCGCGCCGCGCGGAGCTCGAAGCGCGCGGCGCGACGGCCGTGCTGTCGGCGAACTTCCGCTCACGCTCGCCGATCCTTCGCGCAGTCAACGCCGTCTTCGGCGAGCGCTTCGGTGAGACGTTCGTTCCGCTCGTCGCGGGCCGTGAGCAGGAGGCCGAGGGGATCCGGCTCGAGCTGATCGTGGCCGACAGCGGCGACGGCTGGAAGGCGCACGAGGAGGCGCTCGGCGTCGAGCTCGCGCCGGCGCCGCTGTGGCGGCGGGCCGAGGCGCGCGCGCTCGCGGCGCGGATCGACGAGCTGATCCGCGCCGACCTGGCAGCGCCCGAGGGAGTGGTCGTGCTGCTGCGTGCCGCCACCTCGATGTGGGTCTACGAGGCCGCGCTCGCAGACCTCGGATACGCGACGCTCGCGACGGCCGGCGGAGGCTTCTTCGAGCGACCCGAGGTGCGCGACGTGATCGCCTGGCTGCGCGCGCTGGCCAACCCCCGCGACGAGCTCGCGCTCTATTCGGTGCTCGCCTCGCCGCTTGGCGGATGCTCCTCGGACGAGTTGCTCGAGCTGCGCCTGCGGGCGCGGGCGGGCGGGCGTGCTCCGTGGGAGGTCCTCTGCTCGGATGACGCTCCGGGCGAGCGCAGCGCGGCGCTGGCAGCGCGCCTTGCGGACGCGCGCGCCGGCTGCGCCGGCCGCGGCCTCGGCGAGCTCGTCGCGGCGGCGGTCGCCGCGAACGGCTACGACGTGCACCTCGCGTCGCTTCACTCGCCGCAGCGGCGGATCGCGAACGTCCGCAAGCTCGAGCGCCTGGCGCGCGACTTCGAGCAGCGCGAAGGACGCGACCTGCGCCGCTTCGTGGCGGCACTGGCGCTGGGGCGCGTCGGCTCGCTGCGCGAAACCGAGGCGCCGCCGCCCGAGGCCGGCGAGGCGGCGATCCGCCTGATGACGGTTCACGCCGCCAAGGGCCTCGAGTTCGACGTCGTCTGCCTCGCCGATCTCGGCCATGCCTCGCCGGACCGCGACCCGGCGGTGCTCACCGACGGCACGCGTGTCGGGCTGCGGCTGCCGGTTCTCGACGGCGAGGCGATCCACACGCTCGACTACACGGCGCTTCGCGAGGAGCGCCGCACGGCGGCCGCCGCCGAGGAGGCGCGCGTCACCTACGTCGCGATGACGCGCGCGCGCGAGCGCCTCATCCTCAGCGGCGCCGCGAGCTTCGAGCGCTTCACGGGCGCGACCACGATCTGCTGGCTCGGCCCGGCGCTCGTCGCCGATCTCCCCGCGCGCGCGGCCGCTGGGCGTGGCGGCGTCGAGGAGGTGATCGCGGCCGGCGGGGCGCCGCTTCGCCTGCAGCTCGTCGCGCCCGCGGATTGGGCCGCCGCGGCGGCGCCGACGGACGTCGCGCCGCTCGCCGCCGCCGATCCGATGCCGAGCGCCGCTCCCGCCATGCGCGTCTGCGCGCCAGAGCAGCGAGGACTCTCCTACACGGCGATCGCCGAGTTCGAGCGCTGCGCCTATCGCTATCACCTCCAGCGCGTGATCGGCCTTCCGGACGTTGCGGCGCCCGGCAGGGCTGGAGAGGGCGCGGCGGCGCGCGGGACGGTCGTCCACGCCCTGCTCGAAGGTCTCGATTTCGCGGCGCCGCAGGCGTTCACGGCCGCCGCGATCGAGGCCGCCGCGACCGCGTCGGAGGTGACGCTCGAGCGCGGCGAGGACCTCGCGGCGATCGGCGAGCTCGCGAGCGCCTTCGCGCGCAGCCCGCTCTGCGCGCGGCTCGCCGCGGCGCGCGAGGTTCGCCGCGAGGAGCCGTTCGCGTTCATCGCCCGCGGCGGGCTGCTGCTGCGCGGCTATCTCGACGCGGCGGCGCTCGAGGACGACGGAACGCTGCTCGTCGTCGACTACAAGAGCGACCGGCTCGAGAATCCCGAGCTGGCGCTCGAGCGCGACTACGCGATCCAGCGACTCGTGTACGCGCTGGCCGGCCTGGCGTCCGGCGCCAAGGCGGTCGAGGTCGCGCACTGCTTCCTGCGCCGCCCCGAGCTGCTGCTCTCGGTGCGCCACGCGGCGGGCGAGCGGGAGCGGCTCGAGGACGACCTCGCGGCGCGCCTGGAACCGCTCGTCGCGGGGCGCTTCGAGGTGTCCCCCGACCCCAACGCCGAGCGCTGCGGAACGTGCCCCGGACGGGCCCGTTTGTGCTCTTGGGAGGAGGTCATGACGCTCCGCGAGCCGCTCGAAGGGTGGGGGGTTGACTGCTAGGATTCCCATCCGCCTCAGGTGACCGCAAGCCGTCGCGCTCACGGCGCACCAGTCGGGATACCTCCAAAAATGACCAGGATTCGCCAGCCCCAGCAGGCCGACGGCCTGTACGACCAGCGCTACGAGCACGACGCGTGCGGCGTGGCAGTCGTCGCCCGGCTCGACAACCGTCCGAGCCACGAGGTCGTTCGGCTGGGGATCGAGGCCGTGGCCAATCTCGAGCACCGCGGCGCCGCGGGCGCGGACCCCGAGACCGGAGATGGCGCCGGGCTGCTGCTGCAGATGCCCGACACCTTCCTGCGCGAGGTCGCGGGCTTCGAGCTCCCCCCGCTCGGCCGCTACGGCGTCGCGATGTGCTTCCTGCCGACGGACGCCGGGGAGCAGGCCGAGCTGACCGCCCTGCTCGAGCGGATCACCGCCGAGGAGGGGCAGGTCGTGCTCGGCTGGCGCGAGGTTCCGACCGACGACCGCCGCATCGGCCCCACGGCGCGCGCCTCCCAGCCGACGATCCGCCAGCTCTTCATCGGCGCCGGACCCGAGCACCAGTCCGACCAGGACGCCTTCGAACGCAAGCTCTACGTGATCCGGCGCCTGGCCGAGAAGGCCTACGACGAGCGTATGTACATCGCCAGCTGCTCTTCGCGGACGCTTATCTACAAGGGCATGCTGATCGCCTACCAGCTCGACTACTTCTACCGCGACCTGTCCGATGAGCGGATCGCCTCGACGTTCGTTCTGGTCCACTCGCGCTTCTCGACGAACACCTTCCCGAGCTGGGAGCTGGCGCACCCCTACCGGATGATCGCCCACAACGGCGAGATCAACACGCTCCAGGGCAACGTCAACTGGATGCGCGCGCGGGAGAGCCAGATGGCCAGCGAGCTGTTCGGATCGGACCTCGCCAAGGTGCTCCCGGTCGTGCGCCCGGGTGGCTCGGACTCGGCGACGTTCGACAACGTGCTCGAGCTCCTGACGCTCGCCGGGCGCTCGCTGCCCCACGCGGCGATGATGATGATTCCCGAGGCCTACGTCGGCCGCGACGGCGAGCTGCCGCCGGAGCTTGGCGGCTTCTACGCCTTCCACTCCTGCTTCATGGAGCCCTGGGACGGGCCAGCCGCGATCGCCTTCACCGACGGGCGCGTGATCGGCGCGACGCTCGATCGAAACGGCCTGCGTCCGGGCCGCTGGATGGAGACCGACGACGGCCTGGTCATCCTCGGCTCCGAGGCCGGGCTGCTCGACATCCCGCCGTCGCGGATCCGCCGCCTCGGCCGCCTCCAGCCGGGCAAGCTGTTCCTGATCGACATCGAGGGCGGACGGATCGTCCCCGACCCCGAGATCAAGCGCGCTGTCGCGAGCCAGAAGCCCTACGGCGCGTGGTTTGACGAGCACTCGGTCCACTTCGACCAGTTCACGCGCGCCCGGCCGCGCGAGCTGGAGCATCCGCTGCGGACGCTCCAGCTCGCCTTCGGGTACTCCCGCGAGGACATCGGCGTGACGCTGCCGACGATGGTGCTCAACGCCGAGGAGCCGATCGGCTCGATGGGCGCCGACATCTCACTCGCCGTCCTCAGCGACGCCACGCCGACGCTGTTCAACTACTTCAAGCAGCTCTTCGCGCAGGTCACCAACCCGCCGATCGACCCGATCCGCGAGGACATCGTGATGAGCATCTCATCCGGTCTGGGCGCCGAGGGCAACCTGCTGACGGAGAGCCCGAGCCACGCCCACCAGCTGATCCTCGACCAGCCGATCCTGCGCAACCACGAGCTAGAGACGCTGCGGGCGATCTCCCACGACGTCTTCAAGCCGATCACGATCGACATCACCTGGCCGGTCGCCGATGGCCTCGAGGGCATGGAGGCGGCCCTGACGCGCGTCTGCGACGAGGCCCATGACGCGATCGCCGAGGGGATCAACATCATCATCCTGTCCGACCGCGCGCTGAGCGCCGAGCGCGCCCCGATCCCGTCGCTGCTGGCGGTCGCCGCGGTCCACCATCACCTCGTCCGCGAGGGGACCCGCCTGCAGGCCGGCCTCGCGATCGAGACCGGCGAGGCGCGCCAGGTGCATCACATCGCGACGCTGATCGGCTACGGCGCGAGCGTCGTCAACCCCTGGTTGATGTTCGAGTCCGTCGACGAGCAGGTCGAGCAGGGGCTCCTGCTCGACGACGCCGGCAAGCCGCTCGACGTCGACGCCGCCGAGGACAAGGTCCGCAAGGCGATCGGCAAGGGCCTACTGAAGACGATCTCCAAGATGGGCATCTCGACCGTCCAGTCCTACTGCGGCGCACAGATATTCGAGGCCGTCGGGCTGTCGCGCTCGCTGATCGACCGCCACTTCACCGGCACCGCGTCGCGGATCGGCGGGATCGGCGTCGACGTGCTCGCGCAGGAGACGCTGATCCGCCACGCGCGCGGATTCCCGCACGCCCAAGGCGAGCTGCTGCCGGTCGGCGGGGTCTACGCCTGGCGCCGCGACGGCGAGCACCACATGTGGAACCCGGAGACGATCGCGCTGCTGCAGCACTCCGTCCGCAGCGGCGGCCAGGAGGCATACGACGAGTTCGCGCGCCTGGCCAACGAGGATGCGACACGGCGCGCAACGCTGCGCGGGCTGCTCGAGATCCGCGCCGACCAGACGCCGATCGCGCTCGAGGAGGTCGAGCCGTGGACCGCGATCGTCAAGCGCTTCGTGACCGGGGCGATGAGCTTGGGCTCGCTCTCGCGCGAGGCGCACGAGAACCTCGCGCGGGCGATGAACGCGATCGGCGGCAAGTCGAACACCGGCGAGGGCGGGGAGGATCCCGCTCGCTACAAGGACGAGCGCCGCTCGGCGATCAAGCAGGTGGCCTCGGGGCGCTTCGGCGTCACGATCGACTATCACGTCAACGCCGATGAGCTGCAGATCAAGATGGCGCAGGGCGCGAAGCCGGGCGAGGGCGGCCAGCTCCCGGGCCGTAAGGTCGACGAGTACATCGGCAAGATCCGCCACTCGACGCCCGGCGTCGGCCTGATCTCGCCGCCGCCGCACCACGACATCTACTCGATCGAGGACCTCAAGCAGCTGATCTACGACCTCCGCTGCGCGAACCCGACCGCCCGCATCTCGGTCAAGCTCGTCGCCGAGGTCGGGGTCGGCACGG
>DATBPB010000085.1:0-49261 GCA_036561565.1 Solirubrobacteraceae bacterium | reverse complement strand
GACTCATGCTCGCCTGCCCGCGAAGGAGCCGGCCGCGCCGAGCAGCAGCGCGGCGGCGGCAAGGCCCACCCGCATCCAGGTGTCCGCCAGCGCCCGTGTGGTCACGACCGGATCAGGGGGCAGGCCATAGACCTCGGGCTGATCGAGGAGCAGGAAGAAGGCCCCGGCGCCGCCGACGCCGTCCTGCGGGTTCTCGCCATACAGCCGCGCCTCGACGACGCCTGACTCATGCAGCGCTTCGACGCGACGGCCGGCACGTTCGCGCAGCGCGTCCAACTCGCCAAACTGGATCGAGTCCGTCGGACAGGCCTTGGCGCACGCCGGCTCCTGCCCGACCTTGAGACGGTCGTAGCAGAGCGTGCATTTGAACACGCGCCCGTCCTCCTCGCGCTTGTCGAGGACCCCGTATGGGCAGGCCGGGACGCAATACCCGCAGCCGTTGCAGATGTCCGGCTGAACGACGACGGTGCCGAACTCGGTTCGAAAGATTGCTCCCGTCGGGCACACGTCGAGACAGGCGGCATGCGTGCAGTGCTTGCACACGTCGGAGGCCATCAGCCAGCGAAAGCCTTCGCCGTCGCGCTGGAAGTTGGGAGCGTGATCGCCGAGCGCCGCGGGCTGTTCGACGAACGCCACGTGGCGCCACGTGTCGGCGCCCAAACCCCCGGAGTTGTCGTGCGAGCGGCCCGCCCAGCTCAGCCCGTCCTCGGGAACCCCGTTCCATTCCTTGCAGGCGACCTCACACGCCTTGCAGCCGATGCACAGCGACGTGTCGGTGAAGAAGCCCATGCGAGGCGGGTGATCCTCATGCCCTGCCGAGCCCGCCGGGTCGGGACCGCCGACGAGGATCTTCACAAGATCGCCGTCGTTGACGAGGTCGCTGTCGAGGACGCTCACGGGTGGCTCCTGGTTCACGACCCGGTCCGGTTCCTCACGACCCGCCGGAGCGCTCGCGTCGCGCGCGTTGTCGAGCCCAGTCGACCACTTCCTGCTTGCGGGGCGGCTCGAATCGTGGCGGGTTGATCAGCGGCTGGGGGCTCGCCTCCGGCCGGGACATCGCGGCGCCGGGCGCTTCGCTCGCATCGGCCACGATCCCGTTGGCGACCATGAACACCGGGCCCAGCGGAACGTCGAGCTCCCGCGCAGCCGTCTGATGGTTGTGGCCGTCCTCGAAGAGCTGGAAGAGCTGGGAGATCTGTCGTGCGCTGCCCATTTCTTGCCGCGTCCGTATACCCGTGGCGACCGCGTCGCACACGGGCACGTCGCAACTCCAACACCCTGCGCGCGGTGCGTGTGAGTAGACAGCCCTGCGGGTAGTTCGCGCCCATGAACGCTGGATCGCGCCGGAAACCGGCGCCGTGACGCCGCGATGAGTGAGGTCGCCGATCGATGAGTGAGGCCCCGTCCCTCTCGCCCGCGCGGCGGCTGAGCTCCTGGCCGGTTATCCGGCAGCTGACGGGCCGTGACCGGCTCGGTCGCGGCGCCGCGGTCGAATCTCCCCACTCGGCGCGTCTGCGCGCGCGCACGGCAGACGCCGACCGCGTGGTCGGATCAGTCTGTCCATATTGCGCGGTCGGCTGCGCCCAGAACGTGTACGTCCGCGATGGGCGCGTGATCCAGATCGAGGGCGACCCCGACGCGCCGCACAGCCGCGGCCGGCTGTGTCCGAAGGGCTCGGCGACGCTTCAGCTGACCACCGGCAGCGCCCGCGAGCGTCGCGTGCTCTACCGCCCGCCGCATGCAACGGAGTGGCAGCCGCTCGACCTCGACACGGCGATGGACATGGTCGCCGAGCGGGTCATCGCGGAGCGACGCGAAGGCTGGCAGTGGGAGCTCGATGGCAACCGGACGCGACGCTGCATGAGCATCGCGGCGCTCGGCGGGGCGACCCTCGACAACGAGGAGAACTATCTGATCAAGAAGCTGCTGACCGCGCTCGGGGTCATTCAGGTCGAGAATCAGGCTCGGGTCTGTCACAGCTCGACCGTCGTCGGGCTCGGAACTTCGTTCGGCCGCGGCGCGTCCAGCACGCTGCCCGGCGATCTTCAGAACTCCGATCTGATCGTGCTCGAGGGCTCGAACATGGCCGAAGCGCACCCGGTCGCCTTCCAGTGGGTCATGGAGGCCAAGGCACGCGGCGCGACGGTGATCCACGTCGACCCGCACTACAGCCGGACCAGCGCGCTCGCGGACATCTTCGTGCCGCTGCGCGCCGGAAGCGACATCGCGTTTCTCGGCGGCATCATCAACCACGTCATCAGCACCGACTCGGATTTCCGCGAGTACGTGCTCGCCTACACCAACGCCCCGACGATCGTTCGCGAGGAATTCGCCGACGCCGACGCCGACGGGTTGTTCTCCGGCTATGACTCCGAGGAGGGGACCTATGACCCCTCCTCGTGGCAGTACGAGGGGGCGTTCGTCGCAGCCGCCGCGGGCCAACGCGACCAGGAGGGCAACATCGCCCGGCATGGCTCAGGCGGTGCGGGGCAGGGGGGCGAGGACGCGCGCGGACATCCCACCCTCGACCTGACGCTCGAACACCCGCGCTGCGTCTGGCAGATCCTCAAGCGCCACTACGCCTCCTACACCCCGGAGATGGTGGAGCGGGTCTGCGGAGTTCCGGTGGACGTCTTCAAGCAGGTCTGCGAGCTGTTCGTCGCCAACTCCGGCCGCGAACGGACGACGGCCTTCGTCCACGGCGTGGGCTGGACGCAGCACACGATCGGCTCGCAATACATCCGGGCAGCGTCGATTCTGCAACTGTTGCTCGGCAACATGGGCCGCCCCGGCGGCGGCGTCATGGCGATGCGCGGGCACGCCTCGATCCAGGGCTCGAGCGACATCCCCACGCTGTTCGACACGCTGCCGGGCTACATCCCGATGCCGCATGCCCACGCGCACGCAGATCTCGACGCGTTCATCAAAGCCGACGCGCCGGCCAAGGGGTTCTGGGGCAACATGCGCGACTACACCGTCAGCCTGCTGAAGGCCTGGTGGGGCGCCGCTGCGACCGCAGACAACGACTACTGCTTCGACTACCTGCCGCGCCTGACCGGCAGCCACTCGACCTACGACACCGTCATGGCTCAGATCGAGGGTTCGGTGAAGGGCTATTTCCTGTTCGGCCAGAACCCCGCCGTCGGATCGGCCAACACCCGCATGCAGCGCCTCGGCATGTCGAAGCTCGACTGGCTGGTCGTTCGCGACTTCTCACTGATCGAGAGCGCGACGTGGTGGAAGGACGGGCCCGAGATCGAATCGGGCGAGATGCGCAGCGAGGATCTCGCAACCGAGGTGTTCTTCTTCCCCGCCGCGGCGCATACCGAGAAGAGCGGCACCTTCACCAACACGCAGAGGATGGTGCAGTGGCACCACAAGGCGGTCGAGCCGCAGGATGACCAGCGCAGCGACCTGTGGTTCATCTATCACCTCGGCCGCCGGATCCGCGAGAAGCTCGCAGACTCGAGCGATGAGGCCGACCGTCCCGTGCTCGACCTCACCTGGGACTACCCGACCGAGGGCGACATCGCTGAGCCGAGCGCGGATGCGGTACTCGCGGAGATCAACGGATGGAACGCCGAAGGAGAGCCGCTCTCCGCCTACACCGAGCTGGCAAGCGACGGATCGACGTCCTGCGGCTGCTGGATCTACTGCGGCTGCTACGCCGACGGCGTCAACCAGACGGCACGGCGCACACCCGCGAGCGAGCAGAACTGGACCGGCGGCGAGTGGGCCTGGGCCTGGCCCGCCAACCGACGCATCCTCTACAACCGCGCCTCAGCTGACCCGCAGGGGCGCCCCTGGAGCGAGCGCAAGGCGCTCGTCTGGTGGGACAACGACGAGCAGCGCTGGACCGGTCACGACACTCCCGACTTCCAGGTTGACAAGCCGCCCGACTACCGCCCCAGCGAAGACGCGACGGGTCCGGACGCGATCGCCGGCGACGACCCGTTCATCATGCAGGCCGACGGACGCGGCTGGCTCTTTGCTCCCGCCGGAGTGGCGGACGGACCGCTGCCGACCCACTACGAGCCCCAGGACTCCCCCGTCCGTAACCCACTCCACCGTCGCCAGCGCAACCCGGCTCGCCAGCTCTATGAGCACGAGAACAACCGCTACCACCCCGACCCGGACGCCGCGGGCGCCGGCGTCTTCCCATTCGTGCTCACGACCTACCGCCTGACGGAGCACTTCACCGCCGGCGGCATGTCGCGCTGGACGCCGTACCTGGCCGAGCTCCAGCCGGAGCTCTTCTGCGAGGTCTCCCCCGAGCTCGCCGCGCTGCGCGCTCTCGAGCACGGCGATTGGGCCACGCTGGTCAGCGCCCGCGGCGCGATCGAGGCGCGCGTGATGGTCACCGACCGGATGACCCCGCTTCATCTCGACGGCACCGTGATCCACCAGATTGGCATGCCCTACCACTGGGGCCCCAACGGCTACGCGCGCGGGGACGCGATGAACGAGCTCTCCTCGATGGCGCTTGACCCAAGCTCGCACATCCAGGAAGTCAAGGCGCTCACTGTCGACATCCAGCCGGGACGACGGCCGCGCGGGCCGGCGCGATTGGAGCTCGTGCGCGAATACCGCGAGCGCGCCGGAATCACGCCGCGGACCGGCATGAAGGACGTGGACATGCCGACCGCCGCGAAGTAGGGCCCCCGCCCGCGCGGCCCGCGGCCTGCCGCGCTGACCAGGAGCCGCGTGGCTGCGGCTGGGGCCTCTGCCGGCGCTCAGGCGACGGCGCGCAGGTGGCGGAAGGGCTGGCCGCGTAGCTCGGCGACGAGTGCGTCGATGACGGCCGTGTCGTCATGTATGCGACCGTCAGTTACAGCTCCGATCACTGCGCGCTTGCGCTCGAGGAGCTTCGCGATCGTCTCGTCGATCGTTTCGGCGGCGAGCAGGTAGGTGGCGTTGACGGCGTCCTGCTGGCCGATGCGGTGGCAGCGGTCCTCGGCCTGGTCGTGCTTGGCGGGTGTCCAGTCGAGCTCGAGGAAGGCCACGTTGGAGGCGCGGGTGAGTGTGATGCCCTGGCCGGCGACCTCGATCGAGCAGACGATCAGCTGGTTTCCGCCCCCATCGGAGACCTGGAAGGCGCGCTGGGCATCGTCACGCGCCCGCTGGCTGTCGCTGCCGAGGATGTGGAGCGCCGTGGGGAAGCGCTCGACGACGGCGTGCTGGATCTCGAGATGGCGGGCGAACACGATCAGCGGCTCGCCGGAGCTGAGGAAGTCGTGGATCCAGGCCAGTGCGGCGTGGAGCTTGCCGCGTGCGGCCAGCAGCTTGAGGGCGTTCAGTCGCACGAGCCGCTCGGCCCGCAGCGCGGCGGCGACCTTCGCGTCCAGCTCGCGCAGGTCGAGCGGCTGGCTGCGCAGCCACGCGATCACGTCCTGCTCCGCGAGGCGGTATTCGGGCTCGTTGTCGAGCTCGACCGGCACGACGGCGCGGGTCTTCGCCGGTAGCTGGGGCAGAACGTCCGCCTTCAGGCGCCGGGCGAAGCAGCGCGCGCGCAGGTGCCAGTGCAGCCGGTGGTAAGCGTCCGGCCCGCGAAAGCGCTGGCCGAACTGAGCACCCGAGCCGAACTCCTCCAGCCGTCCGAGGATGCGCAGCTGGGAGATCAGCTCCGCCGGCCGGTTCATCACCGGCGTGCCGGTGAGCGCCAGGACCAGTCCGTCACGCGGAATCGCCGCGCAGAGGCGGTGCGCCGCCTGGGTGCGCTTTGCTCCCGGGCTCTTGCAGTAGTGCGACTCGTCGAGCACGACCGCCTGTGGCGTCAGCGCGAGCAGGTTGTCGAGGCGGGCGGCGACGATGTCGTAGTTGACGACCGTGACGTCTGCCGGTCGACTCGGCCCGCACGCGGTGGTCCCGCCGAGCATCCGCGCGCTGCGCTCGGGAAGCCAACGCTCGAGCTCCCGCATCCAGTTCAGCTTGAGCGTGGCCGGGCAGACGACGATCGCCGGGTAGGCGCCGTCCGCCTCGAGCGTCGCGAGCGCCTCGATCGTCTTCCCCAATCCCTGCTCGTCGGCCAGGAACGCTCGACGCTGCGCGAGCAGATAGCTCACCCCGGCGCGTTGGAATGGCTTGAGCTCGCCGCCCAGGCCTTCGAGGTCGAGCGCGGCGTCGGTGGCTGCGGAGAGCGCGACGAGCCCGGCGGCATGGGCGTGCTGCTCGCGGATCTCCTGCAGCAGCGCCAGCGCGTCGGACGCCACCCACGTGCCCGAGTCGGCGATGAAGGCGTCGAGGTCTGGCACGCAGAACGCGTCGGCGCGGATCGTCGGCAGGTGGCTGTGCTCGTGCTCGCCCTTCTCCTTGCCGCGCATCGCGCCGGGGATCGCGGTGAACGCGTCAAGCAGACCGGGGTGGTGGCCGGGCGCGAGCACGAACGAGGGCTCCTCGTGGACGCGCGAGACCTCGAGCACGGCGGGTGGCGCCGGATCTCCAGCGATGAGCGCCGCGACGCATCGCTTCGCCGCATGGCTGATCCAGCCGCTCAGCCGCTGCGCGTCGATCAGACGCCACGATTCGATCGTCAGCGGCAGGACCGTGGCCTCGGCCCCCGCGCGGCCGGCCTCGCGCAGCGCCCGAGGCAGGCGCCCCTCATCGCCGATGAGCACGAACAGCGGAGCGCCTGGGGGCCCGTCGACCTCGATCGTGCCCTTCCACGTGGCGGCGCGCTCGAGCCAAGTCTGGAGGGACGGGTTCAACCTCGGTGCGTCGAGGAGGGCCAGGACTTCGGCGATCCGCACGGCGTCACGCTCCGAAGCGGCGAGCATGACCGATGAGCCAGGTCCGTCGCGCAGAGCCAGCTGCGCTGAGCGTGCGAACGAGCGGAGGAGCGGCGCATGGGCAGCGGCGACCCGGATCCACGCGCGGCCCGCGCGGTCGCGTGCCAGCTCGACGTCGTACTCGAGCGCCGCCTCGGCCCGCGCCGTAACACGCTCGGCGATCTCAACCAGCGCGTGCTGCGCGTCGTCGGTGAGACGCAGACGCGGCGTCCGGGTGGCGATCGCCCCAACAAGTCTCGCCGCCGCCGGGTCGAGCGGAATCAGCGCACGACCGATCGCGGGCAGGCTGTAGGCGTCGGGGTGCTCGAGCAGGCCGGCGACGAGATCCTCGGCGTGGTCGGTGGCGAAGCTGAACCACCACGACTCATCGGGGCGCGCGAGATCGAGCACGCACTCGGCGGGCCGCCGCTTGGCGCGCCGGCGTTCGAGCGCTCGATCGAGCGCGTCGCTGACGCGCACCGGATACGGCACGATCCCGAAGAACCGCGTCAGCGTTTCCGCGCGTTCGGGATCCAGCGGCACCCGCCAGACGCGCTCCGCCGGGTCCCAGCGTCGACCGGGAATCGCCCGCAGCAGCTGGCGAAGATGCTCGTCGAAGGGGAAGCGCAAGACGGCTTCCCCGTCGGCCAGCGAAGCGATGAGGGTCACGGACATGAACCGGGCACGATAGGCACCGCCGCGGATGTGGACGGTACGGCTCCGGGCCAGATCGGTGCCTATCGATCGTGGATCGAACCGCTCCTAGTCAGAGCCGGAGCTGCAACTCATGCGAGGGTGAGCGACGGGACTCGAACCCGCGACCGCCGGGACCACAACCCGGAGCTCTACCAGCTGAGCTACGCCCACCAGGGCTCACGCAATCTAGCAGCGCCCGGCCGGGCGAAATCGCGCCCTGCCATACTCGGCGCCGTGCCGTTCGACGCCTCTCGCGCGACGCCGCCCTACCTTCCGAGCGCGTCGCGCTACGACTCCATGCGCTACCGCCGCGTCGGCCGTAGCGGCCTGCAGCTGCCCGAGATCTCCCTCGGCCTGTGGCAGAACTTCGGCGACGACCGGCCGCTACAGACCAGCCGCGCGATCCTCCGCCGCGCCTTCGACCTCGGGATCACCCATTTCGACCTGGCCAACAACTACGGCCCGCCCTACGGCGCCGCGGAGTCCAACTTCGGCCGTCTGTTCCATGAGGACTTCCGCGCCCACCGTGCGGAAATCGTCATCTCCACCAAGGCCGGCTACGACCAGTGGCCCGGCCCCTACGGCGAGTGGGGCTCGCGCAAGTACCTGCTGACGAGCCTCGATCAGAGCCTCGAGCGGATGCGCCTCGACCACGTCGACATCTTCTATTCGCACCGCTTCGATCCCGACACGCCGCTCGAGGAGACGATGGGCGCGCTCGACACGGCGGTCCGCCAAGGCAAGGCTCTGTATGCCGGGATCAGCTCCTATTCGCCGGAACGCACCGGGGAGGCGATCGAGATCCTCGCGCGACTCGGGACGCCGCTGCTCATCCACCAGCCCTCCTACTCGATGCTCAACCGCTGGATCGAGGACGGCCTGCTGGACACGCTCGACCGCCACGGGGTGGGCGCGATCGTCTTCTCGCCGCTCGCCCAGGGCCTGCTCACCGATCGCTACCTGGACGGGATACCGGACGACTCGCGCGTGCGCCGCGGCGAGCACCTCAAAGAGTCGATGATCAGCCCGGAGAACCTCGAGCGGGTGCGCGCGCTCAACGAGATCGCGACGGCGCGCGGCCAGACGCTCGCGCAGCTGGCGATCAGCTGGGCCCTGCGAGACAGCCGCGTGACCTCCGCGCTGCTCGGCGCAAGCAGCGTCGCCCAGCTTGAGAGCAACGTCGCCGCGCTCGAGGCGGCGCCGCTGAGCGCCGAGGAACTCGAGGCGATCGACAGCCGCGCAGTCGACGGCGCGATCAACATCTGGCACGCCTCAAGCGACGCCTGAGCGCCGTCGGCGTCAGTCCCGTCCGTGCGGGCCCGCGAAGTCGATCGCCGGACCGAGCGGAACGATCCGGCTCGGATTGATCGAGGGGTGCGTGTAGTAGTAGTGGCGCTTGATCTCGTCGAGCTTGACGGTCGCGGCGATCCCCGGCAGCTGGTAGAGCTCGCGCGTGTAGCCCCATAGATTCGGATAGTCGACGATCCGCCGCAGGTTGCACTTGAAGTGCCCGTAGTAGACCGCGTCGAAGCGAACGAGCGTCGGAAAGAGCCGCCAGTCGGCCTCGGTCAGCTCCTCGCCGAACAGGTAGCGCGACTGGCCGAGGCGCTCCTCGAGCCAGTCCAGAGTCTCAAACAACGGCACGAACGACGCCTCATAGGCCGCCTGCGAGCGCGCGAAGCCGCAGCGGTAGACACCGTTGTTGAGCGTCTCATAGACCCGCTCGTTGACGGCGTCGATCTCGGCCGCGAGCGCGTCCGGATAGAGATCGGCGTCTGCGCGACCGCCGAACACTCCGGTCTCGAACATGCGGATGATGTCGCTTGACTCGTTGTTGACGATCCGGCCGGCCTCGCGGTCCCAGAGCACCGGCGCCGTGACATGCCCGACGCTCGCCGGATCCGTCCGCGCATAGGCCTCCGAGAGAAAGCTCATCCCCTCGATCTCATCTACATATTCGCCGCCCGTGAACGCCCAGCCGCGCTCGTCGCGGATCGGATCGATGTAGGAGATCCCGACGGCGTCCTCGAGTCCCAGCAGCTCCCGCACGATGATCGTGCGGTGACACCACGGGCAGGCCGAGGCGACATAGAGGTGGTAGCGCCCCGCCTGCGCTCCGGCGTCCACCCAGTCGCGAAAGACGCTCGCCTCCCGTTCGAAGGCGCCGCTCGAGCTCGTCTCGGCCATCGCTCCCAATTATCGCGGCTCAGAAAGCCAAGCCCCGACCTGCCCGTGGCATCCGCGCCGCCTGGCAGCGCTTACACCTTGGCGTGCCGCCTCGCGGCTAAAACGGGCGCGAGGCCGTCGCGACGTCGGACCTGCGCGTCGCGAGCGGCCTCGCGCGTGTTGCGGAGCCCGGACTTGCGCCTCAATGCGCGTTGCGGGACTCTCGCGCGTGCAGGTTCCCCTCGGGATGGGGGCGCAAACCGTCACGCCCAAGGTTGTCCACGAGCGGCAGCCGTCCGGCCGTGCCGCTGATCATGAACAGGGTCAGAGCGGCTGCGCCCGGGATGACGCGGAGCCGTTCGGGCGCCTGACTCGCGGCGTCGAGCAGCGCATGCAGGCCGCTGCTGTCGATGAACGTGACATCGCTCAAATCGACCACGACGATCTCGCCATCGCCGCCTAGTTGCATGCCGATCGTCTCGCGAAGGCCTTCGACGGTTGAGATGTCGACCTCGCCGCGCGCCGCGATTCGAATCGTCGACCCGGTTTGCTCGACCGCGACCTGCAGAAGCCGGCCGACGACGCTCATCGGAGCACCTTCGATGGCGCGCTGGGCCTGGCGACGGTGCGTCCGATTGTGGAACGCTCGGCAGCAGCCCTGATCGTGGCGGAGCTCCGTCGGGGGGGGCGGAGGTGCTCGGCGTGGCCGCGCGCCGCGCAGCGCGGGCAGCGCTCCGGCGGAGGCTCCACAGGTGAACAGTCGAAGAGCACGAAACCGCACCTCGGACAATGCTGGTCGCTCATTCGCTTGCTCCAATGTCAACGACTGGAATTCACGACACGACTACGGCGGCCACTGGTGGACACCCGGGACCGCACGATCGCCCGTGGGCTCATATGTGGCGGCGCTCCGCTGGCCTCCCCGGGCACGCGAACGCCTGGGCGAAATATAAATTGAAGCCGAATCGTGGTCAAGACCGCGCGAACGACCGACGCGTTCAGCCGACTGCTTTCGCCCTGCGCGAGGCGGCCGTCACTGGACTCCGGGGCGAGCGCGAAGGTCTCCACTGCCGGGTCCGGATCGATGTGGTTGGCGTTCACGAAGCCGATCGCCCGCCTCGGCCCCGCCCAGCCTTGACGGAAGATGCCCCGCGATCGCACGGTGCCGCTCAAGGGATGCTCCGATGGCGGCAGGATCACAAAACGGGGGCGAGTGTGGTCGTCCGCTGCAGATGCTTTCCGCTGAAGCAAACGGCCGACTGCTCGAAGGCCTGTACACCGTGGGCCATTGAGGGCCCGAGGGCCCGCCGACGGCGCCAGTCGCCGCAGCGGGTCCGCCCCTGCGGGCCTGGGAGTGCCGCGGCCTCCGCCGAGCGACCCTCTAGCGTGGGCGCGAGATCCGCGATGGAGGGCCCGGCCCGACGACAGACCGCCTCGAGGCGGTCAGCGACGACGTCTTTGCCGTCCCAAAGCGGCAGTGTCGCCCGCCGAAAGTGCCGGTGGTTGCTGGACGGCGACGGCGAGCGCAGCAGCGTCTTTGTGTTCTGGTGGCTGATGCCGGAGCGCTCCGCCGGCTTGCAGATCATGAGGCCCTAACTGATTGGCAATTCACGGAGCCGGTTGGGCGGCGCGGTCGTCACTGTCAGGAGCACATCTTGGGCCCGACGCAAGTGGTAAAGCCGGGACCGTGACGTGTGCACGTTTGTGGTATAGACGCGCCAGCCGACGCGTGCACATTTGTGTTATTCACACAGTGACTGTAAGTACCTGCAAATCAAGCGGCGCCGCGGTGTATCAGCACCCGGGCCATGGCCCTGGGAGAGACCTCCACGGACATCACGATCCTACTCGTGGCCGTCGCCTGCGTGTTCTGGCTTGGGCGGAGTTCGCGCGGTCGTGCCGTCTACCTGGTGGACCAGGAAGGGGGAGCTTAGGGAGCCCGCCGATTACTGCCTGGGCGGCGGCCCAGGGGGCCTCCGTCGGTGGTTAGGCGGGGTGATCTCGCCTACGCCTCACCAAGCGGGCGCGAGGCCGTCAGGACGCCGGAGGTACCGGCGTACCGGACGGCCTCGCGCGTGTTGCGGAGCCCGGCCCGGGCGCCTCAATGCGCGTGGCGGGACTCTCGCGGGTGGAGGTTCCCCTCCGGGTGAGGCCGTAAACCGTCACGTCCGAGATGGTCAACGAGCGGCAGGCGTCCGGCTGTTCCGCTGATCATGAACAGCGTCAGCGCGGCTGCACCCGGGATGATGCGTAGCCGCTCGGACTCCTGGCTTGCGGCGTCGAGCAGCGCGTGCAGACCGCTGCTGTCGATGAAGGTGACGTCGCTTAGATCGGCCACGACGATCTCGGCGTCAGTCGCCAACTGCAGTCGCAGTTGCTCGCGAAGGTGCTCCACGGTCGAGATGTCGACCTCGCCGCTCGCGGCGACCCGGATCGTCGTCCCGGTGCGCTCGACGGCGATCCGGAGAATCTCGCATTGGACGGCGCTCACCGGAGCACCGTCGAGGGGCCGCTCCGGCTCGCGACCTTGCCTGCCATGCTGGGGTTCTCGGCGGCGCCGCTCGCCGCAGCGGGGCGCCAGCGGGTCGGGCGCAACTGCTCAGTTCGGCCGCGTGTCGCGCAGCGCGGGCAGCGCTCAGGGGGCGGCTCCAGGGGCGAGTGATCGAAACGCACAAACCCGCACGTGGGACAGTGTTGATCGCTCATTCGATTCCTCCAAGGCGCGGCAGAGGCGAATGCTCGATGCGACGACACGGCCTACGGTGCAGAGGAACCACGTCGTCCACGGGCTCAGATATCTCGGCGTCTCCGCTAGCTCCCCCAAAGCACGGAAACACCAGATCCAAATATACGCGCGAGTCCAAACCTGGTCAAGCCTGCGCGAAACGCTCTCCCGCGGAGGTGCCCCTCAAAGGGTACTGTCGCCTTGCGCTAGACGCCCGTCGGAGTCCTCCGGGGCGAGAATGAAGATCTCTACCGCCAGGTCCGGCTCGATGTGATTGGTGCTCATGAACCCGATCACTTCACGGCCGGCGAGACGCTCGATCTCGCGATTGAGCGTCCCGTGCATCGCGCGCTGCAAACCCTGGCGCCCGCGCAACACCACCTCGGTGTCACCGATGCGAACAAGCTCACGTTCGGCCTGCGTGAGCGCGTCCTCGACGACGACGAACACGCTATCGCGGCTGATCGTCGTCCTTGCGCGGCTCGGCCCGCGACCGCTCACCTCCGCCATCGTGCGCACGACAACATTCGAGATTGCCGCGGCCAACCGGCCGCCACTCAAGCGCTCCTCGGGCACGGCTCACGTCCTTCGCTGTTGTCCTTCTGCCTTGACGGCAGAAGGCCCCGCGATCGGAAGAAACCGCTCCAGCGACGCTCCAATACCAGCAGGCCCTTCATGCAGCCAGGGCGGCTGGCAAGGTCGCCCGCCGCAAATGCATCTAGCAAGGGCAAGGGCCGACTGCTACCACGGACGATACACGCATGCGCGATTTACGCGCTCGGGCCAGCGGAGCAAGGCAGAGCAAATCCGATTGGCGAGCATCTCATCCACCTAACGCCAGCGGTGGAGGCCCGCTCACGCCGACAGGGTTAGCGCCCAGCGCGCATAGGCAGCGGACGGCTCGTTCGAGGCCGTCGCGTTCTGCTCACACTGACCGCCGGTTGGCTCCTCCGGAACACGGCACTCGAACGCCATATCAGCGGGCCTTGAGGCCCGTTGGAAACCGACGGCGCTGCCGTCGGTATTGCGCGCGTCGACGTGCGTATCCCTGTCGCCGCTCATGCCTGCCCGGTTCAAAGACCGCTTGAGCGGGCTTACATCGCCGCTGCCTTGCGCCTGCTGGGCCTGGGAGTGCCGCGGCCTCCGCCGAGCGACCCTCTAGCGTGGGTGCGAGATCGCGATGGAAGGCCCCGGCGACCCGACGACAGACCGCCTCGAGGCGTTCAGCGACGGCGTCTTTGCCGTCGCCGCGACACTGCTCGTCCTCGACCTCACCGTCAAGCACGCGCCAGCCGGCCATCTCGCTCACGCGCTCGGCGCGCTCTGGCCGAGCTACGCGACGTATGTCGTGAGCTTCATGACGATCGGAATCGTCTGGCTCAACCACCACGCCCAGTTTCGCAACATCGCGCGGGCCGACCGCACCCTGATGGTGATCAACCTCGTGCTGCTGATGTTCGTGACGCTGACGCCGTTTCCGACGACGCTCCTTGCAAGCCACTTCAACCCAGGCGCCGATGAACGCACGGCCGCCGCGCTCTACGCCGCGACGCTGTTCGCGATGGGGGTCTCCTTCTTTGCGAGCTACCTGTGGTGCGCCCGGCGCAATCTTTTCGAGGGCTGGATCGACGATCGCCACGTCATCTACCTGATCCGCCGCAACATGCTGGGCCTGTTCATCTACGCCGCGGCGATCGGCCTGGCCTTCGTCAACGCCCCGGCCAGCCTCGCCCTGTGCGGGCTCGTCGCCATCTATTACCTCCTCCCCGCCCGCGCGCCAGCCGCCCAGTCCGCCAGTTGACACTTCCCGTCAAGGTGTCAAAAGTCTGTAATCGCCGTCGCAAGATCGAGTCTCCTGCCCTCGGATGAGCACGCCGGACTCCGCTCCCGACGGCCGCCCCGCACCCGCGATCACGGGCATCGGCGCCGCCCTCCCGAGCCGCCTGGTCACCAACGCCGCCCTCGTCGAGCGCCTCGACACAAGCGACGAGTGGATCGTCCGCCGCACGGGCATCCGCGAGCGTCGCCACCTCTCAGACGGCGAATCGCTCTCCGACCTCGCCGCGACGGCGTGCGCGCAGGCACTCGAGGACGCCGGCCTCGAGGCCGCCGACGTCGATCACGTGATCTGCGCGACGATCACGCCCGACCGCCTGACCCCCGGCATCGCCCCGGCGACGGCCGCCAAGATCGGCTCACTGCGCGCCGGTGTCGTCGACATCAACGCCGCCTGCGCGGGCTTCCTCTACGGCCTTGACCAGGCTGCCGCGCTGATCGAATCCGGTCGCGCGACCAACGTTCTCGTCTGTGGCGCCGAGGCCCTCAGCCGGATCACCGACCACGAGGACCGCGGCACCGCCGTCCTCTTCGGCGACGGCGCGGGCGCGGTCGTCGTCTCACCGGGCGCGCGCGAGCCGAGCATCGGCACGTTCGTGTTCGGCTACGACGCGACGCTCGAGGAGACCCTCTACGCCGAGCGCGACACGCCGCTGCTGCGCATGGCCGGCCAGCAGGTCTACCGCCACGCCGTCGCGCGGATGACCGAGGCGACCGAGCTTTTGCTCGAGCGAAACAACGTCGGCGCCTCCGAGCTCGACTACTTCGTGGCCCACCAGGCCAATGCGCGGATCGTCAGCGCGGTCGCCGAGGCGCTCGGCGTCCCCAGCGAGCGCGTCAGCTTCAACGTCGAATGGACCGCCAACACCTCGGCGGCTTCGATCCCGCTCGCGCTGGCGGCCGCCGAGCGCGACGGGCTCCTTCACCCGGGCGCGCTCGTCGGGATGGTGGCGTTCGGCGCAGGCTTCGTTTGGGCGGCGGGACTCGCCCGCTGGAAGGACAACCAGACATGACAACGACAAGGAGGGCCTGATGGCAGAGCTGACCGAAGACGCCGTGCTCGCCGGAGTGCGCGAGGAGCTCGAGCAGCTGAAGGTGCCCGGCGCGGCCGAGGCGACGATGGAGACCGAGTGGCGTGACCTCGACATCGACTCGCTCGAGCTCGTCGAGCTCGTCACGGCACTCGAGGACCGCTTCGACGTCAAGATCGCCGACGGCGAGCTGAAGTCGATCACCGGCGTCGGCGACGCCGTCAGGCTGACGCTGCGGCTCGCCAACGAAGGGTCGGCGCAGGCGTGAGCGTCGCGGTCACTGGCCGCGGCGTCGTGACCTCCCTCGGCGAGGGCGCCGACGCGTTCTTCGACGCGCTCGCCGCCGGGCGCTCGGGGATCGTCGACGGCATCTCCCGCGCGCTCGACTTCGATCCGGAGCGCTATCAGGACCCGCGCGTCGCCCGCCGCACCGACCGCTACGCCCAGTTCGCCGTCGCCGCGGCTGAGCAGGCGGCGGCCGAATCCTCGCTCGCCGCCTGCGACCCCGAGCGCGTCGCGGTCATCATCGGCACCGGCGTCGGCGGCCTGATCACGCTCCAGGAGCAGTGCACGTCGTTCCTCGAGCGCGGCGAGCGCGGCGTCTCGCCGAACTTCGTGCCGATGATGATGCCCAACGCCGCCGCCGGTCTTGTCGCGATCCGCCACGGCCTCCACGGTCCAGGCTTCAGCGTCGCCTCCGCCTGCGCGACCGGCTCCCACGCGATCGGCGAGGGGATGCGGATGATCGAGCGCGGCGAGGCCGACGTCGTCGTCGCCGGCGGCACGGAGGCCGCGCTGACGACGCTCTGCATCGCCGCCTTCCGCCGTATGGGAGCGCTCTCGACCGACGGAATCTCGCGCCCCTTCGACGCCCGCCGCGACGGCTTCGTGATGGGCGAGGGCGCCGGTGTTTTGATCCTCGAGCGCGAGGAGCATGCGGCTGCGCGCGACGCCCACGTCTATGGGCGCGTCGCCGGCTACGGCGCCTCCAACGACGCCTTCGACATGGTCCAACCCGACGAGACCGGCGCCGGCGCGCTCTCCGCGATGCGCGCCGCCCTCGCCGACGCCGGCGCGCAGCCGGGCGAGGTCGGCTTCATCTCCGCGCACGGCACCGGGACGCCGATCAACGACCGCATCGAGACGCTCGCGATCCGCGAGCTGTTCGGATCAGACGCGCCGCCGGTCTCATCGACCAAGTCGGCGATCGGCCACCTGCTCGGCGCCGCGGGCTCGACCGAGGCGCTCGTCTGCATCGAGGCGCTTCGCCGCGGCCTCCTGCCGCCGACGATCAACTACGAGATCCCCGATCCCGACTGCGACCTCGACTACCTCGTCGACGGCGCGCGCGAGGCGCCGGGCGTGACCCTCGCCCTCTCGAACTCGTTCGGCTTCGGCGGGCAGAACGCCTGCCTGGCGTTCGCAGCGGCGTAGCCTTCAGCGATCGCGAGCCGCCGCAGAATCGACACCGAGGCCTCGATCCTCGACGCCGCCCGCCAGGCCCTCGCCGAGGAGCCCTACGAGCGGATCACGATCGACGCCATCGCGCGCCGCGCGTTCGTCAGCCGTACCGCGCTGTACTTCTACTTCCCCAACAAGCGGGCGGTCATCGACCGCCTCATCCAGGTCGCCTTCTCCGAGATCTACGAGGGCGCCGCGCCCTATCTCGACGGCGACGGCGACCCGCGCCGCGACCTGCACCGCGGGCTGACGGCGACCGTCGAGGCCGTCCGCCGAAACGCCGTCGTCCTCCAGCTCGCGGCGCAGCTGTCGGGGCGGCTGGACCGCATCCCACCCGAGTGGGAGCCCTACGTGATGCGCCTTCGAAACGCCGCCGCGCGGCGCATCCGCGGCGACCAGCAGCGCGGCATCGCGCCGGCCGACATCCCCGCCGGCACGTCGGCGAACGCGCTGCTGGCGATGGTCGAGGCGCAGGTCGTGCGCGAGGTCGTCGTCGGCGGCTCCGACGCCGCCGAGACCGCCCGCGTGCTGGCCGAGCTGTGGTGGCGAGCCGTCTACGCGCGGCCCGGCGACTGATCGACTTGGGAGGTTTTGGTGCTGGCTTGCCGTCGCGCGGCGGCGCCGTACTGAGTGGTGGCAGACTTGCGTCAAACCGGCGGCTGAGAGGAGACGGCGATGGCTCGATTCGTCCTTGTGCATGGAGCGTTCGGCGGCGCCTGGGCGTGGACCGACATGGCGCGCGAGCTCGAGGCCGCGGGCCACGAGGCCGTCGCGATCGATCTGCCCGGGGGCGGCGACGACCGCACGCCGATCGAGGGCGTCACGCTCGACTCCTGCGCCGGCCGCGTGGTCGAGGCGCTCGAGGGCTCCGCCGAGCCGTCGATCCTCGTCGGTCACAGCATGGGCGGCGTGGTCATCACCCAGGCCGCGGCGCGAAGCCCCGAGCGCGTTGCGCTGCTCGTCTTCGTCGCCGCCTTCATGCCGCGCGACGGGCAGAGCCTGCTCGATCTGACGAGTCTGCCCGAGGGCGCGGGCGATCAGGTCCAGGCCAGCATCACCGTCGTCGGCGACCCGCCGGTCGCCAAGCGCGCCCCCGGCGGGGCGGCGAACGTCATGCAGTACGCGACGCCCGAGCAGCTGGCGCTTGTCGAGGAGAAGGGCCGCGATCAGGCCGTCGCCGTGTTCGCGACGCCGGTCTCGATCCCGCCCGGAGCGCTCGATGGGATCCGTCGGGTCTACGTGCATACGACCGAGGACCGCGCGATCCAGCCGGCTCTCCAGCTGCGCATGATCCGCGAGAACCCGTGCGTGGACGTGGTTGAGCTGGCCACCGACCACTCGCCGAACTTCTCGATGCCGACCGAGCTTCTGGCGGCGCTGCTGAGCTTCGCCGAGCTCGCAGCGGCGGTCTGAAACCCTCGTCCAGGACCGTTTCGGCGTCCTGCGCGGCGTGTAGGGTCGCGAGGATCGCTACCTGAGGAGGCGAGACGAGTTGAGTGACAAGAGGCCGGTCGTTCTGTACGGCGCGAGCGGGTTCTCGGGTCGCCTGATCGCCGAGTTCCTGCGCGAGTTCCACGTGCCCTTCATCGCCGCCGGGCGCGACGGGGCGAAGGTCAAGGACGTGATGGCCGGCGTTCCCGGGATCGGCACCGCCGACTACGAGGTCGTCGAGGTCGCCCACGAGGTTGACGCCCTCGCCGCCCTCTTCGAGGGCGCGCGAGTCGTCTGCAACTCCGTCGGCCCGTGCTTCCGCTTCGCCCCGACCGTCGTCGAGGCCGCGCTCAAGGCGGGCTGCCACTACATCGACACCGGCGGCGAGACGCCGTGGGTGCGCGCCGCGAAGGAGGACTGGGGGGAGAAGTTCGCGCAGGCCGGACTCCTGCTCGGGCCGGCGACGGCCTACATGTCGGCGACCGCCGAGATCGCGGCGACGATCGCGATCGAGAACGCGCCGGGAATCGACTCGCTCGAGATCCTCTCGATGTTCAAGGGCAATCCGTCCTACGGGTCGGCCCAGACGATCTATGGCCAGATGGTCTACGAATCGATCTACCTGGAGGCCAACGAGTACAGGACGTGGCCGCCGTTGACCGTGCTCGACGTGACGATCCCGGGCTCGATCATGACCCACAAGGCGCTGCCGTGGGGCGGCTTCCCGCATCCGATCTGGTTCAAGGAGCACCCCCACATCGCCAACGTCCGCTCGTTCGGCGGGATCCTCGATCCGGTGATCATGGAGGGCGTGGTCGCCGGCGAGCGCGACTACTTCGAGAAGCTCAAGCCGCTGCCGGTCGAGGAGCAGTCTCGGATCCTCGCCGACCTCGCCGACGCCGCCCAGGGCGCGACCCCGCCGCGCGAGAACCGCCACGACAATCGCACCGTCGACATCGTGATGGGCCGCGGCAACCTCGAGAGCGCCCACGTCGTCGTGATGGGCACCGGCGCCTACCTCCAGACCGGTCTGATCCAGGCCTTCGCGGCGCATCATCTGATGTTCGGAGAGCCGCTCGCGACGGGGTTCTCCTCGCCGTGCCGGGCGTTCGGGCACATGCCGCTTCTGAAAGCGCTTGAGAGCTACGGCTTCGTCAAGCTCAGCGTGATCTCGTAGGTACGTCCAGGCGTCTCGACGTCTGCTCGATCTGGGCACTATTGGTGTTGATTGCCCACCAAAGACGCCTCCGCTTCGTGCATGCTGCACTCCTCGATCATCAGGGAGATGAGAGCCATGCTCGACGCGAACAACGACACGGTGCTCCGCTGGACCTGCCCCGGCTGCCGCCTCGAGTGGTATGACCGCGGGCGCGGGTTCCACGGTCAGCGCTTCAGCACGTGCCTGCGTTGCGGAACGGACGCCTGCGAGCCGAATGACACGCGTCGGCCGTTCGATCCGCCGCGGCCGGAGCTCGTCGCGACAGACACGCGCGTCCTGCGTTAGAGCGCGCGGAGGCTAGAGGATCGCGTGCCCGTGCACGCGGCCGTAGAGCAGTCGCGCGGCGGCGATGACGCCGGCTCGCGCGACCCGGTCGGCGGCCCGTGTGCTGCTCCAGCCGGCGCCGACGAGGTAATAGAAGCCCCCGTCGGTGAAGGCGACGTTGCGCCCGCCGTAGCGCGTCCCCAGCGACTCGAAGCCCCGCGCGCCCGGGATCGCCGGCACGGCGAAGTAGCTCCACCCGCCGCCTGACCTCGCGGCGTGAGCAAGCTCGGTCCGCGCCGACGCCGCGCTCGAGAAGCGCTCGACCAGACTCAGCCCAAAGCGGTTGGCGTTGCGGCGCGTCTTGAGGTTCTCGGCGACGCCTGCGCCGAAGCCGAGCGCGCGCAGGCGGTTCGCCTCCTTGGCGATCCCGCCGGGGGGCAGGCCCTCGCCGGCCGCCCAGGCCATCGCCCCCACCGTGACGGTCGGCGGGCTCGTCGGCACCATGCCGGCCAGTTCGCCGGCGCGCAGCACCCGCTCGCTCAGCGGCAACGCCCCGACCGAATCGAAGGTGTGCTTGGGCGGCGTGTCGCTCTGGCCGGTGCCCCCGTTGCCGTAGGCGCCGAGCGCCACCACCACACACGCTCCCCCCGCCACGAGCGCGCCGATCAGTGTCCTCCCCATCCGCTCGAAGATCATGGCAGAGCCCGCGTGTGTGAGACTTCTCGCCCGTCCGACGAGGAGGGTTAGCGATGCGAGACGTTGCCGGCAGGACCGCCTTCATCACGGGCGGGGGTGGCGGAGTCGGGCTCGGCATGGCGCACGCGTTCCTCGAAGCGGGCATGGCGGTCGTGATCGCCGATCTGCACGAGGGCCGCCTCGAGGCGGCGCTCGCCGAGCTCTCGGCCGAGCACGGCGACCGCGTTCACGCCGTCGCGCTCGACGTCACCGATCGCGCGGCGATGTCGGCCGCCGCCGATGAGAGCGAGCGGCGCTTCGGCGCGATTCACATCGTCGCCAACAACGCCGGCGTGAACCTCTTCAACGACATGGCCGAGGCGACATACCAGGACTGGGATTGGATCATGGGCGTGAACCTCGGCGGCGTGGTCAACGGCGTCGTGACATTCGCGCCGCGGATCAAGGCCCACGGCGAGGGCGGCCACATCGTCAACACCGCCTCGATGGCGTCGTTCATCTCAGGTCCCGGGGCGGGTATCTACACGGCCGCGAAGTTCGGCGTCCGCGGCCTGTCCGAGGCGCTTCGCTTCAGCCTGCATCCGCACGGGATCGGCGTGTCCGTCTACTGCCCGGGCCTGCTCGACAGCAACATCCACCGCAGCGACGAGCTGCGCCCGGCGGCGCTCTCGACCGACGTCACGGCGGCCGATCCCGAGTTCATGGCCCGCCTGCCCGAGGTGCAGCGCCAGGGCATGGACCCGCGCGAGGCGGGCGAGAAGGTGCTGCGCGGGATCCTCCGCGGCGACTTCTACATCTTCAGCCACCCCGAGTTCGCGGACGAGCTGCGCGAGATCTTCGACGAGGCGCTCGCCGCCCTGCCGCAGGAGGAGGCGCCCGCGAACCGCCTCGCCTTCGAGGAGTTCCGCCGCGCCGCGAAGGCCGCGGCGCGCGCGGCCTGGCCGACTGGGGTGGGGGCATGATCCGCCCGCTCGCCGAGGTCGCCGGGAAGGCCGCGTTCATCACCGGCGGGGCGAGCGGGATCGGCCTCGGGATCGCCGACGCCTGCGCGCGAGCGGGGATGCGCGTCGTGATCGCCGATCTGCGCTCCGACCACATCGATGCGGCGCTCGCCCACTTCAACGGCCGCGGCGAGGTCCACGCGCTCGAGCTCGACGTCTGCGACCGCGACGCGTTCGCCGCGGCGCTCGCGCGCTCGCGCGAGCTCGTCGGCAACATCCACCTGCTCGTGGGCAACGCCGGGATGGGGATCGGGGGCCCGATCACGATCACGCGCTACGACGACTGGGACTGGGGGATCTCGGTGCTGATCGGGGGCGTGGTGAACGGGCTGCTGACCTTCCTGCCGCACATGATCGAGCACGGCGAGGGCGCCCAGATCGTCAGCACGGCCTCGATGGCAGGCCTGCTGCCGGTCTCGCGGACGGCGATCTACAGCATGGCCAAGGCCGCCGTGATCGCCCTCAGTGAGACGATCCGCGAGGAGCTCGGCGAGCAGGGCATCGGCGTGTCCGCGTTCTGCCCGGGGCCCGTCCAGACCAACATCCGCGAAACCGGCCGCACGCGGCCGGAGCGCTACCGCGGCGACAGTGGCCTGCTCCAGATCGAGTCCTCGCTCGAGGAGCGCCCGAACTCGCCGCTGTGGATGGACCCCTTCGAGTGCGGTCAGCGCGTGCTCGCCGGCGTGCGCGCGAACGACCTCTACATCCTCACCCATCGCGAGTTTCGCGACGGCATCGCCGAGCGCTTCGAGGCGATCCTCGCGTCGTTCCCCGACGAGGCGCTCAACCAGGAGCGGGCGGCGGAGATCCCGTTCCTGCTGCGCAACCCGATCTTCGCCGAGCTGCTCGAGGAGCGCCAAGAGCGCTAAGGGCGCCGCAGCGGCTCGATCGCGAGGCCCTCGCGGCGGCGGTGGATCGAGAGGTAGCGCAGGCCTCCGGGCCCGGCGGTGATCGACCAGCGCTCGCCCTTCGGGATCACCGCCGCGCGCTGCGCCGCGAGCTCGTGGTCGGCGCCGGCGACCCGTAGCGTGCCGGCGCCGGCGAGAACGACGACGAGGATGTCGCGCTCCTCGTTGACCTGCTCGGCGACGCCCTCGCCCTCGGCCCACTCCAGGAGCGTGGCGTTGAGGTCCTCGCTTGCCATGCCCCACAGCGGGCCGCTGCCGGTCGGTGTGGCGAGATCCGCGGGGCCGTCCATCGCCCGTCATCGTCGCGCACGCGGCAGACTTGCGCTGCGTGTGGTTCGTGATCCGCCTGCTCCACCTGCTCGCGATGGCGTTCTTCGTCGGCGGCCAGCTCGTCTTCGCCGCCGTCGTCGTGCCGGTCGCCCGCCGCGCCGGCGAGGGTGACTCGATCGCCGCAATGGCGCGGCGCTTCGGCTACGGAACGCTGGCGGCGCTGGCGCTGCTGATCGCCACGGGCGCGGCGATGGCGACCCACGCCCACCTGTGGGGCGACGCGACCTTCGAGGCCAAGCTCGGGCTGGTCGCGCTGATCGGGGTGCTGCTCGTCTGGCACGCCCGCCGGCCGGCGCTGCACGCGCTCGAGGCGGCCGTGTTCCTGCTCTCGCTCGCCGTCGTGTGGATCGGGCTGTACCTGGCGAACGGGTACAGCTGATGCCCCCGCCAGGATTCGAACCTGGGACCCTCGGATTAGAAGTCCGATGCTCTATCCAGCTGAGCTACGGGGGCTCGCCGACATCTTGGCGGAGATGACGGCGTCGCTAGGCTGACGGCGATGAGCGACACCGCCAGAGCCAACGTCGTCTGGAAGCTGCTGCGGCCGATGCTCGGTCTCCACGTCGCGCTCTATCGCGCGACCCGCGGCCGGATCGGCCATCGATTTCCCGGGACTCCGCCGATGCTGCTGCTCGAGCACATGGGTGCGAGAACCGGGGTCAGGCGCACGGCGCCGCTCGGCTACCTGCGCGACGGCGAGAGCCTCGTGATCGTCGCCTCCAAGGGCGGCCACGCTCGCAACCCCGCCTGGTACCACAACCTCCGCGCTCACCCCGACACGAGCGTTCTCGTCGGCTCCGAGCGACGCCGCGTGCGGGCGCGCGTCGCCGACGCCGGCGAGCGCGAGCGGTTGTGGCCCAAGGTCGTCGAGCTCTACTCGGGATATGCCGACTACCAGCGGCGCACGCAGCGCGAGATACCGCTCGTGATCCTCGAGCCGCGCTGAACGCGGCCTGCGATAGCGTGGCGGCATGGCCATCTCCACCCGTCCCCTCGGAAGCACCGGCTTCGACGTCACGATCCTCAGCTACGGCGCGATGGAGCTGCGCGGATCAGACCACCGCGGTCCGCGGCTCGACGACGCACAGGCAGGAAGGCTCCTCAACGCGCTGCTCGACTCAGGCGTCAACCTGATCGACACCTCGATCGACTACGGCCACAGCGAGGAGCTGATCGGCCGCCACCTCGAGTCACGTCGCGACGAGTACTTCCTGGCGTCCAAGTGCGGCTGCATGCTCGACCTGCCCGGCGACGCGACGCCGCCCTACCCGCACGACTGGTCGCGCTCGAACGTCCGCGCCGGGATCGAGCAGAGCCTGCGTCGACTGCGCACCGACCATCTCGACCTGCTCCAGGTCCACCTCTCGCCGACGCGCGCGCAGCTGGAGCAGGACGGGACGATCGAGGAGATGGTCGCGCTGCGCGAGGAGGGCAAGGTGCGCTTCCTCGGGATGTCGGGGATCCTCCCGAACCTTCCCGACCACATCGACATGGACGTCTTCGAGGTCTTCCAGATCCCCTATTCGGCGCTTCAGCGCGAGCACGAGGACCTGATCACCCGGGCGGCCGAGAAGGGCGCCGGCGTGCTCGTTCGCGGCGGCGCGGCGCGCGGAGCGCCATCCGACGACAAGAACTGGAGCGTCCCGCCGATCGGGCTCGCCGAGGGCGAGGCCCAGCGTCGCTGGGATGAGGGGTCGATCGAGGACCTGCTCGACGGGATGAGCCGGATGGAGTTCATCCTGCGCTTCACGCTCGGACACCCCGGTCTCTCGACGACGATTGTCGGGACGAGCAAGATCGAGCACCTCGAGGCGAACATCGCGATCGCCGAGAAGGGACCGCTGCCGGCCGACCTCTACGAGGAGGCCAAGCGGCGACTGCCCGCCGGCTGACGCCGGCGGTCGCTGCTGCGGCTCAGGCCACCGCCCGGTTGGCTTCGAACTCCTCGAGCATCGCCGCCTCCTTGGCGGGGATGATCGCGAGCGCGCACTGCCGGATCGCAACCTCCAGCCGACGGTCGATCTCGCCACCGGTGGGCGCACGGTCAGCTGCATCCATCAGCGCGTCCATGGCCGCCCACAGCAGATCGAGAACGGTCGTCGCATCGGTTGTTTCGGGCATTCCTCTTCCTTTCGCTGGCTCGCTCGCGCGCCCAATCCTCGCCCATCAACGGCGTCAAGCAAGGGCCGCTCACCGCGTTTGGACAAAAAGGCGAGCGCCAGGGGGTGCGGCTGTTCACACCTTTTGTGCAAAATGCGGACGCGGCGGTAACGACCGCGCGCTTCTAGATCGGCCGGTCGCGGCGCGGACCCGCGCTCATCGCGTCAGCGATCGCGCCGGCTCCGGCCACCCGTTCCTCGCGCAGCCCGGCGACCACGCCGAGCCGGTCGGCCTCGCTGCGGTTCTGGCTGAGCTTCGCCTTCCCCTCGACGCGCTCCACGCGCACCTCGACGCCGACGATCGCAGCCAGCTGCCCGTCGACGAAAGCGTCGGGCGCGTCCGTCACCGCCCAGGGGTGCGAGCGCCACTGCTCGTGGCGCTCGGTCAGCGCGGTGACCGCGGCCCGCAGCCATTCGGCGTCCTGGTGGACGCTCGCTCGACCGCTGAGGTGCACCGTCGAGTAGTTCCAGGTCGGGACGACCTTGCCGTGCTCGGCCTTCGACGCGTACCAGCTCGGTGAGACATAGGCCTGCGGTCCGCCGCACACGAGCAGGACGGGGCTGTCGTCGTCGATGGCGCGCCAATGGTCGTTGGCTCGCGCCATGTGGGTGATGACGACGTCGCCCTCCCAGAGGATCGGCAGCAGCGTCGCACGTGGGTAGCCGTCGCCGCCGACGGTCACCAGCTCAGCCGAGCCGACCGCGCTGACCATCGCGCGAAGCTCGCGCTCGTCCTCGACGGCGTTGAAGCGCGGGCGATACATCGGCGGATCGTAGCCAGCGGGTGTCCGCGTCCGGCCCGGCGGAGCTCGCCGCCGAGCCGCTGACAAGTGACCTTGACATGCCAGGCATGTCAAGCTACCTTTCCACCGTCAAACGTCCTTGACAGGAGGCGGACGCGGCGAGCATGCGCAACGTCATTCGGGAGCTGAGAAGTGCCCGCGGCCTCTCACAGGGGCAGCTCGCGAGCGAGATGGGCGTGTCCCGGCAGACGATCAACTCGATCGAGCAGGACCGCTACACGCCTTCGTTGCCGTTGGCGCTGGCGCTCGCACGATTCTTTGAGACCACGGTGGAGGCGATGTTCGATGCGGGTGACTAGATCCAGATGGTTTGTGCCGCTGTTCTCGCTGGCGCTCGGACTCGTCGTGTTCGCGGCGCAGTGGGTGGGCGGCGATCCTGGCAGTGGGCTCGTGTCACTGGCGATCATGGCCGGCTTCGGGGCGGTCGTCCTGCTGGGCGGCCGGAGCGAGACGATCCGCGGATTGCGCGGCGACGGGCGCGACGAGCGCTTTCGCGAGATCGACATACACGCAACGGCCGCGGCCGGGCTGGCGGTCATCGTCGCGGTGATCATCGCCGTCATCGTCGAGCTGGCGCGCGGGCACGACCCCGCGCCCTATGACTGGCTTGGCGCGATCGCTGGCGTGAGCTATCTCGCGGCGGTCGTGATCCTCAGGATCCGCGGATAGGCACGGGCTACGCGCGTGTGGCGGGCGCGTCGGGCCGCAGAGACGGCTCCCGGTCGGGGCCGGCACCCACCCAGAACATCAGGCTCGGCTCCGGGTACCAGCGATTGGTGACGCCGAGCAGGCGCATGCCGATCCGCTCGCAGACGCGGGCGGATCGATCGTTGTCGAGGTGCGTGACGGCCCACACTTCCTCGAGCCCGATCTCGGCGAACGCTCGGGCGAGGACCGCCGACGCCGCTTCGCTGGCAAGCCCGATCCCCCAGCTGTCCGGATGCAGGTGCCAGCCGATCTCGATCTCGCCTTCGCCGTTCGGCAGGGGCTTCAGCAGCACCGAGCCCGCGGGCACCCCGGTCGCTCGAGGAACGACGGCCCACCACCCGAAGCGAGGATCGATCGCCAGCCGAGCGGCGTTTCGCTCGATCAGCTCGATCGCTCGACCGCGATCGTGGACCGGCGGCCCGCCGAGCCAGCGAACCACCTCGTCGCGGCTGTAGATGTCGAGGTAGCGATCCACCTCATCATCGAGGCGCCACTGACGCACGACCAGTCGCTCGGTCTCGGCGACCGCGGGCTCATCGATCGACACGCGCTCATCGTCGCACCCCGGTCGCTGGAAGCGCCGCGCGCGGGGATTTCCAGTCGGGGCGGCCGGTCCAATCCGCCTGCAACCCCAGTCGTTGCGGGCGCTGTGGCGATGCCGGCTCCCGAGCTGCTCCCGAAACACAGCCGCGGGGATTCCCGATCACGCCGGAGCGACGGCGTCCCGCGTGCCGAGGTCCTCAAAGAACCGCAGCAGGTATCCGTCCGGGTCGGCGGCCACGAACTGGTGGTTGCCCGCCTCGCGGTCGTCCACGCGATACCACCTCTCCTCCAGCACCACGACCACCGTCCAGCCTCTCGCAGCCATTCGGTCGTGCAGGTCTGCGACATCCGTCACCTGCACCTGGAGGTTCATTCCCCGCCCGAGCGGTCGCTCCAGCGAGTCTGCTCCCAAGCGACGCCCAGGACCGCTGATCTCTTCCAGCATCAACGCGGCGCCGTCACGCACGAGCATGACGAACGCCTCCTCGGGACGTGCGTAGGCAACCGCGAAGCCAGCGTCCTCGTAGAAGCGAAGTGAAGCGTCCAGGCTAACGACCTGTAGCTCCGGAATCAGGCGCGGCCATCTTCCCGTGCCGTTCGGCCACTCGGTGCCTCGTGGCGAGGCCGATCCGTCTCCTGGACGCATCACAAGAGGGTAGGTCTTCTTTATCGGGGCGGCCGGATTCGAACCGGCGACCTCTCGCTCCCAAAGCGAGTGCGCTACCAGGCTGCGCCACGCCCCGTGTCCGCTGAAGAGTACGGGGCGCGGACGTCGCCGCCGCCCAGACCGCCAAGGCAATAGCCTGCGAAGCGGCGGATGGCGGACGTCCAACCACTGCGCGCGCTGCACTACGACCTCGCCACGGCGGGGCCGCTCGCCGATCTCATCGCCCCGCCCTACGACGTCATCGACGCGCCGCAACGCGCCGCGCTGGCCGCCCGATCGCCTCACAACGTCGTCGAGCTCGACCTCCCGAGCGGCGGCGACGATCGCTACGCCCAAGCCGCCGAGCGCTTCGAGCAGTGGCGGCGATCAGGGATCCTCGTCCGCGACGAGGACCCGGCGCTGTGGCTGATCGAGCAGCGCTACCGCGGCGGCGACGGCGAGGCTCGCACGCGGCACGGCTTGTTCGCGCGCGTCGGGATCGAGCAGTACGGCGCCGGACGGATCCGGCCGCACGAGCGAACCCACCCCGGCCCCAAGGAGGACCGCCTGCGCCTGACGCGCGCCACGCGCGCCAACCTCTCGCCGATCTTCGCCCTCTACTCGGACCCGACCCGCGGGGCCTACGGCTCGCTCGCCTCCGCGGCCGCCGGCGAACCGTGGGGGGAGGCCGGCGACGATGAGGGAACCGTCCATCGCATCTGGCGCTGCGCCAATCCCGCGGCGATCGCGGCGGCGCAACTGGTCCTCGCCGAGTCCGAGCTCCTGATCGCAGACGGTCACCATCGCTACGAGACGGCGCGCGCCTACGCCGAGGAGATCGGCGGTGAGGGCGAGCACCGCTACGTGTTGATGTGCCTGGTCGCCTTCGAGGATCCCGGGCTCGAGATCCTCGCCACGCACCGTCTCGTCGGCGGCCTCGACGACGCACGCCGGCGGGCGCTGGCGGAGTCGATCGAGCGCGACTTCCAGTCGAGCCCCGTCACCCTCGAGGAGCTCGCGCCGCCGGCGGGCCGCGGCCCGCTCGAGCTCGGCTACCTCGACTCCGCCGGTCCGCGGCGGCTGCGACTGCGCGATCAGGCGATCGCCGACGGAGCCCTCGCCGACATGCCGTCGCCCTACCGAACGCTCGACACCGGGGTGCTCGAGGCGCTCCTGCTGAAGGGCCCGCTCGCGCTCAGCGACGAGGACATCTCGCAGCTGCGCGGACTCGGCTACGCGCGCGACACCCCCGAGGCCGTGGAGCTCATCGAGCGCGGCTCCTTCGACGTCGCGTTCCTGATGCGCCCGACGCCCGTCGAGCAGGTTCGCGAGATCGCCGAGACGGGCGTGAACATGCCCCCCAAGTCGACATATTTCTTCCCTAAGGTTCCGACCGGCCTGGTGTTCAATCTGCTGGCCTAGAAAAGGTCTGGCGGGAGTACCATCACGCTAAGAGTCCCGATTCCCGGAAAGGCAGCCCTCTCCATGCAGCACAAGGCAACCGCACGTCGTACCTCTGGCTTCTCGCACACGCTCGTCCTGGGCGAGCACCAGGTGACGATCGATGAGCCGCGCGACGTCGGCGGCGATGACGAGGGCCCATGCCCCGAGCAGCTGCTCGCGGCGAGCCTCGCATCGTGCACCGCGATCACGATCGAGATGTACGGCCAGCGCAAGGGATGGGACATCGGGCCGGTTGAGGTCGATGCGCAGTTCACCCCGGCTGAGCGCGGCTGCCCGACGCGGTTTGAGCTGGTGCTGCGGCTGCCCTCGCACCTCAGCGAGGAGCAGGTCGCAAGCCTGCGCGTGATCGCCGCCAAGTGCCCGATCCACCGCACGCTCGACGGCGAGGTCATGTTCAGCGAGCGGGTCGAGCGCGTCAACCTGGCTCCATGAGCCCGGCGCAGGCGGCTCGCCTGCGCGCCGCGCTGCTCGACCCAAGGGAAGCGGAGGCGATCGAGGTTGCCGGATCGGTGATCGCCGCCGTGCTCGTCCCGCTGTTCGAGCGCGGCTCGGAGTTGCACGCGATCTTCACGCGCCGCCCCACTCATCTGCGCCTCCACGCCGGACAGATCTCCTTCCCGGGCGGCCGGCGGGAGAGCGGCGACGCCGATCTGACGGCGACCGCGCTGCGCGAGGCGCATGAGGAGATCGGGCTGGCGCCGGAGAGCGTCGAGGTGCTCGGCGCGCTCGCGCCGACCCCGACAGTCGTCAGCGACATCGCCATCTACCCGCTCGTCGGCCTGATCGCCGAGCCGGCGCAGCCGTGGATCCTCGCCGACGGCGAGGTCGACGCGGTGATCGAGGCGTCGCTGCCGCGCCTCGCCGCGACGCATCGGCTGCAGGCCATCAGGCGGCCCGATGGGACGAGCGTCACGACCGACGCCTACAGCGCGGGCGAGGAGACGATCTGGGGCGCGACGGCGCGGATCGTGACCGATCTGCTCGTCCGCCTCGCGAGCGTCGCGACCTAGAGGAGCTCCTCGATCGCGGCTCGAGCCTGGCTCTGCCAGGCGCTCGGATCGCGGGGATCGGCGTCGATGAAGGCGAGCGGTATCGCGTTGTGGGACGCGCGCGCGGCGATCAGCTCACGCCCGGCCGCGAGGATCTCCGCCGGCACCGAGCCGGCGGCTTCGTAGACGATCCCGCGCAGCGTCGTGTCGATCGCCTGTCCGGCGAAGAACTCCAGCCGCGATCCGTGCAACGCGCGCAGCTGCTCCTCGCTCCCGCGCGCGTTGCCGAGCAGCCAGCAGGCGATCGTCGCGCCGTCGAGGGCGTAGCGCAGCGTGCCGAGGCGATCCGGCGTGCCGATCCAGCACTCCGCTCCTAGTGCCTCGATCGCCGCGCGGGCGCTCTCGTCGCGCGTCGTGATGCGGACCGCGTGACCCTCGCCGACCAGCTCGCCCGCGAGCGCGCGGGCGCGCGCGCCACCGGCGATGATCAGGATCCGCGCCACCGCCCGACCCTAGTCGATGGCCTCACGAACGGAGGCGGCGGAGCGTTTATCAGTCAGTGAGCGAACCCCTACCACCCTTCCAGACCCTGCTCGACAACCACAGCGAGGACGTCTGGCGGACGCTTCGTGCGATGGTCGGAGCGCAGGCCGCCGAGGACTGCTTTCAGGAGACGTTCCTCGCCGCCCTGCGCGCCTATCCGCGCCTGCGGCCCGGCTCCTCGCCGCGGGCGTGGCTTCTGACGATCGCCCACAACAAGGCGATTGACCACCTGCGCCGGCCGCGAGCTGATGAGCTCGAGACCGACGAGCTCGAGGCTCCGCCCGCCCCGCCGCCGCCCGACCGCGACGTCTGGGGCGCCGTGGCGGCGCTGCCGCCGCGCCAGCGCGCCGCGGTGGCGCTGCGCTACATCGGCGACCTCTCGCACCGCGAGATCGGCGCGGCGATCGGCTGCTCCGAAGAAGCCTCGCGGCGCTCGCTGACCGACGGACTCAAGACGCTTAGGAGACAGCTATGAGCGACAAGCTGACCAGGAAGCTGCGCGGCCCGGCGCCCGAGGCGCTCGACGCTGCGCGGCGATTCGCCGACCGCGCGGCGGCCGAACACGAGGCCGACCTCGCCTACACGACCTTCGACAGCCCGCTCGGGCAGCTGCTGATGGCAAGCGGCGAGCGGGGCCTGGCGGTCCTGCACTATCTCGACGAGCCGCTCGATGAGGCGCTCGAGTACCTCTCGAGCAAGCGCTCGCCGCGGATCGTCGAGTCCCCGCGCGCGCTCGACCCGTGGCGGTTCGAGCTGGACGAGTACTTCGCCGGCTCGCGCCAGCGGTTCGACGCCCCGCTCGACTGGGATGCGATGACGCGCTTCCAGCGCGCGGTGCTGCGCGCGACCGCCGCGATCCCCTACGGCGAGACCTCGACCTACACCGGCGTCGCCGGCGAGGCCGGCAGCCCGCGCGGCCAGCGTGCCGCCGGCAACGCGCTCGGCTCAAACCCGATGGCGATCATCATCCCCTGCCATCGCGTGCTGCACCTGGGCGGCGGCCTCGGCGGTTACACCGGCGGCCTGCACCGCAAGCACTACCTGCTCGACCTCGAGGCGGGCCGGCTCTAGGAGGCCGTGGCGGCGCCCGCCGGCTCGGCGGCCGGGGTGTCGCGGAGGTACCACTCGGCGTCAAGCGCCGCCTGACACCCGGAGCCCGCGGCGGTGACCGCCTGGCGGTAGGTGTGGTCGACGAGGTCGCCGGCGGCGAAGACGCCCGGGCGGTTCGTCCTCGTCGAACGGCCCTCGACGAGGACGTAGCCGTTCTCGTCGACGTCGATCTCCCCGCGCACGACCTCCGACTGCGGCACGTGGCCGATCGCGACGAAGGCGCCCGAGATCTCCAGCTCGCGCTGCTCGCCGGTCGCGGTGTTGCGAAGGCGCGCCGTCGCAAGCGCACCGGCCTCACCGGCCAGGAGCTCCTCGACGACGTACGGGGTGAGGAACTCGATGTTCCCGACGGCGCGGGCGCGCTCGAGCATGATCCGCGAGGCGCGGAACTCGTCGCGGCGGTGGACGATCGTGACCTTCGAGGAGAACTTGGCGAGGAAGATCGCCTCCTCCATCGCCGAGTCGCCACCGCCGACGATCACGGTCGAGCGGTCCTTGAAGAAGGCCGCGTCGCAGGTCGCGCAGTAGCTGACGCCACGACCGGAGAGCTCCTCCTCGCCGCGTACGCCGAGCTTCTTGTGCTCGGCGCCCATCGCGAGGATCACGCTTCGCGCGCGGTACTCGTCGTCCTCGACGAAGACGCGGTGGATCGCGCCCGGCTGATCGGCGAGCTCGACCCGCGTCGCCTGGTCGGTGATGAAGCGCGCGCCGAAGCGCTCGGCCTGATCGCGCAGCTGCTGCATCATCGCCGGGCCCTCGACGCCGTCGGGGTATCCGGGAAAGTTCTCGACGTCGGTCGTCTGCTGGAGCAGGCCGCCCCAGGCGAACCCCTCGATCACCAGCGGCGAGAGCTCGGCGCGCGCCGCGTAGAGCGCCGCCGTGTAGCCGGCCGGTCCGCTGCCGATGATGATGACCTGCTCGTAGTCAGCCGCTGCCATTGCTCACCAAGCCCTTGGATTTCGGCGTTACTTTACTTTGTATAGTAGCACTCCCACGGCCCGCCGACAAGTCTATGGCGCCCGCCCGGATGGACAACTCCAGGGCGCGGATTCTGGCGCCTGGGCGAAGGTCTGACCACCGCCGCCGGCATACATTTCAATCCGCCGGGCGCGGTTGGCGCCGAAGTTATTACGTGGACCGTGGCCATGAGCGCTGTGGTCGCGCCCGGCCCAACCCCTCACGCCGGAGCGCACTCGGGATGCGAGCCCCCTGACGCGAACGGTCGACGCCGGCCAGCGCTCGAGCTTCGCGGCCGGCCGCGTCGGGCGAAGCACGAACTCGCCGCCGCAGTTGGGGCAGCGGTCGCCGAAGCGCTCGTGCGCGCACGCCGCACAGAAGGTGCACTCGAAGGTGCAGATCCGCGCCTCGGGGGATCCGTTCGGCAGGTCGCGGTCGCAGCACTCGCAGTTCGGCCGAAGCTCGAGCACGCTCAGGCCGCCGTTCGGACCGCGTCGAGCTGGGGCGGAACGCCGGCCGTCCAGCCGGCCACGCGCCGGCGCAGCTGCACGTAGGCGATCGCCCCCGGCACCGTCGGCAGCCAGAAGGCAAACGCTCGATAGACGAGCACCGCGACGACCGCCAGCGGCGCCGCGACGCCAAAGGCGATGAAGGCCCCGATCATGCCGCCGTCGACGCCGCCGATCCCGCCCGGCAGCGGGAGCACGTTCGCCAACATCCCGACGAAGTAGGCCATCACGACGACGCCGACCGCGGGCGCCCCGCCGAAGGCCTGGAAGGACGCCCACAGCGTCGCGATGTCGAAGCCCCACCAGGCGATCGCGCCGAGCGCGAGCGGATCGCGAGAGCGCACGACGCCGATCGCGCCGCGCACGCCACCCCCCACCAGCGCCGGCAGCGAGACCAGCCACGCGATCAGCCTGGAGCCGCGGCGGAGCTCTCCGCGGCGCTCCCGCCAGGGCGCGAGGCGGCGGTCGACGTCGGCGGGGATCAACGTCAGCGCGAGGAAGATCAGGATCACACCGCCGCCGAAGATGGCCGGCACGATCGTGATCGCGAAACTCCCGCCGCCTGCCAGCAGGCCGCTTCGAAGGCCGATGCCGAAGACCACGAGCGAAGCCATATAGACGCCGTAGAGCACGGTCATGAACGTGACCATCTGCGCCGCGACGGTGCGCCGCTCGAGGCCTGCGCGGCGCAGCGCCCAGACGGTCAACGCCACGCCGCCGCTTCCGGCGGCGGCAAACAGCCGCGTGGCGGCGAGGCCGGCCATCGTGATCTCGTAGCTCGCGCGCCAGTCGATGCGCGACTGGCGGGTGCGCACGAACACGGTCCGAAACAGCGCCACGTAGCCGGCGAAGGAGAGCATCTCGAAGGCCGCGGCCACCGCGAGCCAGCCGGGCGCGCCCTGGCCGAGGCGGTTCCAGGTGTGGCCGAGGCCGGCGAGCTTGGGGAGCACGAGGTAGAGGAAGCCGAGAACCGAGAGGACGAACAGCGCAAGCCCCAGCGCACGGCGGCGCGTGAGGATGACACGCGGCATCCCCGCCTCGCCGGTGGGCAGCCGCCCGATCTGGGTGCGATCGACGACCCGCGCGCGGGGTGGCGGCCAGTCCCTCATCCGCTCGTCCGCGGTTCGCTGACAGCCCTGCCGAGTCCTTCGATCACCCGCCCGATGACGCGGATCGGTCGGCGCGCCGGGCGCTCGAGCCGCCGCACGGCCAGCGTCAGCGCGAGGCCGCCGAGCAGGTCCACGACGTAGTGCTCCCCGAGGTAGACGAGCGCGAAGCCAAGCAGCGCCGCGTAGCCGCCGCCGACGATCCCCGCAGCCGGGCTGCTCTCCCAGAGCAACGAGGCCGCCATCGCCGAGGTGGCGAAGTGCAGTGAGGGCATCGCGGCGAGCGGGTTACCACCGAGCACACTGTAGAGCGGCGCCCACCCGTTGCGCCAAAAGCTCTCGCCGTACTCCACCATCAGCCGGCGCACGACCGCGCGCTCGCCGTTCTCGCAGCGGCGCTGCGCCGCGTACCAGGGTGGAGCCGTCGGCGTCAGCCAGTAGGCGACCACCCCCAGGTCGAAGACGGCGTAGGTCAACACGGCGGCGCGCGGGAAGCGCGCGCGATCGCGGCGGTGGAGATAGGCGAGCGTCGCGTGCGGCGTCGCGAACCACACCCAGTGCGCCCAGACGAGCACCTTCTCGGCCGCGCTGAAGCGCTCGTTACGGTGCAGCGCGCGCTGAAGGCGAACCGACGGCAGCTCGCCCAGCCCGAGCAGGCGGTCGGCGTGGATCGGGTAGTCGACGTGAACGCGCTCCTCGAGCGCCCTGGCGTCGTCGTTGGGCATCTTGTAGGCGGCGATGTAGACGTACATCTGGAGCGCGCAGACGGCGACCGCCCGGGACCGCGCGCGCGGCCAGAGCACGGCCGCGGCGGCCGGCGCGAGGGCGGCGCCCGCGAGCACGGGACCGGGGCGCAGGCGAAGGCGGCGGCGCATTACCGGCAGCGCCACGGCGCCGACGAGGACTGCCGCCGCGACGGCGCGCGCGGCCTTCTGCGATCTGGCGAGCCCGGCGCTCAGGCCGCTCGCGCGAGCGCGTACTCCCGCGCCTCCACGACGAGCGTCGCGATCACCTGGCTCGTCACGTCGGCCTCGGGGTGCCACTGCACGCCGAGGGCGAAGCGCCGGTCCGGAACCTCGATCGCCTCGGGCAGCTCGTCGATGTCCGACCAGCCACTGACGACGAGATCCTCGCCGAGCTCGGCGATCCCCTGGTGGTGGTGGGAGAGGGTGCCCGCATGCTCGCCGCCGGATGCCTTCGCGGCCTGGGAGCCGGCGAGCATGTGAACCGGGTGGTCGGCCCCGTTGAAGCTTCCCGGCACGCGGCAGTGCTCGTCGTGGCCGAGCGCGGTCGGCAGATCCTGGATCAGCGTGCCGCCCTGCGCCACGTTCATGACCTGCATGCCGCGGCAGATCCCGAGGAACGGGATGTCGCGCTCGATCGCCCGCCGCGCCAGCGCGAGCTCGAAGTCATCGCGCTCGGGGACTGTGTGCATCGTCCGCGGGTCGCGCTCCGCGCCGTAGGAGGACGGGTCCAGATCGGCGCCGCCGGCGAGGATCAGCCCGTCGATCACGTCGAGGACCAGGTCGGGCTCGGCGATGACCGCGCCGTCGGGCGGCAGCATCAGCGCGACGCCCCCGGCCTTCTGGATGGTGTCGATGTAGTTGCGCGGCAGGAGCATCGCGGGCTGGTCCCAGACCCCCCACTTGGCCTGCTCCAAGGCCGTGCAGATTCCGATCAGCGGCGCGCGCATGACTGAACGGTACCGCCCGCCGCGGCGCGGCAGGGCGCCAGACGCTCCGGCGGCGGGCGTGAATAGAATCTCGCCGCGTTGCGTCGCCCGTCCGCCCCCAAACGCAGAACGCTCCGCAACGTGGCGCTCGTCGGCGCTCTGGTCGCCCTCGCGATGCTCGCCTTCGCGCCCTCCGCGTTCGCCGACTTCTTCACGCCCGGGCCGAACGCCTCGCCCAACGCGAGCCGGATCTCCGACCTCTACACGATCACGCTGGTGATCGCGGCGATCGTCTTCTTCGGCGTCGAGGGCTCGCTGCTCTACGCGCTGGTGCGCTTCCGCAAGCGGAAGGGACGCGTGGCGGTGCAGATCCACGGCAACACGCGACTCGAGTTTGGCTGGACCCTGGGCGCCGCGACGGTCCTCGTGGCGCTCGCGATCGTCACCTTCGCGGAGCTCCAGTCGATCCGCAACCCTGTGGCCTCAGGGCCAAGCGGCCTGACCGTCGCGGAAGGCGCCCAGCTGACGTCGAGCGACGCGATCAAGCCGCCGCGCGGGCCCTACATGACGATCCAGGTCAACGGCCAGCAGTACATCTGGCGCTTCACCTACCTGGGCTTCGGCAAGCTCGCCGATCAGCTCGACGACCCCTACACCTACTACCACCTGTACGTACCCACGAACACGACCGTGGTGCTCAAGGTGGTCTCCCAGGACGTCGTTCACTCGTGGTGGATCCCGGCGCTCGGGGGAAAGGTCCAGGCGGTCCCGGGCTACACATCCTGGACCTGGTTCGAGATCTCGAAGCCGGCGACCTACCGGGGTCAGTGCGCCTTCATCTGCGGGCGCGGCCACGCCACGATGAAGGCCCTCGTCACCGCGCTGCCGCCGAAGCAATGGCTTGCCTGGCTGCACAACCTCGAGGCCGGCCTGAAGGCGAACAAGCAGGGCGGCGCCGCCGGGCGCGCCGCGCTCGGCAACCGAAGCGGCAGCGCCGCGGTCGAGAATCCGTGAGAGGCTGAGCGCGCCAGATGGCCACCACCGTCCTCAAGCCCACCCCCCAGATCGTCACCGACCGGGTCGCCCGCGAGCGGCACGGGCTCCTCCGCTGGCTGACGACAACCGATCACAAGCAGATCGGGATCCTCTACATGGTCGCGACGTTCATCTTCTTCATCCTCGGCGGCGTCGAGGCGCTGATGATGCGCCTGCAGCTCGGCGTGGCGAACAACAACCTGATCACGCCGGAGGTCTACAACCAGCTGTTCACGATGCACGGCACGACGATGGTCTTCCTCTTCGTCGTGCCGATGTTCGCCGGGTTCGCCAACTATCTCGTGCCGCTGATGATCGGCGCGCGCGACATGGCGTTCCCGCGCCTGAACGCGCTCTCGTTCTGGCTGTTTCTGGCCGGCGGGATCGTCTTCTACGCGTCGATCTTCTGGACCCCACCCGAGGCCGGTTGGATTTCGGCGCTACCGCTCGCGTCGATCACCTACTCCCCGTCCGGCGGCGAGGACACGTGGATCTATCTGATCCACCTGACCGGGCTCTCATCGCTGCTGGGTGGGATCAACTTCATTGCGACGATCGTGAACATGCGCGCGCCCGGGATGACATGGTCGCGGGTGCCGTTGTTTGTGTGGGGCATCCTGACCTACGCGATCCTGCTGGTCGTCGCGATGCCGGTGATCGCGGGCGCCGTGTCGATGATGCTGCTGGACCGCCACTTCGGCACTCACTTCTTCGACCCGACGCAGGGAGGGTCGGTGTTGTTGTGGCAGAACCTGTTCTGGTTCTTCGGCCACCCCGAGGTCTACATCCTGATCCTGCCCGCGTTCGGGATCATCTCCGAGGTGCTGCCCGTCTTCGCGCGCAAGCCGATCTTCGGCTACAAGGCGATCGCCGCCTCCACGATCCTGATCGCCTTCCTCGGCCTGCTCACGTGGCTGCACCACATGTTCACAACACCGACGCCACTGATCGTGCTGATCTTCGCGATGATCGCATCGTTCCTGATCGCGGTCCCGACCGGGATAAAGATCTTCAACTGGATCGGCACGCTGTGGCAGGGCTCGATCGAGTTCCGCACGCCGCTGATGTTTGCCGTCGGCATGATCTCGCTGTTCACGATCGGCGGCATCAGCGGCATCTTCATGGCGATCATCCCGATCGACTGGCAGATCAACGACACCTACTACATCGTCGCGCACATCCACTTCGTCTTCGTCGGCGGCTCGGTCTTCGGCATCTTCACGTGCATCTACTACTGGTTCCCCAAGATCACCGGGCGCATGCTGAGCGAGACGCTCGGCAAGCTGTCGTTCTGGCTCATGTACGTCGGCACACTCGTGACGTTCCTGATCCAGCACTCCCTCGGACTCGACGGCATGCCTCGCAGGGTCTATGAATACGACAACGTCGGCCACCTCCAGCTCTACAACCAGATCTCAACAGTCGGCGCGTTCATTCTCGCCGCCGGCGTGCTCGTCACGGCGGTCAACGTCATGCGCTCGCTGCGCTCCGGCCCCGTCGCCGGCCCCGACCCCTGGCGCGGCAACACGCTCGAGTGGTTCACGCAATCGCCACCGCCGCTGCACAATTTCGACACAATCCCCCGCGTGCGCTCGCTCGAGCCGATGAAGGACATCCGCCGCGAGGTCGAGCGGCGAGCGGCGGAGACCGCCGCCGAGCCCGCGAGGACGACGGTCTAGGACGCCATGGAGGCGTTGCGCTTCAACACCAACGCGGCGGCGGCGATCACGGACACGCGCGCGGTCATCGCCGACTACGTCACGCTGACGAAGCCCAAGGTCCAGTCGCTGCTGCTGCTGACGACGGTCACGACGATGTACGTCGCCGGCGCGCCATCACCCGCGCGGGTCCTTCTGACGTGCATCGGCGGCTATCTCTCCGCCGGCGGCGCGGGCGCGATCAATCACTACTGGGACCGCGACATCGACGCGCAGATGGAGCGCACCGCCGACCGTCCGATCCCGAGCGGCCGCGTGTCGGGGCGGGCCGCGCTGATCTTCGGCTTCACGCTCGCGGCGTTGAGCGTGCTCGTGCTCGCGACCACCGTGAACGTGCTCGCCGCCGGCCTGTCGCTGTGCGGCTTCGTCGGCTACGTGGGCGTCTACACGATCTGGCTGAAGCGGCGCACCCCGCAGAACATCGTGATCGGCGGCGCCGCGGGCGCGGTCCCGCCGCTCGTCGGCTGGGCCGCCACAACGGGGCGCGTCGGCGGAACGGCGATCCTCCTGTTCGCGATCGTCTTCTACTGGACGCCGCCGCACTTCTGGGCGCTCAGCCTGCTGATGAAGGACGAGTACGCGAAGGTCTCGATCCCGATGATGCCGGTCGCCCGCGGCGAGCCGGAGACGCGCCGCCAGATCCTGATCTATTCGATCCTGCTCTACGCCGTCACGCAGCTGCCGTTCTGCGCCGGCGGTCTGGGCACGATCTACCTCGGCGCCTCGATGACGCTCGGCGTGGTATTCGTCTACGGCGCGGTGCGGCTCTACCGCCGCGCCGACCGCCGCTCGGCGCTGACGCTCTATCTCTTCTCGCTGGCCTACCTGGCGCTTCTGTTCGTCTCGATGGTGGTCGACAGGCACCTGTAGGATCGAACCCGTGGACCGCAGGCTCGCACGCAAGAACCTCAGATCCGGGCTGATGCTCGCGGCGTTCTCGCTGTTCATGCTCGGCATGACGTTCCTGATCGCCGCCATCTACGTCTCGTGAACGAGCTCGAGCGCGAAATCCCCGCCGCTGGCGAGCAGGTCCACGTTCCGCGCGCCTCGTGGCTGCCGGTCCTGACGGCGGCCGGCTTGACGCTCGCGCTCGTCGGCGTGACGCTCGGAATCCCCTTCGTCGTCATCGGCCTGCTGATCGCCGTGCCCTCGATCGTGCGCTGGATCCGCTCCGCGCGCGAAGAGATGGGCGAGCTCCCGCCCGGCCACTGACCGCCGTTTCGGCGCCGGCTGCTTCTGGCGTCCGTCGCTGCTTCGCAATAGGATGCCTTGAGAGATGGCGGAGACCCACGGCGCTCAGTCAGCCCCGCACCGGCCTGCGGTTCCGCGCCAGATCCTCCTCCGCCTCCTTGGGATCGGCGTGCTCGCCGCGGCGATCGGCATCCTGATCGGCTTCCTGATCCCGTGGTTCCCGCCCGCCGCGGCCAAGCAGGCGCACACGATCGACACGCTCTACTACGTGCTGATCGTCTGCACGGTGCCGATCTTCGTGCTCGTCACGACCGTCGTCCTGTTCTCCGCCTGGCGCTTCCGGGTGCGACCCGGCGAGGAGCGCCTCGACGGCCCGCCGATCCACGGCAACACCCACCTCGAGGTGATCTGGACGGCGCTGCCCTCGGCGCTGATCGCAGCGCTGGTCGTCTACGCGGCGGTCGTCCTGCACGACATCGGCGTCAAGCAGCCCGGCGAGATGCAGATCGGCGTGACCGGGCAGCAGTACGAGTGGACGTTCTCCTACCCGGCCTACCACGACGCCCAGAACAAGCCGATCGTGACGACCGACCTGTACCTGCCGATCCATCGCCCGGTCGTCTTCGAGATACGTTCGGTGGATGTGATACACACATTCTTTGTCGCGGCCTTCCGCCTCCAGCAGGACGCGGTGCCCGGGATCACGACCAGCTTCCGCGCCACTCCGGACCGCCTGGGCTCCTACCCGATCGTCTGCAATCAGCTCTGCGGCTACGGACACTCGACGATGCGCACCACGCTTCACATCATCAGCGCGGCAGCCTTCCAGAGCTTCCTGACACAGCACGGCTACAGCGGCGCCTCGACGCAGACGGCGTCACTGCACCACTCCTCGGGCGCGCCGGCGCCGACTGTCGCCGACGCCGCTAATCGATCCAACCCCAAGGAGGGACCGCAATGATCGCCCGGCTCCGCGCACCCGGACTGCATCGCGGCATCCTTTCGATCCCGATCGGCATCGGCCTCGCCTACGCGATCGTGCTTCCGATCCGCGCGGCCTCGCACTATCACCCGGTGCTCGACGGCACGGCGATCCTGCAGGTCGCGCTGATCTCGGCGCCGATGGCTTTCCTCGTCGGCCTCGGAGCGTTCGACTACTGGTTCTACTGGGCAGCCGGACGCCCGACGCGGCCCGAGGACCACTCCGGGCACGGCGCGCGCAGCTGGAAGGACTACTTCCGGGTCAACACCGACCACAAGGTGATCGGCGTCCAGTACACGGTCCACTCCTTCCTGTACTTCCTGATCGGCGGCCTGTTCGCGATGCTGATGCGCGTTCAGCTCGCCCAGCCCGGCGGCAAGTTCGTCGACGCGAACACCTACAACGGGCTGTTCAGCGTCCACGCGACGATCCTGATCTTCCTGTTCGTCATCCCCGTCTTCGCGGGGCTGGCGAACTTCGTGCTGCCGCTGATGATCGGGGCGCCGGACATGGCGTTCCCGCGGCTGAACGCGCTGTCGTTCTGGCTGCTGCCGATCGCCGGACTGATGCTGCTCGCGTCGTTCTTCGCCCCCGGCGGTTCGTTCGCCTCGGGCTGGACGGCCTACGCGCCGCTATCGACCTCGGCGCCGATCGGCCAGGTCTTCTTCACCCTGGGCGTGCAGTTCGCCGGAGCGTCGTCGATCGCGACGGCGCTGAACTTCCTGGTGACGATCATCACGATGCGCGCGCCCGGGATGAGCTTCTTCCGGATGCCGCTGCTGGTCTGGGCCAACTTCTCGACGTCGCTGCTGGTCGTGATCGCGACGCCGTTCATCGCCGCCTCGCAGTTCTTCGTCCTGCTCGACCGCGCGCTCGGCTTCAACTTCTTCAACGCCGGTAGTGGCGGAGACGTGCTGATGTATCAGCACGTCTTCTGGTTCTACTCTCACCCGGCCGTCTACATCATGATGTTGCCCGGGTTCGGGATCATCAGCGAGATCATCGCCGTCAAGGCGCGCAAGCCGATCTTTGGCTACCGCATGATGGCCTTCTCGCTGCTGGCGATCGTCGTGCTCGGCTTCACCGTCTGGGCGCACCACATGTTCACCTCCGGCATGCCGGCGTGGATCCGCGATCCGATGATGATCACGACCGCGATCATCGCCGTGCCGACGGGCGTGAAGATCTTCTCCTGGCTTGCGACGCTATGGAGAGGCGTCCTGCACATGGACACGCCGATGCTCTGGGCGATGGGCTTCATCACGATGTTCACGCTCGGCGGCATCTCCGGCGTGATGCTCGCGATGGTGCCGTTCGACCTGCACGTCTCGAAGACCTACTTCATCGTCGCCCACATCCACTACGTGCTGTTCGGCGGCTCGGTCTTCACGATCTTCGCCGGCGTCTACTACTGGTTCCCGAAGATGACCGGCCGGATGTTCGACCAGCGGCTCGGCAAGTGGCACTTCTGGACGACGTTCGTGTTCTTCAACGTCACCTTCGCGCCGATGCACCTGATCGGCATCCAGGGGATGCCGCGGCGGGTCGCCGACTACTCAAGCCAGTTCGCCAGCTGGAACCTCGCGATCTCGATCGCGAGCTGGCTGCTCGGCCTCTCGACGCTGATCTTCGTCTACAACATGATCGTCAGCTGGCGCGGCGGACCGCGCGCGCTCGCGAATCCGTGGCGCGGCCTGACGCTCGAGTGGCAGGTCTCCTCGCCGCCGCCGATCTTCAACTTCGAGACGATGCCGACGATCGTCGGCGGGCCCTACGAGTACGGTGTGCCGGGGGCCGTGCACGCGGTCTTCCGCGACGGTGCCGAGGTGCCCGCCCCCGCCGCCAGCCGGGCGATGGTGACCCAAGAATGAGCGACATCCTGGTCGTCGCCAACGAGACGCTCGGCGGGCGCAGGCTGCGCGAGCTGCTCGAACAGAAGGCGAAGGTGAACCCGTCGCTGCAGGTCCGGCTCGTCATCCCCCAGAGCCGGCCGCGCCGCGGATCGGTGATCTACGTCCAGTCGGTGCGCGACGCGGCACAGGTGCGGCTCGAGCTCGCGCTGTCGGTGCTCGAGGAGCTCGGCTTCGAGGTCAGCGGCGAGGTCGGGGACTCCGACCCGTTCCACGCGACGATGGACGCGATCGCGGAGCGCAAGCCGGACGAGATCGTGATCTCGACGCTGCCCGCGACCGCCTCCGGGTGGCTGCGCCGCGACCTTGTCGAGCGTGTCGCCGAGGCGTCGGGGATCGCCGTCCAGCACGTGATCAGCGACGTCGACGAGGACGGGCCTCCCGCGCATGACACGACGCTCGTCGTCGCCAACCGCACCGCGGGAAGCCTCGAGCTGACCGCCCGCCTCAAGGAGATCGCCGCGGGCGCCGAGGGCGAGTCGCTGTTCATCGTCGTGGTCCCAGCGCTCGGCGGCGACGGCAAGGCGGCGGCGGAGGCGCAGGCCCACCTGGCCGAGGTGCTCGCCGGGCTGCGCGAGGCGGGCCTCGTCGCGTCCGGCCTCGTCGGCGATCCCGACCCGTTCACCGCGACGCTCAACGCGCTGCAGTTCTTCCGCGTCACGCGGGTCGTCATCTCGACCTTCCCCGAGACCAAGTCGGGCTGGCTGCGAGCCGACCTCGTCGGGCGGGTGCGCCGCTACGCCGCCTGCACCGTCGAGCACGTCGTCGCCGGCAGCTCCGAGGCGGTCGCGGCGAGCTGATCATGGAAGCCGCGAGCATCACCCACGGGGCACACGAGGCGCACGGCCACGAGGAGCATCACGGCCCGATCACGGCCAACCGCTCCTCGCGCGTCGACCCAGCGACGCTCGGGATGCTGCTTTTCATCATCTCGGAGATCATGATCTTCGGGGCCTTCTTCACGGCCTACTTCTTCATCAGGGTGGCCCGTGGCGACCCGTGGCCCGCCCCGGGGACGAGCATCCCGCTCGCGGTCGCCGGCTTCAACACGGCGATCCTGATCTCCTCGTCGTTCACGCTGCATTGGGCCGAGACCTCGATCAAGCGCGGCAACCGCTTCGGACTGCGCGCCGGGATCCTCAGCACGCTGATGCTCGGCGCGACGTTCCTGTTCGTGCAGATCAACGAGTACGTGCACCTCGGCTTCGCCCCGGCCAACAGCGCCCAGGGCACGATCTTCTACGGCCTGACCGGCCTGCACGGCGCCCACGTCTGCATCGGGCTGATCCTGCTGATCATGGTCACGGCCCGCTCGTTCCGCGGCCACTACTCCGAGCACGAGCACCGCGGGCTCAACGTGCCCGGCATCTACTGGCACTTCGTCGACATCATGTGGATCGTCGTCTTCACGACGGTGTACGTGATCTAGCCGCGCGGTCGCGGCTCGATGAGCTTCAACCCGCTGGGCAGCGAAGCCGACGCCTTCCGCGTGCTGCTGTGGGTGATCGGCGCGGCCGCCGTGATCATCGCCGTCGTCGTGGTGATCAAGAACGTTTAGCGGCCCGATGGGCCGCTAAACGTGGCTCGCGTGCTCGTGGCACGGTGCGCGCCGCTGGTGCTTGGTGCGTGACGCGGTGGCGTCAGTGACGGACTTGGCGGCTTCCCCCGGCGCGCGCCCGTTCTGGCGTTCAGCGGACGGGTGCGGTCAGTCGGTGGCTCACGCCGTCGGAGCGATCCGACGATCCGTGGCACAAGCCGGCGCAGGCGGGGGTCGCCGAAGGCGACCCCCGCCGAGCACCATTATTTGACGGTCAGCGTCCCGAACATCCCGGCGGCGCGATGGCCCTGGACCTGGCAGAAGAAGGTGTAGGTGCCGGGCTTGAGGTTCAGGGTCAGCAGATGGGTGCCGCTTGAAGAGATGGGCGTCGCCTTGAGGACCCCGCCGGCGGTCCCCTGCTGGATCGCGAGGTTGTGCGGGATCCCCGACATGTTCGTCATCGAGATCGTGATCGGCCCGGCGGTCGCGGTCGCCTTCTTCGCGGTGTAGGCGAGCAGGCCCTGCGGGTTGGCGTCGATCGCGAGCCTGCCGTTCTTCTCGACCGCGGTGGTCTGGGCGGTGGTGGGCACAGCGCTCGCGAGCAGCCCCGTGTCCTGGCCCGGGCGGGCCGCCGCGTACTTGACGTAGGCGGCGATGTCGGCCGCCTGGCGTGTGCTGAGCGGCAGCTTGGGCATCGCCCCGCCCTGCGTCGGGTACTCGATCTGCTGCTCGACGATCCCCGCGATGATGCCTCGGCCGAAGCCCTGCTGGAGGCTCTCGGCGAATGCGGCGTCGAGGTTCGGCCCGACGACGCCCTTGGCGCCCGCGCCGGCCCGCGCCAGCGTGTGGCAGCGCCCGCAGTTCTTGACGAACAGGACCTTGCCCTCGACGAGGCTGACGTTCTGGCCGCCCTTCAGAGCGCATCCACCGGCGGCGAGCCCAGCCACGGCAATGACCCCCGCCCTGAGCAGTTTTCGCCTCACCGGCGCCCAATCCGCCATACCCGGCGCGAAGTCTATTCGAGCCCGCGGCGCGGGCGCTTTGGCCGGTAGGATCTCCTCCGGCATGAGTTCGCGTGACCGCTACAGGCTGCGCGCGCCCTCGACCGGGCGCGAGATCATCGTCGAGGCCGATCCCGACCGGATCTACCGCGACCGCTCGACCGGCGAGCCGCTCGAGGTCGTCGGGCGGGTCCTGCCGCTCGCGCCATCGCGCTCGAAGCTCCCCTGGACGATCGAGAACCTCCGCGTCTGCCCGTGGTGCGAGCAGTTCGCGCAGCGCGACCTCAACGACTGCCCGACGTGCGGGCGTCGGATGGGGCCGATCGGGGCCTGAGGCCATGACGCGGCGCCGCCGCAGCCTTGCGCTGGCCGCCGCGACCCTCGCGAGCGGCGCCGTCGTCGGCGCATGCGGAGGGAGCAAGGTCGCCGACGTCGTGCCGACCAACACGACGCAGCTCACGCCCGTCCTGACGAACCCGGAGCTCGACAACCTGGGCGGCGGCAACAGCGGCTCGACCGCGCAGACCGGCTCGACCGACACGACGTCGACCACATCCACGGTGACCAGCAGCACGGCCTCGACGACCAGCCAAGCCGCGACCACGAGCTCCACGAGCAGCACGCCCGCGACGACCACCCCCGCGGGTGGCGGCACCTCGCCGACGACCGGCACCGGCACCCCGTCCCAGAACGGCTCCGGCGGCGGCGTGGTCGCACCGACCGGCTCGACCTAGCCGCTTCGCCGGCGCAAGCCGCTTCGGCTTGACAGCTGCGATTGCGCTAGTCATAGTAGCTCTTACGATGTCGTTTGCGGAGCGGGCGGCGAAGCCTCGCATTGACGCCGGGGTAATCGATGACGCGCGAACGCGTCAGCGACGCCACCGCAACCGATGGCTACTGGCCGGGGCGGCGAGCGCCGCAGCCGCCACGGCGCTGTCGCTGGCGCTCGCGGGCGGCGGTTCGACAGGCCGACACGACGGCCACGGCGTCCTCGCCCGGACGGGCACCGAACGCGCCCTCGGCGCCGGCCGCGACAGCTGGTCGTTCAAACGAAGCGAGCCGGCGGGTGTGATCGTGCTCGCGCGCATCGCAACGCCGCGCGGCGTGCGCGCGTCCGTCGACGCAACGATCCCCGGCGTGGCAGGAGTGCGATTCGGTACGCGACGAGGCCCCGGACCGCTGTCGCTCTCCTGCGTCGCCCGCGGTGCGACAAACGTCTGCACCCAGGCCGTGGAGTGGTGTCCGATGCCGAAGGCGACGTGGCGGTTCAACGTCACGAAACTCGCCGGTCCCCCCGGTCAGGTTCGCGTCGATTTCGTCGTCGCGCCGCGGCCATCGAGCGCATAGCGCCCGCCGCCGCACGGCGCGCTCGAGGCCTGGAGCAGGCGCCGCCCGCAGCGTCGAGGCTCGTTGGCGGCTGCACGCGCGTCCCGCCGCCGCGCTCCGGCGGTCGCCAAGGGCGCCCCCGGCTACGGCGTCGAGATCAGCGTCGCCGTGTAGAGCAGCCGCGCCGTCTGGTAGAGGCACGCGTACTGCACGTTCGACCCGGCCGTCGTCTGCGCGGTCTGCGTCGAGGCCTCGGTGGCGCTCGTGCAGGTGTGCTGGGGCCGGCTCGCGCGCCAGGACGTCGTGTTCCCGAGCTTGATTGCCAGCGCCGGCGCCCAGGTGGGTACGGTCAGCGCGACGCGCTCGCCCTTCTGCACCGCGATCGTGTTGGCGAGCGGGAACTGCGCCGTCCCGCCGAAGTAGGGCTGGAGCTGAACGAGCGGGCTCTGGGCGACGAGCGTGTAGTTGAGCGCCTTCGTCTGCTTGAGGATCGCGATGGCCGCCTCGGCGGGCCCGCCCTCGTGCTGGTCGAAGTAGGCGATCTGGCTGGCGTTCGGGGCGCTGAGGTGAATCGTCCAGGCGACGATCACGCCGCTGCGGGGGATCGTCGTCGGCGCGTTGTACGGGCCGGCCTTGACCTGCATGCCGGTCGTCTCGCTGAGGACCTCGCATGGCGAGCTCGGGCAGCTCGCGACCGGTGCGCTGCTGCCGACCGGGCCGGTCGGTCCGCTTCCCGCGGTCCCGCCGGTCGACGTGGCGCCGCTCGCGCCGGTCTTGCCGGTCTTCCCGCTCTTGCCGCGCTTGCCCGTCCTGGTCGTCGTCTTGCCCTTCTTGCCGGTCGGCCCGGTCTTCGCGGTCGGGCCGACAGGCGAGGGCGTGCCGAACGGGAGGCCGACGGATCCGACCTCCGTCAGCGTGCCCGAGGCCAGCGCCGGCACGAGCAGCACCACAGCAATCGTGGCAACTAGCACAAGCTTGTTCCGCATCGCTCTATTGAACACCACTCGGCGCGCGCGGGAGCGCAGTAGGAAGAAACTTGCATACAGCCGCGCGGCGAAGGCGCGGAGCGCTCGGCTATTCGCCGCGCAGCGCGGCGGCGGCGGCCGCGATCTGCTCGCCCTCTCCCGGTGCCGGTGTCCACGGCAGCCGCAACGGGTCCCCCTCGTAGCGAGGAATCACGTGGATGTGGAAGTGGAACACCGTCTGCCACGCCGCAGCGCCGGAGGAGTTGAGCAGGTTCACCCCGTCGGCTCCGAGGCGCTCGCGGGCTGCTTGCGCGACCCGCTGGGCGAGCGCGATCGTCGCGGCGAGGTCGGCCTCGCCGATGTCCTGGACGTCCTTCGCGTGGGCGCGCGGGACGACGAGCGTGTGCCCCACGGTCGCCGGGTTGATGTCGGCGAACGCCAGCGCGCGCTCGCTTTCGGCGACGATCGTCGCCGGCAGCTCACCCGCCACGATCTTGCAGAACAGGCAGTCCGCCACGCCGCGGCGTAGCCTACGCCAAACGCTCGCGCGCGAAGGCGACCGCATCCTCGGGCGTGCGAAGCGTCCCCGCGTAGGCCTCCCGGGCGATCGCGGCGAGCAGCTCGCCGAGCGCCGGTCCCGGCTCGATTTCAAGCGCCCGGGCCAGGACGTCGCCGCGAACCAGCGGCGCCGGGCGCCCGTCGCGATGCCAGGCGAGGGCGTCGCGCAGCAGCACGCGAGCGAGCTCGAGATGGCGCGCGATCGCCTCCTCGGAGCGCTCGCCGAGCGTCGCGAGGCGGTCGGCGACCGACAGCAGCGTCACGTCCACCGCAACCGCGTCGCAGGCGTCGAGATAGCCGTAGACCTCGCGGCGGCCGAGCGGCGCCTCGTGGACCAGGAAGCCGAGGCGCAGGTGGTTTCGCGCGAGCGCCGCGACGTGGGCGCGCATCCGCTCGGCTGCGCGCAGCCGCTCGAGGATCGCGCGGGTCATCGACGCTCCGAGCTCGTCGTGACCCGGAAACCTGACCTGGCCGCCGTCGAGCACCGTCCGCGTGCGGGCCTTGGCGATGTCGTGCGTCAGCGCGCCGAGGCGAAGTGCGGTGCCGCGTGTGAGCTCATCGGCGAGCGGCTCGGCGAGCAGAGCGCCCACGGCGGGGGCGAACTCGGGCCCGAGCACGCCGGCGCCGTCGCGCTCGAGCGCCGCGACCTGATCGAGCGCGGCGAGCGTGTGATCGAGCGCATCGAGGTGGTGAAAGCGGCTCTGCTCGATCCCGCGCAGCTCCTCGAGCTCGGGCAGCACGACCGCGCACAGGCCGAGCTCGAGCATCAGCCGGATGCCGTCGGAGGCGCGCTCGCTGGCGATCACGCGCGCGAGCTCGAGATAGACCCGTTCACCCGCCGCCGCGGCGAGCCCGCCCGCGGCGTCGCGCGCCCCGACCGCCGCTGCCGCGTCGACGTCGAAACCCAGCTCGCAGGCCAGCCGCACCAGCCGCAGCGCCCGCAGCGGATCCGCGCGCAGCGCGGTGGGCGCCGCGAGGCGCAGCAGGCCGGCGCGCAGGTCGGCCTCTCCGCCGAGCGGGTCGATCGCCGGACCGCCCTCGAGCGGCCGCGCGATCGCGTTGACCGTGAAGTCGCGCAGGCGCAGGTCGGCTTCGATCGACTCGCCGCGGAGCGGGTTGAGGTCGACGTGCCAGGCGCCTGAGCGCGCGACGACGCGCCAGGCGCCGAACTCATCGGAGAGCGAGAAGGCGACCGCCTCGTCCGCCTCCTTCGCGACGGCGCGCGCCGCCTCCTTGACGGGCCCGTCGACGATCAGGTCCAGGTCGCGCCCGCGCGGCAGGCCGAGCAGCTCGTCGCGAAC
>DATBPB010000084.1:0-2819 GCA_036561565.1 Solirubrobacteraceae bacterium | reverse complement strand
CAGAGCGCCGGCGTCGACGACGTTCGCTGGGCTGACGGCGACGGCGGGACGCTGTATGTCGTCGACGACAGCGGCGGCCCCGGCGGAAACGGGGCGATCTACGCGATCACCGGCCCGTTCTTCCCCGGCGAGGCGTTTGCGTCCGTCAGCGAGACCGGTGCGCCCAACTCGAGCTCGGTCGCCGCGGACGGCGAGACGCTCGACACGCTCAACCTCGCCACGGGGATTCTGACGCCCTTCGCCAGCGGCTTTTCGAAGGCCTCAGGAATCGCCTGGGTGCCCGCGGGCGGCGGCGATCAGAGCGGTCCGGCCGGTCCGGCTGGCCCTCCCGGTCAGACCGGTCCGCGCGGCCCCGCCGGCGTCAGCGTCGTGCTGGTCTGCATCGACTTCCACGGCGAGGTCGCCTGCTTCAAGCACCATCTCGGCGGCGACGTCCACACCGGCGGCCTCGCGATCCTCTCGCGCGGGCGGCGTGCGCTACGCGGCCGGGCGCCTCGAGCACGGCCGACTCGCGCTGCGCGCGTCACGGGCGGTGACGCGCGGGCGCTACACGCTGCGGCTCGGCGCGCGGAGGCGCTTCACGGTGACCGTGCCCTGAGATAGGCTGGCGCCATGTCCTCGGGCCAGCGGATCAGCTATTTCCCGCTCGAGGACATGGACGCCGCGATGCGCGCCGAGCTGGAGCGCTGCGCCAACGAGGGCACGCCGCGGCCGGAGAGCTCGGCCGTGCGCGCCCACGTGCCGGCCGCCTTCTGGTCGTTCGCCAACGCGTGGCGCGACCTGTTTCGAAACGGCGTCTGCGATCACTCGATCAAGGAGCTCTGCCGCGTCTACGTCTCTCGCTCGGTCAAGTGCGAGTACTGCGGGAACCAGCGCTCTGAGAAGGCGCGAGCCGCGGGCCTCACCGAGCGGCCCTACGACGATTTGATCGACTTCGAGAGCAGCGCGGCGCTCGGCGAGCGCGAGAAGGCCGCGCTGTCCTATGCCGAGGCGATCGTCTGGCGGCTCGAGACCGGCGACGACTTCTGGGCCCGCCTGCACGGCCAGTTCTCAGAGCCCGAGCTCGTCGAGCTCGGCTGCTTCATCGGCCTCACACTCGGTCAGCAGAGCTGGCTTCGGCTGCTGAACATCGAGCACCACGAGATCCTGGCCGGCGGCAGCGCGTCGATGGCGCCCGGGTTCGAGACGCGCGAGGCGCTGCAGTCAAGCAGGGCCTCCGCCGACTACTGGGCCGCCCGCAGCTAGAGCGCCCGCAGGATGCCGCCGGGCGCAAGCTCGACGGCGCGACCGGGCCGGTAGGCCTCGAGGAAGCGGCGGTCGTGCGTCACGAGCAGCGTCGTGCCGGCGAACGTCTCGAGCGCCCGCTCGAGCTGCTCGATCGCCTCCAGGTCGAGGTGGTTGGTCGGCTCATCGAGGATCAGCGCGTTGACGCCGCGGGAAGCGAGCAGGGCGAGCGTCGCGCGGCTTCGCTCGCCGGGCGAGAGCGATCCCGCCGCGCGGCCCACGTGGTCGGGGCCGAGGCCGAACTTCGCGAGCAGCGCGCGGGCCTGCTCGGCGGCGAGCGGCGACTCGCGCAGGAAGCGCTCGAGCAGCGGATCGGGCCCCGCGAGGGGCCCAGCGCCCTGGGGGAGCGTTCCGAGCACGATGCTGGGTCCCACCCAGCGGCGGCCCGAGCGCAGCGGCAGCTCGCCGGCCAGGGCCCCAAGGAGCGTCGTCTTGCCGCTGCCGTTCGCTCCGAGGATCGCCAGTCGCTCGCCGTTGCGAACCTCGAGGTCGAGCGGGCCGAGCCGGAAGCCGTCGCGCTCGATGACGGCCTGGGCGAGGCGCGCGACGACGTCCCCGCCGCGAACGCCGGCCGTCAACTCGAGGTCGAGTCTCCAGGCCAGGTAGGGCTTCTCGACCCGCTCGAGGCGGCCGATCCGCTTCTCGACCGCCTTCGCGAGGTCCTTGGCCTTCTTCTTCTTGCGGTCCTGCCCGTAGCCGCGCTCCTGCCAGCCGCGCATCCGCTGGGCCTGCGCGTCGATGCGGCTGCGCTCGGCGGCGAAGCGTCCGTAGGACTGCTCCTGGCGGGCGCCGGCGGCGGCGCGGGCGGCGTCGAACTCGCTCCAACCACCGGGGTAGGTGCGGATCCGCCGCGTCTCGGCCTCGAACTCGACGATCGAGGTCATCCGCTCGAGGAACGCCCGGTCGTGGGAGACGACGATCATGCCGCCCGAGAACGAGTCGGTGAAGTGCTCGAGCAGCGCGAGGCCGTCGGAGTCGAGGTCGTTGGTCGGCTCGTCGAGCAGCAGCACGTCGGCGTCGCTCTCGATGATCGCCTGCAGGTTGGCGCGCGCCGCCTCGCCGGGTGAGCGCCCGTCGAGCGGCGGCTGCTGAGCGAGGTAGGCGAGGGCCATGTCGGCTGGCTCGCGGGCGACCGTGCCCGAATCGGGCGCCTCGATCCCGGCGAGCATCGCCAGCAGCGTCGATTTGCCGATCCCGTTGGGGCCGACGACACCGACGCGCGAGCGCGGGTTGATCGTGAGCGAGAAGCGGTCGAGAACGACGACGTCGCCGTGTGACTTGCTGATCGTGCGCGCGGCGAGCACGCCGCGTGGGCGCGGCACGGGCTGACCTCCTGGAACCTGGAGAGCGGACGGGCAGGTTTTCGGTCAGCGCACGCGCATAAGGCGGGGCTCTCGCCCCTGCGCGAAACGTTACACGACGAGGAGCGACTCGCTGTCGCTGAACGACGCGGCGGCGGACACGCCGATCGCGACTCTGACGGTCACGCGCAGCCGATCGTGGTCGCGGCGGAAGAGCCTCACGCCGGTGGGCGT
>DATBPB010000083.1:0-1728 GCA_036561565.1 Solirubrobacteraceae bacterium | reverse complement strand
GCGCAGCGCGGCGGCGGGATCGCCATCGAGGCGCACGATCTCGGCGGGCAGGCCGTGCGAGCGCAACGTCTCGAGGTCACCGAGCGCCTGCGCTCGTTTCAGAGTGCGGAACGAGTAGCTCGCTCCGGGGATCTCGACGTCGGGACCCTCGTCGGCGATCAGCGACAGGAAGCGTCCCACCGGCGGGCCGCCCTTGTGCAGCTGCCCGGTCGAGTGCAGGTACCGCGGTCCGTAGCCGAATGTGGTCGTCGAGCGGGTGGCACGCATCAGCGTCGCGCGCAGCGCCGCGACGGCCTCGTCGAACTCGACGCTCGGGGCGACGTAGCCGAGCAGCGCGATGTAGCCGCCCGCTGCGGCGCCGCGCAGGAGCTCCGCGACCGCGTCGTCATCCGCGTACGGCGGCTCGGGCAGCGGGGCCGCGGCGAGGACTCGGTTCGTGGCGTCCTTGGCCTCCTGGACGTTGGGCTGGTCGAAGGGGTTGATCTCGAGCACCCAGCCGGCGACGGCGGTCGCGAACTCGGCGGCGAAGAACATCCGCCCGAGGTCCTCGCCGCCGCTCACGCTGAGTGTCAGCGTCGGATGGCCGGCGGCGGCGAGCGCTTCGATCCGCGCGTCGGTGTCGGGGTCGGCGCGCTCCGGGTCGCGCAGGTGCACGAACACGCGGTCCGAGCCGTAGGCGTCGGGGTCGAGCAGCGGCTCGTCGGCGACGGGGAGGATGCCCCGGCCCTTCTTGCCGGTGCTCTCGGCGACCAGCTGCTCGACCCACAGGCCGAAGCTCGGCACCGGCTCGCCGACGACGAAGGTCAGCTTGTCGCGGCCCGCTCGCGCGAGCTCGCCGATCGCGAGGCCGAGCCAGAGCCCCGGGTTGCGATCGCTTGAGTCGAAATGCGAGGAGGCCTGCTCGGCCTGTTCGGCGCGTTCGAGCAGCGCGTGGATCGGGGCGCCGATCAGCGCCGCCGGGACGAGGCCGAACAGCGACAGCGCCGAGTAGCGACCGCCGATGTTCGGGTCGTTCTCGAACGCCGCGCGGAAGCCGTGCTCGCGCGCGAGGTCGAGCAGCGAGCTGCCCGGGTCGGTGATCGCGACGAAGCGGCTGCCGTCGGCGACGAGCGAGTGGAAGTGCGCGAACAGCGACAGCGTCTCGATCGTCCCGCCCGACTTGGTCGACACGACGAACAGCGTGCGGTCGAGGTCGACCAGCTCCTCGACGGCGCGGATCGCGGCCGGGTCGGTCGAGTCGAGGACGTGCAGCGCGAGCGCCTCCTCGGCGGCGCCGAACGTTCGCCATAGCACCTCGGGGGCGAGGCTCGAGCCGCCCATCCCGAGCAGCACCGCGTCGCGCAGGCCGTCGGCGGCGCAGCCGCGGGCGAACTCGACGAGCTCGTCGGCGCGCTCGGCCATCGCGTCGGAGATCGTCAGCCAGCCGAGGCGGTCGCCGATCTCGGGCACGCCCGGCCCGCCCCACAGCGACTCGTCCTTGGCCCACACGCGGTGCGCCACGCGCTCCTGGGCGGCCGTCTTGACGCGGCGGCCGACGGCCTCCGAAAGGTCCTTGTCGAGCGACGCGGCGATCGCCTGCGGGCGCCCGGTCAGGATCGCCTGGCGGGCGCTCTCGATGCCGGCCAGGAGCTTGTCCATCGGCGTCACGAACGCCGCGATCCCCTCCTCCAGAAGCGTGTCCGTCACGTCGGGCATGTCGATTCCCGCCTCCTCGAGCGCGGCGAGCGC
>DATBPB010000082.1:0-12972 GCA_036561565.1 Solirubrobacteraceae bacterium | reverse complement strand
TGACGATGTCCTCGTCGACCGAGACCGCGAGTCCCGCCGTCCGCAGTGCAACCACGAACTCGTGGTGCCGGTCGACGAGACTCATTCGCCGACGGTAGGCAGGTCGAGTTCCTTGACCGCGCGGGTGTGGTCGGCCACATGCTTGAGCACGACGCCGAGCGTCGAGGCCACGGCCGGGCCGTCGAGATTGTCGATGCCTAGCGCGAGCAGCGTGCGCGCCCAGTCGATCGATTCGGCCAGTGACGGTGACTTGCGCAGGTCGAGCGTCCGCAACGTCGCCGCTGCGCGCGCGACCTGCTCGGCCAGGTCACGTTCGAGGCCGGGGACGCGTTCGAGCAGGATGTCGCGCTCCCGCTCGGGCGACGGGTAGTCGAGGTAGAGATAGAGGCATCGTCGCTTGAGCGCCTCGGACAGCTCGCGGTTGGCGTTCGAGGTCAGCACGACGAACGGTCGGCGGGTGGCGGCAACGGTGCCCATCTCCGGGATCGACACCTGGAAGTCCGAGAGCACCTCGAGCAGCAGCGCCTCGACCTCGACATCGGTCTTGTCGATCTCGTCGATCAGCAGGACGACCGGCGTGGCACTCGAGATCGCCGCCAGCAGCGGCCGCGCGAGCAGGAACTCCTGGCCGAAGATGTCGTCCTGGACCTCCGACCAGCCGGTGCCGTCGGATTCGGCCTGGATCCGCAGCAGCTGCTTGCGGTAGTTCCACTCATAGAGCGCCTTCGCCTCGTCGAGCCCCTCATAGCACTGCAGGCGCACGAGGTCGCGACCGAGGAAGGCGGCGAGCGCCTTCGCCAGCTCGGTCTTGCCGACCCCGGCCGGCCCCTCGACGAGCACCGGCTTGTCGAGCCGTGTCGCGAGGTAGGCGACGAGGGCCGTCGACTCGCCGGCCAGGTAGCCGGCGTCGAGCAGGCCGCCGGCGACCTCCGCGACCGATTCGGGTAGCGCGCTCATCGCCCGTCAATCATAAGGACGGCCGCCGCAGCGGCCCGGGGCCGCTTCAGTCCCCGTGACGGTCGTCGGGCAGATCGAAGGAGAGCTGCTCGGCGTCCTCGCGTGTCACGCCGCGGTGCTCGAGCGGCGCCTCGTCATCGCGGCGCGGGCGCGACTCGCGCGTCGCGGTCGCGGCGAGCGGCGCGCGGCGGTCGCGGTCGCGCTCGCGGCGCTCGTGACCGCCGAGGTGCACGCTCGGATCGGCGGCGAGGGCCGGCTCGGCGCGGTGGATGCGCCGCATCGAGATCCCCGTCCAGGTCAGCCAGATCGCGGCGAAGAGAGCGAAGAAGATGCCCCACTCGATTCCCGTCGTGATCGCCCCTGCGCCGGGCACGGTCTTCGTGCTCTGCTTGTCGAACATCCGGTAGATGATCAACAGCGTCGTCCAGCCGCCGGCGACCATCACCACGAACCCGTCGCCGCCCGGCAGGTGGAACGCGCGGCCCTCGCCGCGCGCGAACAGCAACCACAGCACGGCGATCGACACCAGCAGCACCGCCGCCTCAACCCACGAGAACGCGCCCCAAGCGGTCATGCTGATCCCGGCCGTGCGCACGCCGGACTTCCCGAGCTCGAGGCCGCTCTCGCTGTACCAGGGTAGGAACATCGTGATCCACAGCGCCAGCGCGGCGGCGGCCGTGACGCGCTGCTCGCGGCCGAGCGCCCGCCAGGATCGAAGCGTTCGTATCAGCGGTCCGGGCGTGCTTCGAGCCGGCCGCTGGCGGGGCGCCGCCGTGCTCACACGCTCACCGCGGCGGCCGCCGCGAGGCGCGCGGTCAGCACGCCGGCGTCGGCCTCGGAGACGGCGCGAAGCTGGCCCTGGAACGCGAGCTTCCAGTGCTCACGCGGCCACCTGCGGATGTGCTCGAGCTCATCGATCAGGCTCGCGGCCGGAATCCACGCGTCCTGCTCGAGGACCAGCTCCGGCTCGATCGGGAAGCGCCAGGGGTAGCTGTCGGCCTTGCCGGGCTTGCCAGGCCAGATCTTGGAACGGTCATCGTAGAGCTCGCCGGTGACGATCGCGCTGGCGGCGAACGCCATCACCTTCGTGAGGTAGAAGACGATCCGCTCGCCAGGCTCGATCTCGAGCGCCTGGCGGTGGCGGCGCTCCTTGAGCCCGATCACGGAGAAGCCGTGCTCGCGCGTGGCGTCGAAGTTCTCCGGCGAGCCGGTCAGGATCCAGGTCCGCGCGGGGGGCACCCGACCGATTGTACGCGCGCTCAGCCGCTCTTCTTGTGATGGCGGCGGCGGGGCGCCGCGAGGATCGTCGCCGTCCTGGTCGCGCTCGCACGGTTGCCGACGAGGTCGGTCGCGGTCAGCGTGATCGTCCACGTCCCGGGGTGCGGCGGCCGCCACAGCAGCGAGTGCCGCCCCGATCCGAGCGAGATCGTCGTCTGGGACACGACGTGGCCGCCGTAGGACACCGCGAAGACGACGGTCGCCGGCTTCGAGATCGTCATCGCCACGTGCGCGGGGAGGGTCGCATGCGACCGGGGAGGCGCTGCGATCGAGACGGCCGGCGGCGTCTTGAGGTCGGCCGCGAAGGCGACGGCGGTCGTGCAGTAGACGGCGTCTGAGGGCGGCGGTCCCGGGGGCCGTCCCGTCGGTCCCGTCGCCCCGGTGGTTCCCGTCGTCCCGTAGGCCGTGCCGCCGGTTCCGGCGGTACCCGTCGCGCCGCTCGGACCGCTCGCGCCGGTCTTGCCGGTTGGCCCCGTCGGACCGGTCGGGCCCGTCACGCCGAGGATCCCGAGCGCGGTCGGGGTCGTCTCGCTCGCGCGCCGGCACAGATCGGCGAGGAAGCCGGTCAACAGCTCGTGGTAGGCCAGCGAGGAGTCCGAGTACTGGTCGTAGCGAGACCAGCCGCCGGTGTTGTAGCGCGGCAGGTCGAGCCGCGCCTGCGCGTTGCCGGCGCGGAACAGCGCCGTCGCCTCGACGTCGCCGGTGCTCGCCGCGAGGTCGAACAGCCCGACGAGCGACTGGATGAAGGCGTTGATGACGAACTCGTGCGGCGCGAAGCTGTAGATCAGGTAGCGCGCACCGGCCGCCGTGGGCGAGCGGATGCCGGTCGGCGGCCCGACCGTGAAGATGCCGAGTCCGCGGTGGGCGGCGGCGATGAAGCTCGAGTTCGAGAGCGCTGCGCCGGTCGTCCCGAGCGCCTGCACCGCCGTGCCCTCGGTGATCCCCGAGACCCACGGGGGCGCCCCGCCGTCGAAGGCGAACTCGTACTCCCAGGCGATACCGCCGCCGCGCAGCACCGCCAGGCCGATCGCCTGGTTGAGGAGGCTCGTCGCCGCGGTCCAGTTGCGCTGGTCGTAGAGCCCGTTGGCGGTCCCGAACGTGCCGAGCCACTGGATCTCGATCCCCTGGCCCGGGTAGTACTCCCAGACCAGGCCGCTGCCCGGGAAGCCGACGCGCTGGTCGGGGGACAGGAGCGGGCCCGTCGTCCACCAGCGGCGGTTGTCCGACAGCGTCAACACCGCCTCGGGCAGGCGCGACGGCGTCAGCAACCCGGCGCGCGCGATGGCGGTCATGTTGTCGAGCACCGCGCCGAGCTCGCCGCGACGCGTGCCGCTCAGCCGCTTGAACGACGAACGCGCCTGGATCCAGCTCGAGCGGTAGCTCGAGGCGAGCGACGCGGGCAGCTCGCGGCGCGCCTCGAGCTGCGCGACGGCCTGCGGGAAGGTCAGCCCGGGCTCCGCGGCGGCGCCCGCGCGGGGCTGCCCGGGGGTGGTGAAGGTGGCTGTCGAGGCGGCCGCGGCGAGTGAGCGCAGCGGCCGCGCGGTGCCCCGCTCGAGCACGAGCTCGAGCGGCGTCCAGGGGATCACCGCGAGCTGGGCGTGAGCCACGACGCCGGTCGGTGAGACGCCCGCGGCGGCGCCGCCCAACAGCAGTGTGGCGGCGGCCGCGAGCCCGAGTCGGCGCAATCTGCGCGTGGTAGCCTCCCGTTTCAGCATGAGCGCGTCACGTCCGAACCTTCGACGGACAGCCGCAGTTCCCCTCGCGCTCGCGGTCTGCATCATCGTCGCGGCCTGCGGTGGCGGCGGTCACAAGAACGCCAACAAAGCCGCCACGGCGCCAAAGCTCACCCCGAAGGCGCTCGTCTCCAAGGCCTTCGACGCAAGCAACGCGATCGACTCCGGCGACATCTCGGCGGCGGCGACGATCAAGCTGAACGGCCTCAAGCAGCTGAGCGGCAAGCCGATCTCGCTGACGCTCTCGGGCCCGTTCCAGCGCGATGCCTCGGGCAGGACGTCGGCCGCGTTGACCGCGAACGTCTCGGTCGGCTCCTCGACGGTGCGGCTCGCCATCGACGAGCTGCCGGGTCACCTCTACCTCGGCATCAACGGCACCTACTACAGCCTGCCGACCGGCTCGAGCTCGCCGCTGCACGCGCTCGGCGGAGCGAGCGGAGCGAGCGGCGCGACCGGCCTGCTCGGCTCGCTCGGGATCGATCCGCACACCTGGCTGAGCAACCCGACGATCGTCGGCGACACGACGGTCGGCGGCGTTCAGACGCAGCACCTGACCGCCCACGTCAACATCGCCAACGTGCTGGGCGATCTGTCGAAGGTCGCCGGCGCCGTCGGGGCGACCGGCTCCAGCGGCTCGAGCAGCATCGCCTCGGCGCTGCCGCTGATCGAGTCGGCGATCACCTCCGCCAAGGTCGACATATATACGGGCGTCGCCGACCACATCGTGCGCCGCTTCGACCTGGCGATCGCCTTCACGGTGCCGGGACTCGCCGCGAGCGAGTTCGGCGGCCTCACGGGCGGATCGCTGAACTTCGACGTGACGCTCACCAACCTCGGCAAGCCGCAGACGATCAGCGCCCCGGCCAGCGTCCAGCCGGCCAAGAACCTCCTCAACGGGCTCCTCGGGCTCGAGAGCAAGCTCGGGTCGCTGGCGCCGCTGTTCTCGAGCCTCAGCGCGGGCAGCGGCGGAAGCTTCGGCGGCCTCTTCAGCAGCGGCGGCTGAGCCGCCCAGGCCGGGCAGATGATCGCCTTCGCGCTGAGCGACGAGCAGCTCGCGCTGCGCGAGCTCGCGCACGACTTCGCGCAGCACGAGATCCGTCCGGCGGCCTGGCAGCTGGATCGCGACGCCGAGTTCCCGCGCGCGCTGGTCGAGGCGGCCTGGGGGCTCGGGCTGATGAACATCCATGTCCCGCCGGCGCTCGGCGGCGCCGGCATCGGCTACCTCGACGGCGCGATCCTCGAGGAGGAGCTCGCGTGGGGCTGCTCGGGCGTCCACGCCTCGATCGGCTGCAACAACCTCGCGCTCACGCCGCTGCTGTTGGCCGGCTCCGACGCGCTCAAGCGGCGCTACGTGACGATGCTCACCGAGCAGCCGCTGCTGGCGTCGTTCGCGCTGACCGAGCCCGACGCCGGCTCGGACGTCGCCTCGATCAAGACGCGCGCGGTGCGCCGCGGCGGCTCCTACGTGATCAGCGGCTCGAAGTGCTTCATCACCAACGGCAGCCACGCGAGCCTCTACGTCGTGTTCGCCAAGACCGACCCCGACGCCGGGCGCCGCGGGATCTCCTGCTTCGTCGTGCCGCGCGACGCCGGCGTGCTCGTCGACGGGCACGAGGACAAGATGGGGCAGCGCTGCTCGGACACCGCGACGATCACCTTCCCCGACGTAGAGATCCCGGCGGACCACCTGGTCGGCGAGGAGAACGGCGGCTTCGCGCTTGCGATGGCGACGCTCGACCGCACGCGCGCGGGAGTCGCCGCGATGGCGACCGGCATCGCCCGCGCGGCGCTCGAGTTCGCGATCTCCTACGCGCGCGAGCGCGTCCAGTTCGGCGTTGCGATCGCCGAGCACCAGGCGGTCCAGTTCATGATCGCCGACATGGCCAGCGACGTCGAGGCGTCGCGGCTGCTGAGCTGGCAGGCGGCGGTCGCCGTCGATGAGGGACGCCCCAGCACGCTGCTGTCCTCGCACGCCAAGCGCTTCGCCGCCGACGCGGCGATGCGAGCGACTACCGACGCGGTGCAGGTCTACGGCGGCTACGGCTTCATCAAGGACTATCCCGTCGAGAAGCTGATGCGCGACGCGAAGATCATGCAGCTGTTCGAGGGCACCTCGCAGATCCAGCGGATCGTCATCGCGCGCGAGCTGCTGCGCGACCGCGGCTGAGCGGGCGGCGCGGCCCGCGATGGCCCCCTTGCGGCGGGCCGCGCCGAAGCTCACTTGATCTTGACGATCTGCGTGTCGCTGTAACCGGACACGTGCGCGCCCTCGACGGGCAGCACGAGGGCTCGGAAGAACCCGCCCTTGTAGACGCGGACGGTGCTCGCGAATCCGACGACGCCGTTGGTCACGGCGACCTTCGCGATCGTTCCTCCGACGACCTTCCAGTGTGTCCCCACGAGCCGCTCGAAGGCGATCCGTGCCGACGGCTCAGCCGGCGCGATCGTCCCGGTGAAGCGGATCGTCGGGCGTCGGCGCGTCCCTGTCGCACGGGCGCTCATCGCGACGGCGACCGAGACCGACACGGCCACGTCGCCGGACGCCACGTTGCCGGACACGACTCGGTACTGGGTGTTGAGCGCGATCCCGAGCTCGTTGAACACGAACGAGCCGTTCGAGAGCGTCAGCTCGGGGTTGCCCACGTCGGCCCATCCCGACGTGTACGGGTACTGACTCTGCTGGAGCTGTACCGCGGCACCGGCGTTGCCGGTGCCCGACAGCGTCCCCTCGATCGTCACGGGCCCGCCGAACGGAGCGGGATTTGGCGCCGCGGTGATCGCCAGCGAGAGCGGGATCCGGGCCGACACGAACGTCCGGTCCGACGCCAGCACCGTGCCTGCCGCATTGGTTGCGACGAGCCGGTAGTGGTAGACCGTCCCGGCGGTCAGGCCGCTGATCGGGATCGCGACGGCAACCGCCGCGCTTCCAGCCGGTAGCGCGGCCGGCGCGGACTGCGCGCCGTACTTGGCCGTCGTGCCGTACTGGAAGTAGACCTCGGTCGACTCGCCCCCCGGGTTGACGGTTCCGGTGAGCGTGGCCGACTGGTAGGTGATGCTGCCGGCGGCGCCGGTCGTCACCTTCGGAGCCGCCGCGAGCGCCGGCGCGGCCAGCGCCATGCCGGCCACCGGGATCGCAAGGGCGCCCACGAACAGCAGACGACGAAACGTCAACATGATTCGCACTACCTCCTCATTCCTGGTAGGCCGCGGCTCTGCGAGTGCTCGTCGATACCCCGGCCGCTAGATTCAGACACCTCCGACCGCGAGGAGTTGCGCAATGTTCCCAGGCAGGGCGGCTGTCGCCGGCGCCGGCGAGACCGGTGCGCGCCTCGCGCACGCCCTGGCCGCGGGGGGGGTCGAGGTCGTCCTCGACGGCGACGGCGACGGCGGCAGCGCCGCGGCCGGTCGCGAGCGCGCTGGCTCGCTCGCCGACGAGCGACTCGCCGAGCTGGTCGCGCGCGGCCGGCTGAGCCCCGAGGAGGCCGCGCGGCAGCGCGAGCGCACGCTCGAGCTGATCACCGCGTCCGCCGGCCTCGACGGCCTCGCCGGCGTCCAGATCGCGATCGAGGCAAGCGGCGAGGACGCCGAGCGCTGCTGCGCGAACCTGGCCGCCCTCGACGCGGCGACCGCTGGCGGGGCGGTGCTGGCCTGCGCCGCGATCACGGTGCCCGTCACCGGGCTGGCCGAGGCGACGACACGGCCCGGCCGGGTCGTCGGCTTCCGCCTCGCGCCCTCGGGCGCGCACGTGGAGATCGTCGAGGGCGCCGACAGCGACCGGGAGGCCGTCGCCGCGGCGCTCGCGCTGGCGGCCGCCGCGCGGCTCGGCGCCGTCCGCGTGCTCGACTCGCCGGCGGGCGTCGTCAACCGCCTGCTGATCGTCGCGCTCGGCGCCGTCGACGCGGCCACGGACCCTGGCGCGGCGCCGCCCGCCCCGCCCGAGGCGGGGCGCATCGCCGCCGTCCTGCGCGAGGCCTACGGCGAGCGCTTCGACCCGCGGGCCGGAGAGGGCGCGGCGTCGAGCGAGGCCGACCCCGCGGTGCGCGTCGAGCTCGCGGTCCTTCGCGAGGCCTGCCTGATCCTCGACGAGGGCGTCTGCTCGGCGCGCGAGATCGACCTGGCGGCCGCCGCGGCGGGGCTTCGGCCGCCGCTACAGGCAGCCGACGAGAGCGGTCTCGAGGACCTGCTCGCGCGGCTGGCCGAGCCACCGGTGATCCTGCGCCGGCTGAGCGCCCAGGGCCGCCTCGGCGTCGCGAGCGGGCAGGGCTTCTTCGCCTATCCGCGCCCCGACGCGGGGCACGCCGACGGCCCGGTGAAGCTCGAGACGCGCGGCGCCGTGGCGATCGCGTGGATCGACAACCCGCCCGCCAACGCGATCACGGTCGAGCTGGTCGAGGCGCTCCGGTCGACGTGGGCGCGCGTGCGCGAGCGCAGCCGCGCGTTGATCCTCGCCTCCGCCAGCCGCCAGCTGTTCTGCGCCGGCGCCGACATCAAGGCCTTCGCGGCGATGGACGCCGACACGCAGGCCGGCCTCGTCGAGGCGATGCAGTCGCTGCTGCTCGACATGGGCCGCTCCGGCGTCGTCACGATCGCCGCCGTCAACGGCCTCGCCTACGGCGGCGGCTGCGAGCTCGCGATGGGCGCCGACATCCGCCTCGCCGCGCGCTCGGCGAGCTTCGCCCAACCGGAGATCAAGCTAGGGCTCGTGCCCGGCTTCGGCGGCACGCGGCGGCTCGCGCGGCTGATCGGCGAGGGGCGCGCGCTCGAGCTGAACCTGACGGGCGAGCCGATCGACGCGCTCGAGGCCTGGGAGCTCGGCCTCGTCAATCGCGTCGTGCCCGACCACGAGCTGCTCGACATCGCGCTCAACTGGGCCGAGCGCTTCGCGCGGGCGCCGCGGGCGGCCGTCGAGGAGATCAAGCGCCTCGCCGCCGATGGCGCGCTGGAGGCCGGCCTCGAGCGCGAGAAGGCCGCCTTCGCTCGTGTCTTTGAGACCGCCGACGCGCGCGAGGGCGTCGACGCGTTCATCTCGCGGCGCGCGCCGCGATTCGCTGCTGACTGATCGCGAGACTCGGAGTACGCTTTCTCGCGTGAACGAGGAGCCTCTCTCAAACGGCGCTCCGCAGGCGGGCGACAGCCTCCGCGACCGGGTCGCCTCGCGCGGTGAGGAGGCGCTCGGCAAGCTCGCCCAGGATCTGCTCGAGAACCCCTGGATCAACTCCGCGCTGACCGCCGCATTCGACGCGCGCGGTAAGGCGACGCAGGCACAGGAGGTCGCGATGGACTTCCTCAACCTGCCCTCGGCGGCCCAGATGGAGCGGCTCACGCGGCGTGTCCGCTCGCTCTCGCAGCGTCTCGAGGGGATCGAGGAGTCGCTCAAGCGCCTCGAGGACGGGACGCATGCCGGCGCCTCGCTCGCGCAGCGTCTCGACGCGATCGAGGCCCAGCTCGCCGAGCTCGCCCGCGCGCTCGGCTCGGCCGCGCCGCCCCCGCCCGGCCAGGAGCGCCTGACCGTCGAGCCGTCCCACTCAGAGGGCTAGGACGGCGGCACGTGCGGCGGCGGCGAGCCCGTCGCCGCCGATCGCGAGCAGGCAGCCAACGGGCCTGGCGCGCGCCGCGCCGAGGGCGATCAGGGTCGCCGCCTGCATGTCGAAGGCCAGCGCCCCGGCGGTGAGCCGGCGCTGCGGCGCCGGCTCACCGTAGAGGAGGTCGGCCGAGACGACAGCCCCGACGGCGGCCGACGGCGCGGCGCGGCGCAGCGCCGCCAGCAGGCCGCCGTCGACATCCGCGCCCTCGCCGCCCGCGAGCGCGCGCGCGGCGCCGTCCTCGCAGATCGCGCGCGAGGCGATCAGCAGGCCCGGCTCGGCGGCGATCGCGATCGCCTCGCCGACGTAGACGGCGCGCTCGAGCCCGAGCGCGATCAGCTCCTCCAGCACGACCGCCGCCGAGGGCCCGCCGATCCCGGTCGACTGGATCGTCAGCGGCCCGCGATCGCCAACCGTGGCGGCGCCGCTGTAGCCCCACAGGCCATGGTTGTGGTTGAACATGCGCGGCTCGGCGAGCAGCTCCTGCGCGAGCGCCAGCGCGCGGCCGGGGTCGGCGCACAGCAGTGCACGCGGCGCGAGGGGGGCGGTCGCCCGGATGTGTGCGCCGGAGGCGGGTCGGTCGGTCAGGCGAGCGATTATCGCGTTCTGCGAACCTTTGCCGGTGGGCGAGTTGGCGCTCGAGAAGGTGGTCGCGGCCGGCATCCTCGCGCCGGGCGAGCGCGTCCTCGCGCTGGTCTCCGGCGGCCGCGACTCGACGTGCCTGCTCGACGTGCTCGTAGAGCTGCTGGGCGCCGGCGACGTCACCGCGCTGCACGTCAACTACGGATTGCGCGGCGCTGACTCCGATGCGGATGAGCAGCACGTTCGCGAACTGTGCCGGACGCTCGGCGTCCACCTCGACGTGCATCGCGCTCCGGCCCCGCCGCCGGCGGGAAACCTCCAGGCGTGGGCCCGCGACATCCGCTACGCGCGCGCGATCGAGCTGCTCCCGGCGGGCGCCTCGATCGCGACCGGCCATACGCGCAGCGACCTCGCCGAGACGGTCGTGCAGCGCCTCGCCTCCTCGCCCGGACGCCGCGCGCTGGGCGGCATCGCGGCCCGCGAGGGGCGCTTGATTCGCCCGCTCCTGACGCTCACCCGCGCGGACACGCGCAGTCACTGCGTGGCGCGCGGCCTGCGGTGGCGCGATGACGTCTCGAACGCCGACCCCCGGTTCGCGCGCTCGCGGATCCGCCACGAGGTGATGCCGGCGCTTGAGTCGGTGCATCCGGACGCCGAGCGCAACATCGCGGCGACCGCCGAGCTGCTCCGTGCGGAAGCCGAGGTCCTCGACGAGGTCGTCGCCACGGCGCTCGCCGGTCGCGCTGCGATCTCGCTCGAACGGCTCGCGGCGCTCCCGCCGGCGCTCGCCCGGCTCGTCGTGATCCGCCTCGCCGAGGACGCCGCGCAGGGCGCGCCGCTGCCGGGGATCGGCGGCCGCGTCAAGGAGCTCCTGGCGCTGGCCCGTGGCGGCGGCAGCGCGACGCTCGACGCCGGCCGCGGTGTCCAGGCCGTCGTCGAGTACGGCGTGCTTCGCTTCGCAAGGCCGAGCGCCGCCCCGCCCCGCGACGTCGAGCGCGCGCTGCCGCTGCCGGGGACGCTGCGCTTCGGCGACTGGACGCTGACGGCGGCGCTGGGGGGGGCCGCCGAGGCGCCGGCCAAGGCAGCCGACACGGCGATCCTCGACGCCGACGCGCTCGGCGAGCTGAGCGTCCGCGCCTGGCGCCCCGGCGACCGCATGCGCCCCGCCGGGCGGAGCTCGACGCGCGCGCTCTCGGATCTTTTCACGGATCGCCGCATCCCGCGCGCGCAGCGCGCGGCGATCCCGCTTCTGATCAGCGGCAGCGAGATCGCCTGGGTGCCCGGCGTCGCCGCCGCCGAGAGCTTCCAGCCGCAGGACTCGACCAGCCGCGTCGCGGTGCTCCGCGCGCGCCGCGCCTGAGGATTCACACAGCCACGACGTCGCCTTCGCGATCCCCGCCGAGACAGACCCTGACTACACTGCCGCCGCGATGTCCGATCCGCTGCTTGGCGAGACGCTGGTCGAGGCCGACGACCTGCAGCGGCGCATCCGCGAGCTCGCCGCGGAGATCTCGCGCGACTACGCCGCGCGCGACCTGCTGCTGGTGTGCGTGCTGAAGGGCGCGGTGTTCTTCACAGCGGACCTGATGCGTCACCTCGAGATCGACGTCGAGATCGACTTCATGGCCGTCGCCTCCTACGGCTCGGCGACCGACTCCTCGGGCGTGGTGCGGATCCTCAAGGACCTCGACGCGCCGATCGAGGGCCGAAACGTCCTGATCGTCGAGGACATCGTCGACTCCGGCCTGACGCTCCAGTACCTGCTGCGGAGCCTCGGCGCCCGCAACCCGGCGTCGGTCGAGGTCTGCGCCCTGCTGACCAAGCCGGAGCGGCGCAAGGTCGACCTGCCGGTCCGCTACGTCGGCTTCGAGATCGCCAACTGCTTCGCGATCGGCTACGGCCTCGACCACCGCGAGCGCTTCCGCAACCTCCCGTTCGTGGCGGCGCTGGCGGGATAGAACCGCGCTGCACAGCCCCTGGCGGCCTGGATTGGCCCGAAAGTCGCCGTGGTACGCTTGCCTGCCTTGGACATGATGTCCCCGAACTGATGCCCCCGAACCGGCGGAGCCAGCGATGAATCGCGTCTTCAGAGGCGCCCTGTTCCCGATCCTGATCGTCATCGTGCTGGCGTTCTTCGTCTCCAAGTTGCTGTCGGGGACGACGACGAGCGGCGAGGTCCACAACTACAGCTCGCTGGTCCGCACGGACTTCCCGAGCGGCATGGTCCAGTCGTTCACCGTCGACACCGCCAACAACACGGTCAACGTGACGCTCAAGGACCCCTCGCACACGCGTTACGCGGTCGGTTACGAGCCTGGGGACCCCGCGTCGCTGCAGACGATCATCAACGACGGCAACAAGTACAACGTGCCGTTCAACTACCTCGGCAAGGGGTCGAGCACGTGGTCCTCGCTGCTGCTCTACCTGCTTCCGTTCGTCCTCTTCTTCGGCCTGTGGTTCCTGTTGATGAACAACCTCCAGGGCGGGGGCTCGAAGGTGATGTCGTTCGGCAAGTCTCGCGCGAAGCGCCTCTCCGCCGACTCGCCCAAGATCAGCTTCCGCGACGTGGCCGGCGTCGACGAGGCGGTCGAGGAGCTCCACGAGATCAAGGAGTTCCTCGAGAACCCCAAGAAGTTCCAAGCGCTCGGGGCGCGGATCCCGACCGGCGTGCTGCTCTACGGGCCGCCCGGCACCGGCAAGACGCTGCTCGCACGAGCCGTCGCCGGCGAGGCCGGCGTCCCGTTCTTCTCGATCTCGGGCTCTGACTTCGTCGAGATGTTCGTCGGCGTCGGCGCCTCGCGCGTGCGCGACCTCTTCGAGCAGGCCAAGCAGAACAGCCC
>DATBPB010000081.1:0-145290 GCA_036561565.1 Solirubrobacteraceae bacterium | reverse complement strand
CGAAACGACGATAGCGCCCGCGACGGCGACTGCGATCGCGCGTCCCTCTAGACTGGCTGCCGCTGCGCCCGTAGCTCAGCTGGATAGAGCGTCGGTCTACGGAACCGAAGGTCGGGAGTTCGAATCTCTCCGGGCGCGTGGCGAAGGGGCCTGCTCAGGCGACCTGTGTCGAGAGGAGGCTGTGATGGCGAAGGAAGTGATGTGCCCGCCGTGCAAGAAAGTCATTCGCGGTGAGAACGACAGCGATCTGGTAGTTAACGTTCGCCAGCACATGCACGCGCACCACCACTTGCCGATCTGGCTGTCGAAGATCGTGCGTACGGACAAGCGCATATTGCGCGACGTACGCGAAGCCGCCTAACGCGTCCCCCACCAGTCGCCGCGTCCGAAGGTGCATCTTGGGCTGCCCGACGGCTGTTGGAGCTGGCCCGAGGCAAGGCAACGCGAGTGGGCGCGGGCGTTGCAGGCGGCGCTTCTCGGATCAACGCTGCCCGAGGCCGAGCCGTCGCTCTCCGAGAAGCCGGGAGGTTAATGGACAGACGGGACCGTGTGTGGAAGCCCGTGTGGTAATACGTGAGGTGATGAGCATCAGTAGTTGCGATATATGCGATCCACTGTCGACCGATGCTCAAGTTCGGTGTTGCGTGGTTCGTGGGACCCTCTTGACCCACCATCGCCGGGACGCTTGGGTTTGCTCCCCCATGTAGAACTGAGCGTTCCAGATTGCGGGCAATCCTCAGCGCCTCAGGCCAATACAGCTCGATCAGCGAGCGCCGTGAACGCCGTCGAGCGTAGAGGTCTTCCCTTGGAGCCCTCGCTCGATGGTCGAACGCAGGCTGATCTCGTAGACGTTGTTCAGGCTGCCGTGCGCGATGTGACCTGGGCGGCGGTTCCGCAGTTGCGGGATCAAGAGCCTGGGGCTGTCGCCATCGAGCCGAATGATGGCGGCAGGCTGGTGCTGAGCGTCAGCGATCCGTCAGCGCGGCGCACTTTCACCACGACGAGGTCGTCGTTGGTAAGCAGCAGGGCACCTACGATGCCTACAATTACGACAGCACAAGTGGCGGCTGCGTGGACCTCGTCCACCACGACAGCTGGAGTGGCCATAACTGGGCCACGTGAGGACGAATCGGTCGCGATGCGGTCGCGACGTCGAGAAGGCCGAGTTGCCGACGCGCCGAGCTGAGCACCCGGACGCCGCCCTCCCCTTGGCGAGGGCGGCGTGCGCCGTCGCCGCGGCGCTCGCGCTGCTGCTCGTCTCTGGCTGCGGCGGCGGCAGCGGCCCCGCGACCAGCGTTGCGAGCTCGCCGTCGTCGTTGGCGGTCAGAGGCGAGCTCGCGGGATCGACGAGTTGCTCGGTCTCTGGCTCGGGCGCGGGAACCTGCCTCTACGTCTTCGCCGACCGGCGGCGCTACCGCTGCCCGCTTCGGTTCTCCCGCACCCCCAAGAGCGAAGCGGCAATCGCCGGCTCGAGCGCGTGCGTCGAGCGCGCGAGCATCGAGGTTCCCGCCGCCCTCCAGCCGGTGGGGCGCGCCATCGTGCGCACGCGCGACTGCCTCGACGCGCGGGGCGTTCGAGCGGTCGGCGGTCTCGCGTACCCACTCCCGCCGCCGAGCCCCGACAGTCGCTACGCCCCGGCCGGCGAGGTGGACATCAATGGCGCGATCATCGGGTTCTACCGCGACGCCCACGCCGCGGCCGTCGCGCTCCCCGCGATCGCGCGCAACACGTCCCGCATACATGGCGCGGTCGAGCCGCTCGGCGCCTCGACCGCTGTGTGGCTGCGAAGTCCTTCGGCGCGGATCCGGGCGGTGGTTCGCGCCTGCGTGCGGCCGTAAGGCCCAGGGCCGGTCGACCTCTCCAGACGTCCCAGCCGGGCGCGCAGCGATCGCGCACAATTCAGCGATCGTCAAACGCTTCGATGCCCATCGTGGCCGGGTCGTGGTTGCGCTCGTGGGCGCGCTCGCCGCGTCAGGGAGCGCGCTGTGGGTCACCGCGGGCGCGACCGCATCGCCAACGCCACGGGCGCGGTCGCTCGCGGTTCGTGTCGAGGGCCCGTTTGGCCAGGGCGCCGGCGAGGTCTGGCTGATCGTCGGCAGCAACGTCTCGCCGCGCAGCGTCGTCGTGTTCGGCCACGGCTGGAAGACGACGCCGCCGGCCCCGGGACATCCCTGGGTGTACGAGTTTCTGCCGTGGCTCGACCATCTGGTCGCGGGCGGAAGCGCGGTGATCTTTCCCGCCTACCAGCTCACCGCGACCGATCCGGCGGACGTGTCGCGCGTGCAGGCCTTCCGTGCTGCGATCACGACCGGGGACCGACGCCTCGGGCGGCCGAACGTGCCGTTCGTCGCCTTCGGCTACTCGTTCGGCGCGACCCTCGCGTTCTACTACGCCGCCGACGCGCGGGCGTGGGGGGTGCCCGCGCCAAGCGCGGTTCAGGCGACCTTCCCCGCGGGCATGATCGCGGGCGCGCCACTGCCGCCGCTGGCTCCCTCGATCCGCGTGCTGATCCAGGTCGGCGACGCCGACACGCAGGCGGGGACGGGCGGCGCTGACGAGTTCTGGCGCTGGTTGGCGTCGCAGCCGCCGGCGCGCAAGCGCTTCGAGGTGATCCGCTCGACGCCCCAGCTGAGGGCCGATCACGCGGCGCCGCACACCTATAGCCCGGCTGCCCGGCATGCCTTCTGGCTGCCACTCGACCAGCTGATCGCGCTCGCGCGGAGCGGGCCGGGCCGGTCCAGCCGCTGAAATACCGGGACGCCCTCCACCGCCGACGCTCTGGAATCGATCACCGTCCGCGACGCTGGCCGTCTTTCTGGCTGGTCGCGTGAGTCTCTCGGCCGTCGCGCTCGGACCCCACATACCGGTCTGGCCGGGAGGCGGCGTCATCGGAGCGCGTCACCCGAGCGGATTCGCGGCGTGGGTCGGCGTTACAGATCCGATCCTCCGGGTTGGTTTCGCCGCATTCACGGCCAGGCTACGCGACGCGGTCGAGATCGACGCGATCCGCGGCGACCTGCTCGACGCCGTCAATCGCGCTGTCGAACCGGCCCACGTCTCTGTCTGGATCAAGCCGTAACGGACGCCTGAGCCGGACATGATGACCCAAGCGCCGGCTGCGGCCGACGAGCTCGTCGGTCCGCAGGCATGCGGATGGCAAGCGCTGAGCTCGGCAACTCCCCAAGCCGCGGCGATGAGCGCCCGGTAGCCTGCCGCAGTTCCGGGCGGACCCAATCGAAGAGGAGACCGACATGGACAGATCCGTCATGCGTGGGGCGGCGTCGGCGACGGCACGTGGGCGCGCCCGCGATCCGCAGCTCTCGCAGCGGGGCGCTAACCGGCCTTCGCGATGATGCCCTTCATCTCGTCGGCCGTGAACGCGCGGAGCGTGCTCGTGCGGAGGTTGCCCTGTGCGCCCAGTCGCAGCAGCGCAGCGGCCAGCGCCTCGCCGTCCGGGGCATCGAGGATCGCGACGAGATCGTATTGGCCGACCGTCCAGTACAGGCCCTTGAACGCCAGCCCGGCCTGCGCGAACGCGGCCTCGGCGGCCTCCGCCCGGTCGACGCTGTCCTTGAAGCTCTTGATGCCCTGGTCGGTCCAGTTCATCAGCGCGACATAGCTAGGCACGATGCTCCCCTCGAATCGGAAGGATGATGGTGACGGCGAGACTATCCCTCGCGCGTGCGCAGAGCACCGACGCCCGCCCTACTGCCAGACGGTCACGGACTTGATCCGCATCCGCGCCGGCAACGGCGTCCGCGCCGTCGGCGGACCGCCCCACTCGGTCTGGCCGGCGACGGCCAGATCGGCGATCAGGTAGACGCCGCCGCTTTGGTCGTAGGGCCACGGCCTGCCGGCCGCGCGCGCCCGCGCGCGGCTGTACTGGGCGTACGCGCGGCCGTCGACGGCCCAGGTGATCAGGCCCGGCTGCCAGATGACCTGGAAGTCGTGGTAGCCGCGCGCGAGGCTCCGGCGAACCGCCCCGGGCTGGATCTCCGACCATGTGTGGGTGTGAAGGGAGCCGTAGACGGTGTGCGGGTTGCCCAGCAGCACCTCGGCGTCGTCGATCTCCACGCCGGCCGCGTTGTCCATCCAGACGCCGCCCCAGAGCCCTTGCCCGGGAGGCATCGAGACGCGGAAGTCGACCATCCCGTGGGTCAGGGTGTAGGCCCCCTCGGTCGAGATCAGGCCCGACTTGTAGGGGAGGCCCTGCGAGGCGACGCCGGCGGTCGCCTCGAGCGCCGCGGCGGAGCCGCTCGCATGGACCTGCGACGGTTGGAACTGGGTCGCCGCAAAGCCGTAGTTCCACGTCCCCTCGGACCAGTCGCCTGGCAGGCGGTCGCCGTCGAAGCGGTACTCGCGCACCAGATGCGCGTAGCGCGCCGCCGATGCGAACCCGCGCGGAAGGCGGATGGCCGGGGCGCGCGGTGGGGCCGTCGCGCGGCTCGCCGAGCGCGCCGACGCCAGGCCGTAGGCCAGCAGCGCCGTGGCGATCGCGAACACGGCGAGCGCCACGGTCCAGCGCGCGCGCGACGCGCGAGCGGCAGCGCGTGCCGGTGCGCCGATCATGCGCGGAGATGGTGCGTTGGTGCTCACTCGGCTGTCCTTGCGTTCGTGCGCGATTGGCCGCTCGAGCCAGGATAGCGGCGGCGGGCCGCCCTGCAGGCGCCACGCCCGCCGTGTAGCTTGCCGCCATGGCAGCCGAGTGGAGCCGCGAATCGCTCCTCGTGGCCCTCGGCCGGCCAGGTCGCGCGGGCGAGGCCGTCAACGCCGCGCTCGCGCTGACCTCCACCTACCGCGCCGGTGGAGATCTCGTCTACGCCCGCGACGGCACGCCGACGTGGGCGGCGCTCGAGTCCGTCCTCGGAGCGCTCGAGGGCGGAGACGCGGTCGCGTTCTCCTCCGGCATGGCCGCGGCCACCGCGGTACTCGAGGCGCTGCCGCCGGGCGCGCGGGTCGCCGTCTCGCAGGTCGCCTACCACGGCGTGCACGCGCTGCTCGAAGAGCGCGAGGCGGCCGGCCGGCTGACGCACGAGCGCGTCGACGCGCTCGACCTGGTCGCGGTCGAGCGGGCGTGCGAAGGCGCGCAGCTGCTGTGGCTCGAGAGCCCGATGAACCCGCTGATCGCGATCGCCGACATCAGGGCGCTGAGCGCGGTGGCTCACGCTCGCGGCGCCGCGGTCATCGTCGACAGCACGCTCGCCACGCCGCTGCGCCAGCAGCCGCTCGACCTCGGCGCCGACCTCGTCCTGCACAGCGCGACCAAGTACATCGGCGGCCACTCGGACCTGCTGCTCGGCATCGTCGCCGCGCGCGACAGCGAACGCGTCGCCGCGCTGCTGCATCGCCGCCAGATCGACGGCTCGACACCGGGCAGCCTCGAGGCGTTCCTGGCGCTGCGCGGCGTGCGCACCCTGGCGGTTCGCCTCGAGCGCGCCGAGCAAGCCGCCGGCGAGCTCGCGCGGCGCCTGCAGGCGCACCCGGCCGTGACCCTGGTCCGCTACCCGGGCCTCGAGACCGACCAGGGGCATGCCCTCGCCGCCAGCCAGATGTCGGGCTTCGGGGCGATGCTCGCCTTCGAGACCAGCGGCGATGCCGCGGCGGCTGAGCGCGTCTGCGACGCGGTCGAGCTGATCACGCATGCGACGAGCCTCGGCGGCGTCGAGACGCTGCTCGAGCGCCGCGCCCGCTACCCGGCCGAGGCCGCCGCCGGCACGCCGCCGACGCTGATCCGCCTGAGCGTCGGGATCGAGGACGTCGAAGACCTCTGGCGCGATCTCGAGCGCGCGCTGGGCGCGATCGAGGCGCCGGGCTAGTCGGCCGGCCGTTCGCGGCGCGCGTCGCGGCGTCGCTTCGCACGCAGCAGCAGTGCGACGATCGCCCCGATCAGCGGGGCGCCGACGCCGAAGCGCTTGAGCAGTGGAATCAGGAACACGCGCGCAGGCTAGCGCGCGGGCCGCGGTCAGACCGAGCTGCCGAGCTCGAGGTCGACGCCGCAGCGCTCACACGCGGCGCGCAGCACCTGGTGGGCGGTGATCAGCGGGCTCTCGACGGCCGGCCCGCCGTGGCGAAAGAGCTCGGGTCGCAGCAGATCCGCGACGAGGGCCGTGGCACGTACGACCGCGCGCGCCTCGCGATCGGTCAGGGCGACGTGGACCCGCGCGTGCTCGCGCCCAAGCCCGGCCGAGGCTCCGCTCTCAGACATCGGTCGCGCCGCCCAGTCGCCGTCCACCGTCGTGTGCTCCCACAGTCGCAATCTCCAAACGCGACCCCCGTAGCGCGACCCCCGCAAAGCGCAAGGATGGCGGGCCTGAGCGGTCCGAGCGGGTGAACTTCGTGCCCGGCACCGGTCAACCGCGCGCCCGGCTGTCACAACGAGGACGCTTCGCGGTCCCTACTGTCAAAGCGAACTCAGGGATGCCTCTCGACGCCGATGACATCACGCGCCTCTACCGCTCGCACGCCCCGGGGCTGCTGCGCTTCTTTGCGCATCGCACGCTCCAGGCGGAGGTGGCGGTCGACCTCGTCGCGGAATCCTTCGCGCAGGCCTTCGCCCACCGCGGGCAGTTTCGCGGCCGCGCCGAGGTCGACGCCGATGCGGCGGCCTGGCTGTACGGCATCGCGCGCCACCAGCTCGGGAAGTACTTCCGCCGCGGAGTCGTCGAGCGGCGCGCGCTCGCGCGTCTGGGCCTCGAGCGCGACGCGATGACCGAGGCCGACTTCGAGCGCGTCGAGGAGATGTGCGGCCTGGACGAGAAGCGCGACGCGATCGAGCGTGGCCTCGCCGGCATGTCCAAGCCCCAGCGCGACGCGCTCGCGCTGCGAATCGTCGAGGAGCGGTCCTACCCGGACGTCGCGCGCCTTCTCGGCATCAGCGAGCAGACGGCGAGGACGCGAGTCAGCCGCGCGCTTCGCGTGCTCGCAAAGTCCACCGAACAGCTCAGCGGGAGCCCCGGAATTGCTGCCTGAGGTCGATCTGCCGCCTGTCCTGTGCAGCTTCGAGCTCAAGCTCGCGAATGCGATGCGGGTCGCGGAGTCACGCGCCGGCGCGCGGGGTCGGCCGCGCACGAGCCTCGCCGCCGCGCTCTGCGTCGGCCTCACCGCGGTCGCGGTCCTCGCGTTCCTGTTCGCGACCAACGGGGCGCAGGAGACGAGCAGCGCGTCGGCCGCTCCGCTGTTGCGCGCGGCGGCCGTCGCAGCCCTGCGGGCGCCGTCGCTTCTACCGCGCGAGAACCAGTACATCTACGTCCGCGAGATCGGGCGCGTCCCGGCCGGGATGTCGACGCGGCAGAGCGTGAGCCTGACGGCCGTGGAGAAAGTCGTGACCGACCGCTGGTACAGCGTGCGGCGCGGTTCCCTCGAGCGCGCGCGGATCCTGAGCGTCGCCTTCGCCTCGCCGCTCGACGCGCGCCTTTGGCGTGAGAATCACGGGCAGGAGCCAGGCGCCGCGCACAGCTTCCGCGGCCCGGCGCCGCGCTGGTACGTGTTCATCGGCGGGCGCAACGGCGAGCTCTCGCGCCGCCAGCTCCTCGCGCTCCCGGGCGATCCGCGGAACCTGCTCGAGCGCACGCTCGGAGGCAGTCCGGCGGCGCTCGCGTGGCTCTCATCGCTGCCGGGCTTCACCGCCGGCCATCCCTCGACGCAGACGACGTACACCTACAGCTACTCCACCGTGACCGGGCGGCTGCCGGCCAACGACGGCTTCGCCTACGCGCTCACGGCCTTCTCGAGCATCGAGCAGGACTTCCGTCAGGTGACGCTGCCGGCGCGCGTTCGAAGCGGCCTCTACCGCGCGCTGGCGATCATCCCGGGTGTCCGGTACGCCGGCATGCGGCGCGACCTCGCCGGGCGCCTCGGCGCCGAGATCATCTTCAACGACCGAGCGCACGAGGTCCGCGACGAGCTGATCTTCGACCCCGCGACCTCGGCCCTGCTAGGCGAGCGTCAGGTCACCACGCACTACAACGTCGGCTTCCCGGCCGGCACCCCGCTCGAGGATGTCGCGTTCCTGAACGAGGCGGTGACGGACGGCACGCACATCCCGCACGCGTCGCCGCGCATCCATTGAGCAAGGCCGGCGGGCGCGGCCGCGTCGCGGCCGCGCCCCGCGGCTCCTACATCACGGCGAGCGTCTCGTAGACGTCGATACTGCCGCCGCCCGCGAAGATCGGGCAGCCCTTCGTCTTCTCGCTCGCCTCGCCGAGGCTCGACGCCTCGAGGATCGAGTAGCCGGTCAGACCGGAGCTCGCGCCGTCGCTGACGCCGCCGCTTCCGTCGATCGCAGCCGAGCCCGCGAACGGGTTGCCCGCGTCGACGAGCGAACCGCCGAGGTCGCCGAGCCACTGGCCCCAGGCCGCCATCGCCGTCTCGCGCTCCTCCTGTGTCGCGGCCATGTTTCCGCCGCGGTATGCGAGTAGGTACCTGCCCATCGCTACGTGCCTCCGTTTCGTTGTGCCAAACAAGCGAGCTCAGTCGCCGAACATGCGACCTCGCAGGTTCGACAGACAGCCCTCCCAGCCTTCGCGGTGCGCGGTGCGCGACTCCTCCGTCGGTAGCCCGGCGTGCTCGAGCACGACGCGCGTCGTCGCGCCCTCGCCCTGGAACTCGACGGTGACGAGGCTCTCCTGGCCGGCGCCCGGCATCGAGTCGCCAAGCCACGCCCAGGTGTAGACGAGGCGGCGCGGGCGCTCGATCACGCGGTACTCGCCGCCGACCTCGAGGATCGTCCCGCTGTCGGGGTTTCGCATGCGAAGCAGGTAGCTGCCGCCGACGCGCAGGTCGACGTCGCAGCCGGGGGAGTCCCAGGTCGGTCGCGGTCCCCACCAGCGCTCGAGCACGGCCGGGTTGGTCCAGGCGTCGAAGACCTCCTCGGGGCTGGCTGAGAAGACGCGTTCGAGGCGCACCGTTTCGGCCGGCGCGCTCATGCTCGCGACCGCCGCTGCTCGGCGAGGAAGTCCTCGACGACGTCGAACTTGCGCTCCCAGAGCTCGCGCTGCTGCTCGAGCCAGCCGCCAACTGCCACAAGCGCGTCCTCCTGGATGCGGATCCGGTGGGTGCGGCCGTCGATCACGCGCGAGATGGCGCCGGCCTCCTCGAGCACGCGCAGATGGCGGCTGATCGCGGGCTTCGAGACCTCGAAGCCGTGCGTCGCCTCGCCCACCGTCAGCTCGCCGTCGAGGGCCAGCCGCTCCAGGATGCCGCGCCGGATCGGATGAGCGCACGCGCCGAACGCCCTGTCGAGCAACACATCATTAACCATAACGTTAACTATACATGCGCGGCCAAGCTGCGTCCAGCCCGCACCGCAGGAGCCCCCGCAAAGCCGGCGATGTCGCGGGCGAGGCGCAGCCGAGCACGCGACATCGCCCTTACGGCCGGATGAACAGCTCCGGATCGGGGCCGGTCCGCTCGCCGCGGTCGAGCGCTTCGATCGCTGCCATGTCCTCGCCGGAGAGCTCGAAGTCGAAGACGTCGATGTTCTCCTCGATCCGCTGCGGCGTCGCCGACTTGGGGATCACGACGTTGCCGAGCTGGAGGTGCCAGCGGATCACGACCTGCGAGGGCGTCTTGCCGTGCCGCGCCGCGATCTCGACGATCGCCGGATCGCCGAGCACCGCGCCCTGCGCGAGCGGGCTCCACGCCTCGGTGACGACTCCGAGCTCCGCGTGCTCGTGGCGAAGGCCCGGCTGCTGGAGGTAGGGATGCAGCTCGACCTGGTTGAGCGCCGGCGTGACACCGGTCTCTGAGATCACCCGCTCAAGGTGCGCCGGGTTGAAGTTCGAGACGCCGATCGCGCGCACCAGCCTCTCATCGGCGAGCTCGATGAAGGCTCGCCAGGTCTCCGCGTAGCGGTCGTGGACGGGGACCGGCCAGTGGATCAGGTAGAGGTCGATGTAGTGGGTCTCGAGCCGGTCGAGGCTCGTCCGCAACGCACGCTTGGCCTCCTCGTGGCCATGGTCGTCATTGCGCAGCTTGGTCGTGATGAATATGTCCGAGCGGTCAAGCCCGGACGCGCTCACGGCCGCGCCGACGCCGGCCTCGTTGCGGTAGCCGGCGGCGGTGTCGATGTGGCGGTAGCCCGCCTCCAGGGCCAGGAGAACCGTCTCGGCCGTCCGCTCGGGCGGCACCTGGAAGACGCCGAAGCCGAGCTGGGGGATGACGGCGCCGCCACGCAGCGACACCGGGGGGACACGTTCAGAGGTCGATTCGCTCATTTTCCTGTGCTCTCCGCGCAGGGCATTGATGAAAAGCGCGCTCGCGGGCGCCAAGCCGCGCCGCGCCGGTCGTATTCTCACCGACGATGGCGGTCGGCGAAAGGCAGCGCGCGGAGGAGCTGCTCGAGCGCACGGATTCACTCGTGCCGCTGCTGCGCGCCGGCGCCCGCGAGACCGAGCGCGCGAGCCGGGTCGCGCCGCAGTGCCTGAGCGCGATCGCCGACGCCGGCGTCTTCAAGATGACCGCCCCGCTGGAGGCCGGGGGCTACCAGCTCCCCGTCACGACGCAGGTCGACGTTCTCGCGGCGCTCGCCCGCGGCTGCGGCTCGACCTCGTGGGTCTGCGCCGTCTACAGCGTCGGCATCTGGCTCGCCGGGAACTTCTCGGACGCCATCCAGGAGGAGGTCTTCGCCCAGCCCGACGTGCGCATAACGGTCGTCGGGGCTCCCACCGGCCGCCTCACCCGCGACGCGGCGGGCGCCTACCGCCTCAACGGTCGCTGGGGCTTCAACACCGGCTGCCTCGACGGCCATTACGCGATCGCCGGGGCGCTTCGCGAGGGCGGCGCGAGCGGCGGCGAAGCCGAGCCCGACGCGGTCCTTGCGATCGTCCCATACGAGCACCTCCAGCTCGCCGACGACTGGGACGTCAGCGGACTCGCGGGAACCGGCAGCCGCACGATCACCGCCGACGACGTGCCGCTGAGCGAGGATCACCTCTGGCCGATGGCCGAGGCGCAGGCGGGCGTCAGGCGCAGCGCCCGCCACCGTGACGACCCCTACTGGCGGACGATCATCGGGCCCTACATCACCGCCAACAGCGCCGGCACCCCGCTCGGCCTCGCGCAGGCGGCGCTCGAGCACTATCTCGAGGGACTGACGCCGCCGCGGCCGATGACGCTGACCTCCTACGCCGATCGAAGCCAGGCCGCGATCACCCACCTTCAGGTCGGCGAGGCGGCGACGGCGGTCGAAGCGGCGGCGTTTCACGCCAGGCGCTGCGCCGAGGCGGTCGACTCCCACTGCGCAAGCGGTGAGCCGTACACGATGCTCGAGCGCGCGCGGATCCGCTCCGACGTCGGACGCGTCACGGGCCTCGCGCGCAGCGCCGCCCACCTGCTCTGGCAGGGCAGCGGCGCGAGCGCGATCAGCCGCGACGCACCGATCCAGCGGATCGTCCGCGACATCGACGCGCTCGCCCAGCACGCCGTGATGAACCCCGACACCAACATCGAGCTCTACGGCCGCGTCCTGTGCGGCCTCGAGCCCCACACGGAGGCGCTTTGACCAGCGATACCCACACGGCCGAGCGCATCGCGATCGGAAGCGGAGAGATCTCGATTCGAAGCGGCGGGGACGGTCCGCCGCTGCTGTTCCTGCACGGTGGCGGGGGAGCCGGCCAATGGCAGCCGGCGCACGCGCTGCTGGCCGCGCACCACCGCGTGATCGCGCCCGACCATCCGGGCTTCGGCTCCTCCGACGAGCTGCCCGAGGTCGAGGGCGTCGACGACCTCGTCTACCACTACCTCGACGTCATCGACCACCTCGGCCTCGAGCGCCCGGCGATCGTCGGGCACTCCTTCGGCGGCTGGGTGGCGGCCGAGATCGCAGTCCACTCGCCGGAGCGCGTCGGCGCGCTGGTGCTGCTGAGCCCGGTCGGCCTGCGGATCCCCGAGCACCCGATCACCGACATCTTCTTCGTCCCCCCGCGGGAGATCCCGGCGATGATCTTCCACGACCCGAGCGCGCTCCCGGCGCTCGACGGGCCGCCGGACCCGGACATGCTGCTTGCGATCTACCGCGACTCGACGGCGCTCGCGCGCTACACCTGGAGCCCGTTCATGGCCAACCCGAAGCTCGAGCGGCGGCTGCACCGGATCAGCGCGCCGACGCTGGTCGTCTGGCCCGAGGGCGACCGCGTCGTCCCGCGCGCGCACGCGGAGCGCTACGTCGAGCTGATCCCGGACGCCCGCCTGCTGACGATCCCCGAGTGCGGGCACGCGCTGGCGCTCGAGCGCCCGGGCGAGGTCGCCGCGGCGATCGGGGAGTTCCTCGACGAGACGGAGGCCGGGCGATGAAGTTCACCTACTTCCACCTGATGCCCTACGCCGGCCTGCCCGACGACTTCGAGGAGCGCTTCTCCTCGCCGTCGCTGACCTATCCGAACGGCTACTTCGACCCGCAGCTCGGCGTCGAGCTCTACCACCGCTACCTCGACGAGCTCGAGTACGCCGACCAGCTCGGCTTCGACGGGATCGCCGTCAACGAGCACCACCAGAGCGCCTACGGGCTGATGCCCTCGCCGAACATCATGGCCGCGGCGCTGGCGCGGCGCACGAGCAACGCGCGCCTGATGGTGCTCGGCAACGCGATCGGGATCCGCGGCAACCCGCTGCGCGTGGCCGAGGAGATCGCGATGCTCGACCACCTCAGCCGCGGCCGCGTGGTGTCCGGCTTCGTGCGCGGGATCGGCTGGGAGTACTTCGCCCACAGCGTCAACCCGACGCGCTCGCGCGCACGCTTCGAGGAGGCGCACGACCTGATCATCAAGGCCTGGACGACGCGCGAGCCCTTCCAGTGGATCAGCCCCAACTACGAGTTCCGCTACGTCAATGTCTGGCCGCGTCCGCTCCAGCAGCCCCACCCGCCGATCTACATCCCCGGCGCGGGTTCGACGGAGACGATGCGCTGGGTCGCCCAGCGCGGCTACAGCTACATGTCGGTGTATGCGCCTTCGACGCTCACGAAGCGCTGGTTCGACGGCTACCGCAGCGCCTCGGAGGAGGCGGGCATCGATCCCGACCCCGAGAAGATCGTCTTCTCCGTCCCGCTCTATGTGGCCGAGACCGACGAGCAGGCCCACGCGGAGGCCCGCGGCCCCGTCGAATGGCTCTTCCACAAGGGCCTCAAGCAGGGCTTCGAGATCATCTTCCCGCCCGGCTACATGACGCCCGGCTCGATGCGCGGGATGCTCTCGAGCGGCTTTGCGGGCTTTGAGAACATGACCTACGAGGACCTCCTGCGCGAGCACATCGTCATCGCCGGCAGCCCCGACAGCGTCGGCGAGACGATCGCTCGGCTGCGCGACTCACTCGGCTTCGGGGCGATGAACGTGCTGATGTGCATCGGCGACATGCCGCACGAGCGCGTCATCTCGAGCATGGATCTGTTCGCAAGCAGGGTCATGCCTGCGCTGCGATGACGATTCGCACGGCGGGGCGCGACGCGAAGCACCTGCGAGAATGCGCCGGCTCAGCCGCGGCCCGGTGGCGCGGCGTCGCTTACGAGCGACTGACCGTGGCCGATCGGAGGCGACGAGGGGTGGGCAGCGGCCTCGTCGCCTCGAGCGAATGCGCGCAGGCGCGCAGCGCCTCGCGCACGACGTCCAGCGTTTCGGGACCAAGGCCCCGCAGCATGTCGGCCTCGATCAACTCCATCGCGCTGTCACAGCGGTAGCCGCGGGAGGCCCAGCCCAGATTGTACGCGCGAATTGCGCGATCTTTCCGTGAATCGCCAGCGCGCGCGGTCTGCCGGGCCGCCCGCGGCGCCACGGAGCAGAACGCTGGTTCTGGTTCTAGAATGGCCGCAATGGAAGCACGGACGAGCGCGACCGAGCGTCCGGCGCTCGAGGACGGCCGCAGCTGGCTGCTCGATCGCCTCGCCCGTGGGGTTCACCCCCTGGACGGGATGGATCCGCAGGCGGCGCGGGAGACGATCGGAGCGCTCGAGGGCCTCGAGCCGCGGCCATGGACGGCGGCCTGGGGAGCACAGGCGGATCGCTTCGCCGCGCTCGCTCGCGCGGCTGCCTCGGCGCAGGAGCAGCGCGCCGCCTGGATGCAGGCCTACCACGCGTCGTTTCTCGGGCGCTACCCGACGCCCAACGATCCGGCGAAGGCGCGCCAGTACGCGCTCGCGCGCGAGTACTTCCTGGCGGCGACCGCGCTCGACGACCCGCCGCTCGAGGTGGTGAAGCTTCCCTTCGACGGCCGGGCGCAGGAAGGCCTCCACGTCGTCTTCTACGTGATGCGCCCCGCGCGCGTGGTCAGGCCGCCGGTCGTCATGGCCTGGGGAGGCATCGACACATGGAAGGAGGAGGTCTACGCGCGGCTTGGGGCGCTGTTTCGCTCGGCGGGCGCAGCGGTGCTGCTGATCGACATGCCCGGAGTCGGTCAGTCGCCCGTGCGCGCGGGCCGCGACGCCGAGCGCCAGTGGACGCCGATCTTCGAATGGCTCGCACGCAACGAGGATCTCGACGGCGGGCGGTGCGTCGCGGTCGGCGCATCCTTCGGCGGGTACTGGGCGATGAAGCTCGCCCACACGCACCGCGAGTTCCTGCGGGGTGCGGTGAACTGGGGCGGTGGCGTCCACGTCACCTTCGGCGAGCAGTGGCAGCGGCGCTCGCGCAGCGCCGGCTCGTACCTGATGGACCTGATGGCGGCGCGCGCCGCGATCTTCGGCGGTTCCTCCTTCGAGGACTACGTCGCCAGTTGCGGCGAGCTGTCGCTGCTTGACCAGGGCCTGCTCGACGCCCCGTCGGCGCCGCTGCTGCTAGTCAACGGTCGCGATGACGCACAGAACTCGATCGAGGACCTCTACCTGAGCCTCGACCACGGCGACCCCAAGTGCGCTCGCGTCTTCGATGGCGGCCACATGGGCGAGGGCCCCGTCGTGCCGACGATCCGCCAATGGGTGATGGAGCGCCTGGCGCGATGAGGCGCCCACCGCAACCGCAACCGCAACCCCGAGAGCAGGGCGGAACGCGATGCGCATCGCACGGATAGCCGCCGGCGAGGATCAGCGCACGGCGGTGATCGACGGCGCGCGGGTGCGCATCCTGCAGCCGCAGGTGAGCGTGCCCGACCTGCTCCGCGCAGAGCCCGCGGAGCGGGAGCGTCTCGCCGAGTGCGTCGAGACCGACTGCGCGCTCGCCGAGGTCCGCCTGCTGGCGCCGATCGAGCCGGCGAGCATTCGCGACTTCTCGGTCTTCGAGCAGCATGTCGAGGGCGTCGTCCGCAACGCGAGCCCCGACGCCGAGGTGCCGGAGGTCTGGTACGAGTCGCCGTTTTGCTACTTCAGCAATCCGCACGCGCTGAGCGGCCCTGACGAGGAGATCCCGGTGCCACCCGGGTGCGTCGATCTGGACCTGGAGCTCGAGGTGGCGGCCGTCATCGGTCGCGCCGGCCACGACCTTCGGCCCGACCAAGCGCAGGCTCACATCGCCGGCTACACGATCTTCAACGACTGGTCGGCGCGCGACCTTCAGCTTGCCGAGATGCGCCTCGGCCTCGGACCCTGCAAGGGCAAGGACTTCGCGAACACGCTCGGCCCCTGGATCGTCACCGCCGATGAGCTCGAGCCCCACCGTCGCGGTGATCGGCTCGATCTCGAGCTGCGTGCCGAGATTAACGGCGCCCTGCTCGGCTCGGACACCCTCGCCAGCATGGCGTGGAGCTTCGAGGAGCTCGTCGCCTACGCCTCGCGTGGCACATGGGTGCGCCCCGGCGACGTGCTCGGCTCGGGCACCTGCGGGGGCGGCTGCCTGCTCGAGCTGTGGGGGCGAAACGGCCGCGACAGCCTGCCGGCGCTGGCGCCCGGCGATGAGGTCGCGCTGCACGTGGAGGCGATCGGCACGTTGCGCAACCGGATCGTCGCGGGTCGGGCGCCGGTGGCGCTGCCGCGCGCGCGGGCGCGCCGATGACCGGCTACCGCCATGGCCTGCACGAGCTCGGCGACGGGCTGTGCGCCTACCTTCAGCCCGAGGGGGGCTGGGGTCTCAGCAACGCCGGCCTGATCAGTGCCCCCGGGGCCTCGCTGCTGGTGGACACGCTCTATGACCTCAGGCGGACGGCAGCGATGCTCGAGTCGATGGCCCCCCGCCTGGCTGCGAGCCCGTTGCGGGCGGCGTTCAACACCCACGGCGACCCCGACCACTGCTTCGGCAACCAGTTGCTGCCGGCCGATGCCACGGTCATCGCGACCCGCGGCGCCGCCGACGCGATGGCACGCCGCAGCGCGGCGGCCGTGCGCCAGATGCTGGGCGGCGCATCGCTGGATCCGGCGTTCGCGGCGTTCGCGCGCGAGCGCTTCGGGTCCTTTGACTTCGAGGGCATCGAGCAGCGCCTTCCCAGCGAGACCTTCGAGGGGCGCCGCGAGGCGTGGGTCGGCGAGCGCCTCGTCGAGCTGATCGAGCTCGGCCCCGCGCACAGCGAGGGCGACGCGATCGCCCACGTGCCCGATGCGGCCGTGGTGTTCACCGGCGATCTCGTCTTCGCGGGCGGGACTCCGATCGTCTGGGCCGGGCCGATCTCGCGCTGGCTAGCCGCCTGTGACGCGATCCTCACGCTGGGCGCGCGAACGATCGTTCCCGGGCACGGACCGCTCAGCAATGCGGACGCGGTGCGCTCGGTTCAGCGTTACCTGCGCCACGTGCACGATGAGGCCGCCAGGCGCTTCGAGGCCGGGATGGCGCCCGAGGAGGCGGCGGACGACATCGAGCTCGGCGACTTCGCGGCGCTCGGAGATCCCGAGCGAATCGTCGTCAACGTCGAGACGGTCTACCGGGAGCTCGACCCGTCCCGACCACCGCAGCCGGTGCCAGAGCTGTTCGCGCGCATGGCGCGCTGGGCCGCGCGCCATTAGCCGCCGAGCGGACTCCGAGCGCGATCGCCACCGGCGCTCGTGCGAAGATGGCGCTGTGCCGCCCGAACTGCCGCAGGTCCGGCCGCCACGGCAGCGGCGCAGCCGAGAATCCTCCGAGCGCGTGCTCGACTCCGCGCGCGCGCTGCTCGAGGAAAACGGGTTCGAGGGATTCACGGTGCAGGAGGTGGCCGCCCGCTCGGGCGTCTCGGTCGGTGCGATCTACGAGCGCTTCGGCAGCAAGGAGAGCCTGCTGCGCGTCGTGCACGGCCGCGTGATGGATACGCTCGATGCCGCCGCCGGGGAGATCGCCTCGCGTGAGGCGCCGGCTGAGCCGGCGGCGGCGATCGCCGCCGCGGTCGCCGAGTACGCGGGCATCGCCCACCAGCACCGTCGGATCCTGCGCGCATTCATGCACCTCGGCGCGGTGGACGAGCAGATCGCGCAGCGCGGCTCGCGGGCCAGCACCGACGGCGGCCGCGTCTTCAAGGCGCGGATCCTCTCCCACCGCGCCGCGATCGCCCATCCCGAGCCCGAGCTGGCCGTCGACGTCGCCTTTCGGATGGTGTACTGCACGATCGCCCGCCAGGTCATGTACGGGCCGACGTTCGAGTCCGAGCGCCGCGTCGGCTGGGAGCGCCTCGTGAAGGAGCTCGGGGTCGCCTGCGCCGCCTACCTGCTGACGCCCGTGCCCGGCTCGCCCCGCCGCCGCGCTCGGGCCCAAGCAGCGGCCCCCGTGAGCTGAGCGCGGCCGCGGTTTGACGCGGCGGCCGGCCGCGCGCTAGGTTGTGCCGTTGCAAGAACCCGAACACCGATTCAGATTAAAGAGAAGACACTTCCACGGAAACGGCTGAGGGGAGAACACTCATGGCGGCCCGCCTGCTTTCGCAGCTCGCCCACGTCGAGCTGATCACGCCCACTCCTGCGGAGTCGCTTGACTTCTGGACGCGCATCGTCGGTCTCGAGCTGACCGCGCAGGCGGGTGGATCCGCCTACCTTCGCGGGTGGGGTGACCGCTTCCACCACACGCTCGTCCTGACCGAGGGCGAGCAGCCCGGTCTCGGTCATATCGGGTGGCGTGCCGGCGGGCCCGAGGAGCTCCTCGAGGCGGCCGCGCGCATCGACGCGGCGGGAACTGGCGAGGGCTGGCTCGAGGAGCCGGTCGGCCACGGTCATGCGCTGCGATACCGAAGCCCGGGCGGCCAGCTGCACGAGGTCTTCTGGGATGTCGACCGCTATCGCCCGGAGCCGGCGATGGCCTCGCCGTTTCCAAACCGACCGCAGCGCTTTCGCCCGCGCGGCATCGCCGCCCGCGGCCTCGACCACGTGACCGTCTGCGCCGCGAACCCGCTCGCTGACGCCGAGTGGTATCGCGGCACGCTCGGCCACCGCTTCATGGAGTACACGGTCATTCCCGACCGGCCCGACTTTCCGGTGTTCGCGATGACCACGGTCTGCGAGCGCGCCCACGATCTGGGGATCGTCTGGGATCCCTCACCCGCGACCGGGCGTATCAACCACATCTCCTACTTCGTGGAGTCGCGCGAGGAGCTGCTGCGGGCCGCCGACGTGTTCCTCAACGAGGATGTCGCGATCGAGTTCGGCCCGGGGATGCATGGCATGGGTGAGCAGCATTACCTCTACGTACGCGACCCCGGCGGGATGCGCGTGGAGATCAACGCCGGCGGCTACCGCAACTACGAGCCCGACTGGGAGCCGGTCCGCTACGAGCCCCAGCAGGGCTCCAACGTCTTCTATCGCAACCTCGCCATGCCGCACTCGATGTTCGAGTCGTTTCCGCCAGTTTCGCCTCCGGCAGGCGCGCCGCAGGCGGGCGCCGACGCCACAGGCCTGTTCGCCTGAGCCTCGGCCGGCTCACCAGAACAGGCCGGCCGGCTCCAGCCCGAGGCGCACCCTCCCGTAGAGGACGGCGTTGTCGTCCCAACCGAGCGCCACCTGGTGGACGGCGGCGTTGACGTCGCGGTGCAGGCGCTGCAGCGGATTGGCGTCGTAGATCGCGTGCCCTCCCGCCCCGTCGAACAGGCGGTCGGTTGCGCTGCGGCACAGCCGCGCGACGTAGGCGTGGGTGCGCCGGAAGCGCGCGCGGTCTTCGAGCGTGAACTCCGGGCCGCGCTCGCCGCGCGCAGCGTGCTCGGCGATCAGGGCGCGGCAGAGCGTGGCGGCCGCGTCAAGCTCCGCGGCGGACTCCGCGACGCGCGCCTGCACCGTCGCCAGCTCACGAACCTCGGCGCCGGTCGGGAGGCGGCGCTTCATCGCCTGCTCGACATAGGCGTCAAGCGCCGCCTGCGTCATGCCGACGAGCGGCGCGCACAGCGCGAACGACAGGATCGACGAAAGCGGCGAGCCGTAGGACGCGCGGGCGTGCTGGTCGCGCATCTGCGCATTGCCGCCGCCGCCGGTCGGGATCCAGTGGTCTCGGCTGACGAACACGGGCTCGGTCAGGCGGATCGTCTTGCTGCCCGTGGCGCACAGGCCCGACACGTGCCAGTCGTCGACGATCTCCGCGTCCTCGCGCGCGACGATCGACAGAACGAGCCCGACTCCCGGAACGACCGCGCCCAGCAGATGCCAGCGGGCGTGGTCGGCGCCGCTCGAGAAGCCCCATGACCCCGACAGCAGCCAGCCGCCGTCGGCCGGCTCGAGCAGGCCGGTCGGGGCGAACGCCGATGAGGACATCAGATCGGGATCGGCGAAGAAGGCCTCCTGGGCCGCCGGCGGCGCGACGCCCGCCTGGTAGTCGTGGATCTGGCTCACCATGTAGACCCAGGCGGTGGAGCCGCAGCCCCGGGCGAGCCTCACGCCGACCTCCCAGGCACAGTCGAAGTCGAGTCCGTAGCCCCCGAAGCCGGGCGGCTTGGCGATGCGCAGGAGCCCGGCCTCGCGCAGATCGGCGATCGTCTCGTCGGGGATCCGGCGCAGTCGCTCGGCCTCGCCGGCCCGCGCGGCCAGGACCGGAATCAGCGCTTCTGCGCGGGCGATCAGTTCGTCTCCGCTCAGGCGCGGGGCCGGCGTGCTCATCGGTCCCTCGCAGCGTAGCCAGAACCTGAATCAGAAGTCAAGTTCGCATATGCGACCCGGGTTGCGGCGAGCCTGCGCCGGCGGCCGTCCTCACCGCCAGGCGGCGCGGGGCGCGAGCGAGAACGTAGACTCGCCCCGAGCCATGGATCGAGAACAGCCGTCTGCGGCGCCGCGGTGAGCCGGGCGAGCCCGAGCCAGCTTGCGGCACTCGACGCGCTCCTGGCACGCGTGCGCGACAGCAACGCCTTCCAGCGAGCGCGCCTTCCCGCCACGCCGATCACGACGATCGAGGATCTGCGTGCGCTCCCCTTCACCTGCAAGGACGAGCTGCTTGCCGACCAGGCCCAAACACCGCCGTACGGCACGAACCTGACGTTTCCGCTCGAGCGCTACACGCACCTGCATCTGACGAGCGGCACCGTCGGCGAGCAGCTGCGGGTGCTTCAGACCGCCGAGGACTGGGCGGTCAGCGGGCGCTGCTTCGCGCGCGTCCTGAGCGCCGCCGGGATCAGCGCCTGCGACCGCGTCGCGCTGCCGTTCCCGTTCGGCGCCTACCTCCAGTTCTGGGCCGCTGCCGCCGGCGTTGAGCAGATCGGCGCGCTGGCGCTGCCGCTCGGCGGCCTCGACGGGCGCGAGCGGCTGCGCGCGATCGCCGAATTCGAGGCCAGCGCGATCGTCTGCACGCCGACCTACGCGCTCGGACTGATCGACGTCGCGCAGGAGTGGGGGCTCGAGGACGCGTTCGCCTCGGTGCGGGCCGTGATCTGCCAGGGCGAGCCGGGCGCCTCGATCCCGGCCGCGCGCGCGCGCATCGAGGACGCCTGGGGAGCGCGCGTCTTCGACCACGCGGGCTCGACCGAGGTCGGCGTCTTCTCCTACCCGTGCGCGGAGGGCGGCGGGCTGCACGTCAACGAGCAGGACTTCATCTGCGAGATCCTCGACCCGCGCACCGGCGCGGCGATCGGCCCGGGCGGCCAGGGCGAGCTCGTCCTGACGGCGCTCTCGCGCAGCGGCTTCCCGGCGATCCGCTTTCGAAGCGGCGACGTCGCGCTGGTCGGGGCGGCCTGCCCCGGCGGTCACGACGACGTGTGGCTGCCGGGCGGGATCGTCGGGCGCACCGACGACATGGTCGTGATCCGCGGCATGAACGTCTTCCCGTCGGCGATCGAGCAGACGCTCCGCGAGGCCGGGGTGCTCGGGGAGTACCGGATCCGCTTCTACACCGAGGGCTCCGAGCGCGACGAGATCCGCGTGCTCGTCGAGGCGACCGATCCCGCGCTCGTGCGCACGATCGAGGAGCGCATCTTCTCGCGCCTCGCGCTGCGCGTTCGCGTGGTCCCGGTGATGCCGGGCGTGCTGGTCGCCCCGCGCGCGAAGGCGCGCCGCGTGGAGGACGTGCGAAGTCGCTAGATCTCGGCCGTTCGGGTCGGCGCATGCGCCGACCCGGGGGTGGGTGCATGCACCCACCCCAACAGATGGTTCAGGAACGTGAGGCGACCGTCTCCAGGAGATCGTCGAGGTACTGCAGGTGCAGGCGCATCGCGCGCTCGGCGAGCCCCGCGTTGCGCTGCTCGATCGCCTCGAGGATCTCCGAGTGCTGGTCGCGCGCGACGGCCTCGACGATCGCCGGCGCGATCAGGTCCTTGAGGCGCGACTGGAGGACGTCGGCCGACCAGCCGGCCAGCGCGCCCGCGACGCGGTTGCCGGCGGCGGCCGCGATCGTGCGGTGAAAGCGGATGTCGGAGTCGCGCTGGACCGCGTCGTCGTCGGGCGCCGCGGACGCGGCAGCGATCGCCTCGCGAAGCTCGGCCAGGTGACCGTCGCTCGCTCGCCGCGCGGCGAGCCCGGCGAGCGGCACCTCGAGCAGCAGGCGGACCTCGGTCAGTTCGGCGATCGAGGTAGCCGCGGTGGCGAGCATCGCGGCGATCGCCTCGCTGATCGTCCGGGCCAGGCTGCCGTCGGGCGTTTGGGCGACGAAGACCCCGCCGCCGGGACCACGCGCGGCGCGGACGCGGTTTGAGCCGACGAGCAAGCGGACGGCCTCGCGCAGCGCCGGGCGGCTGACGCCGAGCTGGATGGCGAGCTCGGCCTCGGTGCCGATTCGGTCGCCCGGACGCAGGTCGCGATCGGCGATCGCCTGCTGAAGCTGCTGCGAAACGGCCTCCACGAGCGCGACGCTAGCACAAAAGAGCGCTCTTTTCTAATTCCACTTGACTTGCCCGATTGCGCTACATAGCATCGGGCCGCGCCCGCCGGGCGCTCGTAAATCGAGGGAGAAGGAGACGACATGGCAGACGAGCGGACCCCCGCCGGCGATGGCGGAATCAGCCGCGGCGATTTCCTGCGGCGCGGCGGCGCGGTGCTTGGCGGAGCGGTGCTCGGCGGCGCCGGCGCGCAGACCGCGTGGGCCCGCGCGCGCGGCCCACTCGCCCACGAGGCGGCGGCGACGATCAAGATCGGCTTCGTGAGCCCGCTGACCGGCCCGGCGGCCGGCTTCGGGGAGCCCGACCCCTACGCCGTCAGCCTTGCGCGCGCGGCGTTCGGCAAGGGGCTGAAGATCGGCGGCAAGAGCTACGCCGTGCAGATCATCGAGAAGGACTCGCAGTCGATCCCCTCGACCGCCGCCCAGGTCACCCAGCAGCTGATCGCCGGGAGCGGCGTCGACCTGCTGCTCGCGACCTCGACGCCCGAGGTCGTCGTCCCCGTCTCGACGGCCGCGGAGGCGGCCGGCGTGCCGTGCGTCTCGACGGTCGTCCCGTGGGAGTCGTGGTGGCTCGGCGTCGGCGGCAAGCTCGGCCCGACCGGCAACGTGACCTCGGCGCCGTTCAAGTGGATCTTCCACTACAGCTTCGGCGTGCCCGACTTCGCGACGGCCTACCTGAGCCTGTGGAAGCAGATTCCGACGAACAAGAAGGTCGGCGTCATGTGGCCCAACGACGACGACGGCAACGCGATCCGCGCGGCACTCGGTCCGGTCCTCAAGGGCGCGGGCTACACAATCGTCGATCCCGGCGCCTACCAGGACGGGACCAACGACTACACGCCGCAGATCACCGAGTTCAAGCAGCAGGACTGCCAGATCTTCAACACCTTCCCGATCCCGCCGGACTTCACCACGTTCTGGCGACAGGCGGCGCAGCAGGGCTACACCAAGCAGGTCAAGATCGCCCAGATCGCAAAGACCGGCCTGTTCGCCTCCCAGGTCGACGCGGTGGGCTCGCTCGGCTACAACCTCGCAAGCGGCGAGTACTGGGGAGCGACTTGGCCCTACCACTCATCGCTGACGGGGCTCTCGAGCGCGGCTCTGGGGGCCGGCTACTCCAAGAAGACCGGGCGCTATCCCACCCAGCAGCTCGGAGCGAGCTTGTCGCTCTTCGACATCGCCGCCGCCGCGCTGAAGGCGTCCGGCAACCCCAAGGACAAGGCGGCCGTCGCCCATGCGATGAAGAAGCTCCAGGTCCAGACTCCGGTCGGCAACCTGCACTGGGGAGCGAAGGGGGCGAAGAACCCGTCGCCCAACGTCGTCGCGACGCCGATCATCGGCATCCAGTGGCGCAAGGCGGCGAAGGGCAGTCGCTTCAACCTGAGCTCGGTCGTCTGCGAGCACGCCGACGATCACAACGTCCCCGTCGCGAGCAAGCTGATCGCCTACAGCTAGCGCTCAGCAAGACAGAATTAGCGAATGGAATCCGGGCCAGTCCTGGAGGCGGTCGGCGTCCGCCGCACCTTCGGGGCTCTGGCCGCCCTGGACGGGGTCGACATCTCGATCGCAAGCGGCGAGGCGATCGGCATCGTCGGCCCCAACGGGGCGGGCAAGACGACGCTGCTGAGCGTCCTCGCGGGCACGATCGCTCCTTCGAGTGGGGAGATCCGCTTCCGCGGGCGCGAGGTGACGCGCTCCGGCGCGAGCGCGCGCTCGCGCATGGGGATCGGCCGCGCGCACCAGGTGCCGCGGCCGTTCGGCGCGATGAGCGTGTTCGAGAACTGCTTCGTCGCGGCTAGCACCGGCGGTGGGCTGCGCCGCCGCGCGGCTTACGAACGCTGCATCGAGGTGCTCGAGCGCTGCCGGCTCGACGACGTGGCCAACCGCCGCGCCGACACGCTCGGTCTGCTCGCCCGCAAGCGGCTCGAGCTCGCGCGAGCGCTCGCGACGGGGCCGGTCGTGCTGCTGCTGGATGAGATCGGCGCCGGGCTGACCGACGCCGAGGCGGCGGAGCTCGTGACGATGATCAAGTCGCTCAGCGAAAGCGGCCTGTCGATCGTCTGGATCGAGCACATCGTGCACGTGCTGGTGCAGGTCGTCGGGCGCCTCGTCTGCATGGACTTCGGACTGATCATCGCCGACGGCCAGCCCGCAGAGGTGATGCGCGACGCGCGCGTGGTCGACGCTTATCTCGGGAGCGCGGCCGCGTGAGCCTGCTCGCGGTCGAGTCGCTCGAGCTGCGCCACGGGCTGCTCGAGGCGGTCCGCGGCGTCGAGCTGACCCTCGAGGAGGGCGAGACCGTCGCGCTGGTCGGCGCCAACGGCGCGGGCAAGACGACGCTGCTTCGCGCGATCGCCGGGGCCCACCGGCCGAGCGGCGGGCGGATCCTCTTCGACGGTCGCGACGTCACGCGGCTTCGCGCGCACGACTGCGTGCGGCTCGGCATCTCGCTCGTCCCCGAAGGCCGGCGCCTGTTCGGCGATCTGACCGTCGAGGAGAACCTGCTTGTCGGCTCGCAGCGGCGCCACGGCGGGCACTGGACGCTCGAGACCGTGCTCGCGGCGTTCCCGATGCTCGAGCGCCTGCGCGACCGCCGCGCCCGTACGCTGTCCGGCGGAGAGCAGCAGGCGACCGCGATCGGGCGCGCGCTGATCGCCAACCCGCGGCTGCTGCTGCTCGACGAGGTCTCCCTGGGGCTGGCCCCGCTGGCCGTCGAGGCGGTCTATGAGTCGCTCGCGACGGTGATCGCGCAGGGGGCGACGGTCCTGCTGGTCGAGCAGGACCTGACGCGCGCCGTGAGCGTGGCCGAGCGCGTGATCTGCATGCTCGAGGGGCGCTTCGTGCTCGAGGGGCGCCGCGGCGAGCTGACGCGCGAGCAGATCACCGACGCCTACTTCGGCCTGTCGCGCGGGGCGGCCGCGTGACCTGGATCAACGACATCGTCCAGGGCATCACGCTCGGCGGCTTCTACGGGCTGCTGGCCTGCGGCCTGGCGTTGATGTTCGGGCTGATGCGGATCATCAACCTCGCCCACGGCGACCTGGCGATTCTCGGCGCCTACCTCGTGTTCCTGCTGCTCGAGCACTGGCACGTGTCGCCGTTCATCGGGATCCTGCCGGTGCTGCCGGTGATGCTGCTGCTGGGCTACGTACTGCAGCGCACGCTGCTCGAGCGGAGCCTGCGCTCGGGGTTGCTCGTCCCGCTGCTGACGACGTTCGGCCTGTCGATCGTGATCCAGAACCTGCTCGAGCAGGGCTTCTCGCCCGACGTCCGCTCGCTCGGCCAGAACGCCGGTTCGATCGCGACGTCGAGCTGGCAGATCACGAGCAAGTTGTCGATCTCGACGATCGGCGCGCTGACGCTGGGGGTGGCGATCGTGATCTTCGGCTTGCTGCAGTGGTTTCTTTCGCGCACCCAGGCCGGACGCCAGATGCGCGCGACCGCGCAGGACCCCGACACCGCCGAGCTCGTCGGAATCGACTCGCGCGCGGTCTACGCGTGGGCCACGGCGATCGCCGTCGCGATCGCGGCGATCGCCGGCATGTTCCTCGCGATCCGCTCGACGTTCTTCCCCTACGCCGGACCTGACAACCTGATCTTCGCCTTCGAGGCTGTCGTGATCGGCGGCCTTGGCTCATCGCTCTGGGGGGCCCTGCTCGGCGGCATCCTGCTCGGCGTCGCACAGACGATCGGCGGTCAGATCAACCCCGAGTATTCGATCCTCGCCGGGCACCTCGTGTTCCTGCTCGTGCTCGCCTCGCCGCGCGGCGGCCTGCTGACGCTCGGGGTGGGCGGGCTGCGGCGCGCCCGCGCCGCGCGCGGGGTGACGACGTGAGCGCCGCCGCCGCGGGGCCCGTCGGGCCCGTGCGCGGAGCGGTGCAGCGCTGGACGCGCGTCTCGGCGGGCTTCACGACCGGCTTCGCCGGGCTGATCGCCGCGATGGCGCTCGTGCCGGTCGCCCTCAGCGGCAACGCCGTGCAGGAGATGACGACGCTGCTGACGTTCGTGCTGATGGCCGTGATGTGGAACGCCCTGGCCGGCTACGGCGGGCTCGTGTCGGTCGGCCTGCAGGCCTACATCGGCCTGGGCGCCTACGCCACCGTCTGGCTCGCCAACCGCGGCGTGAGCCCCTATCTGGCGATGGTGATCGCGACGCTCTTCTGCGGCGCGGTCTCGCTGCCACTGTCGTTTCTGGTGCTGCGCTTCCGCGGCGCGCAGTTCGCGATCGGGACCTGGGTCGTCGCCGAAGCGCTCGGGATCTACGTCTCCTTCGACAGCTCGCTGGGCGCCGGGACCGGAACGTCGCTGACGCAGCTCGACGCCTACTCGCAGGGCTCGCGCCAGAACTACACCTACTGGCTGACGCTCGCCATGACGGTCTTCTTCGTCGGCCTGCTGTTCGTGCTGCTGCGAAGCCGCCTCGGCTCGTCGCTTCAGGCGATCCGCGACGACGAGGAGGCCGCCGCGTCGGTCGGGGTGCGGGTCGTCGCCGTCAAGCGGATCCTGTTCGTGGTCGCCGGCCTCGGCTGCGGCGCGGCGGGGGCGTTGACGCTCGCCAATATCCTCTTCATCGAGCCGACGTCGATCTTCAGCGTCAACTACAGCGCCTACATGATCTTCATGGTCCTGGTGGGCGGGCTCGGAACGTTCGAGGGCCCGATCATCGGCGCGATCATCTTCTACGTGATCCAGAACCAGTTCTCGAGCAACGGGACCTGGTATCTGGTGGCCCTCGGCGCGACCGCGATCGCCTTCGCGCTGTTTCTGCCGCGCGGGCTGTGGGGCGAGCTCGAAGCGCGGAGCGGCCTTCGCTTCATGCCGCTCGGCTACCGGCTTCGCGCCGCGCGGGCGAGCGGCGAGGGCGGCCCGCCGCCATGACGCTTCGCACCCAGGTAGCGATCATCGGCGCCGGGCCGGCCGGACTGATGCTCGCGCGGCTGCTCGATGCCGCCGGGATCGAGTCGGTCGTGCTCGAGGCGCGCGAGCGCGACTACGTCGAGCAGCGCATCCGCGCCGGGCTGCTCGAGCAGTCGAGCGTCGACCTGCTCGAGCGCGCGGGGGTGGGGGAGCGGATGCGCCGCGAGGGGCTCGTCCACCATGGGCTCCACCTCCAGTTCGCCGGCGAGCGCCACCACCTGCCGTTGAGCGACCTTGCCGACGGGCGCGCGATCATGATCTACGGCCAGACCGAGGTCGTGAAGGACCTGATCCAGCGGCGCGTCGACGACCGCCTGCCGCTGCTGTTCAGCGCCTCAGATGTCGGCTTCGACGGGATCGACACCGCGCGGCCGCGCGTGCGTTTCACGCACGAGGGGACGGCCGAGGAGCTCGAGTGCGACGTGATCGCCGGCTGCGACGGCTTTCACGGCGTCTGCCGCCCGGCGATCGAGGAGCGCCTGTCGTTCTTCTCGCGCGAATACCCGCTCGCGTGGCTCGGCATCCTCGCGGCGGTCGCGCCGTCGAGTGAGGAGCTCGTCTACGCCCACCACTCGAGCGGCTTCGCGCTCTTGACGATGCGCTCGCCGGAGCTCAGCCGGCTCTACATCCAGTGCGCGCCCTCGGATCGGATCGAGGACTACAGCGACGCCGCGATCTGGGCGCAGCTCCAGCTTCGCCTCGGCCTCGACGGCTGGGAGCTCGACGAGGGCGAGATCCTCGAGAAGGGGATCACGGGCATGCGCAGCTTCGTCTGCGAGCCGATGCAGCACGGGCGGATGTTCCTCGCCGGCGACGCCGCGCACATCGTGCCCCCGACCGGCGCGAAGGGGCTCAACCTCGCGCTCGGCGACGTGGCGCTGCTCGCGCGGGCGCTGATCGAGTGGTATGCGAGCGGCGACGACGCCGCGCTCCGGTCCTACTCGGCGGCCTGCTCCGCGCGCGTCTGGCGCGCCGAGCACTTCTCCTACTGGATGACGTCGATGCTTCACCGCCTCGGCGATGACCCATTCGAGGAGCAGCTGCAGATCTCGCAGCTTCGCTATGTCGTGTCCTCTGAGGCGGCGGCGCGGACGCTCGCGGAGAACTACGTCGGACTCGCCGCCGAGCGCTTCGCCGGTAGCCTCGACGGCGCGGCGCGGCGGATCGGGCCGATCAGCCTGCCGCGCTGAGGCTCGGCTCATACAGAAAGGGGAGAGCGGATGAAGGTGATGGCGGCCGTGACCGAGTCGAAGGGCGCGTCCTTCGTCGTGACCGAGCTCGAGCTCGGCGAGCTGCGCGACGACGAGGTGCTGGTCGACGTCAGCGCGTCGGGGATCTGCCACACCGACCTGATCTGCCGCGACCAGTGGCTGCCGGTGCCCCTGCCCGCCGTGCTCGGCCACGAGGGGGCGGGGGTCGTCAGGGCCGTCGGCCCGGCGGTGACGAAGGTCGCCGTCGGCGAGCGGGTCGGCATGACGTTCGACTCGTGCGGGAGCTGCATCTGCTGCCGGCGCGGCAAGCCGACCTACTGCCACCGCTTCTTCGACTTCAACTTCGCCGCCGAGCGGCCGGGCGACGCCTCGAGCGCCCTGTCGCGCGGTGGCGAGCTCGTCCACGCGCACTTCTTCGGCCAGTCGAGCTTCGCGACGCAGTCCGTCGCGCGCGAGCGAAACGTGGTCTCGATCGAGAGCGCGATCCCGCTCGACGTGGTCGCGCCGTTCGGCTGCGGGATCCAGACCGGGGCGGGGGCGGTCCTCAACACGCTGCGCGTCCCGGCGGGGTCGAGCATCGCCGTGTTCGGCACCGGCGCAGTCGGGATCTCGGCGATCCTCGCCGCGGCGATCGCCGGCTGCCAGACGATCTTCGGGATCGACCTGCACGCCTCGCGGCTCGAGCTCGCCCGTGAGCTCGGCGCGACGCACGTGATCGACGCCAACGCGGCCGACGCGGTCGAGGAGATCAGGCGCGTGACGGGCTACGGCGTCGAGTTCTCACTCGACACGACCGGCGTTCCGGCGGTGCTGCGAAGCTGCGTCGACTGCCTCGCGCCACTCGGCGTCGCCGGCCTGATCGGCGGCTCGGAGACCGGCACCGAGGTGTCGCTGGACATGACCGACATCCTCGTCGGCGGGCGCACTCTGCGGGGCGTCGTGGAGGGCGACAGCGTCCCCGAGATCTTCCTGCCCCAGCTGATCCGCTTCTGGGAGCAGGGCCGCTTCCCGGTCGAGCGCTTCATGCGCCACTACGACTTCGACGCGATCGAGGAGGCAGCCCAGGACGCCGAGGCCGGGCGCACGATCAAGCCGGTTCTGCGGATCGCCTAGTGGGCTTGCGGCGCGCGGCGAGCGCCGCGAGCGCGGCGCCGGCCGTGGCCAGGCCGACTGCCCCGTAGACGAAGACGAACGGCATGAGGCGGACGTTGTCACGCGGGGTGATCGCGAAGAACGTGTTCAGCCAGGCGATCGCGAGCAGGGCGAGGACGGGCACGATGTAGGCCCACCGGCGGCGCAGCAGCACGAGGCCGAGCACGATCCCGAACCACGCGATCGCCGAGTAGATCTGGTGCTGGAGGAGGCTCGTCGTGCGTGACAGGCCGCCGCCGCCGACCGAGTTGCCGCCGCTCCAGGGGTAGGACCACATGTTCCAGGCCTTCTTGATCTGCATGTGGGCGAAGCTCAGCGGCCGACCGAGCATGTAGTGGTCGAGATTGTGGAGCGCCGCGTCCTGCGCGGCCTGCTGGTTTGACTCGCCCGGGTGCTGGGCCTGGATCATCGCGAACAGGCCCTGCGCGTCGCCGGGCGGGATGTGGCACCAGTCCTTCGGCAGCGACAGCGCGGCGCGCCGCGCCGCGTCGGGCCGCCGCTTGTTGAAGTAGTCGCAGACCTGCTTGGCGGTGACCTGGAGGTCGATGAACTGGTTGCCGCCGCCAGGCAGGTAGGTGCCGAGGAACAGCGCGTGCGGGCCGGCGTCGACGATCGGCGTGAAGCGGTGGGTGCGAAGCGAGGCGTAGATCACGAAGGGCGTGACCACGGCGAGCGCCGTCAGCCCGTAGACGAGCGCGCGGCCGAGCGCCGCGCGGCGGCTCGGGAAGCCGCTGGCGAGCATCCCGAGCATGATCGCCGCGACCGCGACGGCGTAGTCCTCGCGGACCAGCCCGGCGAGGCCGGCGATCAGGCCCGCGACGACGAGCGTGTGGAGCTCCCGTTTTCGCGCCCAGCAGATCGAGACCACCATCGACAGCAGCGCCAGCGCGCCGAGCGGCTCCGACAGGTAGGTCCGCGTGATGTCGATCAGCGGCTGATAGGTCGCCATCAGCGCGACGGCGATCAGCGCGGCCCAGGGCCCGGCCAGGATCCAGGCGAGGATCGCCACCAGCGCGAGCGTGACGATCTCGACGAGCAGCTGCGAGTACTGCGCGACGCCGTGCGAATGGGTGCTCAGCGAGATGTGGGAGACGCCGCGCAGGATCGCCGCGGCGGCGAACATCAGCGAGGTCCCGGGCGCCCACTTGAAAGTCGCGATCGGATGGTCGCGCAGGATCTGGTTGGCGTTGGCGACGTAGCCGCCCTCGTCGACCGAGACGCGGTTGTTGCCGCCGATGGCGTGGACGCGCAGGACCGTGCCGACGACGATCGCTGCGACGATCAGCGCGAGCAGGACCCAATCGCTTCGGCGCGGCAGGGCGCGGGCGAGGAGCGTCGCACGCTGCTCGCGGGAGGCGATCCCGCGGAGCCTTGAGCGCAACGGTTGTCTGTCGACGCGGCGGACGCGCGGATGCTAGTCGGCCGTGCGGAACCGTTGGGTCTGATGGCTCGCCGGGGGCTTGCGCGCGAGCCGTCCGCCGCCATCGGCCCTTCGTCCAACATCTAGGCCGGACGCCGAGGTTCGAGGGTACGCCCGTCGATAGTGATCTCGAGCGTGCGTCGTCTCACGACACTCAATCTGGTTGCCGCCGCGATCGCCGTCTACGCCCTCAGCGGGGCGAGCGGCGCGAGCGCACTCGTCCCCGGAGCCGGGGCGCCGTCGCCGGGCGCCGTCGCACCGCTCGCGCAGCGGGCGAGCGCCGGCGCGCCGACGAGCGGGCTCGTTCCGCCCGGCAGGGAAATCTTGACCGGCGTGTCGAGCGGCTCGCCCGGCCAGTTCGGCGCCGAGGTCGGCAAGCACCCGGCGATCTACGGCGAGTTCGTGACGTGGGGAGAGTCGATCCACTTCGCCTTCAACGACGCGGCCTCCGCGCACGCCCGGCTGATGCTCCACATCTCGACGACGATGGGCTTCGGCGCCCGCCAGGCGATCACCCCCGGCGGCATCGTCGCCGGCGCCGGCGATCCCTACCTGATCGCTCTCGCGCGGCTGATCGCAAGCCACGGCAAACCGGTCTACATCCGCCTGTTCCCGGAGATGAACAACGCCAACAACGCCTACAGCGCCTACAACATGGACGGCTCCTCGCGCGGCGCCGACTACTCGGCGCAGACCTTCGTCGCCGCCTGGCGGCGGGTCGTGACGATCATGCGGGGCGGGCCGGTCGCGACGGTCGATCAGCAGCTGGGGGCGCTCGGTCAGACCCGCGTGCACGGCATCGCCAGTGGCGGCGCGATCCCGCAGACGCCGATCTCGTTCGTCTGGACACCCGAGACCGCCGGCACGCCGGCGATCTCCGGCAACGACCCGGCCAACTACTACCCGGGCGACGCCTACGTCGACTGGGTCGGCACCGACTTCTACAGCCGCTTCCCGAACTTCCCGGGCCTTGAGGCCTTCTACACCCACTATCCGCACAAGCCGTTCGCGTTCGGCGAATGGGCGCTGTGGGGGGCCGACAACCCGGCCTGGGTGAGCGAGCTCTTCAAGTGGGTCGCGGCGCACCGCCGCGTGCGGATGATGCTCTACAACCAGGGCTACACCAACAGCGGCCCGTTCAGCCTCACCCAGTACCCCGCCTCGACGCGCATGATCCGCTCGGACCTCGCGCCGTCGCAGTTCCTGGCCTACGCCTCCGCCCCCTAGCCCGCCGGCGCTAGGGTGTCGGCGTGTCCCCGTCGTGGATCTGGCTCCAGGGCGTGATCGTCGTCTTCGTCGTCGCCGGCATGGTGATCGCGATCGTCAAGCTCTCCTGACAGCGCAGTGTTCCGATCGATCGTGGTGGGGACGGACGGCTCGGCCAACGCGGGCGAGGCCGTGCGCCAGGCGGCGCAGCTGGCGGCGACGCTGGGCGCGCGCGTACACCTCGTATGCGTCTACGAGCCGGTCCCGAGCCGAGGCGCCGACGCCGGCGCCGGCGCCTCGGGCGAGGGCCTGGGCGTCTCACACGAGGAATCCGGCTGGCTGCTTCGACCGCGCGAGGCGGTCGAGGAGACGCTCGGGGAAGCCGCCGCGGTCTTCGCCGCCGCCGGCGTGGAGGTCGAGCGCTACGCCCAGCGCGGCGACCCGGCCGACGCGATCCTCGACGTGGCCGAGGAGCAGGGCGCCGATCTGATCATCGTCGGCAACCGCGGGCGCACCGGCGCGAAGCGCTTCCTGCTCGGCTCGGTCCCGAACCGCGTCTCACACCACGCCCCGTGCGCGGTGCTGATCATCCGTACCGGCTAGATGCAGGCAGGCTAGGTCGTCGGGCCTGTCGGCCCCGTCGGTCCGGTCGGTCCCGTCGGTCCGGTTGGACCCGTCGGTCCGGTGGCGGCGGCTGCGTTGAGCAGGCCCGCGCCGAAGTAGGCGCGCTCGCCCATCGGCGTCGCCGTGTCGATCAGCCGCCGCTTCAGCGCGGCGACGCTCGGGTGGCGGCCGATGATCCCGCTGGCGATGATCAATGCCGCCGTGGCGCTCACGTGCGGCGCGGCCATCGAGGTCCCGAAATAGCCGCCCGGAAGGCCGAACACGCGGACGCTCGGCGACTCGATGTCGGCGAAGGTCTCCTGATAGATGTCGCCGCCCTGCGCGGTGGACGGATGGCAGCGCGGGTCGTTGCGCGGCAGGGAGGAGTCGGGTCCGCCGCCGGGTGCGACGAGCGTCAGGCCGGAGCCGAAGTTGGAGTAGTCGCCCAGGCAGCCGTCCTGCGTGGTGGCGCCGACGGCCAGGACGCCGCGCGCCTTGGCCGGATATGAGAGCTGGTCGTCCTGCTCGTTGCCCGAGGCGGCGACGACGAGCACGTTGTGGCGGTGGGCGTAGTCGATCGCCTGGATCAGCTCGGGGATCGCGCTGGCGCGCACGGTTCCGGCCGTGAACTCGAGGCTCAGGTTGATGATCTGGGCGTGGTGGTCGACGGCGTAGTAGATCCCCTTGGCGATCGCCGAGGCGTCGCCATCGCCCTGCGAGTCGAGCACGCGGACGGGCATGATCTTGACGCCGTAGGCGAGGCCCGTGACGCCGATCCCGTTGTTTGTCGCCTCGCCGATCGTCCCGGCGACCTGCGTGCCGTGACCGTTGTGGTCCTCGGGATATGCCGAGTGGGCGACGAAGTCGTAGCCCTTGACGAACTCGTTGGCGCGGAAGTCCGGCGAGCGGCGGTAGCGGCCGTGGTTGGCGTAGGCGACTCCGGTGTCGAGCACGGCGACGACGACGCCCGAGCCTCCGGGATGGTGCGCGGCCGCGACGTTCGCCCACGCCTGCGGCGCGTTGACGCCGAACGGCCCGGCGAAGTTCCACTGCAACTGCTGCCATCCGCCGGGCCGGCCCGAGCTGCCCGGATCGTTGGGGATGAACGCCGTCGGGATCGCGGAGGCGTGGGCGATGTAGTCGGGCACCGCATAGGCGACGCTCGAGCGCTGGCGCAGGCTCGCGACCGCGCTCGCGACGCTGAGGCCGTGGCGCAGCGTCACCGTCGCGAACGGCGCGAGCGGCGTGCTCGGGCGCTCGAGTCCCGTGCGTTGCAGCACCGCGTTACCGCGCGAGCGCGAGACGCCCGAGCGAAAGCCGACGATCACGACGCCCGCGGCGTATGGCGCCTGCGGCGCCTGCGGGGGTCTCGCCGGCGCCCGCTCGGCGGCCAGCGCCGCGCTCGCCGCGAGCGCAGCGATCGCCGCGACGGCGAGGCCCCTTGTTATCGAGCGGTGGCGTGTCATTGCCGTGGGTCGCGCGGTGGGATCCCACGGCGCGGGAGCTAAGCCTAGCCATGGGGTCCGCTGCGCCGCGCAGCTCGACCGCGTGCTTAGCTGCGTTGATGCGCGAGAGGTTCTTCCCGCTCGACGAGCACTTCATGCGGCTGGCGCTGCGGGAGGCCGAGCGGGCGCTCGAGCACGACGACGTGCCGGTGGGGGCGGTCGTGGTCCACGACGGCGAGGTCGTCAGCGCCGGCGGCAACGAGCGCGAGCTGCGCTCGGACCCGACGGCCCACGCCGAAACCCTCGCGATCCGCGATGCGGCGCGCGCGCTCGGGACCTGGCGACTCCTCGACTGCGTTCTGTATGTGACGCTGGAGCCGTGCGCGATGTGCGCCGGTGCGATCGTGCTCGCCCGCATCGCTCGCGTCGTGTTCGGTGCCGAGGATCCGAAGGCGGGTGCCGCCGGGGGAGTCCTCGACGTGCTCGGCGAGCCGCGCCTCAACCACCGCCCCGAGGTCGCCGGCGGTCTCCTGGCTGTCGAGGCCGCGGCCCTGCTGCGCGACTTCTTCGCCTCGCGACGCTAGCGCGCGGGTGCAGATGCGACCGCCGTTTCGGTCGTTTAGCCTGCAGTTGTCATCCGGAGGGGTGGCAGAGCGGTTGAATGCGGCGGTCTCGAAAACCGTTGTACGTCTATTCGGCGTACCGAGAGTTCGAATCTCTCCCCCTCCGCTCGGTCGCCCGCGGGGCCTCGCAGCCGGCGGCCGCTGTGCCGCTGTCCGCCGCCGCTCGGCGGGCGGCCGTGGCTAGGCTCGCGCGCGGACCGCTGCGGCCGCGGCAGCCGACGCACCGATCGCGGCGGCGACGGCCAGCGCGGCGACGAGGCTGGACTTGACCAGGAGCGCACCGATCAGCGCGCCCACGAGCATCGCGCCGACGGCTCCGCCACGCCGGATCGTGCCCGAGCCGCTGCGGCCGCCGAGCGGGGACTCCGCGGCCAGCGCCGTGATCGTCATCGTCAGGACCGTCGTCGTGAGGTCGCGAACGGCGAGGCGACGGACGGCTCCGTTGCGAACCCCCATCGCCACCGCCAGCAGCGCGATCACGGCGTAGCCGGCGTCGCTGCCGCCGTGCGCGGGCGCGAGCGCCGCGACGACGGCCGCGCCGACGATCAGCGCGGACTCCGCGGCGATGGCGACCTCGAACAGGCGCTCGCCACGATCGGCCAGGCGTCTGGCCGGTTGCCCGCCGGCGCCCGCGCCGGCGACGAACGCCAGCAGCGAGATCACCGGCGCGAGCACCGGCAGGCCGCCGGCGCCCGCGAGGCCGAACCCGAGCAGGACGACGTTGCCGGTCATGTTGGCCGTGAACACGTGCCCGAGGCCGAGATAGCTGACGGCGTCGATGAAGCCGGTGCTGACCGTCAGGCCGAGCAGTGGCAGCGCCAGGTGCCTGTCGCGAGCGACGGCGCTCGCCTACGATGCGGCAGCCATCAGCGTGTCGCCCCGACGATCGCTCCCGACACCGCACGAGTGTCACCCCGTCGTCGAACGCACCGTGTCCCACCCTGAGCGGCTCGCCTGCCGACGCCAACGGCGTCCCGTTGCGAACCGGCTGCTAGCTCGGCGGGATGTTCTGGTTCAGGTGGAAGAAGTTTTCCGGGTCGTAGCGCGCCTTCAGCTTCTGCAGGCGCGCAAACGTGTCCGCGTCATACGACGATCGCACGCCGGCCTCGCCCTCCTCGGCGAGGAAGTTCACGTACCGGGCACCGGTGCCGTGGGGCGCCATCGCATCCGAGATCGCGCGCACCCAGGCGATGTTGTCGCTGTCCTGCGCGGGGTCCGGCCACACGCCCAGGAAGTTGGTCAAGAACGACGCGCTGCGATTGCCGTAGGCGGTGTCGGTCTCACCGACCCGGGCCATCTCACCGCCGAGCTGGTGGATGTGCACCGCCCCCATCGGGAATGGCAGCGACCCGGCGTGCCCCAGCAGCACGTCGATCGCCTCGTCGCTGATCTCGTTCATGTAGGACGAGCGCCAGTAGCTGCGAAGGCCGGGAGGGGCGCTCGCGTCGAACAGGCTCTGGACGACCGTGTAGGGCATCGGCGAGAGCACGTCGACCGGCGGTTCGAGCTCGCGAAGCGGCGCAACGTCGGCCTGCGCGCTCCCCTCGGGGTCGGTGTGGAAGCAGGCGATCGCGATGATCGGCGCGCCGTGGAGCTCCGGAGGTATGAACGGCTCCGGCGGGCCGTAGAGGATCGCGGCCAGCGTGCAGAGCTCCTCGGGCGGGCTCGCCGTCCAGGAGCGCCAGAAGCGCAGCACATCGCGAGCGCGCTCGAGCGGCCAGGCGACCAGACCGCCGAGCACCGTCGACACGGGGTGCAGCGCGAACTCGAACTCCGTGACGACGCCGAAGTTGCCGCCCCCGCCGCGCAGCCCCCACAAGAGCTCGGGATCGCCGCTCGCCTCGATCACGCGCCCGTCGGCACAGACGACCTCGGCGCCGATCATGTTGTCGCAGGCGAGACCGTGGCGGCGCATCAGCCAGCCGACGCCGCCGCCCAGCGTGAAGCCGGCGATGCCGGTTGTGCTGACGAGGCCGCCGGTGGTGGCGAGGCCGGCCGCCTGCGTTGCGCGGTCGAAGTCGCCCCACGTCAGGCCGCCGCCGGCGCGCGCGGTCCGCGCGTCGCCGTCGACCACGACGCGCTTCATCGGCGAGAGGTCGATCACCAGGCCGTCGTCGCACGTCGCGTTGCCGGCGACGTTGTGAGCGCCGCCGCGCACCGCGACGACGAGCCCCTGGTCGCGGGCGAAGTTCACCGCGGCGACGACGTCGGCGGTTTCGGCGCAGCGTGCGACGAGCGCGGGCCGGCGGTCGATCATCCCGTTCCACACCGCGCGCGCTTCGTCGTAGGCGGCGTCGCCGGGCGCGACCACCTCGCCGCGAATCGCTGCCCGCAGGCCCTCCAGTGCACCGGGATCGACGCTCATGTTCTCCTCGATGGTCGCGTAGAAGCTCTGTCGCGCGCAGGCTATCTGGGGGGCGCGCGTCGGTGTGAAAGATCGAGCTGCGCGGCCATCCAGTCGGCGATCGCCGGCCGCACGAGCGAGGTCAGGTTCGAGCAGCCATGGTTGCCCGCGTCGTGGAGGACGAACTCCGCCGCGGGCGTCTGGCGCGCGATTCGCTCGGTCTGCTCCCACGGCACGACGCGGTCGCTGCGGCCGGTCACGAACAGCGCGGGCACGCCGATCCGCTCGCAGACTCCGGCCAGGTCGAGCTCCAGCGCGCGCTCGCGGGCCTCGCCGTCGTCGCCGGAGGCCGACTTGAGCGTGAACGTCGCCCGCGTCAGGGCGGGCAGCGTGTCCCAGATCTCACCGAAGTTGTACGGCCCGCTGAGCGAGGCGACGGCCCGCACGCGCGGCTCGAAAGCCGCCACGCGCGGGGCGTAGTAGCCCCCGAGGCTCACGCCGAACGCGCCGACGCGCTCGAGGTCGACCGCGGCGTCCGCGCGGGCGGCGACGGCGTCGAGGGCGGCCGCCACGCAGGCCTCGTAGTCGTGACGGATCGGCAGCTCGAGGCCGACCTCGCCCTGTCCGGCGCCGTCGAGCGAGAGGGTCGCCATGCCGCGTCGCAGGAACGACTCCTCGAGGTGGAAGAACTCCTCCTTCGTCGAGTCCAGGCCGGGGATCAGGATCACGAGCGGCGGGAGCCCGTCGCCGCGCGGGGGGCGGCGCAGGTTTGCGGCCACCGACGCGCCGCCGAGCGGTGCCTCGATTCGCTCTAGACCGGTCTGCAGCAGGCGGTGCGCGTCGAGCAGCTCGCGCACGCAAAGACGCGTGGCGTCGGCGTGAAGCTGCGGGTCGAGGACCCACACGAACTTGCCGAAGTGGCGCGTGACAGCGGCGCGAAGCCACGCCTCGCCGGCGCTGCGACGGCGGCCTTCGCGCTCCGCTTCGGCGGCGCCGCGAGCGGCCTCGTCGGCGGTCGCAGACCACTCCTCGAGCCACTGCGCCCAGCTGTCGATGCGCGCCGTCGTCGCAACGAAGTCGTTGTAGTCGACCCCGTTCTGAATGCAGCGCGGCGCCCAGTGCTCGATCGCGCTGGCGACGGCGGCGTCCGCCATCAGGATGTGCAAGCGGCTTCGGAGGCCATCGGCGCGAGACTAGCGCGCGCCTGCATGCATGCGTGCACGCGCGTCGGCCCGCCGTGACGGATGCGGGTTGCGCTACGTGGTCTTCCCACACGGCGAAGGCGGCCGGCAGCGTCAGGCGCCCGAGGTTTCATAAAGGTTGACCAGCAAGCGGCCGATATTCAGACGGGTATGCTCCCGTCGCCAGCCGTGCTGGACTTCCAGGAGGCTCTCGCCGAGACGCTGCAGCGGCCGAGGACCACCATGACCGTGCGCGAGCGCGTTGCCGAGGGCATCCTGACGCTTGGCTTCGCGGCCGTCGTCTTCACGCTCTGGCGGGTCAGCCCGCCGGGGGGCATCGACTTCGTTCCCGCCGTCGTCTGCGTGATCGTTCTCGCCGTTGCGGGACGGATCAGAATCGACACCCCCTTCGGCTTCACGACGCCGACCCAACTCGCGTTCGTGCCGCTCGTCTTCGCGCTGCCTGTCGTGCTCGTTCCGATCGCGGTGGTCCTGACCGAGTTCATCTCGCTGCTCCCCGACATCGTCACGCGCAAGGTGCGCCCTGGCTGGCTGATTCATTGCGTGCCGAACGGCTGGTACTCGATCGGCCCCGTGGCCGTGTTCGCGTTGACGAAGACGAGCCCGCAAGTTGCGGCCCCGGGCCTGTTGGTGGCCGCGCTCTTCGCCCAGTTCGGGGTCGACTTCATCCATGCCTGGATCCGCACGATGGTCACGCGCGGCATGAAGCTCGCCGAGCACGTGCGCGAGATGTGGGTCATGGTCGTCGACGCGGCGCTATCCGGCGTGGCGCTTCTGATCGCGAAGCAGATCCATCATGCCCCGGTCGCGGCCATCGCCCCGCTCCCACTGCTCGGACTCGTCGCGATGTTCGCGCGCGAGCGCCGGCAGCGCCTCGAGAGCCTGCTCGAACTGAACGGCGCCTACCGCCGCGCGCGCGATGAGGCGGTCGAGGCATCGAACATGAAGTCCGCCTTCCTGCGCAACGTGAGCCACGAGATCCGCACACCGATGAATGGCGTGCTCGGCATGAACGAGCTGCTGCTGCAGACGCCGCTCAACGAGGAGCAGCGAGCGTATGCCGAGCAGGTGGAGCAGTCCGGCGAGCACATGCTCGCGATCATCAACGACATCCTCGACATCTCGCAGATCGAGACCGGCCGCGTGGAGCTCGAGCTTGATGACTTCGACCTGCACGAAGCGGTGGAAAGCGCCTGCGTGCCCTCGGTCCTCGAAGCGAGGTCCAAGGGCGTCGAGTTCGAGATCGTGATCGATCGCCAGACACCCCAGCGCGTGCGCGGCGACGGGGCGCGTGTGCGCCAGGTTCTGATGAACCTCGCCGGTAACGCCGTGAAGTTCACGGCCAGCGGCTCAATCAAGGTACGGGTCGCGCCGGTGCTCACCGCCGCCGAAACGATCCGCTTCGAGGTGGTCGACACCGGCATCGGGGTGGATCCGCTGGCGCTGGAGCAGATGTTCGAGCCGTTTGTTCAGGCCGACGTCTCGACGACGCGGAAGTACGGTGGGAACGGGCTCGGGCTCTCGATCGCGCGGGAGCTGGTCGAGTTGATGCACGGGGCAATCGACGCCGAGAGCGAGCCTGGCTCCGGCAGCCGGTTCTGGTTCGAGGTTCCGCTACCGAAGGTCGCGCTCAGCTCGACGGCCGGCCGGCGCGAGCGCGTGGCGATGATGTCCGAGCGCAGGCCCAACCCCGACGCCCCGTTGATCCTGGTCGTCGAGGACAGCCCCGTGAACAGGCTGGTCACAGTCCATGTGCTCGAGCGCTGCGGGTTCCGCGTGCACGTCGTCAACGACGGCCGCGAGGCGCTCGAGGCGCTGTCGAGCCAGACCTACGCGGCGGTCCTGATGGACTGCCAGATGCCGGAGGTCGACGGCTACGAGGCGACGCGGGAGCTGCGCCGCCGCGAGGGCGACGGCCGCCGCACGCCGGTGATTGCCATGACGGCGCATGCCATGACGGGCGACCGAGAGCGCTGCCTGGAGGCCGGCATGGATGACTACCTGGCCAAGCCCGTGCGCTCGCAGATGCTCGTCGACGTGCTCGAGCGCTGGATCGGCAGGTCTGTGGAGGCATCCTCCGCCAGCACTGATGCGCGCCCCCAGCAGTCCGAGGTCCTCGGCGGGGGGAGGGCGGCATGATCGCGCAGTCAACGCTTTCGCGCGGGCATCGGTCAAACGTCCGCATACCTCGCCATGGGTGGCATTTCGTGCCGATGAGGAGCGAGGGGAGCCCCCCGATCAGGAGACCTCACGGATGAGCACGACAACGAATCGCGGACCCGCAGGAAGGACGCAGCTGGCCTTTACCAGCTCTCAGGCTGCGACCTATCTCGGCGTCTCGCTCGCGACCGTCCGCCGCTGGAGCAATGACGGGCATCTGCGGGGCTACCGCACACCCGGCGGTCAGCGGCGCTTCTCGCGCGAACAGCTTGACGGGTTCCTTCGGTCGCTGAGCGCCAGCGACGACGCCGCCCAGTTTCCCTCGGCCTCCTAAGAAAGAACATCGCCCGGGCCGACGGCACGACGTGCCGGGACCCAGGCGATGGTGAATCTCTCAACGCCGACGGCTTCCCGAATCCACTCGGGAACCGTCAACTCCCTAGACCTTGTAGGGGGATGCGGCCATTTTGCTCTCTCCTTGGCGATCGCTTGCGGGTGAACTCTGTTGGACTGCCCGCGGTCATTGTGGCACAAACCTACGCAAAACGGCAAATTCCTCCCCAGATCTGCAATCCCCCGTTCAAACCTAGCTAACGGCAAACATTGCTGCGCGACGACCTGCCCGTCTAGGTAGGCTCGTCGGTCCCGGTGGTGGCGATGCTCCGATCGAATCCGTCGCTGCGCCGCGTGCTGGCGGCATGGCTTCAGTCCTGCCTCGGCACCGGCGCCGGCTACGTGGCGCTGCTGCTGCTGACGCTGCGATCCACCGGAAGCTCATGGACCGTGTCCGCGGTGTTGCTCGCCGACTTCCTGCCGGCGGTCGTCTTTGGCGCCTACTTCGGCCATTGCGCCGACCGCTATTCGCGCCGCGCGCTGATCGTCGGCGGCAACCTCATTCAGGCCGCGGCGTTCGCGGGCCTCGCCTTCTCGCACACGGCCGTGCCGATTGTGCTGCTCGCGTTCGTCGCCGGGATCGGGAGCGCGCTGATGCGTCCCGCGCTCCGCGCCGCCCTGCCCGCGATCGCCGGCGACGCTCAGCAGACGGCAGCGGCGGTCTTCGACACCTGCCGCTGGATCGGGATCACCATCGGTCCGCTGTTTGCGGCGACCCTCTTCTACGTCTCCAGTGTCACGCTCACGTTGGCGCTAAACGCCGCGAGCTTCGTCGTCGCGGCCGCGATCCTTGCAACCGTGTCGACCGGCAGCACGATTGCGGCTTCGGTCGACGAGGACGAGCGCTCGAGCCTGCGCGAGGGCCTCGCGGTTGCCTTCGGGGCGCCCGGTGTCGGCGTGGTGATCGCCTGCTCGTCGGGCGTCGTCATCGCCGGCGGTCTACTGAACGTATGCGAGCCACTCTTCGCGACCGGCGTGCTGCACGGCAGCGGGAGCGCCTACGCGCTGCTCGTCGGCGCCTATGGGGTTGGCATGGTTGTCGCGTCATCACTCGTCGTGCGCCGTGGCGACGCTCCCGGGGGCGTTCTCGCCAGGCGCTACGTCGGCGCTCTGCTGCTTACCGCGGTCGGCATGGGCGGAAGCGCGGTCGTCGGCAGCGTGGCCCTTGCCGCCTTGTCGTTTGGGGCGACCGGATACGCGAACGCCCTGTCCGTCGTCAGCGAGACGCAGCTGATCCAGATACGCGTGCCGAACCGCGTTCAGGGACGGCTGTTCGGGGCAAGGGACATGGTTGAGGGCGTGTTCTTGCTGGCCGGATTCGTTGGCGCCCCAGCGCTCGTCGCGGCCGGCGGCGTCCGCTTCGCGATCGCCGTCGGTGCGTCGGTCTGCGCCGGCTGCACAATCGTTGCGGCGGGGTTGATGTGGGCGACCGACAAGCAGCCCGACGCGGTCGCCCCGCTTCCCGCCGACGAGCCGCCGCTGATCCGCCGCTTCGACCCTCGCCTCGCCGCCGAGCCGGCGATCATCGCCAGCGAAGCGACGGTCCACGCCGCGCCGCCGGCCTCCTGAGCGTCAGGCGAGCTCGACGGGCGGGAGCGCCCCGACCTCCTCCTTCGACAGCGTGAGGCGAACGCCGTCGGCGACGTCGCTGACCGCGCCGATCGGGATCGCGACGACCTTCTTCCCCCACAGGTGGCCCTCCTCGAGCAAAAAGTGGGTGACGTGATGGTCGGCCGGGTCGATCAGGAGACCGCGGACGCGGCCGATCCCTCCGTCGCTCGCCGTGACCTCATCGCCGCGGCGCACCGAGACCTCGCCGACCGGCACGCGATCGCGGAACACGAACGCCGGAGCGCCCGGAACGTCGGTGCCGAGCTCGACGCGCGGCCCGAAGCCGAGGCCGAAGTAGGGCAGAGCAAGAACCTGTCCGGATCCGTAGCCGTAGGCGGAGGCATCAACAGGATCGATGAACTCGGTCTCCTCGGCGGGTTCGAGCGCCTCGAACGCGTCCTTGGTGACCGTCAGCTCGATTGGCCGGGCGGCCGCGGCGACGAGCGACACCGGCACGAGGCGCGCCCCCGACGGGTCGTGCCGCGGCTCGACGACGAGATGGGTGAGCGAGCGCGCGACCGGGTCGACGACGACCCTCGTGAGCTTGCCGCACGGCCCGTCCGCGCAGGCGACCTCCGACCCGATCGTGTATTGAACGCCTTCGGCCATCGCGGCTCTCCTTAGGTTCTACCCGCTTTTGCGTCGGGTCTCGCGAGCAGGATCGCACCGACGACGACCGCTGCAAAGGCCATCACCCGCAGCGCACCGAGCGCGCCGCCCGGGATTCCCTCGTGGAGCAGCACCGTGCCGGCGGCGATCGGCAAGGCGTTGGTCAGCAGCGTCGCGATCCCGGCCACCGACAGCGCGGCGCCGCGCTGGTAGCCGACCTGAAGGAGGGAGGTTCCGAGCGCATAGCCGGCGATCAGCGTCGTGGCAAAGGCGATCCGCGCGCCGCCCTGCGTCGCGGCCTTCGTCGAGATGTCGCCGACCGCGAAGAGCAGCCCCCCGGCGATGCCGCACGCGGCGCCCCGCGCGAGCCGGCCGCGCGCCGCCGCCGCGAGCACTGCGACGGCGATCCCGGCCGTCGCCGCCAGCCAGGCGATGATCGCGACGGCCGAGCCGGCCGAGCTCTGCGTGCCGCCGTCGATCAGCGACAGGGCGAGCAGGAGCAGCCCGAGCACCGACACGCAGGTCCCGATTCCCTCGCGCCGCGACAGGCGCCGGCGGCCCAGCCGCGCCGAGCCGACCGCGAGCAGGCCGATGCCCCCGGCGCCGACGCTTTGGACGAGCGCCAGCGGGGCCAGCGCGAGGGCCGCGACGTAGAGGCCGAACCCCGCCGTCTCCATCGCGAACGCGCCGACCCACGAGCGGTCTGCGAGCAGCGAGCGCAGCGCGGCGATCGGGTGGCGTGGCGAGAGCGGCGCGAGCCGGCTCGCCGCATGGTGCTCGAGCAGGTAGGCGGTGTTGACGAGGATCGCCGAGGCCAGCGCGAGCAGGAGGGCGATGGCGATCGTCGGCCGCATGACCGCGACACCCTCTCACGCCAGGGCGACCTTCCGTAATAGCCGCCTGCGTTTGTCAGGATGGGCCGGTGCGACGGGTGAGCTACAGCCTGGCGGCGATCGCCGCGCTTCCGATTCACATCCATCCCAAGGGTCCGGGGATCGACTACGTCGGCGTGCTCGTCGCCTCGCTGGCGAGTTGGGCCGGTCTGCCCGGGCCGGGCGAAGCGGCGCTCGTCGCCGCCGCGATCTCAGCGGGGCAGCACCACCTCGACATCGTCGCGATCCTCCTCGTCGCCTGGATCGGCGCCACCGCCGGAGGCATGGCCGGCTGGATCGTCGGCGTGCGCGCCGGCCGCGGCGTGATGACGGCGCCCGGTCCGCTGCAGCGCCTGCGACTCGCGATCATCGTGAAGGGCGACCGCTTCTACGAGCGCTACGGCCTGGTGGCCGTGCTGCTGACCCCCTCGTGGGTCGCCGGCATCCACAACATGCGGATCTCGCGCTACGGACCGATCAACCTCGCATCGGCGCTCGTCTGGGCGCTCGCCTGGGGCCTGCTCGCCTACTTCATCGGTCCGTCGATCACCGATGTGCTCTCCGATGCCGGCACGGCGCGCTGGTTCATCCTCGCGGGCTCCGTCGCGTCGGTTGCGGCGATCGCCGTGCTGCGTCACCGCCGCCACGCCTGAGCGCCATATGCTCTGGCGCGATGGAGCAGCGAACGCTCGGACGCACAGGCCGCGACGTCGGCGTCGTCGGGCTCGGCGCGTGGCAGCTCGGCGCCGACTGGGGCGAGGTCTCGGACGCCGACGCGGTGCTCGACGCCGCGGTCGACTCCGGGGTGACGTTCATCGACACGGCCGACGTCTACGGCGACGGCCGCAGCGAGCGCAGGTGCGGGGCGCTGCTTGCCCGTCACGGAGGCTCGCTGTTTGTCGCGACGAAGATGGGCCGGCGGGCGGAGCAGGTGCCCGAGAATTACAACCGCGCGAACTTCCTCGCCTGGAACGACCGCTCGCGCCGCAACCTCGGCGTCGACGTGATCGACCTCGTCCAGCTGCACTGCCCGCCGACGGCGACCTATCACGACGACGCCGTCTTCGAGGCGCTCGATGAGCTCGTCGACGCGCAGCGCATCCGAAGCTACGGCGTGTCGGTCGAGACCTGCGAGCAGGCGCTCGCGGCGATCGCGCGGCCGGGCGTCGCTAGCGTGCAGATCATCCTCAACTGCCTGCGCCTGAGGCCGCTCGAGGAGGTGCTCCCCGCCGCCGCGCGCAGCGGAGTGGCGATCATCGCGCGAGTGCCGCTCGCCTCGGGCCTTCTGTCGGGCCGCTACGACGAGCAGACGGCGTTCGCCGCCGACGACCACCGCACCTTCAACCGCCACGGCGAGTCCTTCGACGTCGGCGAGACGTTCTCGGGCGTTCCGTATGAGGTCGGCCTGCAGGCGGTGCGCGAGCTGGCGGGCCTCGTGACGCCGGGCGTCGCGATGGCGGGATTCGCGCTGCGCTGGATCATCGACCAGCCGGGGGTGAGCGTCGTGATCCCCGGCGCGCGCAACGCGGCGCAGGCGCGATCGAACGCCGCGGCCGCCGATCTGGAGCCGCTGCGCCCCGAGCAGCTCGACGGCGTGCGCGAGATCTACGAGCGCCTCGTGCGCCCGCACGTGCACGCGCGCTGGTAGCGGAGCTCAGCTCGGCGGCTTCGCCGACGCCGCCTGCGCGGGCAGCCAGCTGTAGCTGTAGGTCGTCCAGCTGGACGCGGGCGTCCAGACGATCGTCATCGCGTAGCCGAGCTGGCCGTGAGCGTCACGGCTGACCGCGGCGCCCATCGAGATGACGCCCGCCTGGGGGAATGCCAGGACGTCCTCGCGGTGACCCCAGCAGCCGGTCGCCGTCGGGCTCGTGCAGTCGATGTTCGAGGTGTTCTTGCCACCCCAGCCGTCGTAGTACATCCATGCGTAGTAGGCCTCGGGGGCGTTGGGGTAGGAGCCAGCCCAGTTGGACGCCCAGCCGTAGGTCGGCAGGCTCGCGAGCACGGCGCTCGGGTCCGGATCGGCGTCGGCGGAGACGCCGGCGGCCGCGACGGAGTCGAGCTGCGGGCTGAGCCCGGCGATCGGCGGCAGTCCGTAGGCGACGCGGTCGAGGTTCGCGAGCACGAGCAGCTGGCGCACGCCGGACAGCCTGTAGAAGCCGGACGGCAGGGCGTAGGCGCCGAGGCCGAGCGTCTGGCGCGCGGCGTCCAGCACGGACACGACGCCGCGCAGGCAGCGCACGCCGTTCGGCGCGACGGCGCACGATGCCGGGAGACGACCCGGGGCGATGTTCGAAGTCGGGTTGGGCGGCGTCGCCGCGGACGCGCCGGCGGCGCCGACGAGCAGGACCGTCGCGGCGAGCGCGGCTGCAAACGACGGTATCCGGAGGTTCCTGCTCATCGCCCTGCGCCGATGGTAGGAACGCTCGTAACCGGTGAGCGGGTGGTATTTCACCCCCTCGGGGGTGAGGTTCACGCGTCGTTTGCGCCGCCCCGAGCGAGCCTCTATCGTGGCCGTCGTGTCGGGACGCAGTCACGCCGCCGCAGCGCTGGCCGCCGCCGCGCTCGGCTGCTGCGCCGCTCTGCCTGGCGGCGCAGCCGCCGCCGCGGCGGCGAAGGTGACCTGCCCGGCCTCTGCCTCGGCCTCGTCGGGGCCGGTCCAATGGGCCTTCAGCGAGCTCGGCGCGCCGCGCGGCGGCGCCGGCGGCGCCAACTGGTCCTGGACACACGGACGGGGCTCCTGGAGCGCAGGCTCGGCGAGCGGCACGATCTGCAGCGAGGACAAGGGGCCGTCGATCGCCCGCCGCGACCTCGTCCTGCGCGTGTCCGGAGCCTCCGTGCTCTCGCCGCGCGTCACGCGCGGCGGCAGGCTCGGCGTCGCACTCGTCCTGCCGGTCACCGTCGCCGCGAGCGACGATCCCGCCTGCGCGGCGCAGACCAAGGGAACCGTGTCGCTGTTCGCGACCTACTACTCGGTGCACGTCGACACGATCGCGCTCCGCTTCGGCGGCGGCTGCGCCGACCACGATCACGCCTTCTCCGGCGCGATCGTGAAGGTCCTGATCGCGCGAAACGGCGCGCAGGTCAACTCCACCTGACGGCGCTTTGCTAGTCTGCCGAAGAAGGTGACCCGGCGGTCATCTTCTTCGCACGTCGCACGTAGATTGGAGCCTCGCCGTGAACGATCGAAGCCACCCCGCGCACAACCCCTGGCTGAGCGTCGCGATCGTCTGCCTCGCGCAGCTGATGGTCGTGCTCGACGCGACCGTCGTCAACGTCGCGCTCCCCTCGATCCAGCACGGGCTCCACCTCAGCCAGGACAACCTCCAGTGGGTCGTCAACGCCTACACGCTCACCTTCGGCGGCTTCCTGCTCCTCGGCGGCCGCCTGGCCGACCTGTTCGGCCGCCGGCGGCTGTTCTTCATCGGCGTGTCGCTGTTCACCGCGGCGTCGCTCGTCAACGGGCTCGCGAGCTCCTCGGGAATGCTCGTCGCCTCGCGCGCGGCGCAGGGGATCGGCGCCGCGCTCGTCTCGCCCGCGACGCTCGCGATCGTCAACACCACGTTCCCCGAGGGTGACGACCAGCGCAAGGCGCTCAGCCTGTGGGCTGCGCTGTCGGCCGGCGGAGCGGCCGTCGGCCTGCTGCTCGGCGGAGTCCTGACGCAGGCGCTCTCGTGGCCGTGGATCTTCTTCGTCAACGTGCCGATCGGCGTCGGCGCGGTGGCGCTGGCCCACCGCTTCGTGCCCGGTGGTCGCGGTGAGGTCGCGCAGCGCGGCACCGACGTCATCGGCGCGCTCAGCATCACCGGCGGCCTCGCGCTGCTGATCTATGTGATCGTCAAGACCCAGAGCTACGGCTGGGGATCGGCGCGCACGCTCGGCCTGGGCGGGCTGGCGCTGGCGCTGATCGCGGCCTTCGTCGTGATCGAGTCGCGCGTGCGAGCGCCGCTGGTGCGGCTCGGCATCTTCCGCATCCGCGCGCTCGCCGTCGGCGACGCATCGATGTTCTTCCTCGGCGCCGGCCTGTTCGCGAACTTCTTCTTCGGGACCCTCTATCTCCAGGAGATCCTGCACTTCAGTCCGATCGCGACGGGCTTCGGGTTCCTGCCGGTCGCGGTCCTGATCGGTGTCGCCGCCGGGATCAGCCAGCAGCTGGTGCCCCGGCTCGGCGTGCGCACCGTCGCGATCACGGGAATGGCGATCGCGGCCGCAGGCCTGGCGCTGATGTTCCGCATCAGCACCAACGGGACCTATGCCGGGACCGTCCTGCCGCCCTACATCCTGCTGGCGGTGGGCCTCGGGCTGGCGTTCGTGCCGGCCACGCTGATCGCCGTCTCGAGCGTCCATGGCGATGACGCGGGGCTTGCGTCCGGGCTCTTCAACACCGCGCAGCAGGTCGGCGGCGCGCTCGGCCTCGCGGTCCTCGCGACGATCGCCACCAGCCGCACCAGCAGTCTGCTCACCTCGCTCGGCCATCACCCGAGCGCGCACGCGGTCGCCAGCGCCTCGGTCTCCGGGTACCGCCTCGCGTTCATCATCGCCGCCGCATTCATGATCGCCGCGATCGGCGTGCTCGTTGCCTTCCTGCGCGCCCGCCACCTCAAAGAGGTGACGATCGAGGGCGCGGAGCTGCCGGAGGCGGTCGGGGCTTGAAGCCTGACGCGGAGCTTCGCAGTGACGCCCTGCGCAACCGCCGCGCGTTGCTCGAGGCCGCGGCCGAGGCGTTTGCGAGGCATGGCATCGAGGCCCCCGTCGAGGCGATCGCGCGCCAGGCGGGGGTCGCCAAGGGGACGCTCTTTCGTCATTTCCCGACCAAGCGCGACCTCGTCGCGGCGATCCTCGCCGACCGGATCCTCACGCTCTGCGAGCTGATCGACGAGATCACGCGCGAGCGCGAGGCCGGCCTCGAGGCGGTCGCCGAGCTGATGAGCGCCGGTGCGGCGATGCTGGCCGCCGATCGCTCGTTCTTCGACGCGGCGATGCGCGACGCCGAGGGCGAGGACGAGCTCCTCGCCGCCAAGGCACGCCTCGTGCAGGCGCTGGACCGCCTGGTCGGCGACGCCCAGCGCACCGGCGAGGTGCGCGAGGACGTCAGCGGGATCGATGTGGCGATGCTGATGATGGCCGCGACCAACACCTGCGCGCCAGCGCTCGAGCGCGAGCCGCAGCTGTGGCGGCGCTACCTGGCGCTGATGGTCGACGGGCTGCGACCGGGGGACACGACCCCGTTGCCGGTCCCCGCGCTGGTCGAAGTATCCGTAAGCTAAGCTAACGATCGTGTCGAAGGGACACTCCGCTCGAGCCGATCAGGCGGGCGGCGGTCGCGGCGCGAGAGCGAATCGGGGGGATGCGCCGCTGGACCGCGACCGCTACAAGTGGATCGCGCTCTCGAACACCACGCTGTCGACGCTGATCGCGACGATCGACCTCTCGGTCGTGCTGATCGCGATGCCCGACATCTTCCGCGGCATCCACATCGATCCGCTGCGGCCCGGCAACACCAGCTACCTGCTGTGGATGTTGATGGGCTTCATGATCGTCACCGCGGTCCTCGTCGTGAGCCTCGGCCGGCTCGGCGACATCTTCGGGCGGGTGCGGATCTACAACCTCGGCTTCGTCGTCTTCACGATCTTCTCGATCGCCCTTTCGGTGACTTGGATGGAGGGCAGCGCCGCCGCGATCTGGCTGATCGTGATGCGCGTCTTCCAGGCGCTCGGGGCGGCGATGCTGATCGCCAACTCGGCGGCGATCCTGACCGACGCCTTCCCCGCCAACCAGCGCGGCCTGGCGCTCGGGATCAACAACATCGCCGGCATCGCGGGCTCGACGATCGGCCTCGTGCTCGGCGGGATCCTGGCGCCGGTGTCCTGGCGCCTGGTGTTCTTGATCTCGGTGCCGATCGGGCTGCTCGGCACCGTCTGGGCCTATCTCAAGCTGCGCGAGATCGGCGAGCGCCGCGCGGCGCGAATCGACTGGTGGGGAAACCTCTGCTTCGCGGCGGGCCTCGTGCTGGTGATGATCGGGATCACATACGGCATCCAGCCCTACGGCGGACACGCGATGGGGTGGACGGATCCGTTCGTGATCGCCTCGCTCGGCGGCGGCGTCGCGATGGTGATCGTGTTCGCCTTGGTCGAGCTCCACGTGTCCGAGCCGATGCTCGATCTGCGCCTCTTCCGCGTGCGCGCCTTCACGGCCGGCAACGTGGCGAGCCTGCTCGGTGCCGTCGGCCGCGGCGGCCTCCAGTTCATGCTCGTGATCTGGCTGCAGGGGATCTGGCTTCCCGAGCACGGCTACGACTTCGCGAACACGCCGCTGTGGGCGGGCATCGCGATGCTCCCGCTGATCGGCGGCTTCCTTGCGGCGGGCCCGCTGTCGGGGTTCCTCTCGGACCGCTACGGGGCGCGCCCGTTCGCCGTCACCGGACCGATCGTCGCCGCCGTGAGCCTGATCCTGCTCTCGACGCTGCCCGTGAACTTCTCCTACCCAACCTTCGGCGTTCTGCTGTTCGTGTTCGGGATCGGCAACGGCATGTTCGCGGCGCCCAATCGCGCCGCGATCATGAACAGCCTGCCGCCGTGGCGGCGCGGGATCGGCTCGGGCATCGCCTCGACGTTCCAGAACTCAGGGCAGGTCGTCTCGATCGGGATCTACTTCTCGCTGATGGTGATCGGCCTCTCGGCGCGCCTTCCGGGCGCGCTGCGCGCGGGGCTGATCGCGCACGGCGTGCCGCGCGTCGACGTCACGGCGATCACGCACCTCTCGCCGGTCTCGACCCTCTTCGCCTCGCTGCTCGGCGCCAACCCGCTCGCCGCGCTGCTCGGAGCGCACGCGCTGCACTCGCTCAGCCACGCCCAGGTCGCCGCGCTGACCGGGCGGGCGTTCTTCCCGCGCCTGATAAGCCCCGCCTTCGCCGGAGCGCTCAGCACGGCGTTCACCTTCTCGTTCATCGCCTTCCTGGTTGCCGCGGCGGCGTCATGGATGCGCGGCGGCGTCTACGCCTGGAGCGAGCAGCCGCCGGCCGAGGCCGCCGAGGAGCGCCCACTCGCGCAGCCCGCGGCGCTCAGTCGCTGAGCGGGATCGCGAAGACGATCTTCGTCCGCGCGACGGCCATGAACTCGCACTCGAGCGGCTCGCCGCCGTCGAGCGCCTCGACGCTCACGTCGGTCAACGCGATGAAGTCGCGCTCGGAGGCGTTGAGCATGTCCGAGATCCGGCTGCGGTAGCCCTCACGGGCGAGCGTCACCTTGCCGCGGATGCGGTGGCGGTCGGTCTCGACCAGGATCCTCTGGTGGCGGTTCTCCACGCTTGATCAGATCGGCAGCCGGGGCCGTCCGGTTTAGTCGAAGGTCTGCTGTTCGTCGTGCACGAGGTCCGGCAGGGCGACCGGCTCGTTGCGCTGCTCGCGGACGATGTACAGCGGCCGCCGCTTGACCTCGTCGTAGATTCGCCCGACGTACTCGCCGATCAGGCCGAGCGCGATCAGCTGCAGCCCCCCGACCAAGAGGATCAGGATCGTCACCGTTCCGAAGCCCGGCAGGTAGCCGCCGGTGAAGTGGAGCACGACGACGATCGGGATGGCGACGAACGCCACGCCGGCGAACAGGAAGCCCAGGTAGGTGGCGATCTGAAGCGGCGTGTGGGAGAACGAGGCGATCGCGTCGAGCGAGAAGCGCAGCATCTTGCGGACCGGGTACTTCGTCTCGCCCGCCAGCCGCGCGTCGCGCTTGTAGGGGATCGCGGTCTGGCGGAAGCCGACCCAGACGGTCATCCCGCGCAGGAAGCGGTTTCGCTCGCCCATCGAGAGCAGCGCGTTCAGCGCGTCGCGGTCAAGCAGCCGGAAATCGCCCGAGTTGGGCTCGAGCTCGACCTGCGCCAGCTTGCCGAACAGGGCGTAGAACCAGCGCGCCGTGGCGAGCTTGAACTTCGTCTCCCCGGCGCGCTCCTCGCGCACCATGTAGACGACGTCGGCACCGTCACGCCACGCCTCGATCATGTCCGGGATCAGCTCCGGCGGATCCTGGAGGTCGGCGTCGAGCATAGCGACGGCGTCGCCGCGAGCATGCTCGAGCCCCGCCGTCAGGGCCGCCTGATGGCCGAAGTTCCGCGACAGGTGGACGACCCGCAGGCGCGAGTCGCGCTCGGCCAGCTCGTCGAGCTTCGAGGCCGTCGCGTCCGAGGAGCCGTCGTTGACGACGATCAGCTCGTAGTTCAGCCCCGCCAGCGCCGCCGTCGTGCGGCGGTGAAACTCCTCGACGAGCTCCTCCTCGTTGTAGACCGGCGCGCACACGCTCAGCAGGGCGAGGCTGCGCTTCATTTCGGATGCGAAGGCCATCGGGGAGGAGGGGGTGGCTTGCGCCGACAGCCGAGGGTAACACGGCGCGTTCAAGCGCGGCTGAAGAGCGATTGCCCGCCGCCCGGCCGCCGGTTCGGTCATCCTGTGGGCCAATGTGCGCGCTGGCGATGACCGGCTGGCGGGATGACCCGCTCGTCCGGCAGTTCATCAAGTACGGCGTCGTCGGCGCGTCCAACACCGTCCTCACGTTCGCCACCTACACGGTCCTCGTCGCCGCGCTCGGCCTGCAGTACTCCGTCGCGTTGGTCATCGGCTACCTCGTCGGATCGCTCAACAGCTACATCTTCAACCGCCACTGGACGTTTCGCGCGCGCGACCTCGCGCACAGCCAGACCGGGCTGCGCTTCGCCGTGGTGCAGGTCGTCGCGATCGCCGTCAACGAACTGCTGCTCTACATCCTCGTCGACGATCTCGCGGTCAAGAAGATCGCCGCCCAGGCGATCCTGACCGTTCCGGTTCTCGCGGTGACCTTCTTCGTGAATCGCTGGTGGTCGTTCGCTCGGCCGCCCGAACAGCGCGAGCCGCCGCCCGCCGCGACGTGACCGCCGCGCCGTCGACATCGCGCCAAGACCAGCGCCCCTGGCTGCTCGCGCTGCTCGCAACGACGGTGGTCGCCGCGGTGCTGCGGCTGATCGTCCTCGGCGGCGTGCCGGGCAACCTCTTCTACGACGCGTCGGTGCGCTCGATGACGCTGTCGCTGCACAACTTCCTCTATGGCGCCTTCGACCCGACCGCCGCGACCGCGATCGACAAGCCCCCGATCGACCTCTGGCTGCAGGTGGTCGCGGTGAAGCTGTTCGGCTTCAGCTCGGTCGTGCTGAAGCTCCCCGAGGCGATCGCCGGGACGCTCGCCGTGCCGCTGCTCTACGACCTCGTGCGCCGCCTCGCCGGTCCCCTGGCGGCGCTGTGCTCGGCGATCACGCTCGCGATCCTCCCGACCGCGGTGATCACCGCCCGCAGCGACACGATGGACTCGCTGATGATGCTCGTCCTTGTCGCCGTGGCCTGGCTTCTGCTGCGGGCCGTCGAGCGGCGTGACTGGCGGTTGCTCGCGGCGGCCGGGGTCCTGCTCGGGATCGACTTCAACATCAAGCTGTTCGAGGCGCTGATCGCCCTGCCGGCGTTCCTCGTCTTTCTGTGGCTGTCGTGGGGCGGCGAGCCGGTCGGGGTGCGGCTGCGGCGGCTGATCGCGCCGGCGGCGCTGTTCGTCGCGTTCTCGCTGGCGTGGATGGCCTTCGTGTCGCTGTCGCCGGCGCGCGAGCGACCGTGGCCGATCGGTTCGACCAACGGCAGCATCTGGAACTCGGTCTTCGTCTGGGACGGCTGGGACCGGATCGTCAAGCCGGCGGCGCCGGCGAGCTTCTCGACGAAGACCTCCGCCGTGCCGGCCACGACGATCCGCCTGACCGCCGCAAGGCGCACGAGCAGCCGGACCGGCTCAAAGCCCGGGCTGTTCCGCCTCTTCCAGTACAGCCAGGTCGGTTACGGGACGGCCCTCGGCACGGTTCTGTTCGCCGCGATCGTCTTCGCGCTCGTCGCGCTCGTCCCGCTGCTTCGGCGGCGGCTGCGTGCGCCACCGCAGGCGACGCCGCAACAGCGGATCGTCTGGGCCGCGACGCTCGCCGCCGCGGTCTGGCTGATCACGGGCTTCGTCCTGTTCAGCTTCTCGGCGCACACGCAGCCGCGCTACCTGGAGGCGTTCACGCCGGCCGTCGCGATCGCGCTGGGCTGCTCGCTGCCGATCGTCGTGCGCCGCGCGCGTGACCTGTTCGGCGTCTATGTCCTCCTCGCGACGTTCGCGACAGCGATGCTCGAGGGCGCCGCCGAGACGGCCAGCGGGAAGCACGGCTACCTGGCGATCACCCTCAGCGCGCTGCTCGCCGGCCCGGTGGCGCTCTACATCGGGCTCGCCTGCGCGGTGCTCGTCCGCGACCGCCACTGGCCAGGCTGGTACAGCCCGCTGCTCGCCACCGCCGGCATGCTCGGCGCCCTGCTCGCGATGTCGGCCGTCCGCGACGTCCTGCTGATCAAGGACCGCAGCCACGCGCAGGGCGCGGAGATCGCGATCGCGCCGTCGATCGAGGATCCGATCGCGCACTTCCTCAAGGCTCACCAGGGAAGCGCGCACTACGAGGCGGCGTTCACCGCCTCGACTGTCGCGGCGCCGTTCATCATCGACGCCGCAAGGCCGGTCCTGCTGCTCACGAGCATCGGGGGCCGGCCGTTCGTCAGCTACCAGCAGCTGATGCGCCAGCACGCGGAGGGGAGGGTCCGCTACGTCGTCACGGACGCCGTCTGCACGCAGCCCGTGCCGACGCATCCCTCCTGCTCGACGGCGATGCGCACTGTCCACGATCAGGCGCGCGACGTCACGACGCTAACCGGACTGCCTGCAACGGACTCCTGGCGCGTCTACGATCTCGGGCCGACGCCCACGAAGCGATGACGCTGCGACTTCTGCTCGGCGCCACGATCGGCGCAACCGTCCTGATGCTCGCCCTGCACGCGACCGCCGATGCGGGCGTGGGCGTCGCGACCTGCAACCAGTCGCAGTGGTGCACGATCACCGCCTCGGGCGACGTGACGGCCTACTCGAGCCAGCTCGCGATCGGCAACGTCACGGCCGGGACGGCGCTCGCCGTCACCCAGGAGGACATCGGCCAGCGGCAGGTCGGCGGCGAGATCCTCAGCGGCACGCTCGCCGGCAACTGCGGCTGGTCGCAGTACGACCGCGACTGGACGCGGCGCCAGCTGAGCGCCAACGCCAGTTGCGCGAACCCCAACCTCAACACCGCCGTGTTCGTCGCCGGCGGCGGCGGCGCGGTCTGGAGCGGCTGCTACCCGCGCTGCTTCGGCGGCGTGCCGTTGCACTTCGACCGAAAGTGCGGCACGCACGGACACAGCTGGTGCTACCGCGCCAACTGCGAGGAGTTCGGAAACTACTACCCGTGGTCGAGCTCCTCGCATCCCGCCGACCCGATTCGCATGACCGCCCGCCATGTCCTCGACGTGCGCTACAAGGCGCGCTACGGCGACGCGCTGACGCGCAGCCCGTTCTACCTCGTGCGCGACATCAACGTCCAGCACGGGACCGGGAACTGGGTGTTCGTGAGCGGCGCGGCGTGCGGGATATCGACCGGCCGCCCGGGCTCCTACCACTGGCTGCCGCGGCCGGCGACGCCCAAGCACAGGAAGCCCTCGGGCCCATCGGCGCACGCGGCCGAGCCGCCGATCGCCTGACCACGCTGTAGCCTTCCTTTATCTTCGCGGTGGGCGGCGCCGCCCGCCGCCTGTAGCGTCGCCAAGTTCCCGTGCCCAGCATCCAGACCAGCAGCCGCGACGCTCGCGGCCGAGCCACGCGAGATCAGCGGCGCCAGGCCCGACGCTGATGGACAGGGTTCTCGAGCTTCAGACACACGAGCTTGAAGACGCTCACTGGTGGTACCGCGGGCGGCGGCGGATCATCGACGAGCTGATGCGCGGCCTGAGCCTCGACGGGGACGCGCAGATCCTCGACGCCGGATGCGGCAGCGGGCGCAACATGGTCGACCTCGCGCGACTCGGGTCGGTCACGGGAGTCGAGATCTCCGACGCGAGCGTCGAGCGGGCGCGCCTGCGCGACGTCGGCGAGGTCCTGCAGTGCTCGCTCACCGAGCTTCCCGTCGCCGACGACAGCTTCGATGTCGCGGTCTGCCTCGACGTGATCGAGCACATCGAGGATGAGCACGGAGCGCTCGGCGAGATGCTCCGCGTCGTGCGCCCGGGCGGCAGTCTGGTCGTCACCGTTCCCGCCTACCAGTGGCTGTGGAGCGATCACGACGTGATCAACCACCACTTCCGCCGCTACACGAGCCGGACGCTCTCGCGGGCCACCGCGGCCGCGGGCTGGCGGACGGTGCGCGTCTCGTACTTCAACGCCGCGCTGCTGCCGATCGCGATCCCCTACCGGCTGCTGGCGCGGCGCTCGCACGTCGAGGGTCCCTCCTCCGACCTCCAGCAGATGCCCGAGCGGCTGAACCGGCTGCTCGAGGTGCCGCTGCGCATCGAGGCCCGCCTGATCGGCCACGGACTGCACATTCCCGCCGGCCTCTCGCTCGCGGCGGTGTTTCGCAAGCCGGCATGAGCGTCTCCGAGCTGGACCCCGCGACCGGTCGGCCGGCCGGGGCCCAGCGCGGCGCAGGCGGGCGGCGCGCGCCGGGAATCGAGCACGCGGCGCTCGCCGCGATCCTCGTCCTGAGCGGCCTGCTCGAGTTCGTCAAGCTCGCGCAGAACGGCTACGCCAACACGTTCTACTCGGCGGCCGTCAAGTCGATGCTCCGCTCCTGGAGCAACTTCTTCTTCGTCGCCGCCGACCCCAACGGCCTGATCACCGTCGACAAGCCCCCGCTTGCGCTGTGGGTCCAGGGGCTGAGCGCGAAGCTGTTCGGGTTCGGGCCGCTGAGCCTGCTGATCCCCGAGGGCGTGATCACGGTCCTCGCCGTCGCGCTGCTGTACCGGATCGTCGCGCCGCGCTACGGGCGCGTCGCGGCGCTTCTTTCCGCGCTCGCGCTCGCGGTCTTCCCGTCGTTTGTGGCGGTCGGTCGAGACAACGGCGTCGATCCGCTGCTGATCCTCCTGATGCTCGCCGGCTGTGGCGCCGCGATGACCGCGATCGAGGGCGGCCGCCTGCGGTCGCTGATCCTCTCAGCGGTGCTGGTCGGCCTGGCCTTCAACGTCAAGTCGCTGGCGGCGCTGCTGTGCGTGCCCGGGATCGCGGTCGGCTACCTGGTCTGCGCGCCAGGTTCGATTCGCCGGCGGATGCTTGCGCTCGCCGCCGCGGGCGTCGTGCTCGTGGCGGTCGCCGTGTCGTGGTCGGTGGCGGTCGAGCTGACGCCCGCATCGCAGCGGCCGTTCGTGGGCGGCAGCACCAACAACACCGAGTTCGAGCTCGACTTCGGCTACAACGGGTTCGGGCGCGTCGGCGGGCAGCAGGGCGGCCCCGGCTCGACGAAGAGCTACCTGACCCACAAGCAGCTCGTGCCGCTGATGCGTCGCGGCACCAACCTCCCCTACACCGCCGCGGAGCTCGCCTACCGCGCCTCGCACCCCGGGCCGGTCGAGCTCCCGCCGCCGCCGCCGCGGTCGACGGGGCGAGCGCGGCGCACGCAGCCGATCGCCTTCGGCGGGACGCGCAGCCCGGTGCGGATCTTCGCGACCGGCCTCGGCGACCAGGCGGGCTGGCTCGTGCCGCTCGCGCTGATCGGCATGGTCGCCCTCGGGATAGCCGTGCGCCGCCGCCTCGACCGGCGCGCGGGCGGACTGTTCGTGCTCGGCGGCTGGTTCCTCGTCGAGCTCGCGACGCTTGATTTCTCGGCCGGGATCGTGCATCCCTACTACGCCTCGGCGCTCGCGCCGGGCGTCGCCGCGATGGCCGGCGCCGGCGCGGTGGCGCTCGCATCGCTGCTGCGCGGCGGGCGCCCGCTGCGCGCCTTCACGCTCGCCGTGCTGGCCGTCGTCGGCACCGTCGCGGTGCAGCTGGTGATCATCGGCCGGGAGGGGTATCCGACCTGGTGGCGGATCCCGCTCGTCGCGATCGCGCTGATCGCGCTGATCGCGATCCCGCTCGCGGGCCGGCGCAGCGGCTGGGCGCTCGGCGCCGCGGTCGCCGCGCTCGTCGTCGCGCCGCTGATCTACAGCTTCAGCGTCTGGCTCGCTCCGGTCGACGGGACGTTCCCGACCGCCGGCCCCTACAACCACGCCGGCACGGGGGGAATCGACGCCCCGCGCCTCGATGAGGCCGGCGACCGCGGCCTGATCAGCTTCCTGCGCGCGAGCGGCGCGACGAGCCCCTACCCGCTGCTGACGCAGTCATCCGATCAGTCGGCGCCGCTGATCCTGCTCGGGCTCGACGCCTCCGCGGAAGGCGGCTACGGGGCGAGCGACCCGGCGCTCGGCAACGGTCGCCTTGCGGCGCTCGTCGCCGCCGGACAGGCGCGCTTCCTGCTGATCAGCGGCCCCTATGCCGACCGCGGGTCAAACGGCGCGGTCACCGCCGCGCGGCTCGTCTGCCCCGAGGTTCCGCAGGCCATCTGGGCGCCCGGGCTACCGGCGTTGATCGACGACAAGTCGTTCCTCGTCGACTGCGCCGGGCGAGCGGCGCAGCTGCGCCACCCGGTCGCGACCGCGCGCGCCTTCCTGCGCGCCCATCCGCGCTACCACTACAAGATCTGATGCGACCGTCGCGCTCGCTGCCGCAGATCGGCGCGCCGGCACGGGTGTGGCACTTCAGCGGCGAGGCCGAGCCGGTCACGATCGTCGAGCTGCGCGAGGCCGGACGGTGCGTGGTCGTCACCGGCGCCGACGGGACCCGTCGCGAGTTCACGCTGCGCCGCGCGAACGCGTTCTTCATCGAGCGCGGCAGCCAGCACTCGCCGCGGCTCGAGTTCTAGTGCGTCTTGGCGGAACGTTTTGCCTGAAACAGTGCCTGTGGCGAGGTCCTGGCGTCGGCTGGGAAGGACGCGGGGAGCGGGCAAGCCTTGCAGGCTTGCCGCGACTGAGGACGCCGCCACCCCGCCTCGGGGCACGGGCAGGCGGCGTCCGGGAGCGGCCATTTCGGGGCCTGTGCCCGCTCAGGGGTGTGAAACGGTTCGGGAAGGCGCGCTAGGTTGCTCGCAGCGTCTGCGGCGCCGAGCTGCCGAGCACCCGCCCGTGCGCGTCGAGCGCGCGGACCTCGATCAGGCCGGCGCTCGCCGAGCGAATCGGGATCGCCGTCTCGAACCGCGCGCGCGCAACGCTCGTGAACGGGCGAAGCGCGGTGCGCGACGCGCCGTCGAGCAGCTCCCAGCGCGCGACCGACGTCGCACCGTTCCAGCTCGCGTAGGCGACCAGGTGGCCTGAGGAGCCGCGCAGCGCGAGCGCCGGCGCGCTCGTCGGCGTGGCGCTCCAGTCGTCGTAGGAGAGCACGCGGTAGGAGCGATAGCCCGGCGGGAGGCTGGCGTCGAAGAGGAGGTTCGCGCGCGGGCCGAACTCGGACAGATCGCCCGTCTGGCCCCAGCCGACGAACCAGTCGCCGCCGGGCAGCGCCTGGAGATCGCCTTCGCTCTCGGCGAGGATCGGGCGTCCCGGGTGCAGGAACTGCTCGAGAACCGACACGCTGTGCGTCTGCTGGTTGAGCGACAGCACGACGCCGCGCGACTGGGCGTGGACCTGGGGGGAGCCGCCGTTGTCGAACATCGAGATCTCGCCCGCGCCGGCGGGGCGCGCGTCGTGCTGGTAGGCGGTCATCGCCCCGCGTCCCTCGCCGTAGGACGACGCCTTTCCGCCGAGCGTCCAGACGACCTGGCCGCTGCGGGGGTCGATCGCGTCGGCCGCCCAGGTGTTGCGGCTCGAGATCAGCAGCGTGCCGTCGGTATCGAGGTTGATCGAGTTGAGGTGGAAGAAGTCGAACGGCCAGTGCGTCGAGGTACCGGCCGCTGAGGAGTAGGAGTCGGCGAGCGCGATGTGGTCAAGCGAGGTCCACTCGAACATCACCAGTCCCGTGCGCACGTCGATCTCCTGGAAGAGGGAGTCGGTCACCGCGCTGAGCGCGGGCCCGCCGACGGGGGTGAGGTTGCAGTCGAGCGGTCGATAGGCCGTGAGCAGCGCGGTGCCGGCCGGTGTCAGCTGGAACTCGTGCAGGTCGGCCTGGTCGCCGTTGCCGGCGTGGACCTCGGCGATCGTGCGGTAGTGCTCGTCGTCGACGACGTCGGCCCCTTGGCCGAAGCCATATTTCGTCAGCGTGCCCTGCCACCATGTCAGCACCGGCACCCCGGCGAGCTGCTGGACGCGCACGTTGGCCGCCACCAGCGGGGGCCGAAGCGGGTTGAACCAGACAAGTCCGCCGGAGGCGTCGATGATCATCGGCCCGGCCTGCCCGGGCGTCCCGTAGGGGCCGAGGAACGCCTCGCCCGGTGCCTGTGCGCGGGAGTGGACGTGGACGGTCACGACCGGCGGCGCCAGGTCGGGGCGTGAGACGAAGGTCTGCGCCGAGCCCGATTCGAGCGGATGAAGCGCTTCGGGCCGAGCCGGGAGCTGGTCGAGCGCGGCGACCGTGAACTGGTAGCCGAGCGGCTGCGGTGCGCCCGGCGGCAGCGTGAGCTGCGCGGACACGCTCACGACCTCCCCGGCCGTGAACGGCGCCGCCGGGATGAAGCTCTCGCCGTCGCCCTGCGAGTACGCCGCCAGGTGCCCGGCGTGGGCGCCGCTGAGCGACCCGCTGACCGCGATCGCGCTGAGGTCGGCGGCCGGCACGCCCAGGAATGAGATCTCGCTCTGCGGCGTGGCGTCCGCGGCGCCGGGCATCGGCGAGACAGTGACGGCGCCGTCGAGCAGCGCCGAGCCGTCGAGGACCGCCGGCGTGCAGAGGGGCGCGGTCGCGGGAGCGGCGGCGCCGGCGGCCGCGGCGGGCGCCGCGCCGAGAAGCGCGGCGCAGGCTAATGCGCCGCGCGCAAGCCGGCGGAGCGGAGGCATCTCAGAGCGCACGATAGGCGAGCCGGCCGCCGGCGGTCCTTGAGTGATCGCTCGGGATACGCAAACACACTGCTAATCAGACCTTTTCGCCACCAAACCGTCCTGTTCGTAGGCTGTGTGCACGGGTGCCGGAAGCCCCGAGCAGCAAGCATGAGCGACGACGAACCTGCACGCACGCCAGACGGGCGCATCGACCGCCGCCGTTTCCTGACGCGCACGCTCAAGGCCGGCGGCGCGATCACGGCCGCTTCGCTCGGCGTCGAGAGCCTCTCGGACGCCGCCGCGACGACTCCGGCCGCCCGCCGCCGCAGGATCGGGCGCCAGGGCCGCTTCGCACAGCCGAACATCCTGGTGATCGTCGTCGACCAGATGCGCGCGCCGCGCTGGTTCGGTCCGGGCGCCGGAGCGCCGGGCCTGCCGCCGAACATCGCGGCGCTGGCGCGCGAGGGGGTCAGCTTCCAGCGCCACTACACGGCATCCAACGACTGCACGCCGGCGCGCGCGACGATGCTGACCGGCCTTCACACCCACCAGACAGGCTGCATGATCACCGGGGTCAGCACGCTCGACCCCGGCTTCCCGACCTACGGCCGGATGCTGCGCGAGCAGGGCTACTCGTCGTGGTGGTACGGCAAGTGGCACCTGACGCGCGGGGACCGCTGGTGGAACGAGCTGAGCGGGCCTCCGTCGCTCGCGCAATACGGGTTCGACGGCGGGACGTTCCCGTCGCCGAACGGCGCGCCCGGCCAGGGCTGGGGCGTGGATCCGCTGATCGCCTCCCAGTTCGCGAGCTGGTTTCGCGAGTCGGCCGAGAACGGTCCGTGGTGCACGACCGTATCGTTCGTCAACCCCCACGACATCGCCTGGTGGTGGCGCTGGAGCCGCGTCAGCGCAACCGAGGCCTCGGCGCCGAGCGCGATCGGCCGGCTGCCGGCGAACTTCGAGACGCCCGAGCAGCTTCACGCGCGGCGCAAGCCGGCCGTCCAGCTGTCGCTGCAGGACACCAGCGCGATCTCCTTCGGCGAGGTCCCCTTCCATGGCCCGAACGTGGCCGCGTCGTGGCTGCCGTTCCTCGACCTCTACGTGAAGCTCCAGCTCGAGGTCGACCGCCAGGTCGGCGCGGTCCTGCGGACGCTGCGCTCGCGCCGGGCGGTCGCGGAGAACACCGTCGTCATCTTCACCTCAGACCATGGCGAGTACGGCTCCTCGCACGGCCTGCGCGGCAAGGGGGCCGGGATGTATGAGGAGGGGATCCGCGTCCCGCTGATCATCAGCGACCCCGCCGGCGCCCTGGGCGCGCGGCCCAACACCCGGCGCCACCAGATCACCTCGAGCGTCGACCTGGCTCCGCTGCTGTTGACGATCGGCACGGGATCGAACGACTGGCGCAGCGACCCGCGCTACTCGCACATCTCCACGCGCGCCGATATCGCGCGAATGGTGCGCGACCCCGCCGCCAGGGGTCGCGACCACGCGTTGCACGCCACCGACGAGGTGCTGACCGAGTTCGCGCTGCTGCCCTACGCGGCCGACGCGCCGCTGCACATCAAGGGCCTGATCACGCACGACGCGAAGTACGCGACCTACAGCCACTGGCGGCGCGGCACGATCGAGCCGCTCACCCGCGGGGTCCAGAGCGAGCTGTACGACTACCGCACCCGGGCCGGCTACCAGGAGATCGACAACCAGGCCGGGTCGAGCCCGCGCGAGGCGCAGCTCGCCGCCGCGCTCGACCAGGCGACGATCGAGGAGCTGCGCGCGCCGCTGCCGTTCACGCTCGTCGCCGCGCAGCAGCGCGGCTTGGCCCAGTACCACGAGATCGCCGCGGCGGAGCAGACGATCTCCGCGGTTCACCGCCTCAACGCCGTCGAGCGGATCGTGCGCGGTATCGAGCAGTCGGTCCGCTGAGCTCGATCAGCCGCCCGGCGCGATCGCGGCCGACGTCGCGAGCGTCTGGCCGGCCGAGTCGATCGCCTGCACCGCGACGAGGGCGGGTGATGCGTGCAGCGCGATCGTCGTCTCAAAGCCGCTCTTCGGGGCGCTCGCGATGACGGCCAGCGCGCTCTTCGACGATCCGCCGAGGACCTTCCAGCTGGCGACCTCCGTCGCGCCGTTCCAGCTCGCCTCGACCGTGACGCCGCCCGAGCCGCTCTGGGCCGCCAGCGCTGGCGGCGTCTTCGGCTGAGCGCTCCAGGGGGCCAGGAAGGTCCGGAAGCTCTGGACGTTGCGGCCGAGCGTGGCGTCGAACAGCACCTCCCCGGAGCTCGTGTACTCGGTGAAGTTCGGCAGGCCGCCGTAGCCCATCAGCCAGTTTCCGTCGGGCAGGTGGAGGAGGTCGCCCTGGCTCGAGGCGAGCAGCGACGCGTCCGGATTGGTGAACTGCTTGACGAGCGTGACCTCCTTGGTGGAGGTGTTGGGATCGATGAGCAGGCCGCGCGTGTGCTTCTCCTTCGGCGGGCTCGATCCGTTGTCGAACAGCGACACCAGCCCGCCCGGCTGCCAGCGGGCGTCGTGCTGCCAGTAGAAGAACGTGCCCGGCCCGCGACGGAAGCCCGAGAACTTGCCGCCGATCCGCCAGATGAAGGCGCCCGTGTGCATGTTGACGTCGTAGATGGCCCAGGTGTTGCGCGCCGACAGGAGCAGACCGTCCGCCCCGGGGTCGATGGAGTTGACGTGGACGTAGTCCCAGTTGACCGTCGTGTGCGGCATCGGCGAGTAGGAGTCGCGCAGCGGAATGTGTCCGAGCGCGTGCCACTCCCACATCACCAGCCCGGTCTTGACGTCGACCTCCTGCACGATCGAGTCGTTGACGACCGCGTGCGGCGAGCCGCCGCTGGCCGAGAGGTTGAGCTCGACCGGGTCGAAGGCGTCGAGCCAGGCCGTTCCCTGCGGCGTGATCGTGAACTGGTGCAGGTCGGCCAGGTAGCCGTTGCCGGCGCGCACGCGGCCGATCGGCTGGTAGGAGGTGTTGTAGATCAGATCCTCGCCCTGCCCGAAGCCGAGCATCAGGATCCGCCCCTGCCAGAACGTCAGGACCGTGCGCCCCTGATACGTCTGCGGCTCGAGGTTCGTGGCCGCGTCCCCGCGCGGGACGGGGTGAAACCAGATCAGGTTCCCGGACTGGTCGACGATCATCGGGCCCGGCGTACCGCTGCCCTGATAGGGGGCGAGGAAGAAGTCGCCGGGTGCGGCGCCCGGCTTTGCCGGCGTGATGATCCGAACCGACGAGGGCGTCAGGGTGGGCGCCGAGAGGTAGTGCTGCACGGCGGCCGCGTCGCCGCGGTTGTTCGGGAACTCGACCTGCGACGCGGCCACCTCGAAGCCGACGCTGAAGCTCGTGTGCACCGTCGCGCTCGTCGAGCCCTGGGTGACGCGGGCGCTGACCGTCACCCGCTCGCCGGCGGTGAACGCCCGAGCGGGGATGAAGCTCTCGCCCGTGCCGGTCGAGTAGGGCGCGATCCGCCCGCCGTGGCCGCCGCTCAGCGAGCCCACCGCCTTCACGTCGGTCACGGTTGTGCCATCCCCGCCGAGGAAGCTGATCTGGGTCGTCGGCGAGGCGTCGGCGGTGCCGGGCAGCGGGGACACCGTCACGGGGTTGACGGCCGCCGCCGCGACGTCGGCGAGCCGGATCGTCTTGGGCGGCTGTGCCGTCGGCGATCCTCCTCCGCAGGCGGCCGCGGCGAGCAGCGTCAACGCCGCGGTCAGGCCCGCCGCGCCGAGTCCTCTTAGCTGCCGGCGGGATGGATGAGGGAGCATCGTCTCGAGCAGGGAGCCTAGCTGAGCGTTCGGCGCCGAAGGCGCGGTCCCCGGCGCGGCATTTGCGGCAGCGGCGGCCCCAGCGCCTCGATCGGCGCGCGGCGCAGGCGGATGAAGGCGATCGTCCCCAGCAGCGTCGGTATCCACAGCGCGATCGCGTGGTAGACGACCGCCGCCGCCGCCGCGGGCGTGGCGCGCGCGCCGTAGAGGACCAGCATGCCGACGAAGCTGCCCTCCAGCGCTCCGATGTTGCCGGGGATCGGCAGGACATTCGCGAGGTAGCCGATCTGGTAGGCGAGCACGATCACCGCCAGCGGCGGGGCGTGGCCGAGCGCGTGAAAGCAGGCCCACAGAACGGCGATGTCGCACCACAGGAAGGCGAGCGCGCCGAGCGTTCGCCAGTCGGGCGTGAAGAGCGTTCGGCGCGTTTCGCGGATCGTGCGCGCCGTGACGCGCAGCGCGGTGGCGATGCGACCGCTCTGGCGGGCGTTGGCGCCGCGGTCGCCGAGCCGCGGCAGCAGCACGAAGAACCCCAGGAACAGCGCCAGCGAGAGCGCGCCCGGGACGATCGTCAGCAGCGGCTTGTCCGGCGCCGGCAGGATCCCGATCGCGGCCCCGATCCCGATCGCGGCCAGCGTCAGCGCGTTGACCGCGGTCGTCAGCAGGAACAGCACCGCCGATCGCTCGGCGATCTCCGCCGTCGCCATCCCACGCTCGCGAAGAAGCCACGCGCCGACGACGATGCTCCCGGCGCCACCGAGCGACACGGCCGCGCCGAAGGCCATCTCGCTCAGCGCTACGCGGGCGCCGAAGACCGGCGGAGCGCGGTCGAACACGCGCAGGAAGATCACGACGTAGCCGGCGCATGAGAGGAACTCGAAGGCGACCGCCGCGGCGACCCAGCCGCCCGACATGTCGCCAACGGCGTCGAGCACTCCGTGCAGGCCGGGAACGGCGAGCAGCAGACCCGCGACGAGCGCCGCGAGCACCGCGACCGAGATCAGGCCGTTGCGCAGGCGCCGGGCCTGGGCGGCGCCCGCGCCGGGCTGCGATTTCACCGCCACGCTAGGGCGCGGATCCTAGACGTCGCGGCGGGCGGGCTCTAGTGGAGTGCGACGACGAAGGCGTAGATGACCATCGCCGAGACGGTGACGGCGAACACGCGCAGCGCCCACATGCCGGTGCGAGCGAGCGGCGCGAGCGGTGCCCGCGGCACCGGCCTCGATGTCTCGGCCACGAACTGGTCGCGCTCGAGATGCATGATCAGCTCCTCCTCGTGCGCGTTCACGAGCCCACCACGCCGATCGCCTGCAGGAACGAGTCGACGCCGTAGGCGGCTCCGCAAGCCCCGACCACCGCGATCACGCCGAAAGCGATCGCGTTCGTCGAGCGACGGTTGGCGTTGCGGCCCATCAGCCCGTGATCGTTCGCCAGCATGACGAGGAAGACGAGGCTGACAGGAAGCAGCACCGTCGCCAGGACGTTGGCGTTGAGCGCGATCGACAGAAGCGGCGCGCCGGGGACCAGGATCACAAGCGCGGCCAGCGCCGCGACGCCGAAGTCGGCGGCGTAGAAGAGCACCGCCTCGCGCGGCGAGGTGTTGAAGCTGTGCGCGACGCCGACGCACTCGGCGGCCGCGTAGGCGGTGCTCGCCGAGATCGTCAGGATCGCCACCGCGCCGGCCTCGATCAGGCCGAGCGCAAAGACCGTGCCCGCCGCACCGCCGGCGATGTGCCCGAGCGCCGTCGGGAAGGCGGCCTGCGAAAACGTGACGATCCCCCCGTGGCCGAGCAGCGCCGCTCCGGCGACGAGCGCTCCGAGCCCAAACAGCGCGGCGAGCACCGCCCCCACGGCGGTGTCCCAGCGCCCCTCGGAGATGTCGCGCGGCGTCATACCCTTGTCGGCCGAGGCGCCCTGCTGGAAGAAGATCATCCACGGCGTCACGGTCGCGCCGATCGTCGAGGCGAGCAGCAGCAGCAGCGTGTTGAAGCTGCCCGGCAGATGCGCGAAGCCGACCGAGGTCGCCGCGCCGAGGTGCGGGGAGGCGAGCAGCGCGGCGAGCAGGAACAGGCCGTTGAAGAGGGCGAGGAGGAGGACGACCCGCTCCCAGCGCCAGTAGCGGCCGCCGCTGAAGGTGAACAGCACGGCGGCCAGCCCGAGCGCGACCGCGACACCGGAGCCAAGGCCGAAGTAGGCGAGGCCGACGCGGATCGCCACGAACTCGGCCACGAGCGTGATCAGGTTGGTCAGCGTCAGATCGGCGGCGGCGAACCAGCCCCAGGCCGAGCCGTAGCGCTGCAGCACCAGCTCGCCGTAGCCGCGGTGGGTGACGGCGCCAACGCGCATCGCCATCTCCTGGACCACGAAGGCCAGCGCGAACAGCGCCGGCACGAGCGGGACGAACACGCCCAGCCCGTACTGGGCGCCGTCTGAGGCGTAGGCGAGCATGCTCGGTCCGTCGTTCTCGCCGAGCATCGCGAGGATCCCCGGCCCGACGAGAAGCCACAGAAGCGACCAGCGGCGGCCGCTGCGGCGCGCCTCGTGGACGCGCGAGCGATCGGCGGAGCGCGCGGCGTCCTGCTCGGTGATCGGGGGGAGCGCGACTGGCGCCGACACGCCGGCAGGCACGGCTCAGGCTCCTCCGTCCACGGCGACGCGCATCGCGTCGGCAAGACGGCCGCCGATGGCGTGCTGGTGTCCGCCGAAGTCGACGAACAGCGGGCCGCCGAACGGCTGGTGGTCGCGGACCTCGAAGCGATCGCCGGGCGAGATCCCGCAGCTCGCCAGGTAACGGAGCATCTCCGGATCCGAGTCGGAGACGCGCACGAAGACGCCACGATCGCCGGCGTCGAGGCTGTCCATGCTGCGGGTCGCCGGCTCGTCGAGCTCGAGGTCGGCGCTCGGGATCGGGTCGCCGTGGGGGTCCATCGACGGATTGCCGAGCTTGGTCGCGATCAGCTCCTCGAGCTCGTCGGAAAGGACGTGCTCGAGAACCTCGGCCTCGTCGTGGACGCGATCCCACGGCATCCCGAGCGCGTCGGCGAGGTAGCGCTCGAGCAGCCGGTGGTGGCGGATGACCTCGAGCGCCAGGCGCCGCCCGGCCGGCGTCAGGCGGACGCCGCGGTAGGGCTCGTGCGTGACGAGGCCCAGGTCGTCGAGCTTGCGCAGCATCGCCGAGACCGAACCGGGGGTTATGCCGAGCCGCTCGGCGAGCGCGCTCGTCGACACCGGCTCGTCGGCCCGCGACTGCAGCGCGAAGATCGCCTTCGCGTAGTCGTCGATCGCCGGTGAGCGCGGAAGTTCGGCCACAACAAGAGTATTTTATGGCATTCCAAGAATCTGCTCAAGGCATGGTCTAGGTCAGGCGGCGGTCCGCGCCGCGAGCTAGCGTGTCCGGCGATGGCGCCGCACCCCCACGGACCGCATCAGCACCACCACAGCGCGGACGACCGGCGCCTCACCGCGGCGCTCTGCCTGATCGTTGCCTTCATGGCGGCGGAGGTGGCAAGCGGCGTGATCGCGCACTCGCTGGCGCTCCTCTCCGACGCGGCGCACATGCTGACCGACGCCGCCGCGCTGGGGCTCTCGCTGATGGCGGCGCGGCTCGCGCGCCGGCCGGCGGGCGGCTCGATGACCTACGGGCTCGGTCGCGTCGAGGTCCTCGCGGCGCAGGCCAACGGCGTGACGCTGCTGGTGCTCGCGGCGTTCGTCGTCTACGAGGCGATTCGCCGCCTCGTCTCCCCGGCGCACGTGCAGGGCGCCCTGATGCTCGCGATCGCCCTCGTCGGCGTGGCGGTCAACCTCGCCGCGACGCTCACGCTGGCCGGGTCGGGCCGGCGCAGCCTCAACCTCGAGGGAAGCTACCGCCACATCCTGACCGACCTCTACGCGTTCATCGGCACCGCCGCGGCCGCCGCGGTGATCCTGGCGAGCGGCTTCGAGCGCGCCGACCCGATCGCCTCGCTGATCGTCGCGGGGCTGATGCTGAACAGCGCCTTCTGGCTGCTGCGCGCCTCCGGGCGCGTGTTCCTTGAGGCCGCTCCCGAGGGACTCGACGTCGACACGATCGGCCACGCGCTGGCCGTTCGCCCGGGGATCGTCGAGATCCACGACCTCCACGTGTGGGAGGTCGGCTCGGGCTTCCCGGCGCTCTCGGCGCACGTGCTCGTTCGCCGCGACGTCGACTGCCATGCGGCGCGGCTCGACCTCGCGCAGCTGCTGCGCGAGCGCTTCGCGATCGAGCACACGACGCTCCAGGTCGAGCACGGCTCTGGCGAGCTGCTCGAGATCGAGCCGGCGGACGTCCGGCCGCCGCGACGCACGTCCGTCTAGCGCCGGTTGCTCGCGGCCGAACTCGCTGTACCTTTCGGCACATGGTCGGCGCCGAGGCGAAGCGGGCGGGCAGCGGATCGATCCGGATCGTGCTCGCCGACGCCCACCCCGTCGTGCGCCGCGGGCTGCGCCTGCTGCTCGAGGACGAGGAGGGCTTCGAGGTGGCCGCCGAGGCGGGCGACGTCGATGAGGCGCGCCGCCTCGTGCGCGGCATGCATCCCGACGTGCTCGTGCTCGACCTGAACATGCCCGGCGGCTCGAGCCTCGAGGCGATCCCGGAGCTGCGCGAGGAGTTCCCCGCCACGCAGGTCGTCGTGCTGACGATCCAGCCGGAGCCCGCCCACGCGCGCGAGGCGATCGCCGCCGGCGCGCTCGGCCACGTCCTCAAGCAGGCCGCCGCCGGCGAGCTCGGCAAGGCCGTGCGCATGGCGGCCGCCGGACAGAGCTACCTCAACCCCCGCCTCGGCGCGCGCCTCGCCGCCGAGCCGCCACCCGGGCCGCCCGACAACCTCTCCGAGCGCGAGGTCGACGTGCTCCGCCTGATCGCGCTCGGCCACACCAACACCGAGATCGCGCAGCAGCTGTTCATGTCGGTGCGGACCGTCGAGACGCATCGCGGCGACATCTCGCGGAAGCTGCTGCTGTCATCGCGCAGCGAGCTCGTCCGATACGCGCTCGACCACCGGCTTGTCGGCGTCTAGCGCCGGGCGGCGTCCGGCGCGGCTGCACGGCGCTGCGCGCGATAGTGGTCGCGCCAGATGTAGCGGTACAGGGGGATCCAGCGCGGGATGTCCCGGACGCCCGGGATGAACGGGATCGCCACGAGGCAGAGGCTCAGGAAGCCCATCACGAGGAAGACGAGCAGGTCGGCGTTGGCCGAGGAGGAGAACGGCTCGACCTGGTACCAGAACGTGTAGAGCCAGAGCCAGACCTGGCCGGGGTAGCTCCCGGTCTCGTTCATCATGCCCCACTGCGTGCCGAGCAGATGCTGGCTCTGCGCGCGCGCCGCGAGCGGGCCGCCATCGGCCATGAACAGGAGCGGCTTGGTGTAGTCGGTTTGGAAGAAGTGGCTCGAGGTCAGCAGGTCGCCGTCGAGCCCTCCGCTCTGGGCGAGCGACAGCAGCGCGCCCATCATCACCGTCACCGGCCCGTAGTTGCCGGGGGCGACGTGGACGCTGTCGCCGGGACCGACGCCCGCCTTGCCGAGTGCGCCCGTATACGCCGTCGTCCAGGCGCTCTGGGTCTTCGCCGGGGCGGCGCGATAGGCGGCGACCGCCGAGCGCAGCGCCGGATCGTTGGGGACGCTGGCCAGCGGCTGATACACGTAGTCGAGCGGCGTGTTGATCGGGTGGCTGACGCCCAGCCACTGCTGAAGGTGGATGAACGCCGCGTGCTGGCCGGGCCCGGCGTGGTTGTAGGGCGGTCCGTAGCCGGCGGTGGCGCTCGAGCCGTCGAGCTCGCTGACGGCCGTCGTCTCGAAGTCCACCGGCATCTGACGCGACCACGCCGTGATCGTGCTCGGCGGATCGTCGGGCGAGGAGAAGACGATCGACAGCGCCAGCGCGAGGACGGTCACGACCGCCAGCGCCACGCACAGCTCCTTGACGATGTCGTATGGCCTGTACGGTCCGTCGTAGGTGCGGGCGAGCTCGTTGAGCTCGCGGTTCGAAACGCGGCGGCGTTTCACGAACGCGACTCCCGCAGCTCCGGCAGCGGCAGCGGCGGAACGATGCCGTGGCGGCGCACCAGCAGGATGTGCGCGACCACCAGCGCCACCACGAGCACCGGCAGGAGCAACACGTGGTAGGTGTACATCTGCCCGAAGTTGAGGACGTTGAAGAAGGCTCCGATCCCCGTCGAGTTGATGCCGTCCTTGGCCTGGGTGGCGATCCACTGCGAGTCGAAGTTCTGCTGGGAGAGGTAGCCGGTGAACGCGCACGGGATCGCGACGAGGAAGGCGATCGCGCCGCTGGCCCATGTGCGGGCGCGTCCGCCGCGCCAGGCCGCCATGAAGAACTTGCCCCACAGGTGGATGACCATGAAGAAGAAGAACAGCTCGACGGCCCACAGATGAACGCTGTTGAAGAAGTGGCCGACGCCCGTGAAGTGCCACCAGGCCGGCCCCTTGAGCCCGAGGATCACGCCCGAGCCGATGATCACCACGAGCGACGCGATCGTCAGGACGCCGAAGACGTAGATCCAGGAGGACATGTAGGCGGGCTGCTCGTCGGGTAGGAGGCGCTCGGGAGGCATCGCGCGAACGCCGGCGTCGCGAACGCGGGCGGTCCACGATCTGCGCGCGGAACCATGGGCGCTCATCGGTCGTCACCCCGATGGCGGCGGAACGGAACGGCGATCGCCGCGGCGAACACGACGATCATCAGGCCGATCACGACCACGTTCGAGACCGACATCGAGAAGAAGCCGGAATGAACGTAGCTAGCGGGGCGATTGAGGTTCACCAGCGCCGCAAGAAGCATGGGCGCGAAGGTATGCGCTGGTCGGCCTTCCGGCATCGTGCGCGCTCACGCACTGGGCGTCAGTGGTTTACCGCACCTCTGGCGGCGCGCTCCGGCCGCGCGAGCGCCGCGCGGACACTGAGCCCTCAGCCGGCCAGGCCGTGAATCGGGAACGGCTCGATCTCGTCGGCGGGCTCGAAGCCGAACACGCGGGCGACGAAGTACAGCTCGGCCTCCAGCGCGCGGGTGATCGTCGCGGCGGCGCGAAAGCCGTGCCCCTCGCCCTCGAAGGCGAGGTAGGCGTGCGGGATTCCCTTGCGCGCGAGGACCGCCGCCATCGCCTCCGACTGGCTCGGCGGCACGATCTCGTCGTCGAGTCCCTGCAGGAGGAGCATCGGGCGGGCGAGCGAGTCGGGGAAGTTCACCGGCGAGCGCGCGCGGTAGAGGTCCGCGCGCTCGGGGTAAGGGCCGACGAGCGAGTCGAGGTAGCGCGATTCGAATTTGTGCGTGTCGCGCGCGAGCGCCTCGGCGTCGGCGACGCCGAACAGGCTGACGCCGGCGGCGAAGGCGTCGGGCTCGAACGTCATCGAGCACATCACGACGTAGCCCCCGGCGCTTCCGCCCTCCACCCACGTGCGCGCCGCGTCGGCCTCGCCCAGGGCGGCGAGGTGGCGCGCCGCGTCGACGCAATCGGGCCAGTCGATCTCGCCCCACCGTCCATCGAGCGCGCGGCGGTACTCGCGGCCGAAACCGCTCGAGCCGCGGTAGTTGACGTCCAGGACGCCGATACCGCGCTGGGTGAAGTACTGAACGCGGAGGTCGAAGCGCGGGGCGGAGTGCGCGGTGGGGCCGCCGTGGCAGATCACACGCAGCGGGGGCCGCTCGCCGGCCGGCGCCTGCCCGCCGCGCGGCGGGTAGTAGAACGCGTGCGCCCGCGCGCCGTCGCGGGTCTCGAACTCGATCGCGCGGGGTTTCGAGACGCTGTCGGTTGCGAGCGTGCGATCGAGCGTGTCGCGGACCGCGCGCACGAGGCCACTGTCGGCGTCGAGCTCCAGCAGCGTCAAGGCCGTCGCCGGAGAGGCGGCGGCGAAGGCGACCGTTCCCTCGCACGCGTCGAGCGTGTTGGGGTCGAAGCTCGTCCACTCGCCGACGACCGGGTCGAGCGCGCCGTCGACGGAGCGCATCCACAGCGACTCGCTGGCGCGGCGCGTGACGACGCACGCGATCCGCCCGTCGCCGAGCAGGGCGTAGCGGCGCATGCCGAGCAGCCAGGCGGGATGACCGACCTCGGCGTCGCGCAGCTCGGTCAGCTCCTCGCGCTCTCCGCCCGCGGTGATCCGCTCGACGTTCCACCAGCCGGAGCGGTCGCTGCAGAAGCAGAGCCCGCCCTGCTCGTCCCATTGCGGCTGGAAGATCGACTCGCGTGGACCGCCGGCGAGCAGCGTCGCATCGGCGATCGTGCCGTCGGCGGCGAGCGTCCCCGCCCACAGCTCCGTTCCGTCCCACGGCATCTGCGGAAAGCTCCACGCCAGCCACGCGATCTGCCGGCCGGTGGCGTCGATCCGCGGGCTCGACACGAAGTCGCTGCCGGCGGTGAGGACCCGCGGGGCCTCGGACCCGTCGGCCGGGATCGCGACGAGCTCGTTCGTGACACCGCGCGCGTCGTGCAGCTCGCGCACGCACACTACGACTCCGGAATCCGTCGTCACACCGTCGGCGTAGCGCAGCGCGTGCGGGCGTTCGGGGACGGGCGTGATCGGCAGCGGGGCGGCGCCTCGACCGGCCTGGACGTGGAGCCGCCCGTCGGCGAAGCTCGAGCAGAAGGCGAGCGCGCCGGCGAACCAGCACGCGGCGCCGCCCATCTCGTGGACGCGGGTGCGGACGTTGAAGTCCGCCGGCGTGAGATCGACCGCTCCGTCGGGGGAGTCCTCGACGATCACGCCGCGCCCGCCCTCATCGGCGCGATACTCGAGCCAGCGCAGCGCGCCGGCGGCGTCGAGTGAGACGCCGCCGAAGGAGCGCCCCGCGCCGCTCGCCACCGCGGCAGCGCTCAGCTGCGACGGCCATGTTCCGAACGGACGCTCGCCCATCGACGACAGACTAGCCTCGACGCGCCGCCGATCTGCTTTGATCGCGACCGTCATCGAGGCCTCGCACCCCCAAGATGCCGCCTCGGCGCGCGCCTGGCGCGACGCCAACCTCGCCGCCGTCTGCGACGTCGTCGAGCCTTGGGAGCACGGCCGGATCCTGCGCGCGACGCGCTACCCGACCTACTGGGACCTCAACTGCGTGCTCGTCGAGGACACCGCACCGGTCGGCGGCGAGGAGGTTCGCGCGGTCGCCGACCGCGCGCTGGAGGGGCTCGCCCACCGGCGGATCTCCTTCGACCATCTCGAGAACGCGGAGCCGCTTCGAGCGGAGTTCAAGGCGGCCGGCTGGATGGCGATGCGCCTCGTCTGGCTTCGCCACCAGGGCGCCGCCACGCGCGCGCCCGGTGCCGTCGAGATCGCCGAGGTCCGGATCGACGCCGTGCACGAGCTTCGCTTCGCCTGGCATCACGAGGAGTTCGAGAACGCCGACGGTCTGTCGTTCGGCGCCTTTCTCGACGACGCGCTGGCGGTTGCCGAGCGCTTTCGCGGCGCCCGGGTGTTCGCCGCCATTGAGGACGGCGAACCGGTCGGGTTCGTGCAGCTCGAACGGATCGGCTCGTCCGGCGAGATCGCGCAGGCGTTCGTGCGCCGCGACCGCCGCGGGGGCGGCCTCGGCGCAGCCCTGCTCGCGACGGCGATCGCCGAGGCGCAGGAGCTCGCCGAGCTGTATATCTGCGCCGACGACGAGGACCGCGCCAAGGACCTCTACGAACGGATGGGCTTTCGGCCGGTGTGGAGGACGATGGACTTCCTGCTCCCGCCGCGGCTCTAGCCGATCGCCGCCCGTGCGCGCTCGAGCAGGGTGAGCGCGAGGCGCTGTTCGAGACGCGGCGAGGGCGGCGCCTCGGTCGAGAGCAGCTGCAGGCCGATCTCGGCCTGCCCGTACGCGATCCCGATCGAGTCGTAGTAGATCGGCACGGTCACGATCGAGGCCCCCTGGCGCACTCCGACGGTGGCGGTGAAGCGCAGCAGGAACGTTCCGTCGCCGCCGGCGACGATCCCCGGCAGCCGCGCGGCGCTGATCTGGAGGCTGTCGCCGCGCGCGAGCCCCGTCGAGAGGACGCCACGGAGCTGGCGTTGCAGGCACGGGATGCCCCTCGGCCCCGTCATCGCCGACAGATCGCGGCGGACGAGAGCGGCGGAGGGCATGATCTCGGTCGTCGAGTCGATCGTCACGGCCGCCCCGCGACTCGAGCTGAACTCGGGCGACTGCGCGGCCGCGTAGGCGCGGCTGTTCGCGACGCCGCCGACGCACCCGGCGAACTCCCGGTCGAGCGCCCGCTCGCGGGCGGTGATCGGGTTGGCCGCGATTCGTAGCGCCGGGAGGTCGCCGGGGCGCAGGTCGAGCGCGGCCGCGATCGCCGGGGCCCTGGCGCGCGTGACCGTGCGGGGTGCGGCGCGTGCGGACGCGACGCCCACCGCGAGGATCGCGATCAGGACGAGGGCACCAAGGCGCGCGCGACGTCGCGGTGTTGGTGCTGCTGCGGTCGTGCTCTCGCCCATCGGAGCTCGGGATGGTACGCGTCGGCTCCGCCGACTCACCTCCGCGAGCGGTCGCCGTCGCGTCGTATGCCGGGCGGCGTCATGCTCGGTCGCGTGACATACGTCAGCTCCGCCACGAAGCTGTTTTCGACGCTCGAGCTGACGGAGCTCCTCTGGGCCGGTCGCACGGCCAGCGAGCGGGACGAGATCACCGGCATGCTCCTTCACGGGGAGGCGACTTCATGCAGGCCGTCGAGGGCCCGCGCACGGGGGTCGAGGACCTCACCGCGCGGCTCGAGCGCGATCCTCGCCACCGCGGCATGCTCGTGCCGATCGGGGGGGAGCCCGAGCGGCGCGAGCTCGACGGCTGGTCGATGGCCTTCCGCGATCTGACGGCCGGGGCCGACCTCGGCGACGTGGCGGGCTACAGCGAGTTTTCTCGTCAGCCCGCTGACGGACGACGCGTTCGGCGCCGACCCGGCCGCGAGCCAGCGCCCGCTGTTCGCGTTCAGGCGCCACATGTAGCGCGCGCCGCCGCCGCCGCTAGAGGATCGGGGGCAGCTCGAGGTGGCGGAGCAGCTGCCGCGCGCGCTGGCGCCGGCGCACCGCCGCGAACACGGCGTCGCGCTTGGCCGTGCGGAAGTAGTCGTGGAAGCCGCGCGTCCTGGCGGCCTCGAGGTGCGCGGGCAGGGGGCCGGCGAGCTCGCTGGACACCGCCGTTTCAAGCGCCGCGCGCAGCGAGCCCTCGAGCGGGCTGCGCCCGGCGGTGTTGTCGACCTCGAGGCGCCCCGCGGCCGTCGAGTAGTCGTAGAGCTCGCTGTCCTGATCGAGCGAGAGCGGCTCGAGGCCGCCGGGAGCCCAGTTCGAGTACACGGCGTACTTGGCCCGAGCGGTGCGCACGCTGACGATGTGCAGCGGCGCGTCGTAGAGGTCGACGGCGAACTCGGTCACGATCTCGTCCGTCGCATGCAGGACCTGGTCGCGGCCGCGGGCGCGCGGATCGCGAAGCAGCCTTGTCAGATCGAGGCGCTCGGCGATGTGGACGTAGTGGCCGTCGCGCCGCCAGGCGGCATCGCCCGCGGCGATCGTCAGCAGCAGGGGCGCCACGTCGACGCTCGAGGTGAGCTGGGTGCGCGGGACCCCCGGCGAGCGGGTCAGGATGCCGCGCGGGTCCTTGACCAGCAACGGCACACGGATCCCCTCCTCGTAGACCGCGGCCCCCTTGCCGCGAAGGCCGTGCGAGGCGCCGTACTCGCCGTGGTCAGAGGTGAACACGACGACCGTGTTCGCCGCGACGGCGGGGTTTGAGTGGAGCGTCGCCATGACGTGGCCGATCTGGCGATCGACCTCGCGCTGGAGCTTCACGTAGAGGTTCGCGAAGTCGAGCCAGAGCTGCCTGGCGCGGCGGCCCGAGAAGGGAACCGGACCGAACCCGCTGGCCGAGGTCTCCTGCAGCGAGCGTTGAAGGCGCGGCTTGCGACGCGCGAGGAGCAGCTCGGGCGTCTCGAAGTTCGGCGGCATGCCCGCGACCGTCGGCGCCGCGACGCGCTCGCCGTGGATCCGGTCGGTCCACACGTACCACCACGAGATGTCGTGGGGATTGACGAGCGACACCGTCGTGCACCACGGTTCGTTGGCGCCCTCCTCGGCGAACCAGTCGGCGAACTCGCGCACGATCTGCGGGTCGCGCCTCGAGCCCTGGCCCGGCGCGCCGTCGGGCGAGGGGAACGTTCCGCCGCCGAATCCGTAGCGGTCGAGGTCGCGCGAGCCGTTCGTCGCGTTCCAGTGACGGTCGCCGTGGCTCAGGTGCCACTTGCCGTACCACCACGTCGAGTAGCCCTGCTCGCGCAGCATCCGGCCCCAGGTCGGGAAGCCCGGATCGAGCGTGCTCGAGCCCGTGATCATGCAGCCCGTCTGGTGGGTGTAGAGACCCGTGAGGAGCGCGGCGCGCGACGGGGTGCAGTCGTTGGAAGCGGTGTAATGGCGCTCGAAGGAGACCGCGCCGCGCCGGATCGCGGCGATGTTCGGCAGCTCGTTCATCGGCGCGTACCACTGCGGAAATCGCATCTGGTCGACGATGATCACGAGGATGTTCGGCGGAGTCGCGGGGTGCGGGCCGCCGCTCTCGGTCGCCGCCCAGACCGCCGCCCCGGTCCCGGCGAGCGCTCCGGCCGCGATGCCCCGCCGCAGGAACGTGCGCCGATCGATGCCGGACCTTCGCCCGCTCACAACGCGCAGCTCTGGATGTCGCCGTCGAGGGCCCCCTCGGAGTCGTAGCCGAGGCGTGCGCGGCAGACGACCTTCCCGGCGCGGTCGATGAAGATCGTCGTCGGGAGGTAGACGATCGGCGCCCCGGTCAGCGCCGTCACGGCCGCCGTGCTGCCCTGATAGCTCGGGTAGCTCAGGGGGTGGCTCGCCAGATAGCTTCGCCCATAGCTCGGCGCGGCCTCGTTGGTGTCGACGCCGACGAACGCGACCTGGCGCCCGTAGCGCACCGACGCGGAGGCGAAGTAGGGGTACTCGGCCTGGCAGCCGCTGCACCACGAGGCCCAGACGTTGAGCACGACCGGATATCCGCGCAGCGCTCGCAGGCGCGCGGCGAGCGCGCCGCTTGAGCCGAGCAGCCGGCCCGCCTGGCTGTGGATGGCGGCCAGCGCCGGCGGGGAGCCGGCGAGGACCCGCGGCGCCTGGAGCGCGGTCGGGATCCTGATCTTGACCGGCGCGCGCAGGGCGGAGCTGACGTGCTGGGCCAGCTCGCCCGTGGTGAGCCAGCCCTGCGTCGAGACGTCCCAATACCAGAGGGTGCGCCCGCCTGCCGACACGAGCACGAACCACGGCTGGTCCAGGACACCGTAGCCGTCGGCGACGCGGCCCGTGCGGTCGACGGCCAGGGGATAGCGCAGCGGTTGCGCCAGCGTCGCGAGGAACCGCCGAAGCGCGGCGGGCGAGGGCTCGACGCTGCCCTCGTCGATCGCGGTCAGCGGCGCGAGACCGCTGTGGGGCGCGAGCGCGGCGTAGTCACGCAGCCGCTCGAGCTGCGTGCCGAGGCCGGTCGTCTCCCTCAGCCAGGTGGCGAAGAACAGGTACAGGCGCGCCCCGTGGCCCGGCCCGATCGCCAGCCTCCCGCCGCCCGGGCGCGGAAGCGCCACCCTGGTCGTGGGGTCGATCGGGGGGATGCGCTGGTAGGAGAGGGCGGAGCGGGCTCGGGGATGGCCGGGCAACAGCGTTGACACCTCGCGGGCGAGGATCTGGGCCTGCTGGTCGACGCTCGAGTAGGCCATCGCCGTGACGTAGATCTGGGCAAATCTCCCGTGGCTGTCGATCACGTACAGAGCCGCGGTGTGGTCGATCTGGCCCGCCTGGATCGCAACCTCGATGTGGTAGGCGGCCCAGACTCGGCGCAGCTGCGCGAGCGAGCCGGTCAGGAACTCCCACTGGTGGAGCATCCCGTGGACCTGCGAGTAGGAGCGCACGTCGCGCACGGCCGTCGCGCGCGGGTTGGCGTCGATCCCGACGAGATCGACGCCGTCGCCGGCGGTCCCGAGCAGGCCCTTGGCCTCGACCATCGCTGTCGTCGTGAGCGGGCAGACGGTCGTGCACTGGGAGTCGTTGAAGGCGAGGATCACGACGTGGCCGCGCAGCGCGCGCAGCGAACGCGAGCCGCCGAACTGATCGGTGAGCGTGAAGTTCGGAGCGGGCCCGTGCAGCGGCGTCCCCGGATCGAGGTTGGGATTGGTGTCAAGCGCCGTCTGCTGGGCGCTTTCAGGGCTCCGGGCGGGACCGATCGCGATCGCGATGACGACCGCGAGCGCGGCCGCGACGAACGTCGCGGCCACTGCCATCGCCGGTCGCTGCCAGGGGCGCCTCGGCGCCGCTCCGCGTTGCGTCTGTGTCATTCCTCGAGCTGCCCTCCTCAGCCGCGGTCGAAAGCGTCGCACGCCCAGCTAAAGGCAAGCGCAGGCGGTTTGGGAGCTGCACCGAACCGGCTGTAGCCTATGGCGGCCGGAGGAGCAGGCGGGGCCTGACCACGATGACCGACTACCAATTGCGCGAGCTGGGCGATCACGCCGCCGCGGAAGCGCTCGGAGACATCACCGACTCCGCGCTCGCCTACCTCAGCCTCGAGGACCTGCTCGGCGAGCTGCTCGAGCGGATCCGCGGCGCGCTCGGCGCTGACACCGCGGCGATCCTGCTGGTCGACCGCGAGCGCCACGTGCTCCTCGCGCGCGCGGCGCGCGGCATCGAGGAGGAGGTTCGCGAGGGCGTGCAGATTCCGCTCGGCCGTGGCTTTGCCGGGCGCGTCGCGGCGCAGGCGCGGCCGATCTCCATCGAGGACGTGGACCACGCCGACGTCTTCAACCCGATCCTGCGCCAGAAGGGGATCCGCTCGCTGCTCGGGGTGCCGCTCGTCGTCGAGGGGCGCGTGATCGGCGTCCTGCACGTCGGAACGCTCAAACGCCGGACCTTCGGCGAGTCAGACCAGCGCCTGCTGCAGGCGGCCGCCGACCGCGCCGCGCTGGCGATCGACAACGCCCAGCTCTCCGAGCAGCGGGCGATGACGGAGGTGCTGCAGCGCCACCTCCTGCCGGACATCCTGCCGCTGATTCCGGGATTTGCGATCAGCGCGAAATACCTCTCCTCACCGGGGACCGGCGTCGGCGGCGACTGGTATGACGTCTTCACGCTTCCCGACGGCCGCGTCGCGTTCGTCATCGGCGACGTGGCTGGACGCGGGATCGGCGCGGCGGCGGTGATGGCGGAGGCTCGCACGGCGCTGCGCGCCTACGCGCTCGAGCGACACTCGCTCGCGGACGTCATGGCGCTTCTCAACGCCCTGATCCTCGGCTCCGGTCGGCGCCGCAGCGTCAGCCTGGCGATCTTCGCGCTCGACCTCGAGACCGACGCGCTCGAGGCCGTGAGCGCCGGTCACCCGCCGGCGCTGCTGGTCCGTCCCGACGGTGGCCGCGAGCTCGTGGCGGCGGCGAGCGGCCCGCCGCTCGGCAGCAAGATCTCCTCGGGCTATGCGGCGGAGTCCGTCGACTTCGCGCTCGGGAGCGCGCTGCTGCTCTACACCGACGGGCTGATCGAGCGCCGCGGGGAGTCGATCGACGCGGGGCTTGCGCGCCTGCTCGCGGCGGACCTCGGCACCGCGCCGCACCTTTCGCTCGCCGACCGCGCGTTCCGCGACCTCGGGGCCGACGGCGGGGTCGAGGACGACGTCGCGATTCTGACCGTCGAGTCCTACGCGCTCGGCGAGCGCCTGCACGTGACGACCGAGGCCGACCCCGCACATCTCGCTTCGCTGCGCCGGATCGTCGCGCGCTGGCTGACGCAGTCCGGCGTCGAGGACCCGCAGCGCTTCGACATCACGCTCGCATGCTCTGAGGCTGCGGCGAACGCGATCGAACACGCCTACGGTCCCCGCGACGCCTCGTTCGCCCTCGACGGGCGCGTCACGGAGGACGCCGTCGAAGTCGTCGTGTCCGATCGCGGCGCCTGGCGTCCGGAGCGGCGAACCGATCGCGGGCGCGGCCTCGTGCTGATGAAGGCGCTGATGGACGAGGTGATCATCGAGCGCGGCGATCCCGGAACCTCGGTGACGCTGAGGGCGACTCGGAAGTGACGCTGCCGGCCGTGACCTCGCGCAACGGCCTGCCGGTCGCGCAGATGCCCGTCGACGTCGACGCCGCAAACGCGGCGGCCGTCGGCGAGCAGCTCGCCGGCGCGGTGACCCATGACGCGCCTTGCCTGCTGCTCGACCTGTCGGCGACGCGCTACCTCGACAGCGCCGGCATCGACATGCTGCTCAAGCTCGCCGAGCGGCTGCGCAACCGCCGCCAGGCGCTGCTGCTCGTCGTCGCCGAGGGTTCGCCGATCCGGCGGCTGCTGTCGGTGATGGGCGTCGACGCCTCGCTCACGGTCTATGCGAGCGTCGCCGAGGCGGCTGAATCGCTGGGCGGCGAGCCGGATACCCTGTCGGGTCGATGAAGGTCGTCGTCGCGCCGCTCGAGGACTTCCCGCCCGACACCCGCAAGCTGGTCCGCGTCGGAGGACGCGAGATCGGCGTCTTTCGCGTCGGCGACAGCTTCTATGCGGTGCGCAACCGCTGCCCGCATCAGGGCGCGCCGCTGTGCATCGGGCGCGTGTTCTCGCGGATCGTGTCGGCGCAGCCGGGCGAGTTCGAGCTGGCCGGCGGGCCCCCGCTGCTCGTCTGCCCCTGGCACGGCTGGCAGTACGACGTGGCGACCGGGCAGTCCTATTCGCCCGGCGACCCCCGCGTCAAGAGCTATGGTGTATCGGTCGAATCAGGCAGCGAGCTCGTCGAAGGCCCGTACGTCGTCGAGACATACTCGGTAACGGTGTCCGAGCAATACGTTGTGCTGGAGGCCTGACCGCCAGGAGGTTCGAATCGATGTCGGTGACGCAAGCCACTTCGCAGACCGAGGCAGAGACCCCGCGTCAGGTCTCGCTCGTCGACTGCGACATCCATCCGACGCTCACGATGCCCGAGCTCCAGAAGCGCCTCTCGGAGCGCTGGCGCCGCCATCTGGACCGCTTCGGCCGGCGCACGCCGATGATCACCGAGTTCTACCCGCGGACCGCCAACGCCGGCTTCCGGCTCGACTCCTGGCCGGAGGGGCCCGGCGGCTTCCCGGGCTCCGAGCTCGGGCTGCTCCAGACCCAGCTGCTCGACGAGTACGACATCGACTACGGCATCCTCAACTCGCTCGGCCTGCTCAACTGCCACGAGGATCCCGAGCTCGCCGCCGAGATGGCGCGCGCGCTCAACGACTGGATGGCGGAGTGGATGGACGAGGAGCCGCGGCTGCTCGGCGCGCTCGTGGTCCCCTACGAGTACCCCGATCTGGCCGTCAAGGAGATCGAGCGCTGCGCCGGCGACCCGCGTTGGGTTCAGCTGATCTTCCCCGACAGCGCCGAGGATCCGCTCGGCAGCCGCAAGTACTGGCCGATCTACGAGGCGGCCACCGGCCATGGCCTGCCGGTTGCCGTGCACACCGCCGGCTACTGGCCACACCTCGACACCGGCTGGCCGTCCTACTACCTCGAGGAGCACGTCGCCAACTCGTTGCGCATGCAGTCGCAGCTGGCCAACTTCATCTGCGAGGGCACCTTCGCCCAGTTCCCGGACATGCGTCTGGTCCTCACCGAGGCCGGCGTCGCGTGGGCGGTGCCGCTGACGTGGTCGCTCGACAGCGCCTGGGAGCAGCTGAAGGAGGACTCGCCGCCGATCGACCGCCGGCCGTCTGAGATCGTCCGCGAGCACGTCTGGTTCACGACACAGCCGATCGAGGAGCCCGACACGCCGGAGGAGTTCGCGCAGATGATCGCCCACGCCGGCCTCGAGGACCGGCTGCTGTTCGCGACCGACTACCCGCACTGGGACTTCGACTCGCCGACGCAGGCGCTGCCGCGCTCGCTCGGCGCCGAGCTGCGCCACAAGATCCTCGCCGGCAACGCGGTGGATCTCTACGGCCTCCCGCTCGCCGCCACCGAGTGATCGACTGCGACGTCCACTGCGCCCCGGCGACGCTCGAGGCGCTTGCGCCGTACCTGTCGGAGTACTGGCGCGAGTACACGACGACAGCGGGGATCCGCCTGCTCGGCATGGCCAGCGCCTACCCGCCGAACGCGCCGACGACGGGCGGTGCGGCGCCGGCCACCTACGACGCGCTGCGCGAGCAGGTGCTCGAGCCGTTCGCCCCGCGCCACGTGATCCTCAACTGCCTGACGCTGTGCGAGGCGCATCGCAATCCCCACTACCAGGCGGCGCTCGCAACGGCGCTCAACGACTGGCTGCTCGCCGAGTTCCTCGAGCGCGACGATCGCCTGCGGGCGAGCATCGTCGTCTCGACCGTCGACACCGACGACGCGATCAAGGAGATCGAGCGGCTCGGCGGCGACCCGCGCTTCGTGCAGGTGCTGCTGCCGATCCGCGCCGACGCTCCCTACGGCAACCGCCGTTTCCACCGCCTCTACGCCGCGGCCGCGGCGAACGGCCTGGCGGTCGGCCTACACGCCTGGGGTCGCGCCGGCCACTCGCCGACGACGACGGGCTACACGCTCTCCTACATCGAGGACTACCTGGCCAACCAGGTGATCGCCCAGACCCACGTCCTGAGCCTCGTCAGCGAGGGCGTGTTCGACTCCACGCCCGAGCTTCGCGTCGCGCTGCTGGAGTGCGGCTTCGCCTGGCTTCCCTCGTTGTTGTGGCGCTTCGACAAGGACTGGAAGGGCGTCTGGCGTGAGGTCCCGTGGGTCAAGGAGCGCCCGTCGGGCTACGTGCGCCGCCATTTCCGCGCGAGCACCGCGCCGGCGCACCTGCCGGTCGGCAACGAGTCCTCCACGCGCGAGCTGCTCGACATGGTCGGCACCGACCTGCTGATGCACGCAAGCGACTTCCCGCACGAGCACGGGCCGAGCGCGCAAGCCACCTATGCGTTGCTCGGCGAGGAGGCCCGCGAAGCCGTGCTCGACTCCAACGCCGCGGAGTTCTACGGCTTCGAGCCGGCCACCGTCTGAAGGTAGGCGAGCGCCTCGGACAGCTCGACGACGTCGCCGTACTTCATCTCGATGTCGAAGAGGTTGGCGATGTGGGGGAGGGGCGAGCGGTCGGCGACCGCCTCGCGCACGACGATCGTGCGAAAGCCCGACGAGCAGGCGTCGACGGCGCTCGCGCGGATGCAGCCGCTCGTGCTGGCGCCGGCCAGGATGACGGTGTCGATGCGCAGCGCGACGAGGCGGCTCGCGAGGTCGGTCCCGAAGAAGCACGACGGGTACTTCTTCCAGACGACCATGTCGACGGCGCTTTGACCGAGGCGCTCGTCGAACTCGGCCCCCTCGGTCCCCTCGTCCATCCCGTCGTGGGACAGCTTGCGCTCCCACACCCCGGCGTCGCGGCGGCCCGGCTCATAGCTCGAGCCGACCAGCACGGTCGCCGCGCCCGCGGCGCGGGCGCCGTCGAGCAGCTCGCGCGTCGCCGACATCATCACCCGATCGTCGACCGCGGTCTGAAAGCGCGGGTCGGTGAAGGCCTTGATCAGGTCGACGACCACGACCGCCGGCCGCTCGCCGAAGCCGACGCGGCGCGCGAAGCCGCGCTCGCGCATCATCACGGCGAGCTCGTCGTAGGCGGCCGCGGCGAGCTGCGCTGCGTCGCTCATCCGCGCTCGGCCAGCTCGCGGTGGTGATCGCTCGCGATGTAGTGCTCGGCGATCGCGTCGCTCGTCGTCACCCAGACCTCGCTGCGCGAGGCGATCTCCTCGAGCACCGCCGCGAGGTGGCGGTGGCGCGCCGGCTGGGAGATCACGAACGGGTGCACCGGCAGCGCCATCACTCGGCCGGCGGTCTCGCTCTCGGAGATCAGCTGGTCGAGGTGGTCGATGACCAGCTTCACGTACTGCTCACCGCTCGTCGCGGCGGTGACGAACAACGAGATGTCGTTCAGCTCGACGGAGTAGGGCAGCGAGATCATCCCCGGCACGCGGAGCGGGTAGGGCTGGTCGTCGTTGCACCAGTCGAGCAGGTAGCGCACGCCGAGTGAGGCGAGCAGCCTCGGGGTGTTGAAGGTCTCTGTCAGTGCGGGCCCAAGCCAGCCGAGCGGCATCCGACCTGTCGCCGCCTTCAGGGCGGCGACCATATCCTCGAGATACGCCCGCTCATCGCCCTCGTCCATCGCAGCCTGGAGCGTCGAGTTGTTCTGGCCGTGGGCGATCACGGCCCACTCGCGCCGGGCGATCGCGTCGGCGATCTGGGGGTAGTGCCGGCAGGCGTCCGAGTTGAGCAGGACGCTGGCCGGGATCTCGAGGCGGTCGAGCAGCTCGATCATCCGCCAGATGCCGACGCGGACGCCGTAGTCGCGCCAGCCATAGTTCATCGGGTCGGGCGTCAGGCCGATCGTCGCCATCGAGGTGCTCGTCGAGGGCCGGTCGATCAGGTAGTGCTCGACGTTGAGGCCGACGTAGAACGCGATCCGGGCGCCGCCCGGCCAGCGCAGCGGCGGGCGCTCGGGGATCGGCGAGTAGGCGTAGAGCTCCTGCTCCATCACGCGCCCACCAGCGTCAGCTCGACCGTCGAGACCTCGGCCTCGGCGTAGGCCGCGGCCGCCTCCTCGAAGCGCCGGTCGGGCATGCGGCGCACCTCGATCTCAACCGCGGCGGGCGTCCGCGCGAAGGGGAACGGATCGATCTCGACGACGTGGCGCTCGCGCACGCGGATCTCGAGATCGGCGTGGCCGCCACCGGCGGCGGGAACGAGCCCGATCGAGCGCCCGCCGGGGGGCTGCTCGATCGCGCGCAGGTTCGTCGCGGCGGGGACGATCTCGCCGGCGCTCGGCTCGCGCGTGTCGATCAGGCAGAGCGCGAGCGAGATCAGGTCGAGCGCCTGCAGGAGCTCGTAGTCGCGCCAGCGCGCGACCTCGAGCTCGCTGCGCAGGCCGCCGCGGTCGCGCCAGATCTCGAAGGCGGTCTCGGCTGCGCGGCGATCCTGCGCGGCGGCGGCCTCGCGGGCCAGCGGGTGCTCCAGCGGCTGCCCGTCCTGCAGCCCGAAGCGCGCGGAGTAGAGGCCGGCCCAGTGCATCGAGGCCAGCACGCCGGCGTAGGGGTCGTCGCGGTAGATCGCATCGACGCCCTCGCCGTAGGGGCCGATCGTCGTCTCGAGGGGCACCTCGAGGAAGTGTGCGGGCCGTCCCTCGGCGTCGTTGACGTGCGGCGCGGCGTCGAGCGCCCGCCAGCCGTCGTCGTGGCGAGCCGCGGCGATGACCAGCGAATCGCGGTCCGCCCCGAGCGGAAAGCCTTCCGCGCCCCACAGCTGTGCGAGGCGGCCCGCGAGCCGGGCGTGCTCGCGCTGGGACACGAGGTGCAGGCCGTCGCTTCGACGGGTGATCAGCATGCGCGAAGCCCCGCGACCGTCACGCCGCGGATCATAATTGCGTCCTGGCGCGGAGACTCGCGAGCGCTCCGCCGAGCGCGACGGCGGCCAGCGCGAGGTCGACGGCGACGATCGCCGTCGCGAAGTCGGCGCCCGGCAGGGCATCGATCACGCACGCTCCGGCGGTGATCGCGATCACGCTGCCGAGCACGTCGGTCACCTGCAGCGCGGCCGTGTTGACGCCCTGCTCCTGCGGCGGGGAGAGGGTCAGCATCAGAACCGAGATGGTCGGCATCGCGAGCCCCATCCCGGCCCCCGCGATCGCCCAGATCGGCGCCGCGACCCACAGCGAGAGCGACAACGCCGCCAGCGTGCAGAGGGCACCGACGCCGACGGCGACGAGGCAGAACCCGCGCAGCAGGAACGCCGTGCGGCGTTCGCCGGCCGGGTGGCGGCCCTGCCACCAGGAGGCCGAGGACCAGCCGAGCGCGCCGAGCGTGAGCGGGATGCCGACCACCGTCGGCGAGCCGTGGTAAAGGCGCGTCAAGGTCAGCGGGAGGTAGGCCTCGGCGCCGAAGAAGGCGGCCGTCAGCACGCCACGCAGGACGATCACCGTCGGCAGGCCGCGCGCGAGCCGCAGCGCCCCCGCCGGCAGCAGGCGCCGAAGCGGGGGCACGATCGCGGCGAAGCCCGCCAGCGCGACGGCGGCGCCCAGCACGCCGAGCTCCGTGCCGCCGGCCTGGAGGGCGGCGAGGCCGCCGGCGAGAAAGGCCGACCCGAGCAGGCCGAGCCGCGGGGCGGCGCCGCTCGCCGCCGTCTCGGGGAGCCGGCGCACGACGGGGATCAGCATGAACGCTCCGAGCGCCGCGAGCGGCGCGATCCCGATGAAGACCCAGCGCCAGCCGAACGCGTCGGCGACGGCGCCCGCCACGACCGGCCCGATCAGCGCCGGCAGGACCCAGGCCGCCGAGAGCGCCGCGAAGGCGCGCGGGCGAAGCTCGGCCGGGAACGCGCGCGCGACGACGACGTAGACGGCGACGATCAGCGCGCCGGAGCCGAGCCCCTGCAGCGCGCGTCCGGTCACGAAGACGGCCATGTCGGGAGCCGCGGAGGCGGTCGCCAGGCCGCCGGCGAACAGCACGAGGCCGCCGATCAGCGACGCTCCCGGGCCGAGCCGGTCGCAGCGGCGGCCGGCGTCGACCATGCCGACGATGTCGCCGAGGAAGAAGGCCGTGAAGGCCCAGCCGTAGTAGTGGAGCCCGTGCAGCGCGCGCACGGCCGTCGGCATCACGGTCGCAACCGACATCGCCTCGACCGCGGCGACCGTGATGACGAGAACCACGCCGAACGTCGGCAGGCGATGGCTTCGGTTTCGTAGCAGCGACGGCCTCGCCGCCGTCTCGACGAGCGCCGGCATCACTTCATCCTGACGGACGTCAGGGGGCGCCGGCGGGCGCGAGGAGCGTCAGGCGCGGACCGTGCCCGAGCGGGCGCGTCACGTGACCGCGGCCGGTCGTGTCCTCGACGAGCACGACGCTGCCCGGTCCGAACACGCGGCGTTCGCCGTCTGACACGGTCACCTCGGCCTCGCCCGCGAGCGTGATGATGAAGACCGGGTAGGGCGCGTTGTGGGGCGACTCTGAGTCCCCGTCGTCGAGCACTGCGCGAAAGATCAGTCCCTCGACGGGGATCGCCGCCGCGACCGCCGCGCGCGCGCCGCTCGCGGCGGTTCGCTCCCGCGTGGCGAGCGCCACGTCCTCGAAATGCGTCTCCCCGTCGCCGTCGGCGTAGAGGCGGACGTAGCCGGCGCTCACAGCTCGAGCACCACCTTCCCGAACGCCGCTCGGCTGTCGATCAGGGCGACGGCCTCGCGTGCGCGCTCGAGCGGGAAGGTCGCCGCGACGGCGGGCGAGAGGCGACTCGCGGCGACCAGCTCGATGCAGCGGTGGAGGTCGTCGAGCGTCCGGTTGACGCAGCCGATCACCTGACGTCGCTCGCGGATCAGCGACATCAGGTCAAGCTCGACCGTGCGGCCGCCGTGCCAGCCGCAGGTGACGAGCCGCCCGTCCATCGCCAGCGCGTCCAGCGCGGCGGCGAACGCGCCGCCGCCGACGTGCTCGAAGGCGACGTCGACGCCGGCGCCGCCGGTTGCCTCGCGAACAGCGGCCGCGACGTCGACGGCGGTGTGGTCGATACCGACGTCGAGGCCACGCGCGCGGGCGAGTGCGAGCTTCTGCTCGCTGGAGGCCGTCCCGATCACGTAGGCGCCGGCGTGCTTGGCGATGTCGAGAGCGGCGGTGCCGAGTGCACTGCCCACCGAGCTGATCAGCAGCGCCTCGCCCGCCGCCAGGCGCGCGCGCGCGAAGAGCATCTGCCAGGCGGTGCCGTAGGACATCTGGATCGCTGCGGCTGTCGCGTCGTCGATCGCCTCCGGGAGGCGGATCAGCCGACGGGCGTCGCAGACCAGCACCTCGCCAAAGCCGCCGGAGACGCTGTTCAGCGTGAGCGCGTGAAGCTCACAGCGCCATTCGCGGCCCGACCGGCAGTGGCGGCAGCGCCCGCAGGAGTCGGTCACGTCGCGCATCACGCGTTCGCCGATCGCGAAGCCCTCGACCTCTGAGCCGAGCGCCACGATCTCACCGACAGCCTCCATCCCGCCGATGAACGGAAGCGGCACCGGGAAGCCGGCGGCTCCCTCGCGGATCTCCAGGTCGAGGCGATTGATGCCCGCCGCCCGGACGCGCAGCGCGACCTCGCGCGGTCCGGGGTAGGGCGCGTCGACCTCGATGACATCGAGCACATCAAGATCGCCGAACTCGGCGAAGACCAGCGCGCGCATGATTACCCCAGCTCGTGCTCCTGAAGGTCGACGGCGAGGCGAACGAGCTCGCCTTCGCGACCGCGCGGCGCGATCAAGGAGACGCCGACCGGCAGGCCGCTGCGCGGGCCGCGACCGGCGGGCAGCGCGACGACGGGGAAGCCGGTCGTATCCCACGTCGCCGTCAGCGCGATCAGCGGATCCAGCTCGCCGGCCAGCCGGCCGCTGTCGTAGCCCTCGCCGCGCAGCGGGGCGGTCGTCGGCACGGTCGGCTCGAGCACGGCGTCGAGCGCGTGCTCGGCGAACCAGTCCTCCCACGCCGCGCTCGTCGCCGCCCGCTTCGCCTGAGCGTCGATGTAGTCGGCGGAGCTCGTGAACGCGGCGCTTGCCTGCACGAACTCGCGGATCGAGGTCCGGTAGAGGTGCGAGCGCTCGGCGTAGCGGGCGTGGTGGGCGCCGGCCTCGCTGAGGAGGATCACGGTGAACTCGGCCCACGCGCCGATCGCGGGCGCCGCGATCTGGACGGTCTCGGCGCCGAGGCGCTCGAGCGCCGCCCGCGCGCTGTCCAGGCCGTGCGCGACGTCGTGCTCGATCCCGGCGCGCGCCGGGCGGTCGGTCAGCGCGACGCGCGCCCCGGCGAGCGGCTTGGCGGCGGCGCGCGCCGTCGTCGCGAGCGCGGCGAGCGGCTGCGGGGGCGGCATCAGCGGGGTGCGCTGGCCGCCCCCGCGCGCCATCGCCTCGAGCAGCGCCGCGCAGTCGGCCACCGAACGCGCCATCGGACCCGAGTGGTCGAAGGACGGCGCGAGCGGGATGACGCCGTCGATCGGGACGCGGCCGTGGGTCGGCTTGATCGTCGAGACGCCGCACAGGGCCGCAGGGATCCGCAGCGAGCCCGCGGTGTCGGTGCCGAGCGCCGCCGGCACCATGCCCGCCGCGAGCGCGGCGCCGGACCCTCCCGAGGAGCCGCCCGCGCTGCGGGCGAGGTCGTGCGGGTTGGCGACCTGGTCGGTCGTCCCGCCGGCGGCGAACTCGTGGGTGTGGGTGTGGCCGACGAGCACCATGCCCTGCGCGTGCAGGCGCGACCAGACCTCGCAGTCGGCGTCGGCGACGTTGCCCTCGAGGACGCGGCTCGAAGCGGTCAGCGGCAGCCCCTTCACGGCGTAGAGGTCCTTGAGGGCGATCGGGATCCCGCACACAAGCGGAGCGCCGTCGCGCTCGCGGGCCAGTCGCTCGTCGGCCGCGCGCGCCTGGCGCTCGGCTCGCTCGGGGTACAGGCCGACCCACGCGTTGACCGCCTCGGGTGCGCCGTCGAACGACGGCTGACCGCCGTTTCGCTGCTCGATCACGGCCTGGCACTGCGCGAGGAGCTCGACAGCGGAGATCTTGCGCGAGCGCAGGAGCGCGGCCGCCTCGAGCAGTCCCAGCGGGCGGCCCTCGCTCATGGGCCGCAGTCTAGAGCGGAGCGGCGGCAGGGGCGTGTCCTCGATCTCACGCTCACGCTCGGCGCCGCGCGGCGCTAGATTCCCGTGAGCGCCATGAGCAGCCCCCCGCCGGCCATCCTGCCGCCCTTCACCGAGGAGACGGCGCTCCAGAAGGTCAGGCTCGCTGAGGACGCGTGGAACAGCTGCGATCCCGCGCGCGTCGTGCTCGCCTACACCGAGGACTCGCAGTGGCGCAACCGCGACGAGTTCTTCAGCGGACGCGAGGCGATCCGCGAGTTCCTGACGCGGAAGTGGCAGCGCGAGCTCGAATACCGGTTGCGCAAGGAGCTCTGGGCGTTCACCGCCAACCACATCTCGGTCCGCTTCGAGTACGAGAGCCACGACGCGAGCGGCCAGTGGTGGCGAAGCCACGGCAACGAGCACTGGGAGTTCGATGAGTCAAGCGGCCTGATGCGCCGCCGCGACGCCAGCATCAACGACTACCGCATCGACGCCTCGCAGCGACGCATCGCGGTCGACTGACGGCGCGGCGGCCGCCGGGGGTTCGCCGGCTACGGTCCGGCGAACACCGCCCCGTGGCAGTTCCACGATCCCGCGAAGGCCGCTCCGAGCACGCTGACGAAGGTGCCGTGCGAGAGCAGGTTCGAGTTTTGCGCGATGACGGAGTCGCCGAACAGCTGATGGCCGCGCCAGTCGGCCTCGAACGCCTCGCTCTCCGAGGGGCTCCTGGCGATCAGCAGGCTGACGAACGGGCGCCCGGCATTGCCGGCGGCGCCGCGCACGAGCGTTCCGATGCTGACCTGCAGCGCGCCGACGGTCGCGCTCTGGACACAGGCGCCGTGGCGGAAGCGATAGGTGCGCCCGGCGATCGTGATGGTCGCCGTCGCCGGGCCGCAATAGGCGATCGCCGTGTGCCCGCCGGCGGTCTGCTGCCGCGGCGTGCACGCCTTCACCGAGCCCGCGCCTTTCGCCGTCGCGCCGGCCGCCGCGGGTGCGCAGATCAGGACAAGCGCGACGAGGCAGGCACGGCCGAGCACCGCCCGCAGTCTAGGCGCGAGCGATCTGCAGCGGCGCGCTACGGTCGGCTCAGAACGGCAGGCCGTGCAGAGTGACCGCTCCCTCCGGCCAGGCCGCCCCAGCCTCGAGTGGGCGCCACATCATCATCTGAGCGGCCCGGACGAACCCATCCGCCTGCTCCACCTCGACCGGCGAGTGGACCTCGCGGAAGCCGAGCTTCTCGTACAGCCCGGCTCTGTCGTCGTGGCAGAAGAGGGCGACGAACGCGGGTCCGATCGTGGCCGCTCGAGCGAGTGCCTCCTCGACCACGCGCCGCGCGAGGCCCTGGCCGCGACGGTCCGCACGAACGATGACGCCCCCGAGCCCGACAACCTCGAAAGGCTTCTCCCGCACGACGACGGTCGCGGTCGTGAGGCCGGCCGAGGCGACAAGCACCCCACCGTCGCTCAACCCGATGTGACGCTCCTTGCCGCGGTAGCGAAGCGTGATGCCGCGGGTCTCGAAGGGGTCGGTCTCATCGCCCTCCAGCTCGCCGCGCTCGAGGTCGGTCAGCGCTCCAAACTCGACGACCTCCATCGCTGCATCCTCGCAGGGTCTGAGGCCGACCCTACGGGCAGATCTCCGTCACGTCGTTGTGCACGACGGGCGACGTCTGCGTCCGCGGTTCGCCGCGATCGAGGTAGGTGACTCGCACACGGATGACGGCAGCGCCCAGGCGGCCGCAGGGTCTGATCGTGACGCTGAAGCCGAGCCAGAGCGTCTGTCGTGGCGCGATCGTGGTCGGGAGTGAGAGCGGGCTGTCGCCACTGAACGGTGGTGCGCCGATCCTCAGCGCGACCTTCGCGCCGCCGGTTCCCGTGACGCGCACCGCGAGGACGGTGATCGGGGAAGGTCCCGCACCGAGCTCGGCTTCGCCCTGTAGCGCCTTGGCGGCCTTCGCGCCGATGCCCGCGCTGGTGTCGAGTCCCGCGTAGACGACGAGCGGCGGTTTGACCGCGCGCGGCGCGACATGGAAGAGCGCGTAGGGCGCCACGAGCGTCAGCGCGCCACCGAGGACGAGGACGCCGAGTCCACCGCGCGTGAGCTCGATGCGGCGCGGAAGTCGCCGGGCCTCCCCGGAGCGATCAAACGCCAGCCCCCACAACAGCGCCGACGTTGCAAGCGCGGTCAGCACGAGTCGTCCTCCGGGCGTCGTCGCGACCAGCCAGGGGCCGTAGCCTCCCGCGGCAACCGCCGCGAGCGTCAGAACCCACGACAGGCTCACCCCGGTGCGCGCGCATACCCGGTCGCGCACGGCCGCTCCGATCACGGCGCTTACCAAGATGCCCCAACCGATCGCCGCCCCCAGCGACCACACGCCGTCGATCGCCCAGGGGGCGAACAGCGAGTGGCTCCCGATGCGGAAGCGCACGATCAGCAGCGCGATCGCGGTCAGCCATAGGCAAAGCGTGCCGACGATCTGGCCGAGCACAACGCCGCGCAGCAGGAACCAGTAGCCCGGTCGGCCACCGGGCCCTGCGGCGGGGACAGCTCCGGCGACAGCTACACCCATAGACCAGTCTCCTACACCTCATCGCGGTTGCATAGGTCGGCTTGGGACGCGAGCGGGCGGGAGCGTGGCGCGGGGCAGGTCCCGATCTCGGCGCGCTGTCGCGGTCGCGCGGCGTCGGGCGCGCGGCGCGACCGCGGTGGTCGTTCCGGTGCGGGAGCGTGCAGCGCTCTCGCACCCGCTCCGCTGGAGGACATAGGCTGGGGCCGGTGCGGTTGTTTCATCCAACGGCGCGACTGTGTCGCGAGCTGACGCGGGTGCTCCCCGAGCGGCCGTTCTCGATCGAGTTGTGGGACGGCGGACGCGTGCCCGCCACCGAGCCGCGGACGCCGACGTTCTTCGTTCGTCGCGCCTCGGCGATCGCGCACGCGCTACGAGCACCGGGGCCGCTCGGGCTCGGTCGCGCGTACGTCGAAGGGTCGCTTGAGACCGACGACATCGACGGGGCCTTTCTGATCATCGACGACTGGGTGCCACCGCCGATCCCGCCGCGCGACAAGGCGCGACTGCTCGGCGCGCTCGCGCTGGCGGCGCTTCCAGCTGGGTTTCCGCGCCGGCCGTCGACCGAGCTCCTGCTGCCCGGAGCACTCCACACTCCGGAGCGCGACGCGCAGGCCATTCGTTACCACTACGACGTCGGCAACGACTTCTTCGCGCTGTTCCTGGACGAGTCGATGACGTACAGCTGTGGCCTGTTCTCGCGCGGGGCGGAAACGCTCGCGGAGGCCCAGCACGCCAAGCTTGACCTGGTCGCGCGCAAGCTCGAGCTGACCGCGGGCCAGCGCGTGCTCGACGTCGGCTGCGGCTGGGGGAGCTTCGCGATCCACGCCGCCCGCGAATACGGGGTGAGCGTCGTGGGGATCACGCTGTCGCGCTCACAGGCCGAGCTGGCTCGCAAGCTGGTCGCCGATGCCGGCGTCGCCGACCGCGTCGAGATCCGCATCGCCGACTACCGCGAGCTGGCCGGCGAGACCTACGATGCGATCGCGAGCATCGGCATGGCCGAGCACGTCGGCCAGTCGCAGATCGACGCCTACGCGGGCTCCTTGTTTCGCGCGCTGAAGCCGGGCGGGGTGGTGCTCAACCACGCGATCAGCCTGATGCGGCCGGAGGAGGATCCCCTCGCGGACAAGTTCACGATGCGCTACGTGTTTCCAGACGGCGAGCCGCTGCTGCTCTCGCGCGTGCAGCTCGCGTTCGAGCGCGCCCGCTTCTACACCGAGCACGTCGAGGGCTTCATGACCGACTACGCGGTCACCCTGCGCCACTGGCACGACCGTCTCGACGAGCATCTCGTCGAGGCTGAGCGGCTGGCCGGAGCCGAGCGGCTGCGCATCTGGCGGCTGTATCTGCGCGCCGCTCGCCACGGGTTCGACGTCGGCTACACGGCCGTCTACCAGCTGAAGGCGAGAAGGCCAGCTTGACTATTCGGGCGGCTACGTCGCCAGGCGGTGAGGCGGGGTGTCGTCCACCAAGGGACGGTGGTGCGATCTCGACTTCGCGAGGCAAGGCTCGAATGCGAACGCACCTCGGCCGAGAGGTATCACGTCACCACGCAACCGGAAGAACGCGGACAGCCGAGGCTCTCCACGTCGGCACGGCTTTTCCGGCCAGCGAGCTTTCGCGTGTGCATCGCTTGCGGCGAAGCGGGCATGCGGTATTCGGAAGCTCGGTGCCTCGTCTTCGTATCAGGCGCTCGTTCGGCGTTCGGCGGCGGCGTGTCGGGCGTTCGCCTTCTGCTCGAGTGTCATCGCTCCGGGATGGTCGATTCCGGGCCATGGCATGAGTAGCAGCAGGAGGCGGGCGTCGGAGCGCGCGTGCACGGCGTGACGTTCGTTGGGGGCGAAGGCGACCACCAGGCCTGTGCTGCCGATCACGCTCTCTCCGCCGCTGGTGGTGATCTCGACCTCGCCGTCGACCACGGTGAGCCACGCGCTTTCGTGCACCTGGTGGTCGTCGAAGCTCTCGCCTGCGGGGATCATGAGGGCGATCGCCCGCGCATCATCTGTCGAGGCGAGGATCTCGGGTGCGTGGGGTCTCAAGTCTAGGTTTGTGATCGTCCAGCTGTTCATTTGATCCCCTTCGGGCCAGCGCTGTCAGCGGGCTGACGCTCCGCGCGTTGAGCGGGCTCCGCGCCATGAGCGACTTGTTCTGCGCGCGTTCGGTCATCGGCGACTTCGACCATTGCGGCCTCGATCGCTCCGGTCATCGATTGCGACGTTCCGGCTAGCCGCCCAGGGCGTCGTGCATCCAAACGGCCCTCGAGCGGAGCGGGAACAGCCAACTGGTCGGGCATCGGACCTCCGCGGAGTGGTGGGTCTCGGAAGTCAGATCGCGCTGCCGACGAAACTGGCCGACCCCACGTCGATGCCCTCGCCAGCGACAATACCCGACGGCGCGTTCGGGCCTCCTCCGTGGTGCGCCCCACCTCACCGCGGACTCTCACAGACCGCCGGTCGCGCCCGGGGTCTGAGTATGAAGAGTTCGATCTCGATGTCGGGCCCGACGTGGTGGCGCGCAATGAACGCGACGACATGACGGCCGGACAGGCGCTCCACCACGGCGATGAACTTGTGCTCCATCGCCTCCAGGAACACGCTGCGCGTCTCCTGCACCACGGTCGCAGGTGCAGTTCGATCAGAGTCTGCTCAACGGTTGTGTAGACGCCGTCGAGCACGCACGCGAGCAGGTCGTCACCGAGCAGCAGCGTCTTCGCCGTCACCGGAGCGCGGTGGTGATAGCGCTCGTGCAGCGAGCGCTCGTGCAGCGCCACCATCGCGTCGGTCACGGCGACGAGCAGCGCGTCGCCGCTGAGCGGACTGGCCTCGGCCGATATGGCGGCCTTCCCTCGCTGTCCCTCGGGGCAGATGTCGCGCGCGGTGCGAAGGGCGGAACCCCGCGAACGATGCTGCCTCCCCACCATAGCGCCATGCTGGGTTAGGATTTGCGGCGTCTTCGCATCAGGACCATATCCGGCGCCCCGCTTCGGATGAGCTCACGCGGCATCGACTCCGCGCACCGGGCGCACGGCGACGTCCTGACGGCGATCTCCGACGGCATGGTCGCGTTGCTGAAGGAGTTCTACGGCCATGGCCCTACCCGGACGAAGTCCTATTACGCGGACGATCTCGTGGTGTGCGTATTGCGCGGCGGATTCTCGCGCGTCGAGCAGACGCTGCTTGACGGCGGTCGCGGACAGGCGGTGATTCAGCAGCGCATGGAGTTCCAGGAATTGATGCGTGAGCGCTTCGAAGAGGTCATCGAACTCGCGACAGGGCGGCGGGTGATCGGCTTCATGAGCGGCAACCAGCAGCACCCGGACATGATGTGCGAGGTCTTCATCCTCGCGCCCACCGATCTCCTCGGCGGTAGCGAGCTCGCTCCCGAGGGGGCGGCGCCGCAGTAGCCGCGCTGACGGAGTCTCGCCGCTGACCATTCGTCTAGGCGCCGGGGCGCTGGTGGCATTCGTGCCCGGAACCCTGTAGGGCGGAGGGCATCATTGTGAGGTCGACCCACGGCTGGTGGAGCGGCAGCACAACCCCACTTCCAAGAGCCACCCCTTGGAGGTTGTTCGATGCCCAGCTCGACGAACGTGCGGTCGTTTCCCGCGCAGCCTGCCCGCGAACTTGGCGTGCCGTCGGATGAAAGATCTCGTCGCGCTGCTGCGCCAAGGTCAGGAGAGCGCCTTCGAAACGCTCCAAGCGACGTGTTCGCCGCCGCGTTTCGCGCCACCGTCGCGGACGAGCGTCAGATCCACGTGGGGCCGTGGCTCTACCGGATCGCCAGAAACCGCTGCATCAACGAGCTGCGCCGCGCAAAGGCCGTGGGGGTCGACTCGCTCGAGGACTACCCGTCCCACAACCGGTTCACTCCGGCAGAGGAGCTGGCGCGCCGTCAGTTGCTGCGTGAACTGATCGACGACGTTCAGGCATTGCCCAAGACGCAGCGCACGGCCCTGCTGCTGCGCGAGTTCGACGGGTTTGCGTATCAGCAGATCGCTGCCACGATGGATACGACAGTCCGAGCCGTGAAGTCGTTGCTTGTACGCGCCCGCGCGGCCCTGCGTGACTCCTCCGCCACTCGAGACGCGGATTTCCCTGCCCTCGCGTGCGCCACCGGACCCAGACCGGCGGAGCGCGTGCGATCGGCAGCAAGCGCGCTGCCACAGCCGCGCGCATCGCGGCCTGATCTACGTGTTCGACCGTGGTGCGATCGCCGACACTCTCGAGGGCTTCCCCGCTGACCGTATCGTGCTCTTCATCCATCCCGAATCGGAGCAGTCCTACCGCGAGAAGATCACGGCCGCGGAAATCACCGAGCGCTTTGGTCTGCCGGTGACTCTGACCGAGATCGAGCGCTGAGCTGCGCGACGGTTTCCTCATCGGCACGGCTGGTTTCGAACCAGCGAAACTCTCGCGCGCCGGAGAGGAGGGCGAAAACGTGAAGCGCCCGAGAATGCCGCGCTTTGGAGGATCGCGGCGTCGCGCTCTCGGCTGGCGGTAAACGTCGCAAAGTGCGTGGTATCGGTTTGGGGCCACAGCTGACGCAATCCCTGCTATTTCACACTATGGCGAGGCTACGGCCGGGCATCCGTCCAAGGCCCGCCTCGCTGGTGGCGTAACTCTTAGTCGTCGCGAAGTGTGCTACGGTGGGCTTTGCGCCAGGGCCCCGCCGACGTCCTCGAGCTCACACGCTCCTTTCGACGTCACCCCGGGCCGGCGCAACGGGATTACTCAGCCGAGTTGTTCCTACCTGAAGCACAAGATGGGAGCATCAATTATGTATGCCACCATTCGACGCTACGACGCGATCGACCAGGCCCGCACCAGCGAACTCGTCAAGAAGGTCGAGGCCACCCTCGTTCCCCGCCTGAGCGAGCTGTCGGGCTTCGACGGCTACTACCTCATCGAGGCCGGTAACGGTGCCATCAGTTCGATCGGCATCTTCGACACCGAGGCGCACGCCGAGGAGTCAACGCACGTCGCATCCAACTGGGTGCGCGAGGAGAAGCTCGAGACGACGCTCCCCAATCCGCCGAAGATCACGAACGGCAAGGTCCTCGTGCGCAAGACGCGCGAGCTCGTCGCGGTCTGAAAGCGCGAAGTTGCTGTGACGAGAAGGCCCGCGCCCGCGGGCCTTCTCGTCGGCATTGAGCAGACGCGATGAGACGAGCAAACGCTCGCGTCTTGCCTGTGGCAGCTGCGACAGACGCGACCAAGCGCTCGCCAGGTAGCGCCGCCCGACGCGGAGTAAGAGGACCGATCAGATCGTCGGGGCGACGCGCCTTCCAGGAGAGGAAGGCTGCCGCCCGACGGACTGTGTCGAAAACCGGTCTTGCTCGGGCGGCGTCGCATCAGATGGTCGGGAGCGTGAATGCGATTCGGGCTCCCCCGCTCGGGCGGTTCTCGGCCCAGATGCGCCCACCGTGGGCTTCGACGAGGGCGCGGGCGATCGCGAGGCCCAGGCCCGATCCGGCCGATGCGCGCGAGGAGTCCGCGCGCCAGAAGCGATCGAACATGCGCTCCGCGGCGTCGCCGCTGACGCCCTCGCCGGTGTCCTCGACAGCGATTGTGACGTCGTCCTCGTGGGGGCTGACGACGATCGCGATCGCGCCGTCCGGCGGGGTGTGGCGGATCGCGTTCGTGAGCAGGTTGTGAAGGACGCGCTGGACCTGGTCGGGAGCGCCGAGGACGCGCGGCACGCCGGTGACCGCTCGCGCCTGCAGGCTGATGCGCTTCGCGCGGACCTCGGCTTCGAAGCCGCGCACGCATGACTCGATCACGCGTTCCAGGTCGACGTGCTGGATCTGGTGCGTGAGGACACCGGCGTCGATCCGCGCGAGCTCGAACAGGTCGTCCACCAGCCCCGAGAGGGTGTGGACCTGATCGCCGAGCGCCGGCATGTATTCGTCGGGCCGGGCGAGGCCGTCGTTGATCGCCTCGATCATCGCCTGCATCGAGGCGAGCGGTGTGCGCAGGTCGTGGCTCGCCCACGCGACGAGCTCGCGGCGCGCCTCGAAGAGCCGCTCGATCGAGTCCGCCATCGCGTTGAACGCGTGGGCGACCTCGGCGACCTCGGCCGGGCCGTGCTCGGACGCCCTCGAGGACAGGTCGCCCTCGGCGAGCCTGGCTGAGGCGAGGCGCAGGCGGTCGAGCGGCGCACGGATCCAACGCGCGAGCAGAAGCGCCGCGATCACCGAGGACAGCGCGGCGGCTGAGGACACGGCGAGGACCTCGGTGTCGGCGTGCATCTCGAACATCACCCAGCCCGAGGCGAGCACCCCGGCGAGCGGGAGGATCACGGCGAGCAGCGCGAGCGCTGGGAGTTGCAGGCGCAAGGCGGGAAGCAGGCGCAGCAGCAGGGCGGCGAGCACGCCGACCGCGAGCGTCCCGAGCGCCAGCAGGATCGCGAGCTCGATCATGGCGTCAGCCTGTAGCCGCTGCCCCAGACGGTCTCAAGGTGTCGCGGCCGCGACGGGTCCGCCTCGATCTTCGCCCGCAGCCGGCGCATGTGCACGGTGACGGTGCCCGTGTCGAGCTCGGACGTGTATCCCCAGACGTTGCTCATCAGCTCGGCGCGCTCGAACACGCGGTTGGGGTTGGTGGCGAGGAACCACAGCAGATCGAACTCGAGGGTCGTGAGCCGCAGGGGCGTCCCTGCCCGCCGCACCTCGCGGCGGGCAGGATCGACCACGAGCTCGCCGAACTCGATCGGCTGTGCGCTCGTGGGCGGAGACGAGCGCCGCAGGACGGCCTTGACGCGAGCCACGAGCTCGCGCGGCGAGAACGGCTTGGTCAGGTAGTCGTCGGCTCCCACCTCGAGCCCGGTCAGCCGATCGGTCTCCTCGCCGAGTGCGGTGATCATGATGACGGGAAGCTCCGAGCGCTCCCTGATCCACCGGCACAGCGACAGCCCATCCATGCCCGGCAGCATCAGGTCGAGGACGATCAGGTTCGGCATCTCCCGCTCGAGCAGCTCGCGGGCGTCGTCGCCGTCGCCGGCCTCAAGCGTTCGGTAGCCCGCCTGGCGCAGGTAACGCACGACCACGTCGCGAACCGACGGTTCGTCGTCGACGACGAGAACGGTGCTCACCGTCACATTGTTGACCGAAGGTGCCGCGCGGTCCTTAACAGTTCATTACGGCGCACGGGTGTTTTCAGAGTCTTGTAATGGTCGCCGGGTCGGAGCGCGGCTACGGTCCTCGTGACCCAGACGACAACGGAGGGAGCACCGATGCAGTGGAGAGCAATGACCGTGGCAGCGCTCGTGGGCACGACGCTCTCGCTGGCCGCCACCGGCGCGTCGGCGACGGCGATGCACACCGAGTTCGGCGCCCACCTGTCGGGGATGGGCGAGCACGGCACCGTCAACCTCCACGTCAGCTCCGGCAAGCTCTGCTGGGCGTTCGACATCCCGAGCGTGAAGGCTCCGACGAGGGCGACGATCCATACCGGAGCGAGCGGGCCGGTGCTGCTCGAGCTCGGGATGCATTACACGAAGAGCGGCTGCGCGAAGGAGTCGATGATGACGCTCGAGCACCTGGAGGCCAAGCCCGGAGCCTACTCCGCCTGGGTCGACACGAAGGCGCATCCCGGCGAGGTCCGCGGCGTGTTGGTGTCCGGCATGGTCTCGATGTAGGGACCAATCGTTGACGTCGAAAGATCAGCACCCGGAGTCGCCGCGCGAGAACGTCGGCGCGCGGCGCGTCGGTCGCGCCGGCTTCCTCGGCCTGGTCGGGGCGGGCGTGGCGACGCTCTTCTACGGCAAGCAGATCTCAAGCGTCACGAGCGCTGTGACGAAGCCGTTCGCAGACGCCACCGGTCTCAGCCACATCGTCCCCTCGAGCGGGTGGCGCATCTACACGATCGCGGACACGATGCCTGTCTTCGATCGCGCCAGCTGGCGCCTGAAGGTCGACGGCTTGGTTGGTCGGCCGCTCGAGCTCTCCTACGACCAGCTGCTGGCGCTGCCGAAGGTGGAGCAGGTGTCGACGTTTCACTGCGTCACCGGCTGGATCGTCGACGGTGTCCATTGGGGCGGCGTGCGCTTCCACGATCTGCTCGCGAGCGCGCGGCCGCTGCCGGGAGCTCACGCCGCTCACTTCGTCTCCTCCGAGTTCCCCTACGACGACTACCTCGCTCTCGATGACCTCTCGCTGCCCGACGTGATGCTCGCTTACGAGATGGACGGCAAGCCGCTGCCGCAGGAGCACGGCGCGCCTGTGCGGGTCGTGATCCCGGACATGTACGGCTACAAGAACGTCAAGTGGGTCGAGCAGATCACGCTCGTCTCGAAGCAGGGCGCGGGCTACTGGGAGCAGCGCGGCTACGACGTCAACGCGTGGGTCGGGCGTTCCAACGGTTATGGCTGAGGCGATCACCACCTCGCGGAGCGGCGCGCGCGCGCCCAGCCGGCAGCGCTACGTGCAGCGCTTCACGCTCACCGAGCGGCTCCTGCACTGGGTCCACGCGAGCGCGTTCTTCGTGCTGCTCGGCTCGGGGCTGATCCTCTACCTACCGGCGCTGTCGACGACCTTCGCCGACCGCGCGCTGATCAAGGACGTCCACTTCTACACCGCCGTCTCCTGGGCGGGTGCAATGGTCCTGATCGCGCTGCTCGGCAACCGCCGCGCCGTGCGTGCCACTGTGAGGGAGGTCGATCTCTTCGACCGCGACGACCGCCGCTTCCTCACCGGACACACCGACAGCCCGCAGGGCCGCTTCAACGCGGGTCAGAAGGTGAACGTGATCGTCACGGCGGCGTTCGCGACGCTCTTCTTCGTGTCAGGAATGCTGCTCTGGCTGGGGGAGCGCAACACGGATTTTCGCCTGGGTGGCACGATCTACCTCCACGACGCCCTGATGTATCTGTCCGTGGTGATCGTCGTCGGCCACCTCTACCTCGCCCTCATCAACCGCAGCACCCGCCACTCGCTGCGTGGAATGGTCCTCGGAACCGTCCGCGACGACTGGGCGCGGGCCCATCACGCCAAGTGGCGTCCCGAAGTCCCCGCGACAAGGCTCGCAGCGCCGTTGACGGAGCACGTCCCCGGTCGAGTGGCGGGTGATGTGGAGGCAGTCGATCGCGCGGTCAACGCTCAGCCGGGAGACGGAGCCTAGACCGGCTGCTCGGGCTGCTGGCTCCGCACGCGGCTGATCGGTCTCGCGATCCGGGATGCCCAAACGAACGGCAAGCGACCTCCGAGGTCGGATCGTCAGCATTTCGGTCACGCGACGCTTGGTAGATTGGCCGAGCGGCGAATAGATCTGCTGCGAGGGGCGGAGGGCCGTTTAGGTCGAACAGCGCTGGACCTGGATACGCACGTCGGCCATCGTGGCGGAGTCGTGCGAAGCGCCCGCGCCAAGAATCACCATCAGCATGTAGACACCGGCATCCCGTTTGGTGGTCAGACGGGCGCGCCGGATCATTTTCGATTGCGAACGCCGGGTCGATGAACAACGGCACGTCATCGTCGCGGACGACTACATTGTCGCGGTGTAGGTCGCGATGGCAGTAGCCGCTCGCGTGCAGCTCCACGACGCGAGCCCGGAGCGCGCGCCCCGTCGGCCGGTGCTCCTCTCCAGGGTGGGAGTCCAACCACTCCTTGAGAGTGGTGTGCCTGACCGTGATCAGCGCTTCGGCGGTCTCCTCCACGATCCGCGGGGCAAGGCCGAGCCTACTCCAGCGTCGATACATATCCAGGGACCGCCCACGCTCGACTGGCAACAGCGGACGCGTAAATGTCGGTTCGTCGGTCATTAGATCCCCGCTCCTGCGTCACGGGGAGCATCCCAAGGGCTCGCCCTGGTCAGGCAGTTCGAACTGCGCCCTCACGGTCGGCTGTGGCCGCGTCAGGAATGTGCACGGCCTCCCGGGTGGGGCGTAGGAACAGCTCGCAGGCGGAAGTAGCTCGCCCGCCAGGAGCATGTGCTCGGCACGAACGCGCAGTGCTTGCGCGCGCTCAGGGCGAAGAATCGAGTCGAGACCGAGGAGCGTGGGGTCGATGACCAATCGTTGAAGCGCCGCCTTCTCCCAGTCCTCAAGTGCCTGGGCAACTTGGCTCCAGCGCCACTCGACGAATCTGGCTGCGTTGCAACGGTGGCCCGGAAGGCTGAATGCGTATCCATGGTCGAAGAGCCCGAGTGCGCGAGCTGCTGCGTCCCAGCGCATATTGCCGGTGTGACGGTCCTGCTGCGCGATCAGCGCATCGAAGAACGCAGCAGCGCGGCATTGCTCGGGGACTGCCGTGAACGGATCCAGTACCCGACTAACGCCCTCGAGTCGGCGCGTTAGTGAGCCCGGTTCGCCCGCGTAACTCCACATCACGCATGGCGCGACGATGCGGTTGAGCGGATCGCCGAGCGCGAAGGCAAGCCGCCACGCTGCGCACTCATTGATGGGCAGTTGGTCGCGGTGGTGGCCGAATGCCGTGGCGTAATGCACATTGACGCCGCCGGCGGCGGGTGTCCCGCTCGAGGCCGCCGCATGCAAGCGGTCTCACGCCAGCCCGCCCAAAGAAAAAACCCCCGCAAACCGGGGGCCTCTCCCGATGGGCACGGCTGGTTTCGAACCAGCGACCTCTCGCGTGTGAAGCGAGCGCTCTCCCGCTGAGCTACGCGCCCTCTCGGGCACCGATTGTACGGCGCGTGTATCGTCGATGCCGGTGAGCGGGAGCCGCACCGACACCACGCTCGGCATCATCGGCGGCGCCGGTGTCGGCGCCGCCGCGCGCCTGTACGCCGACGTCTCGTTCGCCTCGCGCGCAAGGACGGGCGCGCTTCCGCGCATCCTCCTCTGGAACATCCCCTTCGATGACGACATCGAGCGCGGCTTCACGAGAAGCACCCCCGATCCCGCCGCGATGGCGGCTGCGCAGGCGCTCGTCGCCGAAGCCGTCGACCGCCTCGCCGACGGCGGCGCGAGCGTGATCGCGATGCCCTGCAACTCTCTGCAGCGCGTCGCGGCGCGGGAGACCGCTCGCGCCGGCGTCCCGTTCATCGACATGATCGCCTCGACGGCCGACTCCGCCCGCGCTCAGGGCTCATCAGCGGCCGTGCTGCTGGCGACCGACGCCACCCTCGCCGCCGGCTTCTACGACGGCTACGGCATCGAGATGCTCGCGCCGCCGCCACCGCTGCAGGCCGAGCTGAAGGCGATCATCGGCGCCGCGGTCGCGGGGGCGGGCGAGCCGCACCAGCTCGCGAGCCTCGTCGAGCGCGCGCGCCTCCCGCAGACGCCGGTCGTCCTCGGCTGCACCGACATCTGCGGCATGATCGACAGCGAGCCCGCCGTCGTCGAGTCGCTCGGCTGCCTCACCGCGCGCTGCGTCGAGGTCCTCTCGGACGCCGCAGTCGCGGCGTAGCAGCTCACGCCCGGCTGATCCGCGGCCCAAAGACCTAGCGGCCGAGGTAGGCGCGCTTCAGATCCTCGCTCGCCAGCAGCTTCTCGGCGGTGTCCGCCAGGACCAGCTCGCCGGTCGCAAGCACGTAGCCGCGGTCGGCGATCGACAGCGCCATGTTCGCGTTCTGCTCGACCATCAGCATCGCCACGCCGCTCTCGTGCACCTGCTTGATGATCTGGAAGTTCTGCTGGACAAGCGCCGGCGAGAGCCCCATCGACGGCTCATCCATCAGCAGCAGCCGCGGCCGCGACATCAGGGCGCGCCCCATCGCGACCATCTGCTGCTCGCCGCCCGACAGCGTGCCGGCGAGCTGCTTGAGCCGCTCGTGGACGCGCGGGAAGAGCGTGTAGACGCGCTCGTAGTCGGCCGTCAGGTCCTCGCCCTTGCGCAGCGTCGCGCCGAGCTCGAGGTTCTCGCGGACCGTCAGCTGGCCGAACAGGCGCCGGTTCTCGGGCACGATCGCGAGGCCCCGGGCGATCCGCTGCGACACGCTCAGGCCGTTGACCTCCTCGCCGTCGATCAGCACGCGCCCGGTGCGCGGCCGAACGATCCCGAGGATCGTCTTCAGGGTCGTCGACTTGCCGGACGCGTTGCCGCCGAGCAGGCAGACGAGCTCGCCGGCACCGACCTGAAGCGAGACGCCCTCGAGGATCCGCATCTGACCGTAATAGGTCGTGACGTCCTCGAGCGCCAGAAGCGGTGTGCCGTTCGCCGTGCTCACTCCTGAAGCGCCTCCGGGTTTCGGCCCAGGTAGGCCTCGACCACCTCGGGGTGGTTGGCGACCTCGTGGAAGGTCCCCTCGGTCAGCTTCTCGCCATGGTCGAGCGCGACGACGCGATCGCTGATCCCCTCGACGACGTGCATGTCGTGCTCGATCACGAGGATCGTGTAGCCACGCTCGTCGCGCAGGCGCCCGATCAGCTCGGTGATCTCGTGCGTCTCGTTGGGGTTCATCCCGGCCGCGGGCTCATCCAGCAGCAGCAGCCGAGCCCCGGTCGCCATCGCGCGCGCGATCTCGAGGCGCCGGCGGTTGGCGTAGGAGAGGACGTAGGCCGGCTGGTTGAAGCGGTAGCCGAGCAGGCGCTGGCCGAAGAAGCTGAGCACGTCCTCGGCGCGCGCGTCGACCTCGCGCGCCTCGCGCCGTGCGCGCGGCAGGCGCAGCATCGACTCGATTGGCGTAGCGCTGGTCCCCCCGTAGGTCGCCGTCTTGACGTTCTCCTTGACCGACATGTTCAGGAACAGCCGCAGGCTCTGGAAGGTCCGCGCGATCCCGAGGTTGGTGATCTTGTCGGGGCGGCGGCCGGCGATGCTCTCGCCGCCGAAGCGGATGTCGCCGCCCGGCTTGTAGATGCCGGTGATCACGTTGAAGACCGTCGACTTCCCGGCGCCGTTTGGGCCGATCACGCTGACGATCTCGTTCTCATCGACGTGCAGGTCGAGGGCGTGCAGGGCGCGCAGGCCGCCGAAGGACAGCGAGACCTGCTCGAGCTCGAGCAGCGGCGGCATCAGACGACCTCGACGCGCCGCGTGCCGAGCAACCCCTGCGGCCGCGCCGCCATCATCACGATCAGGATCGCGCCGACCATGATCTGCGCCGTGATCGCAGGGTCGACGCTGAGGCGCGACTCCCAGCAGCACGCCGCCAGGTAGACGGCCGGCACCGACGCCGCAAGCCGCCGGATGCCGTTCAGGCGAATGATGCCGACCAGCGCGCAGATCAGCAGGACGAAGAGGATGTTGCCGAACGTCTCGGCATGCGCGTGGGGGACGATCACCCAGTGCTTCATTACCGAGCCGATCCAGCCGACGCTCCCGACCTGACCGCCGATCGCCTTGCTCGAGATCGCACCGACGATCGCGTGCACGGCCAGGCCTCCGCCGATGATCGCGGCGAGCATCCCGGCGAGCGTTCGCCAGGGTCGCACGCGCCACAGGATCGCGATCAGGATCAGGCCGTAGAAGAGGTAGCCCTCGTCGGTCGGGCTGCCGAGCATCTGCTCGACGATCCACACGACGAACCCGCCGAGCACCGCACCGCCGACCGAGCCGACGCCGCCGAGCACCAGGCAGGCGTAGATCAGGATCAGCGTCGTCGACTGGAAGTTCGTCGGGAAGACGTTGGTCTGCTGCGCCGCGAACAGCGTGCCGGCCAGCGCCGCCACGACGGCGCCGAAGGCGAACGCCATCACCTTCACGGCGTTGATCGGGATCGTCATCACCTTCGCGGCGAGCTCGTCGTCGCGGACCGCTCGCCACGCGCGTCCCGTACGCGACTCGTTCAACAGGTGCAGCAGCGCCATCAGCACGAGCAGGACGATCAGGCCGACGTAGAAGTAGCCGATCGTCGAGCGGATCGTCCCGCCGAAGCCGTGCCAGGGCTGCAGCGCGATGATCCCGTTGTTGCCACCGAGGTTCGCCTGGTCGACGTTGTTGACGAACTCGAAGAACGCCAGGCCGAAGAACAGCGTGACGATCGCCAGGTAGTCGCCACCGAGTCGCAGCGAGATGAGTCCGATCAGGACCCCGGCGATCGCCGCGGCTACGAGCACGATCGGCACGGCGGCGATCGTCGGCAGCTCGAGGCCGCCGGTCTGGGTTAGCAGGCTTCCGAGCGCGTGCGATGACAGCAGCGCATAGCCGTAGGCGCCGATCCCGAAGAAGGCGATGTAGCCGAGGTCGAGCAGCCCGGCCCAGCCGACGACGATGTTGAGCCCGACCGCGAGGATCGCGTAGAGGACCGCGTTGAAGGCGACGTTCTGCTGGAAGCCGTTGGCGCCGATCTGGCCGAAGATCAAACCGAGCGCGGCCAGGACGAGGATGCGCTGCCACCACGTCGTGCGTCCGTACAGCCGCGCGAGGACCCCGAGCGCGCCGGAGTGCTGCTCAGCCCGATCGTCGGAGCGCGCCACCCATTCGTCTACGCCGATCGGGCTCATCTCAGACCTTCTGGAGCGGCGCCCGTCCGAAGATTCCGGTTGGCCGGATCAGCATCACGGCGATCAGGATCGCGAACACGGTCAGGTCTCCGTAGCGCGTCGAGATGTAGCTCAGGCTGAAGGACTCGCACAGCCCGATGAACATGCCGCCGATCATCGCGCCGGGGATCGAGCCGATCCCGCCGACGACCGCCGCCGTGAAGGCCTTCAGCCCGGCGAGGAAGCCGATCAGGTTCGCGACCTGGTTGGCGTAGAGCCCGTACATGACGCCGGCCGCGCCGGCCATCGCCGAACCGATGAAGAACGTCATCGCGATCGTGTGATCGACGTTGATGCCGAGCATCTCGGCGGCCTCGCGATCCGAGGCGACCGCGCGCATCGACTTGCCGAGCACGGTCTTGTTGACGAGCTGCAGCAGCACGAACATCAGCGCGATGCTGCCGCCGAAGATCAACATCTGGACGATCCCGATGCTCACGCCGTCGATGTGGATCGAGACCGAGAACGGGATGAAGGCCGGCGTGTTGTAGTAGCGGGTCAGGCCGCCGAACAGCAGCAGCACCGAGTTCTCCAAGACGAACGAGACGCCGAGCGCGGTGATCAGCGGAGTTATTCGCGGCGCGTTGCGCAGCGGTCGGTATGCGAACCGCTCGATCGCCACGCCGAGGCCGCCGACGCCGAGGCTCGCGACCGTCAGCATGATGATCACCAGAAGCCAGGCGGGGATCACGAGCGAGGTCGCACCGCCGAACCAGCCGATCGCGAAATAGCCCACGAACGCGCCGACCATGAAGAGGTCGCCGTGGGCGAAGTTGAGGAGCTTGAGCACTCCGTAGACCATCGTGTAGCCGAGAGCGATCAGCGCGTAGAGGCTCCCGGTGGTCAGCCCGTTGACGAGTGTCTGGATGAACTGCTGCATGAGGCTGCGCGGATGGTAGGGCCTAACGCGTGCGGCGCCGCCCCGGGAGGAGCGGCGCCGCTTGCGTCAGATTCTTCCTATCCGTCCCGGTCGGTTACTTCGACGGGATCTGGATGTACTTGCCGGCGGAGTTGATCTTGAACAGGTAGAACTGCGACTGGGTCAGATCGCCGTTCGCCTTGAACTTGATCACCTCGCCCAGCGGGTTGGCCTTGGCCGGGATGTTGGTCTTGCGGACCGCTGCGAGCACGTTCGCCCGCGACGGTGTCTTGCCGGCCTTGCAGACGGACGCGATCGCGCGCACGTACACGTCGGCGGCCGCATACGACGGCACGCCGAACGGGCCGTAGGAGCCCTGCGCCTTGATCTCCTTCGTCACGTTCTTGTCGAGCGAGCTCTTCACCGTCGAGATGTCCGGGGCGAAGTTCGACACCAGCGAACCGGCGTAGAAGAACTGCGACGAGGAGTCCGTGCCGTCGGTACCGAACACGGTCGTCGTCTTGCTCGCCTGCTTGGCGTCCTCAGCGAACTGCTGGGCGTCGGCTGCCTCCTGGATCGGCATGAGGGTCACCGTCTCGTTGGCGTTCAGCTGCGAGCTGACGATCGACGACAGGTCGTTCGCGAGCGTCGGGCCGCTGTCCTGGCCGTTGAAGCTCTGGACGTTGACCGTGATGCCTGCCTTCTGCAGGATCCCCGCGATCGTGCCGCCGAGGCCGGTGGAGTAGATCTCCTCGTCCTCGATGATCAGCACGGCCTTCGGCTTGAGGTGCTTGATGATGTAGTTGGCGTCCTGCGGACCCTGGACGGCGTCCGTCGCGACAACGCGGAAGAACGTCGTGTTGGCGCCGCTCGTGGTCAGCGCCGGGTTCGTCGCCGAACCGGAGATCGCCGCGAGCCCTGCCGATGCCAGCGCCGGGCCGACGGCCGCGACCTCCTGGCTACCCGACGGGCCGATCACGCCGACCGCATTGGACGAGATGATCGCCTGCGTCTTGGTCGTGGCCAGCGCCGGCGTCAGCTGCGTGTCGTCCTGCGCCAGCGTGACCTTCGTGCCGTAGGTCTTGTTGTCGGCGGCGATGGCCGCCTTGGCGCCCGCGAGCTGCTCGAGGCCGAGCTGCGCGACCTGACCGGTCAACGGTGCCTCGATCGCGAGGGAGGCCTTGCAGGCCGCCTTCGCGGCCTTGGCAGCGTGGGCCGAGCTCGTGCCGCCGAACACGGTCACTGACGCGAGCGCAATCACCCCCGCCGCCGCGACCCAGTACCGAAATACCTTCATGTGTACGTCCTTCCTGGTTGTTTAGGAAACTGGTTGAGCTTCGGGCTCGCCGGCGACCATTGCCGGCGTGCCGTCCGGGTAGAACGCCGCAGCCGGCGAGCCGGCCGGGCGAAAGACTCCGAGGACCCGCATCTCGCCCGGACCGCTGTTGGCGAGCGTGTGCACCTCGCGCGCCGGGAGGTGGATGCAGGACCCCGCATGAAGCGGCGTGCGCTCGCCGCCCATGTGCATGACCCCGACGCCGTCGAGCACGTAGATCACCTCGTCGTAGAGGTGATAGTGCGCAGGCGCCGCGCCGACCGGGATGTAGCCGACGAACTGGGTGGCGGACGCGCAACCGTTGCCGGGGTCGAAGACGATCCGGAACTCGCGCGCGGCGGTCGCCGACTGCGCCGGACGGTCTGAGAGCCGCGAGACCGTCGTGCGCTCCAGCGAGCCCTCGGGGGAGTGCAGCGAAACGGCGACGACGACGAGATCGGCGGGCCCCTCGTTGACGAGCTCGTAGAAGTGCCCGGAGGGAACCAGCACGCCGGCCTCCGCATCGAGCTCGTGCTCCCCGTCGGGTGTGATCAGCCGGCCGCCGCCGCTGACCGAGAAGAGCAGCTCCTGGGCATCCGCGGCGGTCTCGCGCGCGATGCCGTGACCGACGACGGTCCGCAGCGTGCGCAGCGTGAAGAGCTCGCAACCGTCCGCCTCGCCGATCACGTCGCGGACGGCGGTCGCGTCGTTGCCGAGACGGCGCTCGGGAGCGTCCGCGCTGTTACGCACGAGCCCGCTCACTGCCGCCCTCTCCGCACGTCTGCGCGCGTCCACTCACGCCCGATCGGTCTCCCCGCAACCCCATCTCCTCCTCCGCTTCCCCACGAATCTCCTGCGACCGTACCGCTTTTAGTCAGCTTTCGCGCCGGTTGGGCGCCAACTCTGCAACCAGCGTGATCTCAGTTCCGGCCAGCGCGCGCGAGACCGGGCATGTCGCCTTGGCCTGCTGCGCGAGGCGCTCGAAGGTCTCGCCGTCGACGCCGTCGACCTCGCCGCGCGTCGACAGCTCGATCCGCGTGATCGCCCAGCCGCCGTCGGTCTGCTCGAGGTGCACGCGGGCCTCCGTCGAGAGGTCCGCCGGTGGGTGGCCCTCGGTCGACAGCAGGTCGGCGAGCGACATCGTGAAGCAGCCGGCATGGCCGAGACCGATCAGCTCCTCGGGGTTGGCGGTGTGCTGGCCGTCCTCGACGCGCGCGCGCAGCGTGAACGGGCCCTCGAACGCTCCGCTGCCGAGCACGAACCGCCCGCCACCGTCGGGAACCGTCCCGCTCCAGGTCGCGGTCGCGCTGCGGACGATCCTCACTGCCACGGCTGCCTCCTCATCGCGCTCCGAGCGCCGCGAGCTCGCCGACGAAGCGGTCGACCTCCTCGGGGCTGTTGTAGTGGATGAACCCCACGCGAACGGCGGCCGACTCATAGCCGAGGCGCTTGTAGAGGTTCAGCGAATACCAGCTGTCGTGAGCCCAGACGCCGATCCCGCGCTCGGCCAGGGCAGCGGCGACGTCCGCGGCGGCGACGCCCTCGACGTTGATCAAGAACGTCGGCACGCGACCTTCGAGCGTCGGCAGCCCGTAGACGCTCACGCTGTCGGGAATCGTGTCCAGGAAGCGCTGGCCGAGCGAGCGCTCGTAGGGGACGATCGCCTCCATCCCGCCGATCTCGTGCAGGTAGTCGATCGTCGCGTTGAAGCCGGCGAGCAGCTCGTAGGGCAGCGTGCCCGTCTCAAAGCGCCGGCCGAGCGGTGTCGTCGGCGCCGGTCGAGCCTTGTAGGGGCGCCACGACTCGAGCAGCTCGGTGCGCCCGAAGGCCATGCCGAGGTGCGGGCCGCAGAACTTGTAGGGCGAGCACAGCAGCACGTCGGCGCCGATCTCACCGACGTCGATCGGCTCGTGCGCGGCGTAGTGGACCGCGTCGACCCAGGCGAGCGCGCCGACGGAGTGCGCGAGCTCGCACACGCGGGCCGCGTCGACGATCGTGCCGATCGCGTTTGAGGCCCAGGCGAAGGCGACGACGCGCGTGCGGTCGGTCAGCTTCGCCTGCAGGTCGTCGAAGTCGAGCGTCGTGTCCGGATGCAGCTCGATGTGCTGGACGCGCAGGTCGCGGTCGTGGGCCAGCTCGAGCCACGGCGCGACGCCGCCGTCGTGGTCAAGCGAGGAGACGAGGATCTCATCGCCCGGCTCGAACCCGCGCCCGGCGGTGCGCGAGAGCGTGAAGTTCAGCGACGTCATGTTGGCCCCGAAGATCACCTCGCCGGGCTCGCAGCCCAGAAACGCGGCGGCCTTGGACTCCGCCTCGGCGACGATCGCCGCGACGCGCCGGCTCGTCTCATACGACGCGCCCATGTTGGCGCTCGCCTCGCGCAGGCAGCGCGCGACCGCGTCGCCGACCGAATCGGGGACCTGGCTCCCGCCCGGGGCGTCGAGGAACGCGAAGCCGCTCTGCAGCGAGCTGAAGCGCCGCCTCACGTCGGTCAGATCGATCGTCGCCGCAGTCATCGCTCTCCTTCGCTCATCGCTCACCCGCATCGAATTGCTCAACGAGCGTGGCGCGGGCCCGCCAGAGCTCGGGCAGCTGGCGCTGCGCGATCAGCTTCGCCAGCACCGCGACCGGTGTGCCCTGCGTGCCGGAGGTGTCCTCGCCGATGCTGCGAACGACGGTCGCGTAGTGGCGGAAGCGCCAGACCCAGACCCGCTCGTCCCAATCGGTGAGCGCCTCGGCCAGCTGGTAGAGATCCTCGAACTCCCGGCCGCGCTTGTAGAGCTCGACGAGGTCCAGGCCGGCCGCGCCCACGCGTGCGTTGAACGCGCGTCCGGCGTTGCGCGTCGCCGCGGCGACGCTCCGAAAGCCGGGCGAGTCAAAGCCGCTGCCGTGGCCGAGCGCGACACGGATCTGCTGGTACTCCCAGGGCGACATCCGCTCGAGCATCTCCATCGACGTCGTCACATAGTCGAGCGCCCGCACCGCACGGTGAAGCAGGCGCAGCGCCGCCGGCACGTCGTCCGCGTCGATCAGCCGCGCGGCCTCCTCGACCTCGTTGCTCGCGAGCTTCAGCCACAGCTCCGAGGTCTGGTGCACGGTCGTGAACAGAAGCTCGTCTCGGTGCACCATCTCCTCGGGCTTCTTCTGCAGCGCGAGCAGCTCGTCGGTGCGCAGGTAGCGCTCGTAGTCGCTCGAGCCCGAGCCCTCGAGCACCGGTGTCGCGTAGTCGTTCTCGGTGGCGTCACTCATCGGGGCGTCTCTCCTTTGAGGATCCGTGCCAGCGTGTCCAGGTCGATGTTGCCGCCGGACACGATCGCGACGACCTTACCCCCGCCGAGGAGGCCTCGCGTCGCAGCGGCGAGCGCCAGCGCGCCCGCCCCCTCGGCGATCACGCGCAGCCGCCGCGCGAGCAGACGGATGGCGGCGGCCGTCTCCTCGAGCGTGACGGCGAATGCGTCGTCGATCAGCGGCGCGACGCGCGGCCACATGTCCTCGAGCACGCCCCGGCTGCCGGATCCGTCCACGAACGACGGCACGTAGTCGATCTGCGTCGGCTCACCGGCCGCCCGCGCCGCGACCAGCGCCGCGCCGGTCTCGGGCTCGACGGTGTAGATGCGGGTCTGCGGCGCTCTGGCGCGCAGCGCGCTCGCGATGCCGGTCACGAGCCCGCCGCCGCCGTAGGGGACGGCGACGGCGTCGACGTCCGGGAGGTCCTCGAGGATCTCGAGGCCGATCGTGCCGTTGCCGGCCATCACCGCGGGGTCCGCGACGGGGTGGACGAAGAAGCCGTCAACGCCGTCGACGCGCCCGGTCATGATCGCCTCCCACCAGTCGGAGTAGGGGAGCTTCAACGCGGTCCCGCCGAGCCGCGCGATCGCTTCGAGCTTCGCCTCGGGGGCGTGGTCGGGCACGGCGATCGTCGCCCTCACGCCGAGCTCGCGGGCGATCCACGCGACGCCCTGCGCCATGTTGCCGGCGCTCGCGGTGACAAGGCCCTTTCGGACGAGCGCCGGATCGGCGGCGCGCACGCAGTTGGCGGCGCCGCGGATCTTGAACGAGTTGACCGGCTGCAGCGTCTCGAGCTTGCACCAGATCTCGGCCGCTGAGTCCTCGAGCGGCAGGCGCACGAGCGGCGTGCGGATCGCGGCGCCGGCGATGCGGCCGCGCGCGGCCTCGATCTCCGCGAGCTCGATCACAGCGCGACCTCCGTGCCACCGCCGTCGCGGCGGGCGTTGGCGACGGCAAGCTCGGCCGCCGCAAGGTCCTCGACGCCCAGCCCCAGCGAGCGAAAGAGGGTTATAGCCTCCGCTTCGCTTCGGCCGGGATGGGTGCCGATCAGCAGCTCGCCGAGCTCGGCGCGGACGTGGTCGAGGCCCTCGATCGCGCCCTCCTCGATCGCGAGGCGAAACTCGCCCGCCTCGTTTGAGATCGAGACGCGGCTGTCTGTGAAGAGCTCACTCGTTGCCACCGTCGCCGTGTCGAGCTCGCGCGCGGAGGGCACGCTCGCGCCGATCGCGTTGACGTGCGCACCCGCTGCCAGCCAGTCGCGCTCGAGAACCGGCGTCCGCGAGCTCGTCGCGGTCACGACGACATCGGCGGCCTCGAGCGCCGAGCGCGCGTCGGGCGCGACCTCGAAGCTCGCCTCGTGGTGGGCCGAGGACTCGGCGAGGGCCCGCGCGTGATCGGCGTTGGGCGAGAAGATTCGCACGCTTCGAAACGCCCGCACGAGCATCAGCGACTCGACGTGCGCGCGCGCCTGCACGCCCGCGCCGAGGATCGCGAGCGTCTGCGCCGATTCGCGCGCGAGCAGGCGCGTCGCGAGCGCCGTGACGGCGGCCGTGCGGATCGAGGTCACAGCGGACGCGTTGAGGAGGGCGGTCGGAAGCCCCGTCTCGCCGTCGAAGAGGACGACGACGCCCTGGTGGGAGTCCAGGCCGCGGCTCGGGTTGCCCGGGAACACGCACACCGCCTTCAGGCTGTAGGCCGGTGTCTCACCGCCGCGGTAGGCGGGCATCATCCCGAAGAAGCCCGCCGAGCCGGCCGCGCGCAGCACCGAGCGAAGCGGCATCTCCGCCTCGCCGCGGGCGAGCGCCGCGAGCACCGAGGCCATCGCCTCGACGCAGTCGGCCATCGGCAGGTAGCGCGCGACCTCCTCCTCGCCGAGCACGATCGCGCTCACTCGAACAGCTCCCCGACGGCCTGGCGATCCTCGGCCCCCAGCGGCGATTCGAGCGCCTCGCGGACCGGATCGAGATGGTCGGGGCGCATCGGTCCGACGACGATCGCGCCGATCTGATCGCTTGAGAGCAGCCAGCTCAGCGCGACGGCCGCCATCGACATCCCGCGCGCGGCGCCGATCGCCGCGAGCGTCTCGAGCGCGTCGAACACGGCGTCGCTTCGAAACGACGCGTAGCCCTCGGGGCGCTGGGTCATCCGCGAGCCGTCCGGGAACCGCTCGCCGCGGCGGTACTTGCCGGTCAGCCAGCCGCCCGCGAGCGGGCTGTAGACCGTGTAGGTCACCTGCTCTGACGCGCACATCGCGAGCAGTCCGCTTCGCTCGTCCTCGCGGATGAGCAGCGAGTGGTTGTTCTGGATCGCGTCGACGTGGCCCGCGGCGAGCGTCTCGCGCAGCTGCGCCGAGTCGTAGTTGCTGACGCCGCTCGCGCGGATCAGGCCCTCGGCGCGGAGCTCCTCGAGCGTCGCGACGACCTCCGCGGGCGCGACGTCGGGGTCGTGCTCGTGCGTCAGGTAGAGGTCGACGTGGTCGACGCCGAGGCGCTCGAGGCTCGAGTGCAGCTGGCGGCGCAGCCGCTCCGGCGCGAGGCCCGAGTCGGCGCCCTCGGCCATCGGGTTGAAGGTCTTGGTCGTCAGCAGCGGCTGGTGCCCGCGCGCACGCATCCAGTTGCCGATCATCGTCTCGCTGCGGCCGCCGCCGTAGGCGTCGGCGGTGTCGAAGTGGTTTATCCCCAGCTCCCAGGCGGCGTCCATGATCGCGAACGCCTGCTCCTCATCGACGCCCGCGCCGAAGAACGCGGGCGAGGACCCGACGCCGCCGAAGTTGCCACAGCCGAGCGCGACGCGGGGGATCGCGACGCTCGAGCGCCCGAGCGGACGCGTTTCGATGGCCAGCCGCGCCGTCACCGGCATGCGGTCGTCATCGAGCGCGAGCAGCGTGCGTTCAGGATCCCTCCACGTCGTTGATATTTGATCAGAAATGACCGCGCGGCGCTCGCGCGCGGGCGCTAAGCTGGCCGTCGGACCGTGCTAGGCGGGGAGTTAGCGGTGCCCTGAACTCGCAATCCGCTCAAGCGAGGCCGAATTCCCTCCAGAGGGGCGAACCACGCGGCGCGCCCCGCCGGCTGGGGCGTTGATGGGCAGGGTCCCACGCGATGCAGGTCCGCGAACCAGGTCAGGTCCGGAAGGAAGCAGCCTTAAGCGGGTGCCGGTAGGCGCGACGGGAGCTCCCTGACCGGAGCCAGCAGCCGGTGGCGGCACCGCGGGGCGGTGCTTCGACAGAGGGTGCACGGTCCGACTCTTGTTCGCCGGAGGCGAACAAGAGTCGGAGGCTTGAGAGACCGCACGGGCTGCGGGATGGCCGCAGGCAGACGGGACGGTCAGCAGGTTGCGTAAGCCGACCATGAGCGGTTGTGCGCGACCAGGTGGAACGCCGGTGGCTTGCTGCCGATGCGGTGCGGTTCGTTGGGATCGAGCTGGTACTGGGTGTGGATCGCGGCCGTGTTGGTTTCCAGGTATGTCCCGCTGTCGATCTGGTGAAAGACGATGTTCGTGGGGCTCGTGTGGATTTCGAGCGCCAGCAGTGGCACCGCGGTCGCGTAGGGGAGGCTGATCGGACCGCAGGCGGTCGAGATGTGGTGCTGCTTCACGAGCGTCGTGAGGTCGGAGGCGATCTGCTGCTGGGCGCCGAGGTATTGGTTCTGCGGTGCGGTGTACTCGAAGGTCTTGCGAAAGCGCGGCGCCTGCCAGGCGATCGAGCTGACCGCGATGCCGACGGCGGCGAGCGCCGCGGCGCCCTGCCACAGCCGCCGGCGCGGATCGGCCGCCGCGAGCGCCCGCCAGCCGAACAGCGCGGCGCCGCCGAACACCGCCGCGAGGGCGGCGATCAGGAACACATAGCGGTCCTGGATCGGCAGGCCCGATGAGGCGACGAGCGCCACCGCCGCGACCGCGACCGCGCCCGCGATCACCCCGAGGGCGGCGCGCCGTCGCACGAGCCAGAGGCTCAGCGCGAGACCGAGGCCCCCGGCCAGCAGCCCGTCGGGTGCCAGCACCTCGCCGAGGCGGCGCGCGCCCGTGTAGGGGACGTTGACGAGGCCCGTCGTGCGCCGCAGCTCGACGGCCGTCGTCTGGGTGTGGGAGAGCGACCACAGCGGATCGCCGGTGATCAGCAGATCCGAGAGACCCCACAGAACCGGCGCGGCCGCCGCCAGGCCGGCGAGGATCGCTCGCTCGCGCGGCGTCGCGGCGCGCCACATGTAGGCCCAGTAGATCAGAGCGAAGAGCCACGCCTCGGGGCGCAGCAGGCCGGCCAGCGCGAGCAGCGCGAGCACCGGGCGCCCGGCGCGGCGGCGGCGCGTCTCGAGCAGCAGCGCCGCGAGCACGAGGGCCACGTAGGGGATGTCCGCGTAGGAGCGCACCCCGTAGCTGAGGACCTCATAGCGGCTCAGGATCAGCGCCGCCGCGGCGAGGCCGGCGGGCCGCGAGAACCACTCACTGCCAAGCCGGTACACGAGATAGCCGAGCCAGGCCAGCGCGATGTAGGCGAGCGCCACGGCGACCGACAGCGTCGCGGCGAAGCCGAACGGCGCGAGGATCAGGCCGAGGAGCTCGAGCAGCGGGTGCGGCGTGGGGGCGAGGAGCAGGTTGTACGTCGGCGTCTGGCCGCGCGCCAGCTGCTGTCCCCAGACCAGCGAGTACAGCGTGTCGTAGTTGACGAAGCCGATCCCGATCGCCAGACGGAGCGCGATCGCGCCGGCGACCGTCACGATGGCCGCCCGTGACCGCATCGCTTCAGAAGCTATCCGCTCCGCCCGCCAGAGCCCGAGCGGAGGCCCGTCCGGCTCGGGGTAGACTCGCTGTTCGTGTCAGCGCCCGCGTCGCTCTACCGCCGCCACCGCCCGCGGACGTTCACCGAGGTCGTCGGCCAGGAGCACGTCGTGCGGACGCTCACCAACGCCGTGGCGCTCGACCGCGTCCATCACGCCTACCTCTTCGTCGGCTCGCGCGGCACCGGCAAGACGTCGATGGCGAAGATCCTCGCGGCCTGCCTCAACTGCGTCAACGGCCCGACGGTCGAGCCCTGTGGCGTGTGCGAGTCCTGCGTCTCGATCGCCGCGGCCAGCTCGCTTGACGTGATCGAGATGGACGCCGCCTCGTCGAACTCGGTCGACGACATCCGCGCGCTGCGCGACTCCGTCGCCTACGCCCCGGTCTCCGGCCGGCGCAAGATCTACATCCTCGACGAGGCGCACATGCTCTCGACGGCGGCCTGGAACGCGTTTCTGAAGACCCTCGAGGAGCCGCCGCCGGACACCGTCTTCGTGCTCGCGACGACCGAGGCGCAGAAGGTGCTGCCGACCGTCATCGATCGCTGCCACCGCTTCGACTTCCAGCGCCCGACCGCCGAGCAGATAGCGACCGTCGTCGCGCGCGCCGCGGCCGCCGAGGGGATCGAGCTGGGCGGCGAGGCGATCGCCGTGCTCGCCCGCCACGCCCAGGGCAGCTTCCGTGACGCGCTCGGCACGCTCGAGCAGCTCCAGACCTACGCGGGCCAGCAGATCGCCCTCGCCGACGTGCTGGCCGTGCTCGGGATCTCCGACGTCGAGCTCCTGTTCGATTCGCTCGACGCGATCGCCCGCGCCGATCCGCGCGCCGCGCTGACGGCCGCGGCGGCCGCCGTCGACGGCGGCCACGACCCGGCGACGTTCATCCGCGAGCTCGAGACGCACGCCCGCGAGCTGCTCGTCGTGCAGCTGCAGGGCGGCGTCGTCCCGCCGGAGCTGAGCCTGACCCCCGAGCGCGACGAGCGTCTCGTGGCGCAGGCCGAAGCGCTCAGCACCGCTGCCCTCGTGCGCACGCTCGACCGGCTAGCCGACGCGCTCGCGCACCTGCGCGCCGGAGCCGACGCCCGCACCCAGCTCGAGCTCGCGCTCGTGAAGGCCGCGCGGGCCGATCTCGATCCGAGCACCGCCGCGCTGCTGGCGCGGGTCGAGCGGCTCGAGGGAGGCGCGCCCGCGCCGGCGCCCACATCGCCACCGCCGCCGCCCGTGGCGGCCGAGGCGCCGCCGGCGGCGGAGGTGTCGCGCGCGCCGGAGTCGACCGCAACCACCGAGCCCCCCGCGGACGCGCCGCCGGCCGCAGCAACCGAGCCTGCCGCGGAGGCGCCGCCGACCGCCGAGCCTGCCGCGGAGGCGCCGCCGCCGGTGCCACAGCCGCCGGTCGCCTCACCCGCCCAGCCCGCCGCTGCAGCGCTCGACATCGAGGGGCTGATCGCCGTCTGGCCGGACGTGCTCGACACGATCCGCGCGTCCAACGCGATGCTCGGCGCGGTCGTCGACGACGCGCGACCGGTCGAGCTCGAGGGCGACCGCCTCGTCCTCGCGTTCGGCCAGGACGCGGCCTTCCTGCGCCGCAAGGCCGAGGAGCGCGCGACGCGCAGCGCGCTGACCGAGGCCGTCCGCGCCGTGACCGGCCACGCGCTGACGTTCAGCTACGAGCTTCGCGAGGGTCACGCGCCGGCGCCGCCGCAGCCGCTCAGCGACGATGAGCTCGTCGCGCGCCTGAAGGACGAGTTCGGAGCCGAGGAGCTCGGCGACAGCGATGAGGAGGAGGAGCGCTGATGTCGCGTCAGCCCAACATGCAGCAGATGCTCAAGCAGGTCCAGAAGATGCAGGCTGACATGGCGCGCGCGCAGGAGGAGCTCGCCGCCGCGGAGGTCGAGGCCAAGGCCGGCGGCGGCATGGTCACGGTGCGCGTGAGCGGCGCCCTGATCGTCAAGGAGATCCGCATCGATCCCGCCGCGATCGACCCCGAGGATCCCGAACTGCTGGCGGACATGGTGCTCGCGGCGACCAACGAGGCCCTGCGCGCGGCCCAGGAGCTCGCCGCCCAGAAGATGGGCGGCGCGACCGGCGGCCTCGACCTCGGCGCGCTCGGCGGACTCGGCCTGCCCGGATTTTGAGCTCCTTCGCGCCCCCGATCCAGCGGCTCGTCACCGAGCTCTCAAAGCTGCCCGGGATCGGCAGCCGCACGGCCCAGCGGCTCGCCTTCCACATCCTGCGCAGCGACGAGACCGAGGCGGCTGCGCTCGCCGCGGCGATCACCGACGTCAAGGCGCGCATCCGCCAGTGCGAGGTCTGCTTCAACCTCGCCGAGGGGCCGCGCTGCCGCATCTGCGAGGACGAGCGGCGCGACACGAGCGTGATCTGCGTCGTCGAGGACTCCTCCGACGTCATCCCGCTCGAGCGCACGCACGAGTACCACGGCCTCTACCACGTCCTCGGCGGCGCGCTCTCGCCGATCGACGGAGTCGACCCCGACGATCTGCACATCGCCGAGCTCTACGCGCGGGTCACCGGCGAGGGCTCGGCCGTCCGCGAGGTCGTCCTCGCGACCAACCCGACGACCACCGGCGAGGCCACCGCGCTGCACATCGCCGACGGCCTGCGCGAGCGCGGGGCGGCTGTGAGCGTGACGCGCCTGGCGAGCGGGCTGCCGGTCGGCTCGGACCTCGAGTACGCCGACGAGGTGACTCTCGGGCGCGCGTTCTCGGGCCGTCGCGCGCTGTAGCTCCACGTATCCTGGGGCGCGGTATGAGCATCATCGTGATGAAGTTCGGGGGCACCTCGGTCGCCGACGCGGAGCGGATCCGTAGCGCTGCGCGCCGCATCGTCGCCAAGCGCGAGGAGGGCCATCGCGTCGTCGGCGTGCTGTCGGCGCGCGGCAAGACGACCGACGACCTGATCGCGATGGCCGAGGAGGTCTCGCCGGTGCCCGACGCGCGCGAGATGGACATGCTGCTTTCGACCGGCGAGCGGATCTCCTGCGCACTGTGTGCGATGGCGATCCACGACCTCGGCCACCACGCGGTGTCGCTGACCGGATCCCAGGCGGGCATCGTGACCGACACCTCGCACACCAAGGCGCGCATCCTCGACGTTCGGGCGGACCGCATCACACGGGCGCTCGAGGCGGACAGGATCGTGCTTGTCGCCGGTTTCCAGGGCGTCTCGACAAGCCACGACGTGACGACCCTCGGCCGCGGCGGATCGGACACCACGGCGGTCGCCGTGGCGGCCGCCCTCGGCGCCGAGGTCTGCGAGATCTACACCGACGTGGCGGGCGTCTTCAGCGCCGACCCGCGGATCGTGCCCGACGCCCGCAAGCTGGCGGTCCTGTCATTTGAGGAGATGCTCGAGATGTCGGCGTCGGGCGCCGGCGTGCTCCAGCTGCGCTCGGTCGAGTACGCGCGCAACCACGGAGTGCGGATCCACTGCCGTTCGAGCTTCGACGATGGACCCGGTACGGTTGTTGTCGCCGAAGAGGAAACGATGGAACGCCCGCTGGTGACAGCCGTGACGCACTCGACGACCGAGACGCGGATATCGCTGCTCGGCGTGCCCGACGAGCCGGGCGTCGCCGGGCGTATCTTCCGCGCGCTCGCCGACGCCAACGTCAACGTCGACATGATCATCCAGAACGAGCCGGCCCAGGACGGCCGCCGCGCCGACATGTCCTTCACCGTCCCCCACGAGGACGGGCGAAGCGCCCGCCGGGCGCTCGAGGAGCTCGTCAGCGAGCTCGGCATCGAGCACGTCGCGGCCGAGGAGTCGATGGGCAAGGTGTCGATCGTCGGCGCCGGGATGCGCAGCCATCCGGGCGTGGCGGCGACGGTCTTCACGGTGCTTGGCGATGCCGGCATCAACATCGAGATGATCTCGACCTCGCCGATCAAGATCTCCTGCGTGATCGCCGGGGAGCGCGTGCCGGAGGCCGTGCGGGGACTGCACAGCGCGTTCGGTCTCGCCGACACACCGGACACGATCAAGGCCGAAGACCCGTTCGGGGACCCGCGATGAGCGCCCCGCGCGTCGCCGTCGTCGGCGCGACCGGCGCCGTCGGGCGGATCATGCTCGCGGTGCTCGACGCGCGCCGTTTCGCCGCCGAGACGATCGTGGCGTTCGCCTCCGAGCGCTCCGCCGGACGCGAGCTTCCCGGCGTCGGCGCCGTCCGCCCGTTGCGCGAGGACACGATCGAGGGCTTCGACATCGCGCTGTTCTCGGCCGGCGGCGGCACCTCGCGCGAGTGGGCGCCGCGCTTCGCGGCGGCCGGGGCGATCGTCGTCGACAACTCGAGCGCCTGGCGGATGGATCCGCAGGTGCCGCTCGTCGTCAGCGAGGTCAACCCCGACGCGCTGGAGCGCATCGAGCGCGGCATCGTCGCCAACCCCAACTGCACGACGATGGCGATCATGCTCCCGCTCAAGGCGCTGCACGACGTCTTCGGGCTGCGCGAGATCGTCGCCACCAGCTTCCAGGCCGCGGGCGGCGCCGGTCAGAAGGGCATGGACGAGCTGGCCGCGCAGGTCCCGATCGTCCACGAGGCGCGCGAGGATCTCATCAGCTCGGGCGCCGCGGTGATCGCCGACATCGAGCACGCGATCCACGCCGCGCCGCTGGCCTACAACGTCGTCCCGTGGCTCGGCACCGAGGCCGCCGGCGGCTACAGCGACGAGGAGCTCAAGCTCGTCAACGAGTCGCGCAAGATCCTTTCGATTCCCGATCTGCGCGTCAGCCCGACCTGCGTGCGCGTGCCGGTCATGGTCGGCCACAGCATCGAGGTCCGCGCGACCTTCGAGCGCGACGTCGACCTCGACGCCGCGGCCGCCGCGCTCGAAGAGTTCCCGGGCGTCGTGCTCGACCCGCTGCCGACGCCCGTCAAGTACGCGGGCCGCGACGAGGTCGCGGTCGGGCGGCTGCGCGCCGACCTCGGCGACCCGCGCTCGCTGAACATGTTCGTGGTCGGCGACAACCTGCTGAAGGGCGCTGCGCTGAACGCCGTGCAGATCGCCGAGCTGCTCGTCGAGCGCGGCTTGGTCGCCACCGCGGCCGACGCCACGGCGCAGGCCCGCTAGCCCGCTTCAGAGCGCCGCGCCGGCGACGACGCTCTGGCTCCAGTCGATCACCGTGCTCGGGCGCACGATGTGACGGGCGAAGCCGAGCTCCTTGGGATCGAGGCCGAGCGCGAGGCCGACCAGCTGGGGGAGGTGCAGCACCGGCATGTTGAGCTCGCGCCCGACGACCGCCTGGGCGAGCGGCTGCTGGAGGTCGAGGTTGAGGTGACAGAGCGGGCACGGCGTGACGACGCAGTCGGCCTCCGCGTCGACGGCGTCGCCGAGGTGGCGCCCCGCCTGTCGCAGCGACGCGGTCTTGTTCATCGTGATGATCGGGAAGCCGCAGCACTTGTGCGAGCCGGCGTAGTCGATGACGGTCCCGCCGAGGGCGTCGATCAGCTGCTCGAGGTATGTGTGGCGAGGGTGCTCCTCATCGATCCCGATGCGCTCCGCCGGGCGGATGATGTAGCAGCCGTAGAACGGGCCGACGCGCAGGTTGGTCAGCGGTCGCTTCACCTTGGCGCGCAGCTCGTCGAGGCCGATCTCCTCGACCAGCACCCACAGGAAGTTCTTGTTGGTTACGCCCGGCTCGTAGTGCAACCCCTCCGAGGAGAGCGTCGAGTTGATGTGAGTGCGGTACTCGGCGCTCGCGTCGAGGCGTTCCTGGCACTCCGTCTGCGCGCCCTGGCAGGTCGAGCAGATGTTCATCATCAGATCGCCGCGGGCCTGCTGGGCCATCGCGAACGTGCGCGCGTTGAGGGTGTCGGCGAGCTCCTGGTTGTGCTCGGCGATCACGCCCGCGCCGCAGCAGTTCGCGCGGTCGAGCTCGACGAGCTCGATATCCAGCAGCGGTGCCACGGCCGCCATCGCGCCGTGGAGCTCGGGAGTGAAGCCGCGGCTGACGCAGCCCGGCCAGTAGGCGACCTTCATGCCGCCTCCACGGGTGCGTTGTCCTCGTCAGTCCCGGTCACATAGAGGTTCAGCTCGTAGCGCTGCGGGCGACTCTCGACCTTGTCGAAGATCGCGCGCAGCTCCTTCGACGCCTTGTGCGGGTGAAGCAGCGCCTTGGCGGGGGTGATCTTGCCGCGCAGCATGCCGCGAATCGCGACCGGCAGCGACGCGATCAGCTCGGGCACCGCGCGCGGGTGGAACTTCCCGCCGTAGGAATCCGGCAGCAGGTCGGCCTCGTGCAGCAGGCCGTTGCGGCGGATGTTCTTGACGAAGGCATGCTCGTGGCGGTAGCCGTTGTTGCGATCCTCGATGTGGTGATCGGATCCCGAGATGCGGCGCAACCGCATGATCTGGCCCATCGGGTTGACGCCCTTGGGGCAGGCGTCCACACACTTGAAGCAGTGCGTGCAGGTGTAGAGGCCGTGCGGGTCCTCAGAGAGGTAGGTGAGCCGTTCCGCGTGCTCTGAGTCGCGCGGGTCGCCGACGAAGCGGTAGGCCTTGGCGAGCGCCGCGGGGCCGGTGAACTCCGGGTCGACCTCCATCGCCAGGCAATCGGAGACGCAGGCGCCGCATTGGATGCAGGCCATCGACTGCGTCACGTCGACCATCGCCTCGCGGTCGACGAGATACTCGCGCTCGGGGACCGGCTCGCGGCCGAGCAGCCACGGCGTGACCGAGTGAATCTTCTTCCAATGAACGGCGTCCATGTCGACGATCAGGTCCTTGATGACCGGCATGTTCCCCATCGGCTCGACCTCGATCGTCCCGTCCTTCGATCGCGCCAGAGCCTCATCGAGGTGTGTGTGACAGGCGAGGCCCGGCTGGCCGTTGATGCGCACGCCGCAGGAGCCGCAGATCGCCGCGCGGCACGAGCAGCGGATGCCGATCGAGCCGTCGAAGCGCCCCTTTGCCTGGAGGATGCCCTCGAGCACCGAGCGGTGCGGCTCGAGCTCGATCGTGTGCTCATCCCAGTAGGGCGGCTGGCCCGACTCCGGGTCGTAGCGACGCAGGCGGAGTATGAACTCGCTCATGTGTGTCCCACTAGTACTTGCGCTCCTCGGGCTGCCACTGGGTGATCGTCACCGGTGAATAGGAGACCTTCGGCCCGCCGTCGCCGTCGGCGGTGATGTCGATGTGCTTGAGCCAGACCTCGTCGTTTCGCTCCGGGTAGTCGGTGCGGAACTGCGCCCCGCGGGACTCCTTGCGCTCGAGCGCCGCGACGACGATCGTCTCCGCGCAGTCGATCATGTAGCCGAGCTCGATCGCGCCGAGCACATCCTGGTTGAAGACGGTTCCGCGGTCGTCGATCGAGGCCTGCCGCGCCTCCTCCTTGAGGCGGCGGACGACCTCCAGGGCGCGGCTCAGCCCCTCCTCGTCGCGGAACACCGCGACGTGCTCGTTCATCGTCGTCCCGAGCTCCTCCTTGATCTCCGATACCCGCCGCGGCCCGCGCGGACGGGCGATGATCTCCTCGATCATCTGATCGTCGCGGCGCAGCGGCGCATCGGAGACCTCGGGCATAGCGATCGAGCGAGCGCGCTCCGCCGCGTGCTCACCCGAGCGGCGGCCGAAGATCAGCGTGTCGAGCAGCGAGTTGGCGCCGAGGCGGTTGCCGCCGTGGACCGACACGCAGGCGACCTCTCCGGCCGCGTACAGCCCCGGGACGGGCGTGCGGCCGTCGCTGTCGGTCTTCACGCCGCCCATGATGTAGTGCTGACCCGGTTGGATGATGATCGGCTCGCGGGTGATGTCGACGCCCGCGAAGTCCTTGCCGATGTTGACGATCTCGCGCAGCGCCTCGAGCGTCCGCTTGCGCGGCACGACGGTGATGTCGAGGTAGATCCCCCGACCGTCGGGGCCGACGCCGCGGCCCTCGTTGATCTCGATCTGCTCGGCGCGCGAGACGACGTCGCGTGAGGCGAGCTCCATCTTGTTGGGCGCCGTCTTTTCCATGAAGCGCTCACCGAGGCTGTTGAGCAGGTGGGCACCCTCGCCGCGCGCCCCCTCGGTGATCAGGAAGCCGTTCTCGGCCAGCGTTGTGGGGTGGTACTGGATCATCTCCATGTCCATCAACGGCGCCCCGGCGCGGTAGGCCTGCGCGATCCCGTCGGCGGTGCAGATCAGCGCGTTGGTGGTCGGGCGAAAGCACTGTCCGGCGCCGCCCGAGGCGAGGATCACGTTCTTGGCGGTGAAGGTCTCCATCCGCCCGCCGCGGATGTCACGGGCGACGACGCCGACGCAGGTCCCGTCGTCGTCGATGATCAGCGAAGTGGTGAACCACTCCTCGTAGCGCTCGACCGTCGATGAGTGCTTCATCAGCTGCTCGTAGAGGACGTGGAGGATCGCCTGGCCGGTTATGTCAGCGACGTACGCGGTGCGGTTCATCGACGCGCCGCCGAACGCCCGCAGGTCGAGCTCGCCCTTGTCGTTGCGATGGAAGGTGACGCCGATGTGCTCGAGGTGCATCACCTCGGCGGGCGCCTCGCTGCACATCACCTCGATCGCGTCCTGATCGCCCAGGAAGTCGGATCCCTTGACGGTGTCGTAGGCGTGCGAGCGCCAGTCGTCGGCGACGCTGATCGCGGCGTTGATCCCGCCCGCCGCCGCGACCGAGTGCGAGCGCACGGGGTGGACCTTGCTCATGATCGCCACCGAGACGCCTTCGCGGGCGGCCGCCAGTGCCGCGCGCTGGCCGGCCAGGCCGGCGCCGATGATCAGGACGTCGTGTTCGGGCATCGCAGCGGGGCGGACTCTATAGGGCGGCCGACGGATTCATCGCGCTGCGGATGCGCGGCAGGGTGAGCACGCCGCGCAGCATGCCGTCGGCGTCGACGGCGACGATCGCGCCGAGCCGGCGCAGACCGTCGGAGCGGAGCGCGGTCTCGAGCGTCGCCGACGCGTCGATCCGCCACGGCGGCGAGTCGATGCTGATCTCGGCCGCGGTGAGCGCCGGGCGACCCTCGCGAAGCTCGCTCGAGACGCGTTCCTGAAGCAGCAGCCCGCGGTAGAGACCGTCGTCGTCGGTGACCGCAAGCCACGGGACGTGCTCGCGCTCGAAGTACCACTCGGCGTCGAGCATCGTCGCCTCCGCGGGGACAGTCACCGGCTCGCGGTCCATGACGTCCTCCACCGTCATCGTGCGGATCCGCGCTCCGACGCGCGCCTGGACCGTCGCCTGGCGCGCGGACTGGTAGACGAAGATCCCGATCAGGTCGAGCCACACGCCGCTGAGCGTGTAGCCGTCGAGGATCGTCACGAGCCCGCCGACGATCACGACCACGCCGAACGCCTCGCCGAGGCGCGCGCAGAAGAGCGTCGCGCGGATCGGGTCGCCGGTGACGCGCCAGGCAACCGCGCGCGCGATCCGCCCCCCGTCGAGGGGGAACGCGGGCACCAGGTTGAACGCCAAGAGGACGGCGTTGATCAGCGCGAGCCAGCCGAGCAGGGCCAGCGGGGCGCTTGTGTGGACGCCCGAGGCGAGCACGGCGACGTTGACGAAGTGGTCAAGGCCGCCTGCCGCGGCCCCGGCGCCGACGCAGATCACGACGACGATCACGTTCACCAGCGGCCCGGCCGCGGCGAGCGCGAACTCGGCTTCGGGGGTCTCCGTCTCGCCGCGCGTGCGGGTGAAGCCGCCGAGCGCCCACAGGTCGATTCCCTCGATCACAAGCCCCAGGCGGCGTGCGACGAGAGCGTGCCCCAGCTCGTGCCCGACGACCGTCCCAAAGAACAAAAGCGCCCCGAGCGCGGCGACGACGAACGCCTGCGTGTTGTCGCGAAGGACCCCCGAGAAGTAGCCGTCGAGGGCGTAGATGACCAGGAACAGGACCAGGAACCACCACCGGCTGACGCCGATGCGGATGCCGAAGAGCTGGCCGAGCCGGATCGTCCCGCCGCTGGCGCGCACCACCCAATCCTACGGGGCGGCGCGGTAGCATCGCCGCTTTCGAGCTCGCAAGCGAAAGGACTCCCGTTGGCCCCCGAAGCGAATCTCGCGGCATGACCGACGCAAAGAGAGTGACCGTCACCGGAGCCGCCGGCCAGATCGGCTACGCGCTCCTGTTCCGCATCGCAAGCGGCGCGATGCTCGGCCCGGACACGCCTGTGCAGCTGCGGCTGCTCGAGATTCCGCAGGCCGTGAAGGCCGCGGAGGGAACGGCGATGGAGCTCGACGACTGCGCCTTCCCGCTGCTTGCGGGGATCGAGATCACCGACGACCCGGCGCTGGCCTTCGACGGCACGAACTTCGCGCTGCTCGTCGGCGCGCGACCGCGCGGCCCGGGGATGGAGCGCGCCGATCTCCTGGAGGCCAACGGCGGGATCTTCAAGCCGCAGGGCGAGGCGATCAACGCCGGCGCGGCCAGCGATGTCAAGGTGCTCGTCGTAGGAAACCCGGCCAACACGAACGCGCTGATCGCGATGTCGCACGCTCCGGACGTCCCACGCGAGCGCTTCACCGCGATGATGCGCCTCGATCACAATCGCGCGCGCAGCCAGGTTGCGGCGAAGGCCGGCGTCGGCGTCGCCGAGGTGACGAACATGACGGTCTGGGGCAACCATTCGGCGAGCCAGTATCCGGACGTCTTCAACGCGCGCGTCGCCGGGCGCCCGGCGGCCGAGGCGATCGACGACGGCGACTGGATCGAGACCGAGTTCATCCCGACGGTGCAGAAGCGCGGCGCGGCGATCATCGAGGCGCGGGGCGCTTCGAGCGCGGCCTCGGCGGCCAACGCCGCGATCGATCATGTGCGCGATTGGATTGCGGGCACGCCGAGCGGCGACTGGGTGTCGATGGCCGTCCCCTCGGACGGCTCCTACGGGATCCCCGAGGGCCTGATCGCGGGCTTCCCGGTCACGACATCGGCCGGCTCCTGGTCGATCGTCGAGGGGCTCGAGATCAGCGATTTCGCCCGCGCGCGGATCGACGCGACCGCCGCCGAGCTCGGCGAGGAGCGCGACGCCGTCCGCGAGCTCGGGCTGATCCAGCGGTAGCTCTGTCCATATGGTCGCGCGGGCAGGGGCGTGGATGCTGCTGCGCCCCGCGCCCCCGCCGCGCGGAAGATTCTCGCTCGCCTGAGGCTGCGCTCAGCCCTTCGCGTGCCAGCCGCGCTCGCGCTTGACGACCTTGCCGTCCTTCTCGAGACCTGGCAGGACCCGGTACAGATAGTTCTGCTTGATGCCCATCGCCGTCGCGATCTCGGGGATCGTGATGCCGGGCTTCGACTTCACGATCTCGAGGGTCTGCAGAGCCCGAGTACCGGATCCACGCGGGCGCCCGCGCCGGCCGCTGCCGGTCGAGCGGCGCGAACGTGCTGCGCGCGTCGTCGTCGTTGCGGTTCGCCGGCCACGCGCCGTGCGGGCGGCGCCGCGGCTCGCGCCGCCGGGAAGCCCAGCGAGTGCGGCGGAGGCCGCTTCGAGCTGGTGGAACTCCTCGACGAGCGGCTGGAGCTCGCGCATCCGCGTGGCGATCTCATCACGCTTCGTCTTCAGGAAATCACTCACAGAAAATCCCTCTCAGTCTGCTGGGTTACGGGCAGCGGCGTGCACAGTCACACGCGCCAATACACATGATGACAGCCCGGACGGCGTTGTGTATGGCGTTGAAGGTAAAGTTGCGCGAGGAGCGCTTACTGCGAGGCGACTTCCGGAGAGTCAGAACTCGGGCGGGCACCCGGATCTCCGCGGCCGCGTGTGTACCACCACACGCCGCCCCCGATCAGCACCAGCACGACCACGACGCCGGCCGCGACGTAGCGAAGCACGTGGTGAGCCGCCTTGCGCTTGGTGGCGTAGACGACGTCGATGTGGTGGTGGAGCAGCAGGTCGACGAGGTGACGGTCGTCGGCGGCGGGATAGACGACGAGTGGTCGCGAGTTGTTGGCCAGCGTCACCCGTACGTGATGCTTTGACTTGTCGATCGTGGCGGCGATGACGCGCTGCGGATCGCCCTTCGCCGCGGCGATCTGCTTGAGCAGGGTTGAGTACTTTTCGGTGGGACCGGTCGCGGCCGACAGCGCCAGCGCCGGCGCCGAGGAGGCGAGCAGGCCGAGCAGCGCGAGCGCAGCGAGAATCGTGCGGGTTCGTCGCATCTGGCGGACAGTATCGACGCTTGCCCGGCGGAGTCGCGCTCAGGACTCGAGCAGCGCGCGCAGCGCGTTCAGCGAACGGTCGGCCTCTCGCTGCGCCATGTGACCGACGACGTGCCGGCTGGCAAAGGCGCCAACCGCGCCGAACGGCGCGTCGAACTCGTTGTGGTAGTCGAAGCGCGTGCCGTCCTCGGTGGCGCTCAGCACATATTCGATCCGCGCCCGCGTGCGCGCCGGGCCGCGGCCCTGCCAGCGCGCGTAAAGCGGCGCGCGGCACTCGACGAGCAGCCAGTGGACGCGTACGTCGGCGCCGCGCAGATGGAGCACCTGCTCCATCGTCGACCCCTCGCCGGGCGGGCCGGGCGACACCCCGCGCAGCTCGCGGTGGATCGTCACCCACTCGCCGAGGCGCAAAGGATCCATCACGACGTCCCAGACCGCGCGCGGCGGCGCGGCGATCGCGATCGAGCTGCGCACGGTGCTCATCGGGCCCCCAGCGGCGCGATCGCCTCCCATTCGGCGAGCGCGTGCTCGACGGCCGCGTCGAAGCCGTGCAGCGGCGCGATGTCGAAGGCGGCTCGCGCGGGCGCGTCGTCGGCGATCAGGTCGCCGCGCAGGCTCCCCATCAGCGGGCCGAGCAGCTCGTGAGGCTCGCCGCTCGCGCGAGCGGCAAAGACGCTCGCCAGCGCGCGCGGGTCGAACGGCAGGCGCACGACCGGCCGGTCGAGCAGCAGCAGCGAGGCGATCCGCTCGATCATCGCGCCGTAGGAGAGCAGCTCGGGGCCGCCGATATCGAACGCCCGGCCGCCGACGCCCGCGGTCTCGGCCGCGGCGGCCAGGTAGGCGACCGCGTCGCGTTCGTCGATCGGCTGCGTGCGGTGGCGCCGCCACGGCGGCAGCGGGATCGCGGGCAGCCGCTCGATCAGGCGCACGATCGCGCGAAACGAGCGCGAGCGCGCGCCGATCACCAGCGAGGCGCGCAACGCGACGCTGTCGGGCACGCTGTGCAACAGGATCCGCTCGACCTCGGCTCGGCTCTCGAGGTGCGCCGAGCTTCGGCCGTGGGGACGGCGCAGGCCGCCGAGGTAGACGATCCGCCGCACGCCGGCATCCGCAGCCGCCGCCGCAAAGCGCTCGGCCGCCGCGCGGTCGCGCGCTTCGAAGCCCTCGGCGACGGCGGGCTCCATCGAGTGGATCAGGTAGTAGGCGACCTCGACGCCGTCGAGGGCGGGCTCGAGGCCCTCGCCGCTGAGCGCATCGCCGCGGACGAGCTCGAGTCCGAGCCCGCCGGCGACCCGGCCGGGGTTTCGGGCGAGCGCGCGCAGCTCGTGGCGCCCGGCCAGTGCGCGCGCGAGCGACTCGCCCACCGCGCCGCTGGCGCCGGTGATCAGAACACGCATCGGCGAAGACTCTAAGCGGCGCCCTTAGCGCACGGCAGCCGCGGCGTCCAGGGGGCTGTGCGCAAACTGCGCGGATTGCGCACAGTAACACCGTAAGCTTACGCACCTAAGCTAAAAAACACGTCCGTTTGCAGGCATTTGGCGGCACCCGGACGTTTTTCGCGGGTATTGCGCGAAGGGTCGACACGGCCTCTCGCAGGGGTGCTTTGATGGTCGCGGTCGCCGTAAGCGTTTCGAGAGGAAGCCTTGGCCCGCACATCTGCCGGTACGCCTCGCTGCGAGGATTGCTACTTCATGCGCAGTCAGCTCTGCGCCCTCCCCGAGCCGACTCCGTGCGCGACCTTCCGTCCCTACCACCCGGACGGCCTGCGCCCGCCCCAGCAGCTGCGGTTCGTCTTCCGCACCGAGCGCAGGACCCGCGCGGCGTGGGCCTTCCCGTCGGCGCAGGAGCAGGCCACCCTGCACGTCTAGTGGGCCTTGCGGGAACGTTCCACCGGTTATGGCGGCGTCTGGTCGCCGCCCGGCGGCGTCCTCGGTCGCGGCAGGCGACAAGCCCTGCCCGCTCCCTGCGTGCTGGCCGGTCGGCCCCGGCCACTCGCCATTTCCCGTTCAACGTTCCCTCAAGACCCACCGGGTGTGATTTGATGCGCGGCGCCGTCGCGCAAGACTCCGCTCGAGAGCGGCTTCGCGCCCGCCATGACGGCGTTCTCGAGCTCCCGTGTCCATCCGCCTGACAATCCTGGGCAAGAGCCCGTCGTGGCCTGACATCGACGGCGCCTGCAGCGGCTACCTGATCGAGGCCGAGGGGCATCGGCTGCTGATGGACTGCGGCAACGGCGTGTTCGCCAAGCTGCGCGCCCATGCGCCGTACGAGACCGTCGACGCGGTCGTCGTGTCGCACATCCATGCCGACCACACCCTCGACCTGGTCCCGTTCGCCTACGTGATGACCTACGGGCCACCGCAGCGCGAGGACGCTCCGCTGTTGCACGCGCCGCCCGGCTCCCGTGAGGCGATGCGCCGCCTCTGCGGAGTGTTCGGCAGCGAGTCGCTGATCGAGGATGCCTTCGAGCTCGTCGAGTACGACCCCGCCGCCGAGCTCGCGATCGGACCGCTGCGCGCGCGCTTCCAGCTCGTGCCGCACTACGTCCCGACCTACGCCATCGAACTGTCCGACGGCGACGGGCGCCGTCTCGTCTTCGGCGCCGACTGCGGCCCAAACGATGAGCTCGTCGAGTTCGCGCGGGGAGCGCAGCTGCTGTTGATCGAGGCGACGCTCACCGAACCCGACCTCGAGGACCACGCGCACCTGACCGCCGAGGAGGCCGGTGAGATCGGTCGCCGAGCGGGCGTCGAGCGCCTGCTCGTCACGCATTTCTCCTCCGACCTCGGCATCGAGTCGGTCCGCGCGCGCGCCGCCGAGGCGTTCGGGGCGCCCGTCGAGGTCGCCGTCGAGGGCGCGCGGCACGACGTTTGAGTAACTCGTTGTAACCGGCTCGCGGCTCACGTATGCTGCGCGTCGGTGACGGGCGGCACCCCCCGCCTCCCGCACCACCCGGGCATGCCGGCCCGTTCTCTCTCCTGGGCCGGGCCGGTCGCGGCACGCGGGTCGGACGGATGGCCTTGTCGCGGCCGGCGCCCGCTTTTAAGCCTCCGCAAACGTGTGTCGATGGCGGTGTCGCCGGCCGCTCGGTGAGAGCTATAGTGAGCGCGATGCGCCGCCGCAGCTCGAAGATCGCCGAGGCGACCGCCGAGGCCCCAGCAACGCGCTCGGGAAGGCGGCATCGCGGGCGCTTCGCGAAGCTGATCTTCCTCGGCGGGATCGTCGCCTTCGTGACGCGCCCAGAGGTGCGCGGCAAGGCCCTCGACATCGTTTTCGGGCCGGAGGAGCAGTTCGAATACGAGTCGGTCACCGAGCCGGCCGTGCACGACATCCAGTCGGAGGACGCCGAGACCGCCTGGCCGGGGGCGTCGACGACCACCCAAAACGACGACGACGACGACGAAGCGCCCGCCTGGCGCTTCAGCACAACGCCGTTCACCGCCGAGGAGCCGCGTTCGCAGCCGCTTCGCGAGGACGCCGAGCCACGGCAGCACGACGAGCCCGCGCCGCCGCCGTCGAGCGCGTCCCCCCACGGCGAGGCGGAGGCCGCCGCGCCCGACGACGACCTCCCGCCGCCGCGCTTCTCGCCCTACGACCCCGAGGCGTCAGCGACCGCGCCGCAGCCGCAGACCGCCGCGCCCGACGCCGAGCCTCCGGACGCGCTGCGCTTCTCGCCGCCCGACTCGGCGAGCGCGCCGCCGGAGCCCGAGGCGGCCTCGCGCGACGACGATGACCCTCCGCCGCTCCGCTTCTCCCTGCGCGACTCCTCAGCCGACGCGGCCACCACCGAGCCGCAGTCCGATACCGGCGAGCCGCCGATCGCCAAGTGGCCGCCGGCCGACACCGCCGCCGAGCCCGAGCCGCCGTCCTCGCCATGGACCTCCTCGAGCGCGCAGCCGAGCGTCGAGCCCTCGCCGCCGGACAGCGACCCCCCCGCCGCGGCGTGGCCCGAGGCGAGCGCCGAGCCCGGCGAAGCCGGCTCGACACCCCAGCACCCACCGGCGGACGCCGCGCGCGAGGTCCCCGAGCACGCCTGGGGCGTTCCGACGTCGGAGTCTCCCGGCGTCACCCACACGCCCGTGCCGCCCGCCGATGAGCCGCCGCCGAAGCCCGCCTACCAGCGCCTCCTCGCCGAGCCCCCGGCCGGCGAGCCGGCGACGCGCCCGGCGATCGGCGAGGCGACGCCGCCCCGCAGCGGCTGGTGGCTGCCGCGACGCCGTCGCGAGGACTCCGAGCCGACCCAGTGGGACTGGCGCAGCGAGTGACGCGCTCGCGCGCGATCTAGGCCGACTGCTTGGGCGAGCGCCACGGCGCAGCCCGCCGCCGCGCGATCTCACCGGCCAGATCGTCGATCGCGACGCGCTCCTGCGAGAGCGTGTCGCGATCGCGCAGCGTCACGGTGCGGTCCTCGACGCTCTGGTGGTCGACGGTCACGCACCACGGGGTGCCGATCTCGTCCTGGCGGCGGTAGCGGCGACCGATCGAGCCGCCGTCGTCGTACTCGCTCTGCAGCGCGCCGCGCAGCGCGTGGTGAATCTCGCGCGCCAGCTCGGGCTGGCCGTCGCGGCGCATCAGCGGCAGGATCGCGACGGTCACCGGAGCGAGCCGCGGATGCAGCCGCAGCACCGTCCGGCTCTCGCCCTCGACATCCTCCTCGTCGTAGGCGTCGACGAGGAACGCGAGCGTCGCCCGATCGGCGCCGGCGGCCGGCTCGATCACGAACGGCACGTAGCGCTCGCCGCTCTGCTGGTCGAACCACTCGAGCGTCTCGCCCGAGAACTGCGCGTGCTGGCGCAGGTCGAAGTCGCCGCGGTTGGCGATCCCCTCGAGCTCCGACCAGCCGATCGGGAAGAGGTACTCGATGTCGCTGGTCTGCGATGAGTAGTGCGAGAGCTCGTCGGCGTCGTGCGCTCGAAGACGCAGGTGATCGGCGCGGACCCCGAGCTCGAGGTACCACTCGCGGCGCGCCTGCGTCCAGTACTCAAACCACCTCGGCGCCTCGTCCGGCGGCACGAAGAACTCCATCTCCATCTGCTCGAACTCGCGCGTTCGGAAGATGAAGTTGCCGGGTGTGATCTCGTTGCGAAACGACTTGCCGACCTGGGCGATGCCGAACGGCGGCTTGCGGCGCGCGAACTGGGTCACGGCCTTGAAGTTCACGAAGATCCCCTGGGCGGTCTCCGGTCGCAGGTAGATCGCCGACCCCGTCTCCTTCACCGGCCCGACGGTCGTCTCGAACATCAGGTTGAAGTCGCGCGCCGCCGTCAGATCGCAGTCGGCGAACTCGCCGGGGTGAAGCGACGGCTTGCGGCCGCAGGCGAGCTGGTCGAGGTGGTCGGCGCGATAGCGCTGCTTGCACGTCCGGCAGTCGACGAGCGGATCTGTGAAGTTCGCGAGATGGCCCGAGGCCTCCCACGTGCGCGGGTGCTGGAGGATCGCCGAGTCCAGCGCGACGATGTCGTCGCGTTCGCGAAGCATCGCCCGCCACCACTCCTCCTTGACGTGCGTCTTCAGGAGGACCCCGTAATGGCCGTAGTCGTAGGTCGATCCGACGCCGCCGTAGATCTCCGAGCTCGGGAAGATGAAGCCGCGCCGCTTGCACAGCGACACGATCTTCTCCATCGTGACGACGTCGTTCACCGGCTGCGGATGCTAGTCGGTCAAGGCCGCGGCGTCGGGCCCGAAACGGCGGCCCTCGCCGCGTCGTCACTCGCGCCGGGGCCGAACGCTTGGCCGCTCGCTCCCTCCTGGGAAGCCGACCCAGGGCCTCGCCACGCGCGTCGTTACAGGCCAAAGCTCACGGTTGAACCGCTTGGGTCGTGTCAAGACCCTTACCTATACTCCGCAGCCCGATGCCGATCTATGACTACCGCTGCAGCAAGGGCCACACCTTCGAGCTGATGCAGTCCGTCGGCGACCCTCCACCCACCAAGTGCCAGGTTTGTGGCGCTCCGGTGGAGCGCGTCCTGCACCCACCGGTGGTCCATTTCAAGGGGAGTGGCTTTTACAACACCGACTACGGCACCCGCAAGCGACAGCGCGAGCAGAAGGGCTCCTCCGGCGAGTCCTCATCGTCGAGCTCGGGCGGCGAGAGCGGCGGCGAGACGTCGACGAAGAGCGATTCCAAGCCCGCTGAGAAGTCGAGTGAGAGCTCGGGGAGCTCGGACTCCTCGAAGCCCGCCAAGGCCAAGCCCTAGCTGCCCAGGAACCGCGCGACGTCGGCCCGCTTGGCGGCGTCGGTGATCGTCAGCACGTCCTGGCCGTTGTAGATCTCCGCGCCGGTCGGTTCGAGCAGGGCGGTCTTGGCGTTCCCGTCGAGCTCCATCGAGGCGAGCACGCCGGCGAGCGTCGGCGCTCCCATGTCGGTCTCGAGCGTCTGCGGCAGTGCCCAGGCGATCCACGGCGCGCGGATGAAGCCCGAGAACGACAGCATCTGGCTCTTCATGTCAAGCAGGAGCTTCTGCTGGCGAATCTCGCGGGTCAGGTCGGTCTCGCCGGGGTTGCAGTGGTTCTTGCGCGTGCGCGCCAGCGCCAGCGCCTGCGCTCCGTCGAGGTGATGGGTCCCCGACTGCAGGCGCAATGTGAAGCCGCCGTTTCGGAAGCCGCCGCTGATGTAGGAGACGACGCAGCTGCCGGTGTAGTCGACTCCGCCCATCGCGTCGACGAGCTTCGGGAAGTTGGTGAAGTTGATCAGCAGGACGTGGTTGATCGCGATTCCAAGAAACTGCTCGACGGTCCGGATCGCGAGCGCCGGTCCGCCGAAGTAGTAGGCGGAGTTGATCTTGCCGAGACCGTGGCCGGGGACGTCGACGAGCGTGTCGCGCGGGATCGAGAGGCGCCCCGAGTGTCCGCCGCCCGTCCGCACGAGCATCATCACGTCCGAGCGGCTCGGGCCGCCCACGTTCGCTCCCGGCTCCTTGCTCCCGGCCGGCCGGGCGTCTGAGCCGAGCACCAGGATCGTCGTCGCCGAGAACGGCGGGAGGCCGCCCCCCTGCAGCGCCGCGACGGCCGCGGACGGCACGCCCTGCGCGCTCATCGAGCTGACGATGAAGAGGATCACCGAGAGCCCGACCCAGCCGACCAGCGCCGCCGGCGTCCAGCGGATCGCGCGCAGCCACCGCGGCCGGCGACGGCGCGGGCGCCCGCGGCGTCGGCCCAGCCCAAGCCCCGGCCGCCCGCGCCGCCCGGTGGTGCCCGGCTCGAGCCCGGCATTGAGCTCGCGCAGCTCGGCGAGGCCGGCCTCGGCGTCGCCCGCGCGGTGCCACGGCGCGCGGTGGCGGGCCCTGTAGCGCTCGTAGTCCGGCGGCTCGGGGTCGAAATCGTCGGCCATCAGAGCTGCGTCTATAGTGGCGAACGTGCCGACCGAATGCGTCATCGGCATCGATCTGGGCGGCACGAACCTGAAGGCCGCGGCTCTCGATCCGGCCCTCACAACGCTCGCGCGCGCGCAGCGTGTCATCGCGGGCCTCGAGCTCGAGCCGCTGCTGGCGGCGATCGCCGACGTCGTCGAGGAGGTCCGCCGGGGCGCCGCCACGCAGGCCGGCGCGGAGGCCACGGCGGTCGGCTTCGGCATCCCCTGCCTGATCGATGCCGAGAGCGGCGTGGCCGTCTACTCGACCCATCTGCCGATCGTCGATCTGCAGTTCGCCGACGCGATGGCCGAGCGCCTGACGCTGCCGGTCTTCGTCGACAACGACGCCCACGTGGCGATGCTCGCGGAGCTTCGCCACGGGGCCGCCCAGGGCGCCTCGGTCGCGGCGATGCTGACGCTCGGCACGGGCGTCGGCGGCGCGCTGGCCTTCGGCGGTGAGCTCCAGCGCGGGGCGCAGGGGACCGGCGGGGAGCTCGGCCACATCATCGTCGATCCGGACGGGCCCGACTGCGGACCGGGCTGCCCCGGCCACGGCTGCCTCGAGGCGCTGGTCGGCGGGACCGCGCTCGCGCGCGACGCCCGCAAGGCGGCGCAGGAGAACCCGGACTCGGCGCTAGGGCGCGCTCTCGCAGCCGGGCGCCAGATCGACGGCGCGCTCGTCGGCGAGCTGGCGCGCGACGGCGACGAGGTCGCCCGCGCGACGCTCGAGCGCCTCGGCGGGTGGCTGGGGATCGGCATCGTGACGATCGTCAACGCGCTCAACCCCGACGTCGTCGTCGTCGGCGGCGGCGTCGCGGCGGCCGGCGAGCTGATCCTCGCGCCGGCCCGCGCGGTGCTCGCGGCGCGCGGCCTGCCGACGTCGGCGCGCCACGCCGAGATCCGCGCCGCTCATTTCGGCGCCGACGCCGGGGTCGTCGGCGCCGCCGTTCTCGCCCGCGAGTCGCTCGCCCGCACGACGGTGGCCGCGTGACCGCCGCCGGGCGCCTCGTCGTCTGCCCGACGCCGATCGGCAACCTCGAGGACGTCACCCTGCGCGTCCTCGCGGCGCTGCGCGCCGCCGACCTGGTGGCCTGCGAGGACACGCGCCACACGCGCAAGCTGCTCGACCGCTACGGCGTCACCGGCAGGCTCGTCAGCTACCACGAGCACAACGAGCGCGAGCGCGCCGGCGAGCTCGTCGCGAAGATGCGCAAGGGGTCGGTCGTCGCGCTCGTCTCAGACGCCGGGATGCCGCTCGTCTCAGACCCCGGCTTCATCCTCGTCCAGGCCTGCATCGCCGCGGGCCTGTCGGTCGAGGTGCTGCCCGGGCCGAGCTCGGCGCTCGCCGCGCTTGTCGCCTCGGGCCTCCCGGCCGAGCGCTGGCGCTTCGTCGGATTCCTGCCAAGAAAGAAGGGCGACCTCGAGAAGCTGCTCGTCTCGACGGCCGAGACGCTCGTCGCCTTCGAGGCCCCCCAGCGCCTGGCCGCGACGCTCGCGCTGCTCGCAGCGGCCGATCCGACCCGACCCGTCGCCGTCTGCCGCGAGCTGACGAAGCTCCACGAGGAGATCCGCCGCGGCAGCGCCGGTGAGATCGCCGCCCATTACGCGGCCGAGCGCCCGCGCGGGGAGGTCGTGCTGGTCGTCGGAGCTGCGCCGCCCGGGGCGGGCGAGCCCGACATCGCCGAGCGCGCGCACGTCGCGCTGCAGGCGCTCGTCGAGGCCGGCGCGCGGCCGCGTCCCGCCGCCAAGGCGCTCGCCGAGCTGACCGGAGTGCCCGCGAACCGCCTCTACCGGGCGCTCACGGGGCCGCAGCGCTGAGCCTCCCGTAGCGATGTCGTTCTACATCACCACCTCGATCAGCTACGTCAACGGCGTGCCGCACCTCGGTCACGCCTACGAGGCGATCACCACCGACGTCATCGCGCGCCACCGCCGCCGCCGCGGCGATGACGTGTTCTTCCTGACGGGGACCGACGAGCACGGCGAGCCGGTCGCCGACGCCGCCCGCGCGGAGGGGGTGGAGCCGCAGGAGCTCGCCGATCGAAACGCCGCGCGCTTCCTCGCGATGACCGAGCAGCTCGACATCTCAAACGACTACTTCATCCGCACGACCGATCCGCGCCACAAGGAGATCGTCCAGCAGGTCCTTCAGCGCCTGCACGACGCGGGCCACACCTACGAGGGGATCTACGAGGGCTGGTACTGCCCGCGCTGCGCCGACTTCAAGGTCGAGAACGAGATCCTCGACGGGAACCGCTGCCCGATCCACGAGACCGAGCTCGTCCGCGAGCAGGAGGAGAACTGGTTCTTCCGCCTGTCGAGCTTCCAGGAGCCGCTCGAGCGCCTGTTCGCGGAGCGCCCCGACTTCGTCCTGCCGGCCCACCGCTACAACGAGGCCCGCGCGTTCCTCGCCTCGGGCCTCGAGGACATCTCGCTGACGCGCAAGCGGATGACATGGGGGGTGACGGTCCCCTGGGACCCCGGCCAGGTCTTCTACGTCTGGTTCGACGCGCTGCTGAACTACTACACCGCGCTCGGCTACGCCCGCGACGGCGAGGACCTGACGGCGCGCTACTGGCCCGCGACGTGGCACGTCATCGGCAAGGACATCATCAAGTTCCACACGATCTTCTGGCCGGCGATGCTGATGGCGGCCGACATCGAGGTGCCCCGCCAGGTGTTCGTCCACGGCTTCCTGCTCGCCGCCGACGGCCGCAAGATGAGCAAGTCGCTCGGCAACGTGCTGGACCCCTTCGACGTGCTCGAGCGCTTCGGCTCCGACGCCCTGCGCCACTACCTCTGCCGCGAGGTCAACTTCGGCGCCGACGGCCCGGTCGGGATGGACGCCGTGCGCAACCGCTACGACTCGGAGCTCGCCAACGAGTACGGCAACCTCGCGAGCCGCACGCTCAACATGCTCGCGCGCTACTGCGACGGGGCGGTGCCGGCGGTCGCGACCGACCCGGTCCTCGCGGCCGACTTCGAGGGCCTCGTCGAGCGCGTCGACGAGCTGCTCGAGCGCCTCGACCTGACCGCCGCGCTCGAGGAGATCTGGCAGCGCGTGCGACGCCTGAACCGCTACGTCGAGACCTGCGCACCCTGGACGCTCGCGCGCGACGACGCGGCGCGGGATCAGCTCTTTATGGTGCTCGCTTCGCTCGCCGAAGGGTTGCGCGTGGTCACGCTCGCGTTGAACCCCTACATACCGCGCAAGACCGCCGAGCTGCTGGCGGCGCTCGGCGCGGCGCAGGCCGGCGAGCGCGGTTTCGCGGCCCGCGGATCGGGCGCCGCCGTTTCGCAGATCGGGCCGCTGTTCCCGAAGAGCGCCGATTGATCGACTCCCACACCCACCTCGACGCGTGCGCGCCGCCTGATGAGGAGCTCGTCGCGGCGGCGCGCGCGGCCGGCGTCACGCGCATGCTGACCGTCGGGACCGATCCCGGGAGCTGCCGCGCGGCGCTCGCGGCGGCCGAGCGCTTCGAGGAGGTCTACGCCGCGATCGGCTGCCATCCGAACGTCGCCGGGTCACTCGACGTCGAGCTGCTGCGCGAGCTTGCCGCCCACCCGCGCTGCGTCGCGATCGGCGAGACGGGCCTCGACTACTACCGCGACCGCGCCCCGCGCGACCTGCAGCACACGGCGTTCGAGGCGCAGATCGAGCTGGCGCGCGAGACCGCCAAGCCGCTCGTGATCCACACGCGCGAAGCCGCGCAGGACACCCTCGATCTGCTCGAGGCGCGGGCCGGGGGCGTACGCGTGATCCTCCACTGCTTCTCGCTGGCCGAGCAGCTTGAGCGGTGCGTCGATGCCGGCTACTGGCTGTCGTTCGCCGGCAACGTCACCTACCCGAGCGCGACGGCGCTCGCCGGCGCCGCGGCGGCGGCGCCGCTCGAGCGGCTGCTGGTCGAGACCGACGCCCCCTACCTGGCCCCGCAGTCGCGGCGGGGCGAGCCCAACGAGCCGGCCTGCGTCGTCGAGACCGCGCGCTTCATCGCCGGGCTTCGCGGCATCGACGCCGAGGAGCTCGAGGCGGCGCTCGAGCGAAACGCCGCGGCGCTGTTCGGCTGGTGAGCGGCGCCGCGACGCAGCCGAGCCTGCGGCGCCTCGCGCAGTTCGGCATCCGCCCGCGCCGCGAGCTCGGCCAGAACTTCCTGATCGACTCCAACATCCTCGGCGTGATCGAGCGGGCCGCCGAGCTGCAGCAGGGCGACGTCGTGCTCGAGGTCGGCGGCGGGCTCGGCGTCCTCTCGGAGCACCTCGCCGCGCGCGCCGCGCACGTCCACGTCGTCGAGGTCGATCCGGCGCTCGAGCCGGCGCTGCGCGACGCGCTCGACCGCTTCGCCAACGCGACGCTGCATATCGCCGACGCGATGGAGCTCGACCTCGCGGCGCTTGAGCCGGCGCCCGGCAAGCTGATCGCGAACCTGCCCTACGGGATCGCCGCGAGCTTCCTCGTGCGGAGCATCGAGGAGCTGCCGGCGATGAGCCGCTGGGTCGCGATGGTCCAGCGCGAGGTCGGCGAGCGCCTCGCCGCCGCCGCCGGCACGCGCGCCTACGGCATCCCGAGCGTGCTGTGCGGCCTGGCCTGCGATGTCCGCGTGCTGCGCGCGATCTCGCGCAGCGTCTTCGTCCCGGTGCCGAACGTCGACTCCGTGCTCGTCGGCATGACGAGGACCGCCCCGGCGGCCTCGGCTGAGCTGCGCCGCTTCGTGCGGGCGGCGTTCGCCCATCGCCGCAAGTCGCTGGCGCGCTCTACGGCGCTCGCGCTCGGCCTCGACCGCGACGCCGTCCGCGGCGCGCTGGTCGAGCTCGGACATCCGGCGGACGTGCGCGCTGAGCGCCTCGAGCCGGCGCAGCTGCAGGCGCTGTGGGAGGCGATCGCGCGGTGAGGGAGCTCGCGCCGGCGAAGATCAACCTCAACCTCCTGCTCGGCCCGCTGCGCGCCGACGGCCGCCACGAGCTCGTGAGCGTGATGCAGTCGATCACGATCTGCGACCGCCTCGAGATGAGCGACGGCGAGCGCGACGAGGTGATCTGCCCGGGCGTCGAGGATCCCAACCTCGCCGCGGCCGCGATCGCCGCGTTCCGCTCGGCGAGCGGCTGGGACGGCCCGCCGCAGCGGATCGAGATAGCGAAGCGGATCCCCGTCGCCGCCGGGATGGCCGGCGGATCGGCCGACGCCGCGGCGGCGCTTCGCCTGCTCGCCCGCCGCTCGGCGATCGGCGACGACGCGCTGCTGCGCGAGCTTGCGGCCGCGCTCGGCTCAGATGTCGCGGCGCAGATCCATCCCGGGCGATCGCTCGTTCGCGGCGGCGGCGAGCAGGTCCGCCGGCTCGCCGCGCCGACGCCGTTCGGCGTCCTCGTCCTGACCTCGACGGCCCAGCTCTCGACGGCCGCCGTCTACCGCGAGGCCGACCGGCTCGGGCTGCCGCGAAGCGCCGCCGAGCTCGCCGCGGTCGACCCGCTCGCGACCGGCGCCGTCAACGATCTCGAGCCCGCGGCGCGTTCGCTCGAGCCCTCGATCGACGCCGCGCTCGAGCGCGCCCGCTCCGAGGGCGCCCGCGAGGTCCTCGTCTGCGGCTCCGGTCCGACCGTGATCGGCCTGTTCGAGCGCTACGAGGAGGCGGCGGCCGCGACACGGCGGCTCGGCGAGGGAGCGATCGCCGCCCGGCCGCTGAGCGGCTGGCCGGCGGCCCTGTGATGAGGACGACGGCTTCTTAAGCGACAATTCGCCGCAGCTGTGAGCAGGCTCGACATCACCTACGTCGTCGCCGCGGTCTGCGGCGTCGTCGGCGTCGCCGCCTTCGTCGGGATGATCCTGGCGCCGGCGGTCGGCGCCTACGAGCGAATCTGGCAGCGCTGCGTCGCCGCCGTGCTGTCGGTCTACGTGCTCGCGGCGATGCTCGGCCTGGGCCTGCTCGGTGCCGTCGGCGTCGTCTGGCTCTGGGGACGCTACGGATAGCGCCCCGGCGACCGCGGGCGCCATCGACCTGGCGGCCCTCGAGGAGATCACCGCCGCGGTTGAGTCCGGAGCCGGGCTGCCCACCGTCGTGCGCGCGGCTGCTCGGGCGCTCGACGCGAGCGTGGTCGTGCTCGACCGCGCCGGCCAGGCGCTCGCCGTCGCGGCGCGCTCGCCCGCCGATGAGCAGTCGCTGCTCTCAGACGACGGCGCTGCGACGATCGAGCTGCGCGTCGCCGACGCCGACGTCGGCCGCCTGCGGATCCGCTCGCGCAACGAGCTCAACCCCGCCCTGCTGCGCCTGCTGAGCACGCTGATCGCCTCCGAGGTCGAGCGTGTCCGTGCGCCGGAGCTGGCCTCCGAGGAGGCCGCGGCGACCTTCGTCGCGAGCGTGCTGGGGCGGGAGCTGACCGAGCGCGACGAGGTGCTCGCGGCGGCGCGCGAGGTCGGGCTGCGCGATCTCGAGCGCGGCGCGGCGGTGCTGATCGCGCACGCCCACCCGCAGGCGCCCGCGCAGGAGGGCTGGCGCTCGCGTCTGCGCGTGATCGCCGCGCGAGCCGCCCGCGCGGCCGTCCCCGGCGCGGTCGCGGTCCTCTCGGGCCGCGAGATCGCGGCCGGCGCCGAGGTCATCGTGCTGCTCGCCGGGGCCGACGACGCGGCGGCGCGTCGCGCGGCGGAAGCGGTGCTGCGCGACCTCGAAGCCGGGATGGGCGGCTTCGTGTTCGTCATCGGCCGAAGCCGCCCCGTGATCGACCCGCTCGAGCTCCCCCGCGCAGCCGACGAGGCGCTGCTCGCGGCGAACGTCGCCGAGGGCGACCAGGAGCACCGCGTGCTGGCGTTTGAGGAGACCGGCGCCTACCGCCTGCTGCTCTCGACGATGAGCGAGAACCCGGCCGAGCTCCAGCGCTTCTACGAGGAGACCGTCGAGCCGCTCGTCGCCTACGACGAGCAGTACGCGACCGACCTCGTCGCCACCGTCGAGGCGTTCCTCGAGGCCGACGGCAACGTAGCCGGAACCGCGCAGCGCCTCTTCACGCACCGCCACACGATCCGCTACCGCCTCGAGCGCGTGCGCGAGCTGTGCGGCCTCGACGTCGGCTCAAGCGACGGCCGCGAGAAGCTGAGCCTGGGGCTGAAGGCGATGCGCGTGCTCGGCATGAGCGGCGCGACCGCGCCGTCGAGTGAGCCCGGCCACGCCGGCGGGCGGGTTCCGCGGCGCTGAGCGCGCACCCTCTCGCGGAGCTGCTCGACCGCGCCGCGCGGGGCGAGTTCACGCCGTGCGGCGCGATCGAGCTGCTGGCGGCGCCGCCCGGGCCGGTCGGCGCGTCGTCGTCGCCTTGAGCGGGCCGCTTGGTCGTCGCCGCCGCGGTGTGGGAGGGTGGCTTCACGCGCGGCTCCCGACGCCTTCCCCAACGACGGGCGTGCTTACCCGTCGCGGATGACCGCTACTGCATGCCCGCTACTGGGTTCACGCGAAGGCAGCACTCTGGGAGGGGAGCCCGCGCGGAGCGCGATGCGCGGGTCGAGCGCCCTGGCGCTTCAGCAGGACGTCCAGGCTCGGGGTGATCGATCGCCAACTCGGGGGGGTCCGTCGTGTCCGGCGTCGCGACGCTAACGAGGTCCTAACGCGGTCCACCTCGCCGCTGGGGCTACTAGGTCCCGCGAAGGCGGGTGTATCCTCGGGTCGTCGCCATGCCGACCATCACTCAGACCACGAGGCGAAGGCGCTGGTTGTGGTCCGTAGGCGGCGTTGCCGCCGTCCTGGTGATAGCAGGCGCGACGCTGCCCGCGTCAGGCGGTGCATCGCGGCCCATCACGCGTCTCGCCCCGGCGCGCAGCAGCGTCGCAAGGGCGATCGAAGGCATACCGGCGTTCGCGCATGTCTTCCTGATCATCGGCGAGAACACCAGCGAAAACCAAGTAACGGCAAAGACGGCGCCGTTTCTGACGAGCTCGATCAAACCACAGGCGGCGTGGCTCACAAACTATTTCGCCGTCGCCGAGAGGTCGTTGGGCAACTACGTCGCGATCGTCTCCGGCCAATTCAACAGCTGCGAGGCCCAGAACGCCTTCTCGTTCACCAACGGCGATGTCCCGGGGCAGATTGCCTGCCACCAGAACGTCGATAACCTCTTCCACCAGCTCGACGGTGCCCGCATCTCGTGGCTGGATTGGCATGAATCGGCCGGCAACCCGTGCGACATGTTTGACCACGGGGCCATCTGGGCGAGGAACGGGTACGTCTCGCACCGCAACCCGGCCCTCTACCTGGACGACATCCAGGCGAATCACTCCTCCGAGGACATCGTTCCGTCGGCCGAGTGCCGCGCGAAAGTGCTACCCGCCGGCACGACTGCGCCCGATGACATGAGCTTCTTCAATGCAGCCCTCGCCAAAGGCACGGTGGCGCGCTTCAACCTCGTGGTTCCCAACGTCTGCGACAGCGGTTCGGATCTATGCGGCGGATCCAGCACGGTCGCGCAGTTCGACAGCTTCCTGAGTCGCGAGATTCCAAAGATCAAGGCGTCGCCCGCTTTCGGCGCGAACGGCACGATCATCGTGACCTGGGACGAGGGAGGCGATCCCCAGCCAAGGCACATCATCCTCGTCGTGCTCGGAGCGCACGTGAAGCCGGGCGTCTACGGCGGCGGACCGTTCACCCACTACAGC
>DATBPB010000080.1:0-59716 GCA_036561565.1 Solirubrobacteraceae bacterium | reverse complement strand
ATGCGCACAAGCGCCGCCGAGGCGCCGGCCGCGCCCTGACACGCCTCGATATTGTTAGGCGTCGGTGTCGGACACGCGCAGAAAGAGCTCCTCGAAATACACGCTGGACCGCCAGATTCCGGGCGCGTTCGAGGGGGAGACGATCACCCGCAGGCGCTTGATGACCGGAAGCGCGAACGTCGCCGGAGTGGTCGCGGCGGGGGCCTTCCTGCTGCCCGCCCTCGGCTTCGCCATCGGGCCGATCTTCAAAAGCACGCCCCACCGCTGGGAAGCGGTCGGCACCGAGGACATGTTCAGCGACCTCACCTACCTGCCGGTCGTGATCACGCTGACCCCCAACATCGGCGAGGCCGGCAAGTCGACGGCCTACGTCCGCAGGTTCAACGCCGCGATCGACACCGACCCCTACGACCAGGGCACGCCGTACATCGCGATCTCCAGCCGCTGCGCGCACCTCGGCTGTCCGGTCCGCTGGGTCGATGCCGCCGAGCGCTTCATCTGCCCTTGCCATGGCGGCGTCTACGACCTGCTCGGCCGCCGCGTCGGTGGCCCCCCGGTGCGGCCGCTGGACCGGTTCTACACGCGCGTCAACGGCGAAACGGTCGAACTCGGCCCGCGCTTCAGCGTCAACAGCCAGTTGCGCCGCTTCTCCCCCCGAGACCCGGGCGAGCCGCTGGACGGCATCGGCCAGTACCTCTACCCCTCCCGTCCCGGCGCCCAGAAACTGTAGGCGGAGGCGAACCGGATGCCGAAGATGCCCAAGATGCCCGCCCCGCCGGCCGCGCTGCGCAAGGCGCCGCCCCGCCCGGGCGACCCGAACGGCAAGAAAACCGCCGCCCACGAGGCCGCCGAGGCCGGCATCACGGTGGTCGACTGGGTCGACGAACGGACCTCGCTCAGCGGCGCCACCCGCTGGCTGATGTTCCGCAAGGTGCCGAAGGGGACGAACTGGTTCTACACGCTCGGCTCGGCGACGATGTTCGCCTTCCTCTCGCAGGCCGTCACGGGGGTCTTCCTGGCCATGTACTACCGCCCCGATCCTTCCGGCGGGGCCTACGAATCGATCCGCTACGTGACCAACGACGTGTTCCTCGGGCAGTTCGTGCGGGGCATGCACAAGTGGGGCTCGAGCGTGATGGTGATCCTCGTCTTCCTGCACATGGGAAGGACGTTCTTCTTCGGGGCCTACAAGTATCCGCGCGAGCTGAACTGGGTGATCGGCGTGGTGCTGCTGATCCTGACGATGACGATGTCCTTCACCGGCTACCTGCTGCCGTTTGACCAGCGCTCCTACTGGGCGACGATCGTCGGCGTCAACATCAACGGCACCGGCCCGCTGCTCGGCCCCTACCTGAGCGACTTCCTGCGCGGCGGGCCCGAGTTCACGGCGACGACGCTGTCGCGCTTCTACTCGATCCACATGCTGCTCGTGCCGGGGGCGATCATCGCGATGATCGGCGCGCACCTCTACCTGGTGACCAAGCTCGGCACGACGGCCCCGCCCTGGCAGCGCGCCGAGGCGCAGACGGAGCTGGTCGAGGAAGCGCTTTGAACCAGCGCGAGAAGGAGGCCTACCTCCGCGAGTACTCGGTACTGAAGTCGCAGGGAAAGCCGTTCTTCCCCTACGCGGTGGCGAAGGACGGTCTGATGGGCTGCCTCGTCATCGCCATCATCATCTGCCTCTCGATCGTCTTCGGCGCCGAGCTCGGACCGAAGGCGAACGCCGCGACAACCACCTACACGCCGCGCCCGGAGTGGTACTTCTTCTTCCTCTTCGAGCTGCTGCGCGTCATCAAGCCGCCGAACTTCGTCCCGCTCGCGACGATCGGCGTGCCGACGCTGGCGATGATCATGCTGTTCCTGCTGCCGTTCTACGACCGCGGACCGCAACGCCACCCGCTGCGGCGCCCGGTCGCGACGCTGAGCGGCATCTTCGTGATCCTCGCGATGGGCTACCTGACCTTCCTCGGCGCGACCGCCGGTCCGCCGACGGAGCTGACGATCCCGCCGTCCGCGCTCGTCATCGCGCAGGGCAAGACCGCGCTGAGCAACTTCTATCTCGGGCGCTCGGTGGTCGCGCAGGCCGGCTGCGAGGCCTGCCACAAGATCGGCGACAACGGCAACGACGGCCCGGGACCCGAGCTGACCCACATCGGGACGAGGATCCCGCCCCAGGGCATCGCCCGAACGCTCGTCAACCCGACCCAGCCGATGCCCTCCTACGGCGGTTCGGGAGGGCTCCCGCCGAAGCAGTTCAGCGCGGTCGTCGAGTTCCTCTCCGATCTGAAGTAGGAGGGCCATGAGCGGCGGCTCGTCCGGGACGCTCGAGGCGACTGCCGTCGCCGCGATGTTCGACCGCATCGCGCGGGTCTATGACGCGATGAACACGGTCATGACGGCCGGGCTCCACCATCGCTGGCGGGCGCGAACCGTCGAGCTCGCCCAGATCGCGCCCGGCAGCCGCGTGCTCGACGTCGCGACGGGGACCGGCGATCTCGCGCGGGAGCTCGCGCGCGCCGTCTCACCGGGCGGTGAGGTCGTCGGCTGCGACTTCTCGCAGGCGATGCTCGCGCGGGCGCGCGCAAAGGCCCCCGAGGTCCACTTCGACTGGGCGGACGCCCTCGCGCTGCCATACGCCGGCGACTCCTTCGACGCTGCGACCGTGGCCTTCGGGGTTCGCAACTTCTCCGACCTGCGCGCGGGGCTCGCCGAGATCGCGCGCGTCGTGCGCCCCGGCGGCCGCGTCGCGATCCTCGAGATCACGCGGCCGACGCGGGAGCCGCTGGCGACCTTCTACCGCGCCTGGTTTGACCGCATCGTGCCGGCGATCGGGCGCCTCGCCGGCGACGCCGCCGCCTACAGCTACCTGCCGAGCTCGGTCCGGCGCTTCCCGCCCCCGCGCGAGCTGGCGGCGGTGATGCACGGTTGCGGGTTTCGCTCGATCCGCTGGGCCCTGCTCGCGGGCGGCATCATCGCGATCCACGTCGGCGAGGTGAGCTGATCGGCTCGCTCGCCGACCCCTTCGACGCGATCCTCGACCTCGGCGGGGCGCCGCTTCGAAGCGCGATGGCCGGCGTCGAAACGCGCCTTCGCGAGATCGCGGCGATCGAGCAGCACGCGCTCGCCACGGTCGCCGCGGGCGGCAAGCGGCTTCGGCCGCTGATGGTCTTCGTCGCTGGGCTCGGCTCGAGCTCGGGTGTCGCGCTGTCGCGCGCGGCGGCGGCCGTGGAGCTGATCCACTCGGCCACGCTCGTCCACGACGACGTCCTCGACGACGCGCCGCTGCGCCGCGGGCACCAGACCGTGTTCGCCGCCGCCGGCCGTCGCGCCGCGACCGCGACCGGCGACCTGCTGTTCTCGAGCGCCTTCGCGGAGCTGGCCCGAAACGGGGTCATCGCGCAGCTTCGCTCGCTGTCGACGGCGAGCGCCGCGCTCGCCCGCGGCGAGCTGATGCAGCGCGCCGACGCCTGGCGTGTGGACGTCACGCTCGAGCGCTACCTCAAGCGCTGCGAGCTGAAGACGGCGCGCCTGTTCGCGGCGGCCGGGGAGCTCGGGGCGCAGGTCGGCGGCGGGCCGCCGCTCGGCCCCTTCGGCCACGCCGTCGGGCTGGCCTTCCAGCTGCTCGACGACGTGCTCGACATCACCGGTCCCGCCGAGCGCACCGGCAAGCGGCGCGGCACGGACCTGCTCGACGGAACGGTCACGCTTCCCCTGATCCTCGCTCGCGAGCGCTCGGTCGAGCTGCGCGCGCTCGATCTGCGCGAGATAGCGGGCGCCGCCGCGGCCGAGGGGGTCTGTGAGGCGATCGAGGCAACGGGCGCCGGTGAGCAGGCGCGCTCGATCGCGCTCGAGCTGGTCGCGACGGCCAAGCGCGATCTGCCCGCGGCGCTCCCAGGCCCCCAGCGCGAGGCGCTGTGCCTGATGGCCGACGGTCTCGTCGACCGCTACGCCTAGATCCGGTGCGTGATGTCGAAGGGGACGATCAGCTCGTCCTCGAGCGCCTTCGCGAAGCTGGCGATCTCCGCCTCCATGCAGGCCCGCGAGACGCGCGTCAGCGTCGACTGGAGCTCGCGCATACCGCGGTCGAGCACCCTGTCGAAGCGGTCGACGGCCTCCTGTGTGAAGACTCCGGTCCCGCTCCATTCGCAGTTGGGGCAGCACAGCGTGACCCGCCAGTGGCTGCGCCCGACCAGCGACCAGTCGATCGGCTGGACGAGGCTCGATCCGCAACCGCCGCACAGCGACAGGTCAGGGTCGCCGGTCGCCTCGGTGGCGTGATCGTCGGGCTCGACATCGACGCCGAGCGGGCCCGGGAGGGCGAGATCCGCGTCGTGAGAGGGGTGTCCGCGGCGCTGCTTCACACCCTCCTCATCGGCCACAACCGCCGGGCTCTTGAGCCCTTGAACGGTAGCCTTACCGGGGCATGCCCCGAGCAATCCGGCCGGTCGGCCACGACGAGCACCTGAGCCTCGTCGAACACCTCGACGAGCTCAGGACGCGGCTGATCATCTCGCTCGCCGCGCTGCTTGTCGCGTTCGGGCTCTGCTTCTGGCAGAACCACGCGCTGCTGAAGCTGATCGGCAACCCCTACGCGAAGGAGACGCGCGGGCAGGTCAAGAAATGCCAGGGTGAGCTGGGGCAGATCTGGTGCGCCGACGAGCTCGGACGCGCGCTGGCGAACTTCGACCGCCGGATCGCGCCGTCGCTGAAGGGCGACGTAAAGCCGCTGCTTGCCCAGATCGACACGGCCCTGAAGCGCACTCCGAGCACCCCGCCGAACAACAACCTCGTCACGATCGGCCTCGGCGAGCCGTTCACCGCGACGATCACGGTGACCTTCTACTTCGCGATGCTGCTGGCCTTACCACTGTTGCTGTTCGAGCTCTACAGCTTCGTGATACCGGCCTTCAGCCCGACCGAGCGTCGCGTCGCGCTGCCCGTGATGCTCGCGATACCGGGGCTGTTCGCCTGCGGTGTGGTGTTCGGCTACTTCGTCGTGCTGCCGGCCGCCGTCCACTTCCTGCAGAACTTCAACAGCAGCTCGTTCGAGCAGTTCGTACAGGCGTCCAGCTACTACTCGTTCGCGGCCCTGATCATGCTCGCGATGGGCGTGATCTTTCAGGTTCCCCTGGCGGTCGTCGCGGTCACCCGGGCGGGAATCGTCACGACGCGCCAGCTGCGCAAGAACCGCCGCTACGCAATCGTCGTTGCGGCGCTGATCGCGGCGATCCTGCCCGGCGATGTCGTGACGATGCTGCTCGAGACGCTGCCGATCATCGTGCTCTATGAGGTCGGTATCCTGGTTGTCTCGGCCCTTGATCGCCGCGATGCCCGCAGGGCGCGAGCGCAGGAACGCTCGGTAGCCGCGGCGAATGCCGTGCCACCACCCGCACCACCTCCGATTCCCTAGCCAATGCTCTTCGATCTGCGCAGCCCCGGCCGCCGCCGGATGGTCAAGACCGTATACGTGTTCCTGGCGTTGCTGATCGGCGTCGGTCTGATCGGCTTCGGCGTCGGGACGGGCGGCAACTTCGGCGGCCTGTTCTCGGCCGCGGCGAATGGCGGCGGCGCCTCGGGGACCGGAAACGTCACCGCGCAGCGGGCGCTGGCGAAAGCCGAGCGGGCGGCCGCGAAGTCGCCGAACAGCGCGGCGGCGTGGGCGAGCGCGGGCGAGGCGGCCTACAACGTCGCGACGCTGCCGTTGAACTACGTCTCGACGTCCGGCTTCACCGTCGCGGGCCACAAGGCGCTCGACAAGATGAAGGTCGCCTGGACGCACTACCTGGCGCTGTTGCCGAAGCAGCCGAACCTGACCTTCGCCGAGGAGGTCGCCGCGGCGTCCGCCTCGCCGCCGGGCGGGGTCGGGGACTACTCGACCGCCGAGAGCGCCCAGGAGATCATCGTCCAGCTGCAGCCGTCGAGCTACATCCAGTACGAGTATCTCGCCATCTACGCCTACTACGCCAAGGACGTGCACAACGGGGACCTCGCCGCGGCACAGGCCGTGGCGCTGGCGCCGAAGGGCCAGCGGACGCAGGTCCGCAGCACGCTGACCTCGATCCGCACCTCGCTCGTCGGCGCCACCGGCGCGACAGGAGCCACGGGGGCCGTGGGCGCGACCGGCGCGACCGGCTGATCCGCCGGCGTCAGCGCGCGCGCTAACATGCGCGCTCGCTCCTCGGGCCGTTAGCTCAATTGGCAGAGCAGGGGCCTCTTAAGCCCAAGGTTGAAGGTTCGATTCCTTCACGGCCCATGGTCGGCGGCCCGACGCGAGGGACATCCGGCACTGCGTTGCGCGGGCTCCCTCCACGGCGGCTTGTCGAGTTCGACGCGGACGATTACGCGCGCCTGATTCGACTGCCCGGCTACGCGGCGGCGCGGGTGGTCGCCGATCCGCGCCATGGCTTTGGGCAGCCGATCTTCGTCCACGGCGGAGCCCGTGTCGAGGACGTCCTCGGCGCCTTCCAGGCTGGCGTTCCGCTGAAGACGGTTGCCGCGGAATACGCCGTGCCGGCGAGCGAACTCGAGGACGCGCTGCGTGTCGCCAGCCGACTCCCCGGCTGAGGGCGGCGCGCCCACCCGACCACGGTTCTTCGTCGATCGTAGCCTGGTGCAGATGACGCTCTGAGCCCCCCCGGCGGCACGGCGCGACCAAATCCCCGTCTCGGACTCGGCGAGATCTGACCGTCGTCAGTCGCCGCCCCGGCCGATTGGGTGAAGAAAGCTCGCTCACGGCTTCAGTCGCAGGCCCGCGAAGCCGAAAAACAGGCAATGAGAGCTCAACGGACGCGCCGGCTGGCGCTTCCGCGACGCTGGGCCGTTGTCGGCGTGAGCGCCGCTGCCCTGCTTCTCGCCAGTTGCGGCGGCGCAGGCGCGCCGCGCGCGACTGGAACCGTCGTGCGGATCAGCGAGGGCGACTTCCACATCGGCGTGAACAGGACCGTCGTGCCCGCGGGGGCCGTGACGCTGCGCATCCACAACTTCGGGCCCGACGAGCACGAGCTGATCGTCGCTCCGCAGCGCCCCGACGGGCTGCCGCTGCGCGCAGACGGATTCACGGTCGACGAGGAGGCGATCCAGAACTCGGAGCCCGGTTCGATCAACCCCCAGCAACCGGATCACACCGAGCTGCTGAACGTCGTCCTCAAGCCCGGCCGCTACGTGCTGTTCTGCAACATGGAGGGCCACTTCATGGCCGGTATGCATCGCGTGCTCGTGGTGCGCTGATGCGCCGCCTGCGTGAGTTCCAGCCGTTCGCCTCGAGCGGCCAGCGAACGATCGTCGCGATCTTCGTGACGTTCGTCGTGCTGACCGCGATCAGCCTCGGCCTTTCGATCAGCGCGACAAGCCGCTCGCAGAACCGCGCGATCCTGGTCGAGGTCGCCGGTCGTCAACGGACGCTCGCGGAGCGGTATGTCAAGGAGGTCCTGCTGGTCCTCGCCGGAGAGGAGGCCGACCCCAACGTCACCGGCTTCGCGCTCGCCGCGAGTGCCGACGCGCTGTTGCAGGGGGGCGTCGCCCCGAACATCCAGGGCGACGACGACGCGACGCCCGTCCCGGCCGCGGTTGGATCGCTGATCCGCGGGCAGCTGGCGGAAGAGGAGCGCATCGTCCACGACCTGACCGCCTACGGGTCGGCGCTGCTGCATCACGGATCGCCGGCGTCCGTCCGGCTCACCGGCGACGAGCACATCGACACCAGCGACCCGTTGGGCCGCCTTCGCATCCTCGGCGCGCTCGCGTCGGTGATCGCCCTCAACATCTCGCGCTCGATCGCCGCTCAGACCGACGGCAACATCAGCCACCTGATCGTCGAGCAGGTCGTGCTCGGCCTGCTCGGCCTGCTCGTGTCGCTGTTGTTCGCGTGGGGCCTGATCGCGATCACGCGCCGCCAGACCGCGCATTTCCGGAGTCTCGTCTCGGCCTCGAGCGACCTCGTCTTCCTGTTCGGAGCGACCGGTTGTCGCTACGCCAGCCCATCGGTGTCGACGATGGTCGGGATCCCCGGCGAGGAGCTGCTCGGCGACGGCTTCCGGATGATCGTCCACGATGACGATCGCGAAGCGCTCGATGAGGCGCGAAGCGAAGGGACATCGCAGAGGCTCAACTTCCGCGTCCGCAACGCGGACGGTGAGTGGCGCGAGCTCGAGGCCCACGTCACCGACCTCCGCGCCGACCGTCACCTGCGGGGAGTCCTCATGAACGCCCGCGACGTGACCGAGCGCAACCGCGCGGAGGCCGAGCTCGCCGCCGCGCGCGACCGCGCCGTCGAGGCGTCGAACACGAAGTCCGCCTTCCTCGCCAACGTCAGCCACGAGATCCGCACGCCGATGAACGGCGTGCTCGGCATGAACGAGCTGCTGCTCGACACCGAGCTCGACTCAGGCCAGCGCGCGTTCGCCGAGCAGGTCTCGCGCTCGGGCGAGCAGATGCTGGCGCTGATCAACGACATCCTCGACGTTTCCAAGATCGAGGCCGGGCAGCTCGAGCTGGACGTCGGCGATTTCGACCTCCCCGACGCGATCGACCAGGCCTGCGCCGTCTCGCGCGTGCAGGCGGCGGGCAAGGGGCTCGAGTTCGTCCTCGACATCGCCGCCGAGGTCCCGCGGCGCACGCGCGGCGACGCGCGCCGCCTGCGCCAGATAATCCTCAACCTGGTCTCGAACGCCGTCAAGTTCACGGCCGAAGGGTCGGTGACTGTTCGCGCCGGATCGCGGCGGGCGGACGGTGGCGGTCTGATCACGCGCATTCAGGTGACCGACACCGGGATCGGGGTCGATCCCTCGATGCTCGATCACATGTTCGACCCCTTCACGCAGGCCGACGCGTCGACGACGCGCAACTACGGCGGAACGGGGCTCGGTCTGGCGATCGTCAAGGAGCTGGTCGATCTGATGGGCGGGACGATCGGCTGTGAGAGCGAGCTCGGCAAGGGGAGCCTGTTCTACTTCGAGCTGCCGCTCCCGGATCTCGCCGCCGACGGGGGCGAGCACGCGGACAGCATGGTCCAGGAGGCCGCCACGGCCGGCTGGGCGCGTCCGCCGCGGATCCTCGTTGCCGAGGACAGCCCGGTCAACCAGGTCGTCGCGCTGCGCACGCTGGAGCGCTGCGGCTGCGAGGCGGAGGCCGTCGCGAACGGCCGGCTCGCCCTCGACGCGCTTGCGCGCCGCCGCTACGACGCCGTCCTGATGGACTGTCAGATGGCCGTCATGGACGGCTATGAGGCGACAGCGGAGTTGCGCCGGCGCGAAGGCGACGGTGAGCGCACGCCCGTGATCGCGATGACGGCTCTGGCGATGAAGGGCGACCTCGAGCGCTGCGTCGCGGCCGGCATGGACGACTACGTCAGCAAGCCGATCCGCCGCCAGCAGCTGATCGAGACGCTCCAGCGCTGGATCCCTGCGATCGTCGAGGGCGACGGAGACGCGCCGTTCGCCGGGCCGGACGTCGTTCGCACTCAGGCGCGCTGAGGCGCGAGCGCCGCGACCGCTTCCCCGACCGAGGGGAAGAAGCGCTCGGCGCCGATCCGCGCCTCGAGCCCGCTGCGGCGCAGCCCCTCCCGCGCGCGCGCACCGGCGCGCGCCACGGCGAACGCGATCTTCTCGGCGTCGAATTCGTCGAGGACGCGCCCGAGCGCCCGCGCGCCGGTGTAGTCCACGTCGCTCATGCCCAGCGCGTCGAGCACGACGAGCTCGACGGGCCCCGGCGCCTGCGCGACGGCCGCGCTCATCTCGGCGCAGAAGGGAATGGCGTTGGCGTACCACAGCGGCGTCGCGAAGAGGACGACGAGCACCGACGGCACGCTCTGCGCCCCGCCGTCGACGTCGAGCGGGATCCAGCTGGTCGTCCCGGGAATGCGCCCGAGCACGTGCAGGCGCGGGCGAGCGCTGAGCCGGGTGCGATCGAGGATCGCGAGGCCGACCGCGACGCCGATCCCCTGCTCGACGCCGACCAGCGCCACCGTCATCAGCGTCACGAGCGCGAGCGCCAGCTCGACGCGGTCAAAGCGCGCGACCGCGACGAGGTCGTGGCCGCGGAAGACGCGGGTCGCCACGAAGATCAGCACCGCCGCGAGCGTCGCCAGTGGCAGATCCTTCAACAGGCCCGCGGCGGGGATCAGCGCTAGGAGCGCGAGCGCCGCGCCGAGGCCCGCCGCCTGAGTGCGGCCCGATGCCGATGCGACGGCCGCGGTCCGCGCCGGGCTCGCGTTAACGGGGAACGAGCCGATCAACCCGGACGCGACGCTGCCCGCCCCGACGCCGAGGAAGTCCCGGCCGACGTCGACCTCGTAGCGGCCCTGGTCGGCGAACGCGCGCGTCGTGGCCGCGGTCTGGCTCACGACGACGAGTGCGACGACGCCCGCGACCGGAGCGACGCTCGCAAGCGTCGAGGTCGAGAGGTCGAACAGGCCGAGCCGGGGCGCCCCGTGGGCGAACGAGCCGAGCAGCGCGACGCCGTGTGATTGAAGCCCTGCGGCGGCGACGATCGCTGTCGAGCCGACCAGCCCGAGCAGCGCGCCGGGCAAGCGCCGGTCGAGTCGCTCCGCCGCGAGCACGACGGCGAACACGGAGGCGCCGATCGCCAGCGTGGCGGCGTTCGTCGATCCCAGATGCTCGGCCACTGACTTCAGGCGGTACAGCGTCGAGCCCGCGGCATGGGGCAGGCCGAGGAGATCCGGCAGCTGGTGCACGACGATGATCACAGCGACCCCCGACATGAAGGCGGCGATGATCGGCGCCGAGAGGAACTCCGCGATCCAGCCGAGCCGCAGTGCCCCGACGAGGAAGACGATGACGCCGACCAGCACCGCGACGATCCCGACAATGTCGACGTAGTTCGCCGAGCCGCTCGGGGCAAGCCGTGCGACGGCGACGGCGAACAGCGGCGCGATCGTCGAGTCGGCTCCGACCGACATCTGCGGACTCGAGCCGAGCAGGGCAAACAGCAGCGTCCCCGCGACGAACGCGTAGAAGCCAGTGATCGGAGGCATCCCGGCCAGGCGCGAGGTGGCGAGCTGCTCCGGCAGCGCGATCGCCAGCAGCGTCACGCCGGCGACGAGATCCGCGCCCGCAAAGTTGCGCCGGTAGCCGTGCAGCGACCCGAACAGATGACCCGATAGCCTCGGCCGCTGGGCGCTCTTCGCGCCGCCGGCTGGCTCCTCGCCGCGCCGCACGCGGCCATCATCGCTGACCTACGCCCAGCGCGCTCCTCAGAACACCGCCGGCTCACGCGAGAGGGACCGGCGATCGAACGACGCAAGCACGCCCGCCGCGGTCAGCCGCGCCCCGGACTCGGCCAGGCCCGCGCTGGTGGCGAGGCGGCCGACCACCTCCTCGACGCTCTCCCCGCGCGCCAGGCGCTCGGCGAGCGTGACCGCTCCGTGACGCTTGGCGAGCCTCGCGCCGTCGCCGCCGAGCACCAACGGGACGTGAGCGTAGGCGGGCACTGCCAGCCCGAGCAGCTCGGCGACGAGGATCTGTCGCGGCGTCGTTTCGAGCAGGTCGTCGCCGCGCACCACCTCGCGCACGCCGTCGGCGGCGTCGTCGACGACGACCGCCAGGTTGTAGGCGGCGAGCGCGTCGAGCTCGCGCCAGACGACGAAGTCGTCGACCGCCGCCTCGACCTCGCCGTGCAACTCGTCGTTGAACGACACGCGCCGCGCGCCGGCGTCGACGCGCCAGGCCGGCGGGCGGCCGTCGCGCTCGCGCTGCGCGATCTGCGCGGCGTCAAGGCGCCGGCACGTGCCCGGGTAGGCCCCGCCCGGCTGACCGTGCGGCGCCGACGCCGCCTCGCGAACCTCGGCCCGCGTGCACCAGCAGCGGTAGAGCAGCCCGGCGGCACGCAGCGCCTCGAATGCGGCGCGGTGAGACGGTGCGCGGTCGCTCTGGCGGGCCGGCTCGCCGTCCCATTCGATCCCGATCCGATCGAGGTCGGAGAGGATGCCGGCTTCGTGTTCGCGGCGCGAGCGCTGCGGGTCGAGATCCTCGATCCGCAGCACGAAGCGGGCCCCGGCGGAGCGCGCGAAGCACCACGCCAGCAGCGCGGTTCGCAGGTTTCCGAGGTGCAGCGGGCCGCTCGGGCTGGGGGCGAAGCGGCCGTCGGCGCTCACTGCGCCAAGCATCCCACGCGGTCAGCGCTCGCGCCGGCGCCCGATGGGCCCGGAGGGCGGGCACGGCCGGGCGCGCGGCGCGCTACTGTCGGGACGTCCGCGCCGCGTGGCGTGAGCACTCGCCAGCCGGACCCGCCGGCCGGGGGATCAACCATCTGACCAGAGTCGATTCGATGACCGGGCCATCCCCGCACGATGTCGCCGCGCCTTGACCCCCAGGTTCTGCCGCGTTACGTCGACCGCCTCTATCGCGCGGCGTGGGCGCTGTGCGGCTCGCCCCACGAGGCCGAGGACCTCGTCCAGGAGACCTTCGTGCGCGTCCTCGCCCGCCCGCGAATCCTGCGCGGCGACGACGAGCTCGCCTACCTGATGCGGGTTCTGCGCAACACCTTCCTCAGCTCGCGGCGCACCGCGTCGCGGCGACCGCATCTGGCGGCCCAGGTCGAGGAGCTGGAGCTCGCCGACGATCGGCCGGGCGAGCGCCCGGAGCACGCCCTCGAGGCGCAGGAGCTCTATGGCGCTATCGCGGAGCTGCCCGAGGACTTTCGCCTGGCGCTCGTCGCCGTCGACATCCTCGGCCTCTCCTATGGCGAAGCGGCGCGGCTGCTCGGTACGCGCGAGGCGACGATAACGACGCGGCTGCACCGCGCGCGCAGGCGGATCGTGGCATCGATCGATGGGCACGACGATCGGGAAGGATCGACGGCCGAAAGGCGTCTTGATTAGATGGGCCAAATGCACGAACAGCCGGAGACCGGCCGCGAGGCGGCGGATGAGCGACGGATCGCCGAGCTGGTGCGCGCCGTCGAGGTGCCCGCCCCCGACGCGCTGCACGCCTTCACGGCCCAGCTGATCGAGGGCTCGCGGACCCCGCAGCGCAGCACACGCCTGCGCCGGCGGGTGATCCTCGTCGACTCCGCGGCACTGATCGCGGCCGCCGCCGCGGTGATCGTCGCGCTGATCCTCGCCGGCGGGAGTTCGCCGCCGACCGCGCTTCGCGCGGCGCGCCTCGCATTGGCCTCGGCGACCGGTCCCGCTCCGCACGCGCTCGTCGCCTCGGGGACGAGCATCGCCTTTCCAGACTGGTCGCGGCGCGGCTGGCCGAGCTCCGGCGCGCGCAGCGATCGCCTCGACGGGCGCACCGTCACGACCGAGTACTACCGCGCCTACAGGGCCTCGGCTGCGATCGGCTACTCGATCGTCTCCGGCGCACCGGTGCGCTGGGGTGAGAGCGGGCGGACGGTCGTCCGCGCCCACGGCGACTACCTGCTGCTCAGCGGCGGCGGCGCCCACATCGTGGCCTGGGTCCAGCAGGGCCACACCTGCATACTCGCCTCGCGGACCGCCTCGGACGCGACGCTGCTGACCCTCGCGGCCGCCCAGGAGGGTGGTCCGGCGACCGTATCGAGCAGCTGGTGGTCAGGCCCCGCCGCCGCGCCGCTCTGATCGGGTAGCGTGCGGCGCTGTGCAAGCCGACCTCGCCTGCATCGACGGGCAGATCGTCGATCAGTCGCGGGCGCTCATCCCGGTCACCGACCTGGGGTTGCTGCGCGGTGACGGCATCTTCGAGGTCTGCCGTCTCTACGACGGCGTGCCCTACGCGTTCGACGCACACATCGAGCGCTTCCTTCGCTCGGCGGCGGGCCTGCGCCTCGAGATCGATGCGCGCGCGTTCCGTGCCGACGTACAGGCGCTGATCGAGGCGCGCGGTCAGCGCGACGGGATGGTCCGGATCGTCGCGACGCGCGGAGGGCGCCGGATCGTGCTGGTCGAGCCGCTCCCCGACCTGCCGTCCGCGCTGGCGCTCGTGCCGATCACCTACGCGCCGGTGCGCCTGCTCGACGGGATCAAGTCCCTCTCCTACGGCGCGAACATGCTCGCCTCGCGTCTGGCCCGCGAGCAGGGGGGCGATGAGGCGCTGCTCGTGACGCCGCACGGCCGCGTGCTCGAGTGTCCGACGGCGTCGTTCTTCCTGGTCAGCGGGGGAGAGGTGCGAACAGCTCCGCTCTCGGACCGCGTCCTCGACTCGATCACGCGCCGCGTCGTATTGTCGGTCACCGACGTGCGCGAGGAGTCGATCGAGATCGCCTCGCTCGCCGACGCCGACGAGGCGTTCCTCGCCGCGACCGCCTATGAGGTCCGCGCGGTCGCGCGCGTCGGGGAGCGCCGCTACGACGCTCCCGGGCCGCGCACCCTCCAGATCGCCACGGCGGTCGCCGAGCGGATCGCATCCGAGCTCGCCTGATGCGCGTCGCGACGGTGGTCGGAAACCGCCCGCAGTTCGTCAAGGCGGCCGCCGTCTCGTCCACGCTTCGCGAGCGCCACGAGGAGGTCCTGATCCACACGGGCCAGCACCACGACGCGGCGCTCTCGGCGGTCTTCTTCGCGGAGCTCGACGTGCCTGAGCCCGAGCACTCACTCGAGGTTGCGGGTGGCTCGAACAGCTCCCAGCTGGCGCGCATGCTGACGGCGCTCGAGCCGCTGCTTCGCTCGACCGCGCCCGACGTCGTGCTCGTCTACGGCGACACCAACTCGACGCTCGCCGGCGCGCTCGCGGCGGCCGGTGAGGGGATCGCGATCGTCCATGTCGAGGCCGGGATGCGGTCCTTCGCGCGCAGCGAGCCCGAGGAGCGAAACCGGGTCCTCACAGACCAGCTGGCGGCGCTGCTGCTGTGCTCGAACGCCGCTGCGACGGAGAACCTTGCGCGCGAGGCCGCTCCCGGGCGAGCGGTTGTCGTCGGCGACGTGATGGTCGACGTCGCGCTGGCAGCGCGCGAGCGCGCCCTCGAGCGGACCGCGCCGCTGCTCGAGCGGCTCGGGCTCGCAAGCGGCGCCTACGTCCTCGCGACCGCGCACCGCGCGGCAAACGTCGACGACGCGGGCGCGCTCGAGCAGCTCGTCATCCTGCTCGAGACGGTCGCTGAGCCGATCGTCCTGCCGGTCCACCCGCGCACGCGCGCGCGCCTCGAGCGCCACGACCTCGCGGAGCGCGCGGCGGCCGCGGCGACGCTCACGCCGCCGCTCGGCTACCTCGACTTCGCGGCGCTCTTGCACAGCGCCCGCGCGGTTCTGACCGACTCCGGCGGCGTCCAGAAGGAGGCCTACCTCGCGGGCGTGCCGTGCGTGACGATGCGCGAGCGCACGGAGTGGACGGACACGCTCGCCACCGGCTGGAACACGCTTGTCGGCCTCGACCCGGGCCGTGCCGTCGCCGCGCTGGCTTCTGCTCCGCCGCGCGAGCGCCCGCTGCTGTGGGGCGAGCCGGGCGCCGGATCGCGCGTCGTCGCGGCGATCGAGGACTACGCGGCGGCCTGAGCGACGAGCGTCTCCTCGCCGCGGTGCGTCCAGATCGTCTGGTCGCGGCGGGGTCCGACGCCGATCATCGCAACGGGCACGCCGATGTGATCGGCGATGAACTCCAGGTAGTCACGCGCCGCCTGTGGCAGGTCGGACTCCGAGCGAGCCTCGCGAATGTCCTCGGTCCAGCCCTCGAGCTCCGTGTACTCGCCGACCGCGTGATGGAGCACCGACTGGTGGTAGGGGAAATGATCGAACGTCGCCCCCTCCTCGCCGCGGTAGCGCGTGCAGACGCAGATCCGCTCAAAACCCGAGAGCACGTCCAGCTTTGTCACCGCGAGCGCCGAGAGCGAGTTGAGCCGCGAGGCGTAGCGCAGCGCGACGAGGTCGAGCCAGCCGGTCCGGCGCGGGCGTCCGGTCGTCGTCCCGTACTCGCCGCCGACACGGCGGAGCTCCTCGCCGAGTGAGTCGTCGAGCTCGGTGGGGAACGGGCCCGCTCCGACCCGAGTCGTGTAGGCCTTGCAGACGCCCCAGATCTCATCGATGTCGCGCGGGCCGACGCCCGCCCCGACGCAGGCCGCGCCGGCGATCGGGTTCGACGAGGTCACGAACGGATAGGTGCCGTGGTCGATGTCGAGCATCGCGCCCTGGGCGCCCTCGAAGAGCACGATGCGCTCGGCTTCGAGCACATCCCAGACCAGTCGCGCGCAGTCGGCGATCATCGGCTCGAGCTTGTGACCGTAGGTGACGTACTGCTCGGTCATCGCGTGGAGGTCGAGCGAGGCGTCGCGCGCGAACGGCCGCAGCGCGAGCCGCTTCGGATCGAGCGCGGCGACGATCTTCTTGCGCAGGATCTTCTCGTCGAGCATGTCCTGCACGCGGATCCCGAGTCGCGCGGCCTTGTCGGCGTAGCACGGGCCGATGCCGCGCCGCGTCGTGCCGATCTCGAGCTTGCCGAGACGGGCCTCCCCGGCCTGGTCGAGCAGCAGGTGGTAGGGCATTATCAGATGGCAGTTCGCCGACACCTTCAGGCCGTTGGTGTCGATGCCCTGAAGGCGCAGCGAGTCGAGTTCGTCGATCAGCACGCGCGGATCGACGACGACGCCGTTACCGATGATGCAGCGCTTGCCGGGGTAGAGGATGCCCGACGGAACGAGGTGGAACTTGTACTCGCGCGAGTCGCGCACGATCGTGTGGCCGGCGTTGTTGCCGCCCTGGAAGCGCACGACGGCGTCGGCTCGCTCGGCAAGCAGGTCGGTCACCTTGCCCTTGCCCTCATCGCCCCACTGGGCGCCGACGATCACGATTCCCGGCACGAAGCGATTCTAGAGCCAGGCGGCCGCGCCGGAACCACGCGCCCGAGGCCGGCGCTCAACGAGGCGACTCGCGGGATCGGCGGCGGCGACGCGACCTCCCGCGTGACCGCGTGCCTCTCGGGTCGCTGGCGTCAGGTCTGCGGTGCTTCGATCGGGTAGGCGATCCGCCGCGCGTCGGCGCCCCAGAACGGCAGGGGCTCGCCGCACATGCCCTCCAGGCGCGACACGATCCGCTCGCCGAGCTGCTCGCCCAGCTCCTCGGGCGTCAGGTTCGAGGTCACGACGGTCGAGCGCTCCTCCTCATAGCGCGAGTTGATGATCGTGTACAGCTGCTCGAGGACCCACTCGGTGCGGTGCTCGGCGCCGAGGTCGTCGACGTGGAGCAGGTCGACGGCCGCCAGGCGGTCGAGAAACGCCAGCACGCCGCCGGAGTCGATCGACTCGCGGATCAGGCTCAACAGGCGCGGGCAGGAGTAGATCGCGACCGTGCGGCCGGCGTCGATCGCGGCCTTCGAGACGATCATCGCCAGCGCCGTCTTGCCGGTTCCCACGCCGCCGCTCAGCCACAGCGAGCGGCCGGCGTCGAGGTTGGCGCCGATGTCGGCGACGAAGCTGCGGATCTCGCGGACCTGCGTCGGGCAGCGGCGCTCCATGTCGATCACGTCGCTGTGTTCGAAGGAGATCTCCCGGTAGCGCCTGGGGATCCGCGCCTCGAGCGTCCGGCTGCGCGTCGCGGCGATCCGGAGCGGGCGGCAGCGGCAGTCGCGGGCCGTGCCCTCGTCCTCATCGATCAGGAAGCCGCTACCGTCGCAGAGGCCGAACTCGCAGGGGGTCAGCGCCATCGCTCACCCAGCATAGACGCGAGCTCGGCCCCCTCCGGGAGTGCTGTCGCTTCTTGCGCGCAATCTCCGTATCGTCGCTGCGCAAGCCGATGCGAACTAACGTGCCCCGACCCTTTGTCCTTGCGGCGCTCGCCGCCGCCGCCCTCGCGGCCCTCGCGAGCACGAGCGCGGGAGCGTCCGTCAGGGGCTGCGCGACCGCGTCGCTCGCGCTGCGCCAGGGTCCGCTCGTAGTGCCGAAGACGATGCAACTCCCGCTCCTGCTCGAGCTGGTCAACAAAGGTCGCTCGGCGTGCACGCTCGAGGGCTACCCGCGCATCGCGCTCCTCAGCGCCGGCGGCGCCGCCTATCCCTTCGCCTACCGCGACGGCGGCGATGAGGAGATCACCAGCCGGCGCCCGGCGGCGGTCACGCTGCGCCCCGGAGCTGCGGGGTTCGTGCTGATCAACAAGACCCCCTGCATCGGGAATGTGAACGGGCGGCTCGCGCGGCGGGTCCGCGTGACTCCGCCTGCGGCGACGGGGACGCTCGCGCTCGCGAGCCTGCGCGGCCTGTTCCTCGACTACTGCGCCGCCGGCGACCCGGGTCACCGCGTCGACGTCTCGCCCGTCGAGGCGAGCGCGGCGGCGACGGGCCACCGCTAGGCGAAGCGCTCCTCCTGCGTGTAGCTCATGAAGCGCGGATACTCCGGGCGGAAGGTGAGCGTGACCTTGCCGACCGGGCCGTTGCGGTTCTTGGCGACGATCAGGTCGGCCTCGCCGGGGCGCTCGGAGGGGTTCGCAGAGTCGAGCGGGTTGTAGTAGTCGTCGCGGTAGATGAAGACGACGACGTCGGCGTCCTGCTCGACCGCTCCCGATTCGCGCAGGTCCGAGAGCAGCGGGATCTTCGGATTGCGCGACTCGACGCTGCGGTTGAGCTGGGACAGGGCGATCACCGGCACGTCCAGCTCGCGCGCGAGCATCTTCAGCCCGCGCGACATCTGCCCGATGATCTCGGCGCGGTTCTCGCTGCGCGACTCGGCGCGCAGGAGCTGCAGGTAGTCGACGATCACAAGGCCCAGCCCGCCCGGGTTCTGGGAGTACAGCCGCCGCGCCTTGGCACGGATCTCGAGCATGCCGATGTCGCCCGAGTCGTCGATCCAGAGCGGGGCGGCCGCGAGCTTCTTGCTGGCGGCGATGATCTTCGGCCAGGTCGCTTCGGGAACGCGCCCCTTGCTCAAATCCTCGCCGCGGATGCTCGCCTGCGACGCGATGAAGCGCCGCGCGAGCTCGGTCTCCGACATCTCGAGGCTGAACAGGGCGACCGGCTTGCCGTGCTTGATCGCCGCGTTCTCGGCGATGTTGGTGACCAGGCAGCTCTTGCCCATCGAGGGTCGTGCGGCGATCACGATCAGGTTGCCCGGCTGCAGGCCGCCGAGCTTGTCGTCGAGGTCCTTGAAGCCGGTCGGCGTGCCGGACATCGCCGCCCCGGCGACCGAGAGCTCGTGCAGTGCGTCGAGCTCGCTGCCGAGCAAAGCGGCGATCGAGCGGAAGTCCTGGGTGCGGTCGCCGTGAGCCAGCTCGAGCACCGTCTTCTCGGCGCGTTCGACCAGCTCGCGCGCCGGCTCTTGCTGGTCGAGCACGCTCGACTGGATCTCATAGGTCGCGTTCAGGAGTCGCCGCAGCAGCGCCGTGTCGTGCACGATCTGGGCGTAGTGGCGGAGGTTTGCGACGTTCGGCACGGCGCCGGCGAGGAGATCGACGCCCTCCGGGCCGCCCGCCTCCTCGAGGATCCCCTCGGCGCGCAGGGCGTCGGTGACGGTCACGGCGTCGATCGGCTCGCTTCGCTCGTAGAGCCCCAGCATCGCCGCGAAGATGACCCGGTGGCGCTCGCGGTAGAAGTCCTCGGGTCGCAGCGCCTCCTCGATGACCAGCGAGTACATCGGGCGCTCGGACATCAGGATCGCGCCGAGCACCGACTCCTCGGCGTCGATGTTGTGCGGCGGCGCGATCGACTGGGCGACCTTGAGCTGCTGCGGGCGCTGGAAGCGGGTCGGGGTGCTCATCGGCGGGCGTTCGATCCTAGACCTCGACGCCGATGCTTTTCGGAGCCTTCCCGCTCCGTGAACGAAAAGCCGCTACTTCGCAGCGGAGACGATCGTCTTGACCGTCGCGGTGACGCCGTCGACGAGCTCGACGACGACCATGTAGGTGCCGACGTTCTTGATCGGCTCCTCGAGGTGCACGCGACGGCGGTCGAGCCGCAGGCCGCGCGCTTCGCGGATCGCGTCGACGATGTCCTGCGGGGTGACCGAGCCGAACAGCCGGCCGTCGTCGCCCGCCTGCTGGGAGATCGTCAGAACCGTTCGCGACAGCATCGCCGCGTTCTCCGCGGCCTTTTCGACGGCCTCGCGCGCGGCGCGCTCAGCCGCCTCGATCCGCTGGCGGACGGCTGCCAGCGCTCCCGGGGTGGCCGGCTGCGCGAGCTTGCGCGGAATCAGATAGTTGCGCAGGTAGCCCTTTGAGACCTCGACGACCGCGCCGCGTTCACCGAGCGACTCGACGTCGTCGAGAAGGATCGCCTGGGGCATCCGCGCTAGCGGTCGCGGTCTCGGTCGCGGTCTCGACGCCCGCCGCTGCTCTCGACGGCTCCCTCGTTCACATACGGCAGCAGCGCGAGCTCGCGGGCGCGCTTCACGGCACGCGCGATCTGGCTCTGATGGCGACGGCAGGCGCCGCTGATCCGGCGCGAGCGGATCTTCCCCTTCTCGGAGATGAACTTACGAAGCGCGGCCACGTCCTTGTAGTCGACCTGGTCGATCTTGTCCTTGCAATGCAGGCACGGCTTGCGCCGCCCGCTGCTCGGTCCGCTTCGCTTCTCGCGCCGGCGGCCGGGCTTGTCCCGGCCTGCTCGCTGCTTGGCCATCTGATCCTTAGCTGTCTAGAACGGTATGTCGTCGTCGCCGATGCCGGCGCCGCTCGCGGCGGTCTGGAAGTCCCGCTCGTCGACCGGAACGTCGCTGCGCGATCCCCCAACCGAGGCGGTGAATCCGCCCGCCGAGGCATCATCACGGCTCCCGAGGAACTGGACCGACTCAGCGATGATATCGACTGCCTGGCGCTTCTGCCCGTCCTGGGTCTCCCACTCGCGCCATTCCAGCCGGCCCTGGACGGCCACCGGGCGGCCCTTGGAGAGGAACCTGGCGCAGTTCTCGCCCTGCGCGCCCCAGACCTTCACATCGAAGTAGTTGGGCTTGTCCTCCCACTCGCCGGTCGCGCCGTTCTTGCGGCGTGTGTTGACGGCGACGCGCAGGTCGCACACCGACGTGCCGCTCGGCAGCGACCGAAGCTCGGGGTCCCGGGTCAGGTTGCCGGTGATGACGACGACGTTGAGGTTGGATGCGGCCATGACGAAGCTCCTTCTCGCGCTCGAAGATTTCTCGAGTCCACTGTAGAGCGGGCGCCGGAGCGCAGCTGGACGTTCGGCGCTGTTTGGGGGAAATCAGGCCTCGGCGGCGGGTTCCGCCTCGACCTCGGGGGCGGCGGGCGCCGCCTCGAGCTCGGCGGCGGCGGGCTCCGCATCGCCCTCGGCCGCGACGGGCGGCTCGACCGCGGCCTCGACCGGCGGGGCCTCGGGCACCGGCGCGGGCGGCGGCGGCGCGGCCGGCGGCGGGCCGGCGCTGGTCGCCACGCTCGCGCCGGCGGGCAGCTTGATCACGCGGTGGCGCAGCACGCCGTCGGTGATCCGCAGCGAGTGCTCGAGGGAGGCGATCAGCTTCGGCGGGCCGCTGAACTGGAGCAGGTGGTACTCGGCCGCCTCGCGGTGATCGATCTCATACGACAGCGCGCGGGTGCCCCAGGCCTGCTCGGCGAGCAGCTCGCCGTCGCTCGAGATCGCCTTGCGGGCGTCGGCGACGATCTTTGCGCGCTGATCGTCGGCGGCGCCCAGATCGAGCAGCAGCGTGAGGTCGTAGATCGTTTTCGTGCGGGCCATTACGCGGCGGCCGACTATACCAGCGGCCCGCCGGCGCCCTCAGCGCACGCCGGCGGCGGCGCGCTTCTTGGCGATGTCCTCGAGCTGCTCGTCGATCCAGTCGCCGGGGTCGCGCGCCGTGACGATCGCCTTCAGGCCGCCGAGGCGCCGCTCGCGCTCGGAGGGGTCCATCACCAGCGCGGCGTGGATCGAGTCGGCGAGCTCCTGGATGTCGAAGGGGTTCACCGACAGCGCGTACTCGCCGAGCTCGTCGTGTGCGCCGGTGTTCTCGGAGAGGATCGACACGCCGGCGTTCTCGTTCAGCAGCGGCCCCTCCTTGGCGACGAGGTTCATCCCGTCGAACATGGCGTTGACGAGCAGCACGTCATAGCGGCGGTAGGAGGCGTAGGCCTCCTCGAGGTCGTCGCGCAGCTTGAGCTGGATCGGCATCCAGTCCGGCGTGCCATGGCGATGGTTGACGACCGCGACGACGGCCTCGATCCGCTCGAGGTACTCCTGGTACTGCGGGACGTCCGAGCGCGATGGCATCAGCTGGGCGATGAACGTGACGCGCTCGGAGAACTCGGGGTGCTGGTCGAGGAACGTGTCGAACGCGGTGAAGCCGCGCAGCACGTTCTTCGACAGGTCGGCGCGGTCGACGCGCAGAATCACGAAGTCGCGCCGTCGCTGCTCGAGCGCAGCGACGAAGTCGTCGACGCGCTCCGACTTCGAGGCCTCGAGCGTCGCGGCGTGGTCGATCGGCAGCGGGTAGGCGCGCGCCCAGACCTCGCGGCCCTCCCATTGGACGACGCTGCGCTCGTAGTCGATCTCGGCGCCCATCAGCTCGCGGCAGCACTCGAGGAAGTTGCGCCGGTAGGCCTGGGTGTGGAAGCCGATGATGTCGTTGGCGAGCAGGCCGGCGTAGAGCTCTTCGCGAATGCGTGTCGGCAGCACCCGCCAGGCGTCGGGCTGCGTCCACGGAATGTGGACGAAGTGGTGCAGGAACACGTCCGGGCGCGCGCGACGCACCATCTCCGGCAGCGTGTAGAGCTGGTAGTCGTGGACCATCACGACCGGGTCCGACACGTCCTCGATCTCCTCGACGACGGCGCGCGCGAGGTCCTCGTTGACGACGTTGTAGCCGAACTCGTAGGCCTCGATCTCGTTGCGGCGGATGTCCGGGGCGTTCGAGAGGTCCCACAGGTAGTGCTGGATGAACCACAGCATCGGGTTGGCGAAGATGTTGTAGAAGCGGTCGTAGGCGTCGGGGTTCGACTCGACCAGGCGCACGAGGTAGTCACGTCCGCCGGTCGGCGAGGGGACCTCGAAGGCGCGCCCCCCGCGCTCGCGCGAGGCGTGCGCGTCGTGCTCGTTCATCGTCGAGGCGATCCAGATCACGTCGCGGTGCGAGGCCAGGCCGCTCAGCGCGGTGACGAGGCCGCCCGTGCCGCGCAGGACCGAGCCGTCTTCGGCGTAGGTCACGGGCCCCCGGTTGGAGACGAGGATCAGCCGCGGATGTTCGTCGTTCATCGTCCGGACCTACCCCGCCTTCGCCAGCCGCACGCAGATGCTCGCAGGTGCCATGCGGGCGGTCAACGTCACTCCTCGACCGGCAGCGTCAGCGTGAAGGTCGTGTCCCCGGGCGCCGAGGCGATCTCGAGGGCGGCGTTCATGCGAACCGCCAGCTCGTGGGCGATCGCCAGGCCGAGCCCGGCGCCGCGCGCGCCGTCGGCGCTGTAGAAGGGCTCGAATACGCGCTCGAGCGCCTCCTCGGGAATCCCCGGTCCGGCGTCGCGAACGGCCAGCCGCGCCCCCGTGCCGTTTGAGGCGGGCAGCGCCGAGACCACCACATCGGTGCCCGGGGGGGTATGGGTGAGGGCGTTGTCGATCAGGATCCGCAGCAGCTGCGCGACGCGCTCTGAGTCGCAGACCGCGCGAATCGGCTCCTCCGGCACCTCGACGGCGAGGCTCGAGCCGTGCGCCGTGGTCGCCGGCCCGAACTCGGCTCCGACGGCGCGCGCGAGGACGCCGAGGTCGGTCGGCGTCGACTCGAGCTCGACCGAGCCCGACTCGAGGCGCATCAGGTCGAGCAGCTGCGTGGCGAGCTGGCCGAGGCGCGCGACCTGCGCGCGAACCTGGCTCAGGAACTGCTGGCGCGTGTCCTCGTCGAGCTGTTCGTCCTGGATCAGCTCGAGAAACCCGCCGAGCGAGAAGATCGGCGTGCGCAGCTCGTGGGAGGCGGTCGCGATGAAGCGCCGCCGCGCGTTGTCGAGGCCCTCGAGCTGGCTCTGCATGTGCGCCAGCGCGGTCGCGAGCTGGCCGAGCTCATCGCCCGAGGCGTCGCTGAAGTGCGCCTCGAAGTCGCCCTGGGCGACGCGCTGTGCCGTGCGCTCGAGGCGCAGCACGCGCACGGTCAGCGCGCGGGCGACGAGCACGCCTGTCAGCAATGCGACGAGCAGGCCGAGCGCAGCGGCCAGCAGGACGCGCGAGCGCACGAGTGAAACGGCGCCGTTGACGTCATTCAGCAGCGTGCTGTAGACGACGACCCGCGTCGGCTGCGTCGTCCCGGGCGTCGAGATGCCGACGCCGACGAGGGCATACGGGCCCGACGCCTTCGCAGTCATGTGGCCGGGCTCGACGGTCGCGGCGAAGTTGTCGATCGCGGGGTTGTCGCTCGTGGTCGGATAGCCGGCGAGGAGGCTGACGACCGGAGCGCTGGCGTTGGTCGGGCTGACCTGGACTTCGACGATGCTGACCTGCGGTATCTGCGTCGCGGTTGCGAGCGACTTGGCGGCCCTGGCCGCCTTGACCTCGCCGGCCGCTTGCGCCTTGCCCTGCAGGTCGTGGCGGATCTGGTGAATGCTGTCGTAGGCCTCCTGGATCGGGCCTTGGAGGTATTTGTTTCGCAGCGTCGTCGAGAGCGCCGTGACCCGCTGCTGCTGCAGGCCCGAGGTCAGCGGCGGAGCGACGACGACGTAGATCACCGCGACGCTCAGGGCCGTGACCAGGAAGAAGGTGACCGCCAGGCGCGTCCGGATCGAACGCAGGATCGGCGGGCGCGCCGACCGGTCGCCCGCCTCGCGCGAGCGCATCCGCCTCACCGGTCGGCTTCGCGTTCCTTGTCGCGGAAGCGGTAGCCGACCCCGCGCACGGTGAAGATGTACTCCGGCTCCTTGGCGTCCGATTCGATCTTCTCACGCAGGTGTCGGATGTGGACGTCGATCGTACGCGGGTCGCGGTAGGCCGAGTCGCCCCAGATCCGGTCGAGCAGCGACTCGCGGCTGTACACGCGCCCCGGGCTTCGCGCGAGCGTGCCGAGGATCTCGAACTCGACGAACGTCGTGCGGACGAGCTCGCCGCCGAGCCGCACGGTGCGCTTGTCGAAGTCGATCGCGAGTGAGCCGGCCTGCAGCGGCTCGGCCGATTCCTCGCGATCGGCATTGGCTGCGGCGCCCATCGATGATCGCCGCAGCGCCGCCTTGACGCGGCTTCGGAACTCGCGGATCGAGAAGGGCTTGGTGATGTAGTCGTCGGCGCCGAGCTCGAGGCCGACGACCTTGTCGATCTCCTCGGTCTTGGCGGTCAGCATGATGATCGGCACCGAGCTCGCGGCCCGCAGGCGCCGGCAGACCTCGAGGCCGTCCATGTGGGGCATCGTCACGTCGAGCACGACGAGGTCGAACTCGCTCTCGTCGAAGCGGTCGAGCGCCTCCTGGCCGTCAGCGGCGCGCACGACGTCATAGCCGTCCTGTTGCAGCGGATATGAGAGGAGCGTGAGAATCGCCTGCTCGTCGTCGACCAGCAGGATGCGTGTCGTTCGCTCGGCCATCGGCTCTGTACAGGGACAGGTTCTCAGATCGCGCGGGCCCATCCGCAGGTTGGCCGTCAGGAATAGTCTGGGGCGCGGTGCTGGACCTACGCCTGTACCGCGTCACCCTGCTGCCCTTCGCGCTCGTATTCGTGATCGCGGCGTTCTCGCTGCACGCCCGCGGCGCGACGCTTCAGAGCAATCCGGCGCAGACGATCGACGGCGCCGCGGCCCTTCACGAGGCCGCCGGCTGGGCCAACCAGTACCCGGACGCGACGGCCGGATCGCCAGCCGACGCGGCGCTCGCGGAGCACCTCGAACCGGAGCTCGCGCCCTGCCGGCGCGACCAGGCCGGCTGCAGCGTGCAGATCGTCGACTCGGGCGTCGAGACGACCTCCGGCGAGAGGACCGTGCGCACGGTCGTCGCCTCGCGCGCCGGCGCCGGACCGGCGGTGGCCCTGATCGCCTCACGCGGCCCGGGCACCGGGAACCTCCTCGCCACCGCGCTGCTCGTGAAGCTGGCGGGGCTCTATCGCAACCTCGCGCCCGGCCACCCGCTCACGCTCGTCTCCACAAGTGGCGGACCGAGCGCGATGGGCGCCGTGGCCGCGATGCTCCCGGCCGGGACCGAGGCGGCGATCGTCGTCGGCGACGTCGCGGGATCGATCGGCGACCGGCCCTACGTCGTGCCGTGGTCGGCGTCCGGGGCGCTCGCCCCGATCCAGCTGCGCAGCGCCGTCGCCGCGGCGCTTTCATCGGCGCTTGCGCGCCCCGTCGGCGATCCGTCGTTCGCCGATCAGCTCGCGCGTCTCGCGCTGCCGGTCACGACCGGCGCGCAGGGTCTGCTCGGCGGGGCGGGCATCCCGGCGGAGCTCGTCGGCCTCGGCGGCGAGGGTCCGCCGCCCCGCCCGGCCGCTGCGCAGGCGACCGTCGCCGGTGACTTCGGCCAGGCGCTGCTGGAGATCACCGCCGCGCTCGATCAGGGGCCGGCGCTCGAGACAGCCCCGACTCGCGACCTGGCCGTCGGCTCGCAGGTGCTCGGCGGCTGGGCCGCCCGCACGGTCGTCGCGGCGCTGCTCCTGTCGCTCCTGGCCTGCGGCCTCGACGTGCTCGCGCGCGCCCGGCGACGCCGGGCGCCGGTCCTGCGCTGGAGCCTGTGGGCGCTGTCCTGCTCGCTGCCGTTCGCCTTGACCGGCCTGTTCGCGGCGTTCCTCGGCGCCGGCGGCCTGCTTCCGGCGACGCCCGCCGCCGCCGTCACGCCGGCGTTGATGGCGGTTTCGGCGGCCGGCGCCGCGGCGCTCGTCAGCGCGGTCCTCGTGTTGATCCTGGGGTGGGTTCTCCATGCCGCGGTGACCGCGCGCACGGCCTGCGCGGGCCCCCCGGAGCCGGTCGGCGCCGCCGCCGCGCTGATCCTCACGGGCACCGCCGTCGCGACGCTCGTCTGGCTCGCCAACCCTTATGCCGCGGCGCTGATCGCGTTGCCGCTGCACCTGTGGCTGATCGTTGCGACGCGCGAGCAGCCGCGCCGCCCCGCCGTCGGAGCGCTGTGCGTGGCGATCTCGCTCGCGCCGTTCGCCGCGGCGCTGGGCGTCGTCTGCGTGGCGCTCGGGACCGAGCCGTTCGGACTGCTCTGGACCCTCCTGCTGCTTGTCGCGGGTGGCGGCATGTCGGCGTGGGGCGTGGTCCTCGCGAGCCTCTTCGCCGGGACGTTCGCCGCGGCCGCAACCCTGCTCGTCCGGGGCGGCGCGGCGGCTCCGGCGCAGCGCCTCGATGTGACGATGCGCGGGCCGCTCAGCTACGCCGGCCCGGGCTCGCTCGGCGGAACGCCGTCGGCGCTGAGGCGTTAGTCGAGCTGGTGCTCGAAGCCCGAAAGCTCGAGACTCGCGCCGTCGCGCGTGAAGATGGCTCCGCCGGGTGAGCCCTCGCGGACGCGGCCGATCCAGCTGACGGCGACGGCGTCCTCGATGCGCGCGCGAAGCCGCGGCGCGGCGCAGAAGCACAGCTCGTAATCCTCGCCGCCGGTCGCCGCGAGCGCGGCGTCGCTCACGCCGTCGTCGAGCGGCAGCGAGGCGAGGTCGATCTCGAGCACCGCCGCGCTCATCGCTCCGATGATCGCCGCGTCGCTGGCCAGGCCGTCGGAGATGTCGATCATCGCCCGCACCCCGGCGGCCGCCAGCGCGCGGCCCTCGGCGATCCGCGGCGTCGGCCGTGCGTGGCGCGCGATCAGCGCAGCGTCGTGCGAGCCGCCCCGCGGCGCGCGGCCGTAGAGGAGCTCGAGGGCCGTCGCGGCGCCGCCGAGCCGTCCGGTCACGCCGACCAGATCGCCGGGCCGCGCGCCATCGCGCCCCACCAGCGACTGGGCATCGCGCCCCCAGCCGACGACGGTCACGGTCACGAATCCGGTCGGTGAGCGCACGACGTCTCCGCCGGCGATCGTCAGTCCGAGGTGTGCGGCGAGCGCCTCGGCGCCGGCGACCAGCTCGACGCACGCCGCGCCGTCAAGCGGCGGACCGACGCCGAGGGCGAGGTAGGCCTCGCCCGGCTCGGCGCCCATCGCCGCCAGGTCCGACGCCGCCGCAGCCAGCGCGCGATGGCCGGCGTCGGCGGCGGAGATCCAATCCAGGCGAAGGTGCTCGCCGACGACCATCGTGTCGGTCGACACGACGCAGACGCCGCCGCCTGAGGCCACGACGGCCGCGTCGTCGCCGATCCAGCGCGCGATTCGCCCGCTGCGCACGGCGAGCACCGAGCCGATCGCCTCGATCAGCGCCCGCTCGTTCACCGCGGCGCCGCTAGCGGTGGCGGTAGACGATCCGGGCGCGGTCCAGATCGTAGGGCGAGAGCTCGCACCGGACCCGGTCGCCCGGCAGGATGCGGATCCGGAAGCGACGCATCTTGCCCGCGACGTGCCCCAGGACGATGTGGTCGTTGTCCAGCTTCACGCGGAACATCGCGTTCGGGAGCGCCTCGATCACCTCGCCCTCGAATTCGACCTTGTCTTCTTTTGCCAAGCTGTGGCTTCTCCGCGTCGGTTTTGCGAATCACCGTAGCAGCCGCGCGGCGGCGCAGCGGTGCTCAGCCGCGCTGCAGAGGCGTGTTTCCGGCTCAGGGCGGGGCCTGCGCGCCCCCGGGGTTGGGCGCGGAGGGCGTCGTCGTGGTCGACGGGCCGTTTCCGCCGGTCGGCGCCTGCGCGCCGCCGGGCGCGGTCTGCGTCGGCTTGCCGGTCGGGGCGCTGGCTCCGCCGGTTCCGCGACCGCCGAGGCCGGTACCGCTCGCGCCGGTTGCGCCGGTCGACGAGGGCGGGACATAGGCCGCCTGGCCGGCGCGCTGGTAGGTCCCCGAGAACGGCAGATAGCTCATCGGATCGGCGGTCGGCGGGGTGAACTGGGCGCACGGCGGCTTGATCACCGCCGACATGAAGTCGTGCCAGATATCGGCCGGCAGCAGCCCGCCGTACTGCGGCTGCCCGTGGACGTCGGTCATCGATATGTTGGCCTTCGGGTAGCCCATCCAGACGACCGTCGCGCGCCCGGGCGTGAAGCCGTCGAGCCAGGCGTCGACGAGCTTGCTGGTCGTTCCGGTCTTCGCCGCGCTCGGGCAGGAGATCGCCGAACCGACCGCGGTGCCGCCCTGCACGTTGTGCTGGAGGATCTCGGTCTCAACCAGCGCCGCCGCCGTCGAGAGCACCTGCGTGCGGTGCGGGACGCCCCAGCTCGAGTCGACGTGGCCGTCCGGGAAGACGACCTTGCGGATCGTGATCTGCTTGTTGCGGTAGCCCCCGTCGTCGATCGTGGCATAGACGTTGGCCATCTCGATCGGCGTCACGCCGTAGGTAAGGCCGCCGAGCGCCTCGGCCGGGAAGCTGTCGAGGTGCGTGGTGACTCCCAGCGCGTAGGCCATCTTCGTCACGCTCTGCTCCGTCAGGTCGGCGGCGAGCTGCGCAAAGACGGTGTTGTCGGAGGCGACGAGCGCCTGATCGAGATTGAGGTCGGCGTTGAGGCTGCCGCCGTTGTCGATCGTGACGCGGTAGGTCGGCGCGCTCGCCAGCCAGCCGGGCTGCAGCGTGTGCGAGAGGTAGTAGGTCGTGAAGGGGTCGATCTCGTGGGCGAGGGCGTCGGCGAGGACGATCGCCTTGAACGTCGATCCCGGCTGGCGCTGAGCCTGAGTGGCGAGGTTGTAATACGACTGCGCGTAGCTGCCGGACTGGGCGATCGCGTCGACGTACCCGTTGGCCGGGTTCTCGCTGACGAGCGACGCCGACGGGTCGCCGGGCAGGTTCAGGACCGTGTTGATCGCGTTGCGGGCGAGCGCGCTCAGCTGCGGGTTGATCGTCGTGTAGACCTTCAGCCCGCCGTCGGCGATGACCGACGCGCCGTAGTGGTTGACGAGCTCCTGCTTGACGAAGTCGAGGAGATAGCTCCCGCCGAGCGCGTAGTGGTTGTTGGGGCGAATGCCGAGCGGCGCGTTCTCGGCCGCGTCGGCCTGCGTCCGGGTGATCTCGCCGAGCTCGGCCATCTTCTCGAGCACGATGTTCCGGCGCTGGCGCGCCGCGCTGGGGTAGCGAAACGGGTTGTAGTCGCTTGGCGCCTGGGGGAGCCCCGCGAGCAGCGCCGACTGCGCGAGGTTGTCGTCGATCGCCGGGTGGTCGAAGAAGATCCACGACGCGGCCTCGACGCCCTCCGCCGTCTGCCCGTCGACCGTGCCGTAGGGGACGGTGTTCAGATAGGTCTTGAGGATCCAGAGCTTGCTGTGAGCCTGCTCGAGGCGCTCCGCGATCACGGCCTCCTTGACCTTGAAGGTGAAGCTCTTGTTGTCGGGCAGGTAGAGGTTTCGGACGAGCTGCATCGTCAGGGTCGATCCGCCCTGGAGCGCCTTGCCGGCGGTCAGATCCGTGATCGCGGCGCGAAGCAGCGAGAGCGGATCGATCGCGCCGGTCGTCCAGAAACGCTGATCCTCGATCGCCACGGTCGCCTCTTTCAGGTAGTGCGGCATCTGCGTGGAGGCGACCGGCTGGCGGAGCACCGTCGACTTGATCAGGCCCGCGACCGACCCGTCCTCGTAGTAGACGACTGAGGCGGTCCCGTTGTTCATCGGCTGGAGGTCCTTGATCGGCGGGACCTTCGCGGCGATCGCCGCGACGACGGCGACGCCGATCACGGCGATCACGACGAGCGCCGCCAGGCACGCCCCGCCGACGATCAGGATCGCCCGGGCGGGGTCCTTGCGGCGCATCCTGCGGCGGCGCTGTCGCTCGCTGGCGGTCATTTCTCGCGGCGGGAGCCGGACGTGGCTCCCGCTTCGATTGTGGCACAGGGCCCGGGCCTGCACGGCGACTTGCCTCTGCGATGATCGGCTCAATGGCGCCGCGCGCGATCCTGCTCGATGCGCTCGGCACGCTCGTCGAGCTGGAGCCGCCCGCTCCGGCCCTGCGGGCGCTGTTGCGAGAGCGCCATGGGGTCGAGGTCTCCGACGAGCAGGTGGGCCGCGCGCTGCGTGCCGAGATGGGCCATTACCGCGACAACTGCGTGAGCGCGGCCGACGCTTCGAGCCTCGCGGCGCTTCGCGAGCGATGCGTCGCGATACTGGCCGAGCGGCTCGGGCCGGCCGCCCAGGGCGTCGATCGCCCAGGGCTGCTCGCGACGCTGCTCGACAGCCTTCGCTTCCGCCCCTACGCGGAGGTGCCCGGCGCTCTCGAGCGCTGGCGCGCCGCCGGCCTGCGCCTCGTCGTCGCAAGCAACTGGGACATATCGCTGCACGACGTGCTCGAGCGGACGGCGCTGCGCAGGCTCCTCGACGGCGTGGCGACCTCGGCCGAGGCCGGCGCGTCGAAGCCCGCCCCGCAGGTCTTCGAAGCGGCGCTCGCGCTCGCGGGCGTCGGGCCCGGTGACGCGCTGCACGTCGGCGACAGCCTGGATGCCGACGTCGCCGGCGCGCGGGCGGCCGGAATCGAGGCGGTCTGGCTCAACCGTTCGGGCGAGGCGGTCCCCGGCGGGGTGCGCGCGATCGCGACGCTCGATCAGTTGCGGCCGTGAGCGAGTCTCCGCGCTGGCCTCCGTGGTACGGGCCGGCGGCGCTGCTTCTGGGACTCGTCACGGGGGCGATCGGCGGGGTCTTCGCGGTCCTTCTGATCCAGGGCAGCGCCCATAGCGGCACGCTCACGCCGACCTCGACCGACGTCGCGACGGTCATCCAGGACCTCGGCTTCGTCGGCGCGGCCGTATTCCTCGCCGCGCAGGCGGGTCATGTCACGGCGGCCCAATTCGGTCTCGTCACGCCGCGCTCGCTGTGGCGCGGCGTCGGCTACATCGTCGGCGCCGGGATCGTCTTCATCGTCGCCTCCGAGATCTACTTCTCGGCGCTTCACTCGAGCGGGCAGGAGAAGGAGTTCGTCAAGGAGATCGGGGGCGGCGAGGGGACTCTCGGCGTGCTCGCCGTCTGCGCCCTGACGACCGTCGTCGCGCCGATCTGCGAGGAGATCCTGTTCCGCGGCTTCATCTTCAGGAGCCTCTCAAACTGGCGCGGACCCTGGCCCGCGGCGGTGCTCACCGGAATCCTCTTCGGTCTCGTCCACGGCCTCTCCGCGCCGGCTGTCGATCTCCTCCCGCTGGCCCTGCTCGGCTTCCTTCTGTGCGTGATCTACCACCGCTCGGGATCGCTCTACTTCTGCATCGCCGCGCACCTGATCAACAACGCGCTCGCGCTGAGCGGCGACCTGGGCTGGGGTGTTGGACGCACGGTCGCACTGCTTGCCGGCGCCGCCGCGGTCGTGTCCCTGGCGCTCGCGGCGGTGCGGCTAGCATCCAACCGGTGGACGCCCGCGAGCGACTGATCGCGCTGCTCCGCGAGCACGCCCTCGTGATCGGCGAGGTCACGCTGACAAGCGGTGCGAAGGCGTCCTACTACGTGGACGCCAAGCGCGCGACGCTCCTGCCCGCCGGGTTCGCCGCGCTCGGGGAGCTGGTCGCGGCGCAGGCCCGCGAATGGGGCGCGACCGCGGTCGGAGGGATGACGATGGGCGCCGACCCGGTCGCCTGCGCGGCGCTCGCCGCGGGCTTTGAGGGCAAGGCCTTCTTCGTCCGCAAGGAGGTCAAGTCGCACGGCCTGTCGCGGCGCATCGAGGGTCCGCCGCTCGCTGACTCCGACCGCTGCGTCGTCGTCGAGGACGTCGTGACGACGGGCGGCTCGACGCTCTCGGCGATCGAGGCGCTGCGCGCGGAGGGCCGCGCTATCTGCGGCGTGATCAGCGTGCTCGACCGCCTCACCGGCGGCGGCGAGGCGATCGCGGCCGCGGCGCGCGGCGCGCCCTATGTTGCGCTGACGACGATCGACGACGTCTATCCCGAGCGTCCGGCCGCCTGAGCGCCGGGCTATATTCGTGGCATGAGCGAGTACGACGAGCTCGGCGACCCGATCTCCTGGCGCGTCCTCGAGCCCAAGACGCCCGTCTACGCCGAGGGCGGCGTCGCGGTCGGCGTGGTCCGGCGCGTGATGGCGCTGCGGGAGGAGGACATCTTCGACGGTCTGGTGATCCACACTCACGACGGCGACCGCTTCGTCCCGGCCGAGAAGGTCTCGGCCATCAGGGAGCGCGCGGTGGCCCTGTCGCTTGATTCTGGTGGCGTATCGGCGCTCGAGCCGCCACAGCCCGGACCGGCGGCGATGGAGGTCGACGACGAGACGCTCACCTCGAAGCATCTGACGAGTCTCGGAAGCCTCGCCGGCGACGCCTGGAACCGTCTCAACGGGCGCTGATGCCCCCGCCAGGAGTCGAACCTGGATCTGCCGCTTAGGAGGCGGCCGTCTTATCCGTTGGACTACGAGGGCGTAGTCACTCGTCGTCGTAGAGCGACTCGCGCGCCAGCTCCTCGCCGGCCTGCGAATAGAGTCGCACCTCGAGCAGGGCGCCCGCGTAGTCGTCGGCCGCGAGCAGCGTGAAGCGATCGCCGACGAGGGTGCACTGGTCGACCGTCGCATCGCCGAGCTCGGCCGTCGCGGTCGCGCCGCCGCTGACCAGCGACTGGCCCCAGACGAGCGTCATCGAGACGACCGCTCCGCCGTCGCCGCGCCAGCTGCCAACGACCTCGTCGCAGACGTCGATCTGCCAGCCGGGATTGCGCGCGGCCGTCTCCTCCGTGAAGTCGGCGTAGGCGGTGAAGTCGCTCTGGTCGCGGCCGTCGGTGCCGGCGACGAAGCGCACGTAGCCGTACAGCTGCATGCCTGTCGAGGTGATCGTCGCGACCGGGATGTAGGTGTAGCCGTGCCAGGTGCGGTCGGGAAAGAAGGAGAGCTCGCCGGGCTCGCCGACCTCGTCGAGGTCCTGCGCCGCGGCGAGGAACTCGGCGCGCAGGCGATCGGCCCAGCGCCCGTCGGGCGGGCCCTCCTGGGGAGGCTCGGCGACGTGGGACGGGATCTGGTGCTCGGCGGGGGGCATCGCGCGGGGCGGAGGATAACTGGCTAGGCGGCCGAGCCGGCGGGCACCTGCAGTGCGGCGGCGGCATGGGCGTCGATCCCGTCGAGCGTCTCGGCCGCAAGCAGCGCCTGCGCCAGCGACTCGAGCTGGTCGCGGTGTGCGCTCAGCAGGTCATGGACGTGGCGTTGGGCCTCATCGACGATTCGGCGCACCTCATCGTCGATCAGCTGCTGCGTCGCCGGCGAGGTCTCGCTGACGCCCGGAAGTAGCGCGTTCATGCCCTCCGTCGGAAGCACGGCGACCGGGCCGATCGCTTCGCTCATTCCCCAGCGGCCGACCATCTGGCGGGCGATCAGCGTCAGCTGCTGGATGTCTGACTCGGCCCCGGTCGAGGACGTGCCGTAGATGATCTCCTCGGCGACGCGGCCGCCGAGAGCGACGAGGATCTTCGCCTGGAGCTCCTCGCGCGAGTAGGAGACGCGGTCGGTGTCGGGCGTCGACAGCGTGACGCCGAGCGCCATGCCGCGCGGGATGATCGAGACCTTTCTGACCGGGTCGGCGCCCGGAGTGAGCATGCCGACGAGCGCGTGCCCGGACTCGTGGTAGGCGGTGCGTTCGCGGTCCGCCGGCTCCAGGACGATGCCGCGTGGCGCGCCGAGCATGATCTTCTCCAGCGAGTCGGTGAAGTCCGCCATCTGCACCGCGTCGTGCCCGCGCCGCGCTGCCAGGAGCGCCGCCTCGTTGGCGAGGTTGGCGAGGTCGGCGCCGACCATTCCAGGCGTCGTCGAGGCGAGCGCGTCGAGGTCGACGCTCGGCGCGAGCGGGATCCCCTGCGTGTGAACGCGCAGGATCGCCGCGCGGCCGTCTCGGTCCGGGGCCTGAACGACGACGCGACGGTCGAAGCGGCCGGGCCGCAGAAGCGCGGAGTCGAGCACGTCGAGTCGGTTGGTCGCGGCGAGCACGATCGTCGCCTCGGTCGGCTCGAAGCCGTCCATCTCGGTGAGGATCTGGTCGAGTGTCTGCTCGCGCTCGTCGTTGGCGCCGGTCACCGACGCCGATCCCTGGCGCGAGCGCCCGATCGCGTCGAGCTCGTCGATGAAGATGATCGACGGGGCGGCGGCGCGCGCCTGCGTGAAGAGGTCGCGGACGCGCGAGGCTCCGACGCCGACGATTGCCTCGATGAACTCCGACGCCGAGATCGAGAAGAACGCCGCCTGGGCCTCGCCGGCGACGGCCCGTGCGAGCAGCGTCTTGCCGGTGCCGGGGGCCCCCGAGAGGAGCACGCCGTGCGGCATCCGACCCCCCAGGCGGCCGTAGCGATCCGGGTGGCGCAGGAAGTCGACGATCTCCGAGAGCTCGAGCTTGGCCTCGTCGATGCCGGCGACGTCGGCGAAGGTCACGCGGATGCTCTGCGGGTCGACGCGGCGCGCGCGCGAGCGCCCGAACTGGCCGAGCGCCCCCATGCCGCCCCCGGCCGCGGCCGCCCGTCTGGCGATGAACACGAACAGCAGCACGAGCAGGATCGTCGGCCCGAAGCCGAGCAGGAGTTCGGCGAGCACCGACGTCGAGGCCGTTGGCGACTTCGCGTTGATCTGCACGTCGTGGGACTGCAGCAGCGTCTCGAGCGCACTCCCGTTCCAAAACGCCGGCACCTGCGTGGCGAACAGCGTCGTGGGCGTCGCCTTCTTGGAGGCCGCCGGGTAGACGACCTTGGCCTTGAAGGTGCCCTCGACGGCGTCGCCCTTGGTCGTGATCGAAGCGACCCTGTCGCCGCGAACGGCGTTGATGAAATAGGGGCTGAACGGCACCGTCACACGCGGCTGTCCGGACGGCTGCGCGATCAGGACGGACAGGATGTTGATCGCCAGCAGCGCCCCGACGAACCACATGAAGCCGCGCGTGCGGTGCGCCGGCGGCTGGGAGGTCGGCGGCGTGCCGCGGCCGTCGGGGGCCGGGGCGACCTGCCAGCCGCGCTTGTCGCGCGGCATCGGCTGGTGTTGCTTGCGCTTGTGCGCACCCTCGGCCGATGTCTCGATGACGCGCGGCTCGGGCGGTGTCGCGGAGCTTTCCATCACAGCTTGACGAGCAGCGCCGCCCCGAGCGCTCCGCCGAGGTCGCCGAGACCGGCGAGGTGGACGGCCGGCGGGCGGGCGTCGTTGAAGAGGTGCGGTTGCATGGCGGCGGCGATCCGCGCCCTGTAGGGCTCGCCGAGGCGCACGCCGAGGCCGCCGCCGATGATCACCGCTTCGACGTCCAGCAGGTTGACCGCCGAAGCGATGCCGGCGCCGAGCGCGAGCACGGCGCGGTCGACCAGCTCGGTGGCGAGCTTGTCGCCGTGCCGGAGCGCTCGCTCCCAGATGCCGCTCGTCAGGCGGTCGCGCCCCTGCCTTGCGGCGAGCTCGAAGAGGTCCGTCTTGCGCCCGCTGTCATGGAGCTTTCGCGCGCGACGCTCCATCGCCGCGCGGCCGGCATAGGCCTCGACGCAGCCACGCCGCCCGCAGGGGCAGCGGCGTCCGCCCTGGGCGATCACCGTGTGGCCGATCTCACCGGCCGCGCCGCGGCCGTGCCACGGCTTGTCGTCGAGGATCAGACCGCCGCCCACCCCGGTGCCCCAGAAGACGCCGAGCAGCGAGTGGTAGGGGCGCCCCGCGCCGAGGATGTACTCGGCGTCCGTTGCCACGGCGACGTCGTTGCCCAACGTGATCGGCGCGCCGAGGGCCGAGTGCAGCGCGGCGCCGAGCGGAAACCGCGCCGCCCACCCGGGCAGGTTGTCGGCGCGGGCGACGGTTCCCGCATCGGAGTCGACCGTGCCCGGCGAGCCGACGCCGATCCCGCGCAGCTGGGACGGCTCGAGGCCGGCCTCGGTGGCCGCCTCTGTCAGCGCGGCGGCCATCGCCGTCGCGACATCCGCGGGACCGCCGTTCGTGGGCGTCGGGTGCCGCGCCGAACCGAGCAGCTTGTAGGCGGCCGCGGGGTCGGCGACGATCGCCTCGATCTTCGTGCCGCCGAGGTCGATACCGCCAACCGCTGCCACTTCGGACATCGACTCACCTTACTTCCACGACGATCGTGACGGGACCGTCCGCGACGAGGTCGATCTCCATGTGCTCGCCGAAGCGCCCGCGTGCCGCGCCGAGCGAGTCGCAGACGCGCTCGTAGAGCGGGACGGCGAGCTCGGCTGGAGCCGCCTCGACAAAGCTCGGCCGGTTGCCGCGACGCGCGTCGCCGTAGAGGGTGAACTGGCTGACGCAGAGCACCTGGCGCTCGCCGAGCGGCTCGTTCATCCGCCCGCCCGAGTCGGGGAAGACGCGCAGCGCGAGCAGCTTGGCGGCCAGGCGGTCGGCGATCTCCGGCGTGTCCTCGCGGCCGACGCCGAGCAGGACGAGCAGGCCCGGCCCGATCGCCGAGACCTCCTCTCCGCCGGCGCGGACCGCCGCGCGCGAGACCCGCTGAACGACCGCCTTCACGCCTCGCGAAGCTCGTCGGCGGCCCGCTCGGGGGTGACCGTGGTCAGGTGCACGCCGCTGCCGAGCTCGAGTCCGGCGAGCCCGGTGAAGCGCGGGACGATGTCGATGCGCCAGCAGAAGTGCTCGGCGCCGCGCGGCGCGGTTCTGATCCACAGGTTCAGCGGCGGGCTTTCGCCGAAGCGCCGCGCGAGGCGCCCCAGCGCGTCGTGGAGCATCGCCGCGCAGCTCGGCCCGTCATCCTCGAAGCGCATCCGCGCTCGGCGCGGGACGAGCATCAGCTGGTAGGGGAGCGTCGCCGCGAAGGCCGTCAGGAGCACCGCGTCGTCATCGACGTTGACGAGGCGCTCGCGCCGGCGCACCTCTTCGGAGATCAGGTCGTCGAGCAGCTGCTGACCCATCGTCTGGGCGGCGTAGGCGCCGAAGCGCTCGCGCTCGCGCGCGATCAGTGCGGGCACGAAGTCGAATGCCATCAGCTGGGCGTGGGTGTGCTCGCGCGAGGAGCCGGCCGTCGCGCCCTCGTTGACGAACAGGTGCAGGCAGGCAGCCTCGGAGTGGGCGCGCATGCGAAGCCGCCAGACGTCCATCGCCAGCGCGAGCTCGTCGGGCTCGAGGTCGGCGAGTGAAGAGACCGCCCGCGAGGAATTGACGATCAGCTCGTGGGCGCCGGTTGCCGCAAGCGTGCTGAACAGGCGGGCGTTTGCGTCGCGCGGCGCGACCTGCGCCTCGGCGCCCAGCGCGGGAAAGCGGTTCGGGAAGACGCGCACGCGCCAGCCGGGCGTGTCGGGCGCGCTGCCGTCGTCGCGGACGGCGTAGAGCTCGGGCGGCGTCTGGGACTCGTTGCCCTCGGCAAAGGGGTCCTCGTCCGTCCCTCCGCGCGCGGCGCGCCCCGGCGCGATGATCGTGCGGAGGCCTGACAGCGGGTCGACGCGGATCTCGGCCGGCGTCGCCTCGAGGCGGATCTCAGGCAAGGTGCGGCGAGACGCGCAGCGTGATTGCCGGTCCGTGTGCCATGCTTGGTATCTTCCCGTATGTAACGGGAGGTCATCCGCAGCCGTTTCCGCTGCAGCCGACCACCCCGCCGGGCCGCGCAGCACCTTCGAGCGGCTCCGCCTCCTTCACAAGCCTTCGATGGCCGAACCGACGACAGTGGCCGCTACGGCCCTTCCCAGCAGCGACGACGTTTCCCGCGCCGAGGCGTTCACGCGCGAGCCGTTCGTGCACCCCGGCGAGGAGCTCGCGGTCGCGCTCGCCCCCGGCACGCCGCGGCGGCGCGCGTTCGACGAGGCGCTGGGCGAGATCGACGCCGGCCTGAGCGTCCCCTCGACGCCCTGGCGGCGCCAATGGTCGCTGCTGCTCGGGCTCGAGCGCGTGCTCTCGGAGGAGGAGCCGAAGCTCGCCGACGGGACCGTCCTGTCGGCTCACCAGGTCGACGCGCTGTCCGGCACGCTCGCCGCGCTGTTGACCGAGGCGAGCATCGCGCCCCCGACCAACGGAACGGTCGACGTACTCGCCGGCGCGGCGATCCTCGGCGTCGAGGAGGACGTCGATGACGACGACGGTGAGGAGCTCGCCACCGGCGAGTCGGCCGATTTCGACGAGGACGAGGACTACGACGAGGAGCCCGAGGAGGACGACGAGGACGACGGGGAGGTCTTCGCCGCCGCGCCGGCCGAGGACGATGAGGAGGAGTTCGAGGTCGAGGACGTCGCCGCCGAGCTCGAGGCCGAGCTCGACCGCGCCGAGGCCGAGACCCCCCTCGCCGACTGGGACGAGGAGGACGCCGAGGGTCCCCAGGACGAGGAGCAGCTCGCCGAGCAGCCCGAGGACCCCAACGCCGCCAAGCGCTTCTGGTTCGAGCACGCGACCGGCGCCGGCAAGACCGTCGCCGCGCTCGGCTTCGTCGAGGCGTCGCGGACCGGCGGCGTCCTGATCCTCACGCACCGCCGCAACCTCGTCGACCAGTTCCTCGGCGAGCTGCGCGATCGCGGCTACAAGAAGCGGATCGCGCCGGCCCTGCTCGGCAGCGAGGACCGCCCGAACGGGCCCGTGACCGTCGAGACCTACCAGTGGTTCGTGCGCAACGCGGGATCGATCTCGAGCGCCTACACGATCGTCATCTGCGACGAGGCGCACACGGCGCTCGGCGAGAAGACGAGCGCCGCGATCCGCGCCTGGACCGGGCCGGTGTTCATCGGCATGACGGCGACCGGAGCGCTGATCGCGCGGCACGTCACCGACCTCTTCCCGACGCAGACGTCGCGCTTCGACCTCGCGCAGGCGGCGCGCCGAGGCGTCATTTCGCCGCTTCGCTGCGTTCGGATCCCGCCCGGGCCGGGCGTGCGGACGATCGCCAAGGTGCCACTGCGCCGCGGCGAGGTGGACACCGAGTTCGACCAGGAGATGCTGGCCGAGCTGCTCGACCAGCTGCCGTTCAACCTGGCCGTCGCAAACCTCTACAAGACGCGCTTCAACGGCGTGCCCGGCGTGGTCTACGCGGCCGGCGTGCGGCACGCCTACAACCTGGCGCAGGCATTCCGCGACGAGGGCCTGAAGGCCCAGGCCGTCTCGGGCGAGACGCCCAAGCGCGAGCTGGCATCGATTCTCGCGCGCTACGAGCGCGGCGAGATCGACGTGCTGATCAACGCCCAGCTGCTCGCCGAGGGCTGGAACTCTCCACGCGCGACGGTCTGCGTGCACCTCGCGCCGACGGCCTCCAAGCGCATCTATCAGCAGCGGGTCGGACGCGTCACGCGCCGCCACCCGGGCAAGGAGGCGGGCCTCGTCGTCGACTTCGTGCATCCGGCGACCAAGCACGACGACCCCGTCGTCACGCTGCACTCGCTGCTCGACCGCGACGTCTACCGCGGTGGGGCGATCGTCGTCGGCCCGGTGCGACGCGGGCGCGGCCGCCGCGTGCGCGTCGAGCGCCGCGTGCTGCCAGTGTGCCCCGAGCCGGAGCGGCGCGCCGAGGTCTTCGAGCGCGAGCTGTGGCGGATCGCCGTCGAGCATCTCGACTACGGCGAGCAGCACGTCTGGGCGGCGCTCGCCGGCGCGCGCGTGCAGGCCAACGGCTGGCGGCGAGCGCGGGCGATGCTCCACTTCGACCGCGACGGAGAGCTGCGCCGGCGCTTCCTCGTCACGGCCGTGCAGCGCAACACCAACCCGGCGCTGCGCCTGAAGGCGCTCGCCGAAATCGCCGCCGCCCGCGACCCCGACGCCTTCGACACCTCGATCGACATCATCGGCACCTGGACACGCGAGGAGCGTCGCGAGGGCGCCAAGATCATGCTCCAGGCGATGGTCGACAAGCGGATCGGCCGTCGCGATCAGGCCAACGCGTGGATCTGGCGGATCGCCGAGTACACACGCGAGGTCCACGAGGAGTACGCGGTGCAGCGCTGGCCGGAGACCAAGCGCCTGCTCGGCCTGCTCGTCAACTCCTCGGGGGCGGCTCACGCCCGCAACGCGCGGCGCCTCGTTCACGCGGCGCGCAAGCAGGACCGCCGCCTCGCCGCGGCGCTGCTCGCCGCGGCGCTTGCACACACCCCGGAGGCCGAGGAGGTGCTCAGGGGGGCGCGTACGCGGATGGCGCGAAAGCCACCGGCGCTCGCGCGCGAACTGCTTCGCAACTTCCCCAAGCGGCGCGGACGCAGCAAGCGGCGGCGCCGGCGTGGCGGCGAGGGGGCCGGCGAGACGATCGAGCGGATCGCGAGCGTCGACACCGTCCACGAGGGCGAGCTTGGCGTGGCGAGCAACGGCGGCGTCGCGCACGCGGTCGAGGCGCTCGGCGACGAGGGTGTGCGGCTCGACGCGGAGGCGCGCCTGCTCGAACGCGAGGAGTCCGCGGGACACGCCGAGGGCGTGCTCGAGGACGAGGTCTCGGCGGCGCTCTCAGAGTCGGCCAACGGACGCCGGCCGAGGGGCTCGCGGCGGCGCGTCGTCGTCGACGAGGAGGCCGATCTCGACAAGCCCGGCGCTGCGAACGGCGAGCCCCCCGCGGGGGATCAGCCCGCCAGCAGGTGAACCTCGCCGGCGTCGAGCGCCCGCTCGTCGCCGCCCGCCAGCCGTACGAGCAGCGCGCCGGTGTCGTCGATCCCCGCCGCCGTGCCTCGCCCGTCACGCCAGGAGACCTCGCGTCCGAGCAAGGCGTCGCGAGCGCGCCAGGCCGCAAGGAGCTCGCCCTCGGGCGCGGACAGGCGCGCCTCGAGCACGCCGAGCAGCCGCTCGAGCAGCGGCTCGACGTCTGACTGCGCGCGCCCGAGCGTGCCGGCGCTGGCGCCCAGCTCCGCCGGCAGATCCTCGATGCGCAGCGCGACGTTGATGCCGATCCCGAGCACCGACCAGCACTCCTGCGGGCGGCCTTCGATCAGGATGCCGCTGACCTTGCGTCCGTCGAGCAGGACGTCGTTCGGCCACTTGAGCGTCGCCTCCTCGCCGATCGTCTCGGCGACGGCAACGCCGGCAGCGAGCGCCAGCAGTCGCGGGGGGTCGCGCAGGACGAGCGAACACAGCAGCGCGCTGCCGGCGGGCGCATGCCAGCGGCGGCCCTGACGGCCGCGTCCGTCGAGTTGCTCGGCCGCGCTGACCAGCGTGCCGTGCGGCGCGCCGGCGATCGCAAGCTCGCGGGCGTCGACGCTCGTCGAGCCGGTCCGGCGGCGATGGACGCGCGGGCTGCCGAGTGTCATCGCGGCCGAAGCACCAGTTCGTCGTCGACCGCCAGCGCGAGCTCCTGCGCCGCCGAGCCGCCGTTGACCGCGAGCGCCAGCGCTCCGCGACCATCGCGGTAGGCGAGCAGCTCGCCGGCGTCGACGTCGCCGAACGTGGCGACGAAGCGGGCGTTCAGCGCCGCCCCGGCCGCCTCGACGAGCAGAGCCGCGCCGCGCGCAGCCGGCACCTGCTCGACGCTCGCGTCGAGTGCGAGGTTCCCATAGACGTCGGTGGAGAGGACGTGCGCGATCAGCCGCTCGCCGTCGAGGCGGGGCTGCGGCAGCGCGAGCGTCGCGAGACCGGCGGGATCGACCACCGCGCCGAGGTCGGCGAGCGTCGCGCCGTCCGCGAGGGCGGCGGCGACGGGCGCGAAGACGTCGCGGCCATGGAAGGTCGAGCTGACGGGCCGCAGGCACTCCGGGGAGTCGCCGATGTCGACGGCCTCAACCGGACCGCCGAGCTCCTCGGCGGCGAGTGCGAGCAGGCCGTTGTCAGGCCCGACCAGGATCCGATCCTCGGCGGCGACGCGCAGCGCGACCGCCCGGCGGTCGCCGCCGACGCCGGGGTCGACGACGGCGAGATGCACGCCCGCGGGCGCGTAGGGGAGGGCCGCGCGCAGCGCCAGGGCGCCTGAGCGGACGTCGTGGCGTGCGATACCGTGGGTGAGGTCGATGATCCGCGCGCGCGGACAGCGCCGCGCGATCACCGCGTGGCAGACGCCCACGAATTCGTCGCACGAGCCGTAGTCCGACAGGAAGGTGACGACCGGGACGGAGGCCGTCATCGGCGCGCCGCGCGGTCGCACTCGAGCGCCTCGACCAGCCCGTCGATGTCGTGGCGCTTCGCCTCGACGTGCACCGCGACGCCCCGTTCGCGGAGCGTCTCGCTTGTCACCGGCCCGATCGAGACGACGCGCGTCCGGGCATCCACGGTCGCCGACTCGAGGAAGTGGCGGACCGTCGAGGAGGAGGTGAAGGTGATGTAGTCGGCGGTCTCGATCGCGCCGCTGAGCGCGGGCTCGATCGGCTCGGCGACCGTGTCATAGAGGTTTGCGATCACGACCTCCGCGCCGCGCTCGCGCAGGGCGTCCGGCAGGACGTCGCGCGCGTCGGCGGCGCGCGCGATCAGCGCGCGCGAGACGGGGACGCCGGACAGCGCCTCGACGAGCCCTTCGGCCACGAAGCGCTCCGCCACGACGTCGGCGATCACGCCGTGCTCGCGAAGCGCCCGCGCCGTCCCCGGGCCGATCACCGCGACCCGCGCTGCGGCAAGCGCGCGCGCGTCCTCGCCCCGCGCCGCCAGCTTCTGAAAGAGGATGCCCACCCCGTTGGGGCTCGTCAGGCAGACGAGGTCGAAGCCGTCGAGTGAGGGCAGCTCGTCGGGCCGGGCGACGATCCGAATCGACGGCGTCTCGATGACCTGCGCGCCGAGCGCCCGCAGGCGCGCCGCCAGCTCGGAGGCCTGCGCCCGCGCGCGGGTCACGACGACGCTCGCACCCGCGAGCGGCCCGGGGCGCCGCCAGTCGAGCTCGTCATGGAGCGCCGCGACGTCGCCGATCACGGTGATCGCGGGCGCGGTCACGCCGGCCGATGAAGCCGCGGCGGCGATCGTCTCGAGCGTCCCTCTGACGGTCAGCTGCTCCGGCAGCGTTCCGTGCGAGACGACCGCGGCCGGCTGCGACCCGGGGCGACCCGCGGCAAGCAGCCGCTCGGTGACGGACGGCAGGGTGCGCACCCCCATGTAGAAGACGAGCGTTCCCGGAAACGCGGCGAGCGCGGTCCAGTCGAGCAGGCGCTCGTCCTTCGTGGGATCCTCATGCGCGGCGATCAGCGCCACGCCGCTCGCGATCCCGCGGTGCGTGACCGGGATGCCCGCGTAGCCCGCGGCGGCGATTCCCGCCGTCACCCCGGGCACGACCTCGAAGCAGATCCCCGCGGCTCGAAGCGCCAGTGCCTCCTCGCCGCCGCGACCGAACACGAACGGATCGCCGCCCTTCAGGCGCACCACCAGCGCCCCGGCGCGCGCTCGCTCGAGCATCAGCGCCTCGGTCTCCTCCTGGGGCACCGACGCTCCGCCGCCCTCCTTTCCGACGTAGCGCAGCTCCGCGTCGGAGCGCGCCCCCGCGAGCGCTTCGGTCGGGATCAGGCGGTCGTAGAGGATCACGTCGGCGAGTGCGATCAGCTCAAGCGCGCGTGCCGTCAAGAGACCCGCGTCGCCGGGACCGGCACCGACGAAGGCGACCCGGCCGGCGCGCTCCGCGCTCATCGAAGCAGCGCCGCCGCGCCGCAGCTCAGCAGCCGCTCGGCGAGCAGCTCGCCGGCCTCGACCGCACCGGCGGCCTCGACCTCGTCGCGGATCCACTCCCCCCCGTCGGTCGCGGCGACGAAGGCGCGCACCACACATCGGTCGCCGGCCGCCCGAGCGTGGACTCCGAGCGCGCTGTCGCAGCCCGCGCCGAGCCTCGCCACGGCGCTGCGCTCGGCGGCCAGAGCGCGCTCCGTGTCAGCGTCGCGAAGGCCGGCGACCGCCGCCGCGACCCGCTCGTCGCCCGCGCGGGCCTGAACCGCGAGCGTCCCCTGGCCCGCGGCGGGAACGAGCTCGTCCGCAGCATTCCAGCCGTCGCCGCGACCGAGGCGCCGCAGCCCCGCCACCGCGAGCACGATCGCGTCGTAGTCACCGGCCTCGAGCCGGCCCAGACGCGTGTCGAGGTTGCCGTGCAGCTCGACCACGCTGAGATCGTCGCGCATCGCGAGCAGCTGCGCCCGCCGGCGCGGGCTGCTCGTGCCAACTCGCGCGCCGGCCGGCAGCTGCCCGATCGAGCGCCAGCGGCCGCACAGCGCATCGCGCGGGTCCTCGCGGCGCGGCGCGGCGGCGATCTCGAGGCCGCCCGCGAGCTCGGCGGGCAGATCCTTGGCCGAGTGCACCGCCAGGTCGATCGAGCCGTCGAGCAGCGCCGCCTCGATCGAATCGACCCAGCGCCGCTTGTCGCCCCCGCCGCCGCGATCGCCGCCGGTTCGCAGGACGACCGTCTCGACGTCGCCGTCGATGGCCGCCGCGACGAGCTCCGCCTGGCACAGCGCCAACGGGCTGCCGCGCGTGCCGAGCCGCAGCGCGCCGCTCACGGCTTGCCGCTGCGAAGCTCCCGCACGTTGTCAGCCGGCGCCGCCGCGTCGGCCTCGCCGCGCTCCTCGCCGCGCAACGCGAACAGGTCGCGGAGCAGCTCGATGCTGCCGTGCACGCGCTCGGCCTCGAGGCTCTTCAGGCGGATCGTCGGCTCGTGCATGAGCCGCGCGGCGACGGCGCGCGCCAGCGCCTCGACGCGCGCCAGATCGCGGGGCGACGCCGACTCCCAGCGCCCGGAGTTCTCGGCGAGCAGCTGGTCGACCACGCTGTCGGCCCGCTCGTGCAGAGCGCCGATCGTCGGGCGCACGTCGAGCGCCCCGAGCCAGTGGGCGAAGCGCTGGATCTCTGACTCGATGATCTCCTCCGCCGCAGGCACGTGCGCCTCGCGGCTCGACAGGTTGTGCGTCACGACCGCCTCGAGGTCGTCGATGTCGCGCAGCGTGACGCCCGGGATCTCAGCGCAGGAGGGGTCGATGTCGCGCGGCACGGCGATGTCGATCAGCAGCAGCGGCCGCCCGTGACGCGCCGCCATCACGAGCTCGAGCTCCTCGCGACCGACGATCGCGTGCGGCGAGGAGGTCGAGGAAAGAACGATGTCGGCCTGCTCGAAGGTCTCGGGCAGCTTCTCGAGGCCGACGACCGTGCCGCCGAAGCGCTCCGCGACCGAGCGCGCGCGATCGGCGTGGCGGTTGGCGATGAAGACCGTCGCCACACCGCGCGCCGCGAGCGCCTGGGCCGTCAGCTCACTCGTCTCACCCGCGCCGATCACCGCGACCGGACGGCCGCCGAGGTCTCCGAGCAGACGCTCGGCCAGCTCGACCGCCACCGACGACAGGCTGACCTGCAAGCGCGCGATCTCGGTTTCCGTCCGCACGCGCCCGCCGGTCGCAAGCGCCGCGCTGAACAGGCGGCTCGTCAGCGCCCCGGACGTGCCGGTCTCGCGGGCGTGCTCGTGGGCGCGGCGGACCTGGCCCTGGATCTCGTGCTCGCCGACGATCATCGACTCGAGGCCGCACGTGACGCGGAACAGGTGCCTCGCCGCGTCGCAGTTTCGAAGCACGTAGGTCGACTGCGCGAGCTGCTCGGGAGCGATGCCGGCGTGCTCGCCGAGCCGCTCGATCACCGCGGCCTCAGCCGACGGTCGCCCGTCGAGGACGGCGTAGATCTCGGCGCGGTTGCAGGTCGAGATCGCGACCGCCTCGCTGATTCCCGGCTCGGCGCACAGCCCGACCAGGAATCGCGCTGCCTGGCTGTCGGTCAGCGCCAGGCGCTCGCGCAGCGCGACCGCCGCCACGCGATGGGAGCTGCCGATCAGCAGGAGCTCGGTCACTGCTCGCCCCCGACGTCCTCGCGCGAGCCCTGACGCCGTGCGGCGGCGAGCTCCGTCAGCTCGCCGAGCTCGCGCTCGATCCGGCTCAGCTTGCCGGCCATGATCGCGACGTACAGAAGGATCAGCGCCACGAAGACGATGTAGGCGGCGGCGACGTAGGGCCCGGCGGTGTGAAAGGGGAGCTCCGGCATCAGCGCCCGACCATCTCCGGCGCTCCGACGCTTGGCGCGGCGCTGCGCCGAAGCGGCGGCGGGAGCTCGTCGTCCTCGCTCAGAAGCTGGCGCAGCCGGCGCAGCTGCGCGCTCGCGTTCTTGGACGTCATCTCGTAGCGCCACAGCAGCAGCCACAGCAGGGCGACGCTCGCCAGCGACAGCCAGAAGACGACCTGCATCCGCCCCGGCAGGTTGCCGCTGACGTCGTCGAGCGTGCGCGGGTGCACGTAGGCGGTCGAGAGGCGCACGATCGTGAAGCAGATCGGGACGAAAACGCCGGCGACGATCGCGAACACCGACGCCGCGCGCGCCTGTCGCTCGGGGTCCTCGATCGCGAAGCGAAGCGGCTGGTAGGTCGCGTACAGGAGCATCACCAGCAGGAACGACACGAGCGTCGGCTCGCTCCAGACCCACCAGTGACCCCAGGCCGCCCTGGCCCAGATCGAGCCGGTGATCAGCACGCCGACGCCGAACACCAGCGAGATGTGGATCGCGACGTAGGAGCGCAGGTCCCAGCGCGAATCGCCGCTGCGCAGATGCTGGATCGCCATCACGCCGCCGGCGATGAAGCCGGACAGGGTGATGATCGCCAGCGGCACGTGGATGTAGAAGATCTTCTGCAGGAACCCGAGCGTCGCGTCGTTCGGCGCCCAGAAGAAGACGGCCACCAGCGTCAGCGTCAGCAAGGCGGTTGTCGTGAGCGCTAGCCCCCGCAGGCGCTTGCCGTACACCGGATCAGTCCTCCAGGAGGAAGTCGAAGAGCGCGAACGCGATCACCGCGAACACGAGATCATAGAGCGCCAGAATCACGAGCCAGTGCAGCGGCATCGCCCTCACGGGGGTTGAAAACAGGGGCGTCGTCAACAGCGCCGCGCCGATCACGACCGGGACGAGCAGCGGCAGCGACAGCAGCGGGCCAAGCAGATCGCGCGAGCGCGTCCGCACGGCGAGCGCGCCGACGAGCGTCCCGATCGCCGCGACGCCGAGGTTGACGAGCGCGAGCACGGCGAGCAGCCCGGGCATCGCCGCGCCCAGCGAGGGCTCGAGCAACAGCAGCGCGAACGCCGGAACCGAGATCACCTCGACGACCGTCAGGTACAGGAACAGCGCCGCCCCCTTGGCCACCAGCAGCGCGCCACGGTCGGCGGGCGAGAGCAGGAACCCGTCGAACCCGCCCTGCTCGGCGTCGGCGACGAACAGGCGGTTGATGCCGAGCACCGCGGCAAACAGCAGCGTGACCCACAGGACTCCGCTCGCCAGCGACGAGGAGACCTGGTTCTGCTGGAGTCCGAAGTGGAACAGCACGTAGGTCGTGACGCTGAACAGCGTCATCGCCGGGATCGACTCGAACGTCCGGAGCTCGACGCGCAGCTCCTTGCGAAGCAGCGCCGCGACGACGGCGCGCATCGGCGGCGACCCGCTCACCGGTAGAGCTCCGCGAGCGCGGCGCGGTCGAGCTGGTCGGCTGGGGCGAGCAGCGCGACACGGCCCCGCACGAGCCCGAGCACGAGGTCGGCCTCGGCGAGCGCGCCGGCCGGGTCGTGGCTGACGATCACGCGCGTGCGCCCCGAGCCGCGGCCGATCAGCGGCTCGACCAGCTCGCTCGCTGTGGGGTCGAGGTTCGCCCGCGGCTCATCGAGCAACAGCAGCGGCGGGTCGTGCAACAGCGCCCGGCAGACCGCCGCGCGCTGCACCATCCCGCGCGAGAGCGTCCGCAGCGGCTCATCGGCGCGGCGCTCGAGCGCGACCGCGCCCAGCAGGCGCTCCACGGTCGCCGCGTCGACGCCGTGCAGCGCGGCGTGGTAGGCGAGGTTCTCACGCGCCGTGAGCTCACGGTAGAGGAGCGGTTCGTGGCCGAGCAGCCCGATTCGCCCGCGCACCGCCCAGCTCTCCTCGGGCAGCGCGTGGCCGAGCACGCGCGTCTCGCCGCCGTGCGGGCGAAGCAGCGTCGCGAGCAGGCGAAGGAGCGTCGTCTTGCCGGCGCCGTTTGGGCCGAGCACGGCCAGCGTGCGCCCCTCCTCGAGCGTCAGCGTCACCTCAGCGAGAGCCAGCCGCTCGCCGTAACGGCGCGTCACGCCGTTCAGCTCGATGGCTGCGGCCACGGCTCAGCGCTGCGGGGGTCGGCGGCGCGGCGGCCGGGCGATCGACACGCCTGCACGGTAGCCGTCGCGCGCCGGGCGCGGCTCGTTCAGCGGTGGTGGTGGTGGCGGTGGCGGCGCACGACCGGCGCGGCGCGCACGTGCATGATTCGGAACGTCCTTGTCGCGACGTTGCCGAGCTTGTCGATGACGACGATCTTGATCTTGTGCGGGCCGGCCTTGAGGTTGCGCGCACCGAGCCACGTCAGCGAGGCGCTCAGCGTCGGCGGGAAGCCGCGCTTGGAGCCGAAGTGCTCGCGGCTGTGGCGCGTCAGGTCGATCGTGATCTCGCGCACCCCGTTACCGGGGCTCGAGGCGGAGACGGCGATGTGCAGCGGACCGCTGTAGGCGCTGCCCGGCGTCGGGTGGAGGATCGTGATCCGCGGCGCGGCGAAGTTGCCGCACGAGGCGGCCTGCGTGTCGCCGTGCAGCGATATCTGTTCGAAGGCGTCGAAGGACGGCTTGGGCGAGTAGTCGAGGTTCAGCAGCCCGTAGTTGTCGAGCGGCTGGCCGCTGGGTCCACCGTTCTGCAGCTCGAACCACATCGCGGCCTTGATGTAGGAGTACCGCGGCTGGGCGAGGCAGTGGTAGGCCTGTGTCAGGTAGGTCGCCTGCGTCTGCTGGCTGACGCCGGCGAGCTTCTTGCCGGCCCACAGCCCGGTCGAGCACTCGGCGCTCGTCGAGGACCATCCGATCTCGGTCATGTAGATCGGCTTGGAGGCGTCCCCGTTGGCTGCCATCAACGCGTGAATCCCGGTGAAGCCGAGGAAGAAGTACTGGTTGATGACGGTCGTGTCGCGGTTGTACTCGTAGATGTAGGGCGAGGTGACGTTGCAGGCCGTGTCGGTGTGGATCGCGTCGGCGTCGAAGTAGTTGTGGATCCCGTCGGCGTAGAGTTGGCTCAGCATCAGCGGGCTGTTGGCGCCGAGGACGACCTTCGCCTTGGGGTCCGCGGCCTTGATCGCCGGGTACGCGGCCTTGACCAGGTCGGCGTACTGGGCGACGCTCCCCGACCACCACGCGGGCGAGGACTCCTCGTTCCAGATCTCCCACGAGGTGACGCGGTTGTGCAGCAGCGTCGCGAGGTGGTTGACGAACCAGGCGAAGTCGGCGTCGTTCTGGGGCGGCGCCGCGGGCGAGGACGAGCCGCTTGCCCAGCTCGGCGTCGACACGACGTCGACGTCGACCTTGGTGCCGCGCGGGAGGGCGCGGAAGAAGCGGCGGTAGGCGTTGACCTGCGTCGGCTCAAACGACTGGCGCTGGGGTTCCATCACGTTCCAGCCGACGAAGACGCGGACCCATGCGGGCCGGCTCGCGCGAATCGCGGCGAGCGCCTTGGGCGACTCGAAGGCGGTCGTCGTCGTGACGTTGACTCCGACCTCGGCGGCCAGCGCCACCGAGGCGCACGCAACCGCGCCGGCTGCGAAAGTCAGCGCGACGATCAGCGACAACCGGCGACGAAGGCGGCAAGCCATGCCTTCTCCATCGGCAGCGTTCCTCATCGCGTCCACCCGCCTAGGCGGACGTCCGAGTCCGGCGGCATCGCGCCAGGATAACCAGACGTCTGCGATCGACGGCGCTCAGGCGGGCGCGTGGGCCAGCTTCGCGCCTTCGATCAGCGCAAATACCGCTTTTTCATCGCCAATCCTCAGCAACTCGATCGGATCGGGGTCGCCGCCGACGATCGCCTCGAAGAACTCCTTGCGGTCCTGGAAGGTTGGCAGCGTCGCCTTGGCCCAGCCCCGAGCGTCGTTGAGAATCACCGCCAGGCGCGCGTACTCCTCGCCGAACAGCTCGCCGATCTCGCGCTTCATCCGCTTGGCCAGCGCGGGCGACGCTCCGGCAGTCGAGACGGCGATCGCCAGCGGCCCGCTGCGCACGATCGCCGGGAGAATGAAGTTGCAAAGCGGCGGAACGTCGACGACGTTGACGAGCATCGCGCGCGCCTCGGCGTCCTCGTGCACGCCGATGTTGACCTCGCTGTCGTTCGTCGCGGCGATCACGAGGAACGCGCGCTCGAGGTCGCCGGCGCCCGCATAGGGCCGACGCTGCCAGGCGATCGAGCCCTCCGCGGCGAGGCGCTGGAGCTGCTCGTGCGCCTCGGGGGCGATCAGCGTGACCGATGCGTCGCAGGTCAAAAGGCCCTCGACCTTCTCGAGCCCGACGTCGCCTCCGCCGACTACGAGGCAGCGGCGGCCGCTCAGGCGCAGGCAGGCGATGTAGAACGGCACGGCGAGCATGTCGCGAACGCACGATTGGTCGCAGATTCCGAGGCGGTACTGGCAGACGCATTCCTTGCCGGCGTAGGCCTGGGCGGGCATGTTCACAGCTTAGAAGCTGTCCTGCAGCCGCCGCGCGAGATGGGCCGGCCGGCGATGTCGGCGGGCGCGCGGCGTCCGCGCGAGACGGGCCGGCTGGCGACGTCGGCGGGCGCGCGGCGTCCGCGCGAGATGAGCCGGCTGGCGACGTCGACCGGCGGGAGCGGCGGCGTGCTGGAGGTTCGACTGCGTCTGGAGCTCCGTGGCGCCGCCTCTAGGATGCATCGATGGCCGTGCGGCAGAGCGCCGGGATCCTCCTCTTTCGCCATCCGGCCGGCGGGGGCGAGCCGGAGGTCCTGCTCGGCCATCCCGGCGGGCCGTACTTCGCGCGCAAGGACGACGGCTGCTGGTCGATCCCGAAGGGCGAGCCCGAGGCGCCCGGGGAGGATCTGCTGGCGGTCGCGCGTCGTGAGTTCGCCGAGGAGGTCGGCCGGCCGGCGCCGTCAGAGCAGCCGGATGGAGGCGCGCCGATCCCGCTCGGCACGGTCGTTCAAAAGGGCGGGAAGGTCGTCCATGCCTGGGCGATCGAGGGCGACCTCGATCCGGCGACGGCCAGCTCGAACTCGTTCGAGCTGGAGTGGCCGCCGCGGAGCGGTCGCCGAGAGAGCTTTCCCGAGCTCGACCGCGTCGCGTGGTTCGCACCGTCCGAGGCTCGGCACCGGCTGAAGCCGGCTCAGACCGCGTTCATCGATCGTCTGATCACAGCCGTCGGCGCTCGCTCGTTGACATCCGGCACGACTCGCTAGCCGTCGCGCCCGCCCCACCAGAGGCCTGGCGCGACCCACGTCCGTCGTCAGTGCGCGGCTCGCCAGCCGGCGGGCGTCCGGATCGCCTGCCCGTCGCTGACGAGCACGGCGAGCGCCTGCTTCATCGACACGTCGTGGCCGGCATAGCCGACGGCGAGCGCGATCTCGGCGCGCGTGCGCGGTTCGTGTCCGAGGACGCGCTCGATGCGGGCCGTCAGCTGCGTGTGCTCCGTCTCTGGCATCGCGTTCTGATCAACGTGTGCGATGCCGCGTTCTTTCAGAGCGGAGGTCGGACGCGGGGCTTGAAGTCCGAGCGCGAAGGTGTCGATGCATGACATCGATGCCGTGCCCGAGGACCGCCGCGCCAAGCGATCTCCGTTGAGCCCGATGTTTGGCATCGCTCGCCGGCGGCGACAACCACTGACGCAACTACGCGTCCACGGCGGAGTTGAGATAAACATGCGCCCGACGGCCGTCGCCATTGCCGCCGCATCCGTGCTGGCCCTCGGGCCGGCGTCCGCTTCGGCCGGTCAGATCGTCTGGGTGCGTACCGACAGCGCAGGCGCGACGTCGCTCTGGGCCGCCAACGACGACGGCACCTATCCCCGCGAGCTCGCCTCCTCGGCCAATCCCGCGTTCGCCGGCTCGCTGCCTCAAGCGACGCTGGCGAGCCCCGACGTCTTCCAGTCGGGCGGCTCGACCGTCGTCTTCAGCGCCGCGACCAGCACCTTCGGCGCACCCGCCTGCAACGCCGGCACGTGCGCGCTGACCTACGCGCTCACGGGTGGTGTGCTCGCACGCCAATCGCCGCTGCCGCCGGCGCTTGCGAGCGGCGACGTCGTCGAGTCGCAGCCCCGCCTGATCGGCTCAAGCCGGATCGCCTACTCCTACTTCGCCTTTCCGACCGCCACCCAGGCCGCGACGGGTCCCGCCGCCCAGACCGGGATCTATGTCCGCCCGCTCGGCTCACAGCCGGCCGCCGGCGCGGGGACGGCGTGGTCGAGCACGGCAAGCGAGACGCTCGCACCGCTGGCCGGCCCCGCCCCCGACCCCGCCAACTCGGGGCTGCTCGCCTGGGTCGAGAACCAGGATCCCTCCTGCACGCGCTTCGTCTTCGACGGCTCCGCCGCCTGCCAGTACGCGATCCGTGTCGGCGCCTCGTCCTCGCCGAGCGCCCCGCCGGTGGCGGTGTTCGACGACGAGACGCCGTTCGGGCACGGACCGAGCTCACTCTCGTGGTCGAGCGACGGGCGCCGGCTGCTGATCGTCGACGACCAGGCGCCCAACGACGGGATCTACACGGTCGCCGCCTCCACGGCGTCAAGTCCCGCGCGAAAGTCCGTCACCGAGGTGCTCGCCGAGCCGCCCGGGTGGACCTTCGGCCAGGCCCGCTTCGCCGGCTCGAGGATCGTCTTCGACGCGCGCGGCAACGGCCGCTCGACCCCCGGAACAGGCGACATCTACTCGATCGCCGCCTCCTGCGACTCGGGTACCTGCGCGTTTCCCCAGGACGCCAGCAACCTGACCCACGACGCCGCCGCGAACAACGTCGACCCCGCCTGGACCTCGGCCGCCGCGCCGATCCTGGCCGCCGGTCACAGCGCCTCCGCCACGCCGTCGCTGCTGTCCGCACAGCTGCAGGCCCGCACCGTCAGGGCCACGCAGGGCGTCACGTTCGCGGTGACCCTCAGCGCGCCGGCGACCCTGTCGCTCGCCGTCTCCGGTCTCGGCAGCAAGCACGTCCATCGCGGTGCGGGCGAGGCGATCGTCACGGTCACCTCGATCGGCGGCCACACCCTCGCCAGGGGCAGGCACACCGCGACTGTCAGGATCGCCGGACCTTCCTCAGGCCGGCGCAGCTACTCCGCCAGCGTGACCGTCCGCTGAGCGCGAGCGGACTGCGAAGCGCGCGTGCGTCGGAGGGCCACGTCGCCCCGTCGCCTTCGCGCGGGCGGTAAGCGCCACGCTGCTCCCAGCACCCGGGGCGCGCCAGGGCGCTACGGTTCGGCCCGACGGCACCACTACGCAACCGGGGGAGGTTGAGATGCACCTGTCTGGTTCTCGACGCGACGGGAGCCCGGGTGGGGCGTCGCGCGGCAGATTTTCGTATGCCAACGTCGCCTCGACCATGGCGCTCGTCCTGGCGCTGGGTGCAGGCACCGCGTGGGCGGCGCACCACTACCTGATCACCTCGACGCATCAGATCAAGCCGAGCGTCCTGTCGTCGCTGCGCGGTCGGCGCGGGATCCCCGGCCCGAAGGGCGCAAACGGGACCAACGGCAAAGACGGAGCCAGAGGTCCGACCGGCCCGGCCGGCCCGAGCCTGAAGGGCACGGCCGCCGGCGGCGCCCTGCAGGGCACCTATCCGGACCCGACGCTCAACGGCGGCTCGGTCAGCGACAGGTCCTTCGCCAACTCGATCGCGAGCGTCGCCGAGGCCGGCGGCACGGTATCCGTGTCGGGCACGACGCCCACGATGGAGAAATCGTTCGACCGTTTCGCGATCGGCGCGGGGATCGCGGTGACGCGCACCGCCACCGGGGTCTACAGCCTCTCGATCCCGGGTCTGAGCAGCTTCTACTTCGCACACGAGATCACGCAGATCACGCCGCTCGGCAAGGGCTCGCCGGTCATCGCTGAAATCGGGAGCGTGAGCGGCAACCTGCTTGCGGAGCTCTACGACGCAAGCGGCGCCCACGTCGACGACGGCTTTTCCTTCGTCATCTACGACTGAGCATCCTGTCCGCGGCGGCCGTCCGTCTGGGGACGCCAAACCGAGCGCCCGAGCACCCGCACGACCGCGCGGCCGCCGTCGCGCACCGCCTGCTCGCGTTCGCCGTCGCGGCGCGAGTACAGCGCGGCAACGGTGCGGGCTGCGACGCTCGCCGCGTCGTCATAGGGGTAGCGCCACGGCGGCCGCCCCGAGGAGGGCTCCCAGGTGATCAGCTGCGCCCGGCCGCAGTCCTCGAGCGCGTCGGCCGCGGCCTGGCGCAGCGGCAGTGCCGGGAAGTGGTCGTTGCCCCACACGACGCGCGCCTCGAGCTCGCGCGCGATGCGCACGGCGTGGCGGCGGTCGACGCTCCAGATCGAGGCGCCGAGGCAGCGCTGCGGCGAGTTGGCGAGCGCCGCAGCCTCGACCGGATCGGCGACCGCGGCGACGCACAGCACCGGGCCGCCGACACGCTCGCGCAGCAGCCGCGCGCTCGCCGGGACGCCGGTCAGCACGAGCGGTGAGAAGCCGACCGCGCCGCTCGCCGCGCGAGCGCCGCAGCGCACGAACGCGCCCTCGGCGACCGCCTCGGCGACGGCCGCCGCGAGCGCCGCGGACGACTCCTCGCCCGACATCTCGCCGAGCTCGCCGCGGCCGGGCTGCAGCGCCGACGCCGCCTCCACCAGCGCCGTCACGAAGTCATCGAAGACGTCGCGCTCGACATAGACCCGCTTCAGCGACCCGGCGAGCTCGCCGGCGCCCGCGCATGCCGCCCACAGCGCTCCCTCGACGGCGCGGTCGAGGCGCGCGTCGGCGAGAACGATCATCGCGTCGCCGCCGCGCGGGCCACCGCCCAGCTCGAGGACCGCGTCGCAGCCCTCGAGCGCCGGATCGCCGAGCGCGACGAGACCCTCGGGCAGTCCGGCGCGCCCGAGCACGCGAAGGATCCGCTCGGCTCCGACCGACGCCTGCGCGGTCGGCGCGAACACGACGCCGTTGCCACCCAGCAGCGCCGCGCCGATCGCGCACAGCGGCAGGCCGAACGGCGCGCCGGTCGCGCCCCGCACGCCGACGACGCCGACCGGCGCGTGCCCGGCGCTCGCGCGCGTCAGCGGATGGAGCGCCCGCGGCAGCGCGAAGCGGTGCGCACCGAGCAGCCGCTTGGCGTTGTCGCCGAGCCAGCGCAGCGCATCGACGGCCGGCAGGACCTCGAGCGCCGCGACCTCCACCGGCGGCCGGCGCGCCTCGCCGGCGACGGCCGCGCAGCAGTCGTCGAACTCGTCGACGACGCCCTGCGAGGCTCGCTCCAGGTAGCGCGCGCGGTCGCCGACGCGAAGCTGCGCCCAGAGCCGCGTCACCGCGCCCATCTCGGCGATCACGACGTGCCCCCCCGCGTGGCCCGCACCCGCTCGAGCGCCGCGGCGAACGCGGCCTCGGCCTCGTCGGGGGCGTAGAAGCGCGCGTCCTCGAGCCCCGCCGGCATCGCCTGCGACCCCCCGAGATGGCCGGGGTGGGCGTGCGGGCTGTCGTAGTCGGCGGCGCCGCGAAGCGCCGGCGGCGCGGGCCGCGCCCCCTCGGAGGCGATCAGGCTCCGCGCCGCCCCGAGCGCCCGTCCCGCAGCGTCGGACTTCGGCGCGAGCGACAGGTAGATCGCCGCCTGGGCGAGCGCGTAGGTGCACTCCGGCAGGCCGACGTGCTCGACGGCGGCCGCCGCGGCGACGGCCACGCCGAGCGCCTGGGGGTCGGCGTTGCCGACGTCCTCGGAGGCCAGGATCACCATCCGCCGAGCGATGAAGCGGGGATCCTCGCCGCCCTCGAGCATCGTCGCAAGGTAGTAGAGCGAGGCGTCCACGTCGCTGCCGCGCGTCGCCTTGATCCAGGCCGAGATCGTGTCGTAGTGCTGGTCGCCGGCCCGGTCATAGCGGACGAGCCCGCTCGCGAGCGCCGCACCGGCCGCGGCGACGTCGAGGCGGCCGCCGGCCGCCGCGGCACGCTCGAGCGCGCCGAGCGCGATCCGCGCGTCCCCGCCGCAGCGCAGCGCCAGCAGCGACAGCGCGTCCTCGTCGACCTCGACCTCGCCGACCTCGCCCCGCGACAGCGCGCGGTGAAGCAGCGTCAGCACGTCTTCGTCGGCGAGCGCAGCGAGCTCATAAACCCTCACCCGGGACAGCAGCGCCGAGATCACCTCGTAGCGTGGGTTCTCAGTCGTCGCCCCGATCAGCGTCAACACGCCGTCCTCGACCGCCGGCAGCAGCGCGTCCTGCTGGGCCTTGTTGAAGCGGTGGATCTCGTCGAGGAAGAACACCGTCGCGCCGGGGCGGTGGCGCGCGCGCTCGATCACGGCGCGGACCTCGGCCCGCCCGGCCTCGACCGCCGAGTGCTCCTCGAGCGACGCGCCGCTGCTCGCGGCGATGATCCGCGCGAGCGTCGTCTTGCCCGACCCGGGCGGCCCGTGCAGGATCATCGAATGCAGCCGCCCGGCCTCGAGCGCGCGCCGTAGCGGCGCCCCCTCCCCGAGCAGCGCCTCCTGCCCGACGACCTCATCGAGTGCGGCCGGCCGCATCCGCGCGGCGAGCGGCGGGCGTGCGCCGCGGGGATCCTGCTCGCCGAACAGCCGCTCCATCGCAGGAGTATCGCCCGCGACTAGGATGCGCTGTCAGTGAGCGACGCGCTCGCCAGCGAGGCCGTCGAGCTGCTCCAGCGGCTGATCCGCTTCAACACCGTCAACCCGCCGGGCGACGAGCGCGCTTGCCAGGAGGACCTCGCGGCGCACATGACCGCGGCGGGCTTCGAGTGCGAGCTGCTCGGCCGCACGCCCGAGCGGCCGAACCTGATCGCGCGCCTTGACGGCGGGCGGCCCGGCCCGACGCTGTGCCTGCTCTCGCACACCGACACCGTGCTCGCCACGCCGTCGGAGTGGTCGCGCGACCCGTGGTCGGGGGACCTCCACGACGGCTTCGTGTGGGGCCGCGGCGCGCTCGACATGAAGTCCCAGACCGCCGCCGAGGCCGCCGCCGCGTGCGGCCTGGCCCGCGCCGGATGGCGGCCGGCGCGCGGCACGCTGCTGGTGGTAGCCGTCGTCGACGAGGAGACCGGCGGCGCCGACGGGGCGCGCTGGATCACCGAGACGCACCCCGAGAAGGTCCGTTGCGACTACCTCGTCAACGAGGGCGGCGGCGGCATCATCGACTACGCCGGGCGGCGCCTGTACTGCCTGGGCTGCGCCGAGAAGGGCGTCTTCCGATTCGCCGTCCACACCGCCGGCGCGGCGGCGCACGCCTCGATGCCGCGCCTCGGCGACAACGCGCTGCTGAAGCTCGGCCCGCTGCTCGAGCGCTTCGCCGCCCGCCAGCCCTCCTACCGCCTGACCGCCGAGCCGCGCGCGTTCCTCGAGGCCGTCGGCGCGCTCGAGCCGGGCGACGACGATGCCGTCGCGGCCCTGGCGAAGGTCGCGCGGACCGACCCGCGCCTCGTCGCGCTCGTCGAGCCGATGCTCGGCGTCTCACTCGCCCCGACGCGCGCCTTCGCGTCGGAGAAGATCAACGTGATCCCCTCGCAGGCGCGCCTCGCCGTCGACTGCCGCGTGCCGGCGGGGCTCGGCGAGGAGGAGGCGCTGGAGGCGATCCACGAGGTGCTCGGGCCGGCCGACGGCGCCTATCGCCTGGAGTGGACCGAGCAGGTGATGGGCAACCGCTCGCCGGTCGAGGGGCCGATGGCGGACTTCATCCGCGGCTGGATCTCAGGACAGGATCCCGACGCGGTCTGCGTGCCGGTCGTCCTGCCCGGCTTCACCGACTCGCGCACGTTCCGCGACGCGTTCCCGCACTGCCAGGCCTACGGCTTCTTCCCGCATCGCCACCGCACGCGGTTTGAGACCGACCCGCTGATCCATGGCGCCGACGAGCGGATCGACGTGCGCGACCTGGAGTTCGCGACCGGCTTCTTCCGCGACCTTGCGCTCGAGCTGCTGGGGTAGAAAGCACCCCACCCCCATAGCGTTTCACCCCTGGGGTGGTTCCCCACCCGCGGGCTAAGCTTCGCGCGTGCTGCTGCCGCTCGCGAGCTTCTGGATCGACCTCGAGAACTGGGCCGCCAACGCGGCGCCGGTCTTCACGATCCTCTTCATCCTCGTGATGGTGTGTCTGATGTCGCTGCTGCTGCGTCAGATGCCGCGCACCAAGCCTCAGGAGATCAAGCCGGACTCCACCAGCTCGGTCGGCTGGGAGGACATCGCCGGCGTCGAGCACGCCCGCGGCGAGCTCGAGGAGGTCGTCGAGTTCCTGCGCAACCCCGCCCGCTTCGCCAAGCTCGGCGCGCGCGTCCCGCGCGGCGTCCTGCTCCACGGCCCGCCCGGCACCGGCAAGACGCTGCTGGCGAAGGCCGTCGCCCACGAGTCGGGCGCCCGCTTCTACGCGCAGTCGGCGGCCGGCTTCGTCGAGATGTTCGCCGGTCTCGGCGCCGCTCGCGTCCGCCGCCTGTTCCGCATCGCGCGCAAGAACCAGCCGGCGATCATCTTCATCGACGAGCTCGACGCCGTCGGCGGCGCGCGCGGCAACTCGACCAACGGCGAGAAGGACCAGACGCTCAACCAGCTACTGATCGAGATGGACGGCTTCGGCGACCACGACCGCCTCGTCGTGATCGCCGCCTCGAACCTGCTCGAGAAGCTCGACATGGCACTGCTTCGCCCGGGCCGCTTCGACCGCCAGATCTACGTCTCCCCGCCCGACGTCAACGGCCGCGAGCAGATCCTGCGCGTGCACGTGCGCAACAAGCCGGTCGACGACGTCGACCTCGAGCTCGTCGCCCGCCAGACCTCGGGTCTGACCGGCGCCGACCTCGCCAACATCTGCAACGAGGCGGCGATCTTCGCCGCCCGTCGCGGCGGCGACGCGCTCGCCAACGAGGACTTCGACCAGGCGCTCGAGCGCGTGATCGCCGGAACCCAGTCACGCCGCGTGCTGACCGAGCACGAGAAGCGCGTCGTCGCCTACCACGAGGCCGGCCATGCGCTGATCGCCGAGCTCCTGCCCGCCGTCGACCGCGTCCACCGCGTCTCGATCGTCCCGCGCGGCCGCGCGCTCGGCTACACGCTGAACCTGCCCGACGAGGACCGCTACCTCAAGACGCGCGAGGAGCTCGTCGACCAGCTGACGATGCTGCTCGGAGGGCGCGCCGCCGAGCAGATCGCGTTCGGCGCCGTCTCGACCGGCGCGGCCGACGACCTGCGCCGGG
>DATBPB010000079.1:0-13313 GCA_036561565.1 Solirubrobacteraceae bacterium | reverse complement strand
TGATCCGCCGGCGCTCCGGCAGGATGCCCTGCGGGCGAAACCACAGGAAGACGACGATCAGCAGGCCGATCACGACCCACTGCAGCGCGGGCACGAGGTTCGCGTCGTTCGGTACCGGCGGGATGTAGCGCGTCGCCTCCTCGAAGGCGAGCGGCACGAGGATCGCGCCGAGCACCGCCCCGCGGTGGTTGCCGCGACCGCCGATGATCACCGCGGCGAACAGGACGATCGTCTCCGCGTAGCCCCACGCCTGCGGGTCCCAGAGCGTGATGAAACCGACCAGCAGGCCGCCCGAGAGCCCGGCGATCGCGCCGCCGGTGACGAGCGCCGAGGTCCGCAGCGAGCGGAGGTTCTTGCCGAGCGAGTCAGCGACGACGTCGTTGTCGCGCATCGCGCGGAGCGTCCGGCCGTAGGGCGAGTTGGTGATCCGGCGGACGAAGCGGTAGACGACGAAGGCCAGCAGGATCGCCGCCGCCGAGTAGGACCAGGCGTAGGCGCTGCCCTGCGGGTTGAGGACGTTCTGGAGCGGCTGGGGCACGAGCGAGAGACCGGCGGCGCCGTTCAGGAACGGCTGGAAGTTCGTGACCAGCAGGTTGAACATCACCGCCGTGACGAGCAGGCCGACGGCGGCGAAGTCGCCGCGCAGGCGCCGGCCGACGATCGCCGCGAACGGCACCGACAGCAAGCCCCCGACGAGCGTCGCGCCGATCAGCGGGAGCGGGAAGGGCAGGTTCCAGCCGAGCACGTACTGCTGGAAGCCGCCGTTGGCTCCGTCCGGTGGCAGCGACAGCACGGCCGCGGTGTAGGCGCCCGCGGCCTGGAAGATGATGAAGCCGAAGTTCGTGACGCCGGCGACGCCGAACTGCTGGCTGAGCCCGAGGCAGGCGATCGCGTCGATCCCGCCGTAGACCAGCAGCGTCGTGATGTAGTAGACCACGGCGCGGGCCTCTCAGGCCCTCGCGCCGAGCAGGCCGGTCGGGCGCACGGCGAGCATCCCAATCAGGATCACGAAGGCCACCGCGTACTTGTAGTCGGAGACGATGAACGCGGCGCTGACCTCGGTCGCCATGCCGATCACGAGCGCGCCGAGCATCGCCCCGTAGGGCTCGCCGGGGCCGCCCAGGAAGACCGCGGCCAGGATCAGCACGAGGAAGATGTCGGTGCTCGTGGCGCCGAAGGTTCCGGAGTTGATGCCGAACGCCACGCCCGCGAGGCCGCACAGCGCGCCGGTGATGAGCCACGTCGCCATCACCACGCGGTCGGTGCGGATCCCGCAGTTGCGGGCCAGGTCGCGATTGGCGGCCGTCGCGCGCATCGCCTTGCCGAGCCGCGTGTAGCGGATCAGCAGGTGCATCACGACCATCATCACGATGCTGATCGCGATGATCGCGATCTGCGCCACGGTCAGCTGGAACGAGCCGGCCTGCAGCGTCGCGCCCTGGCTCATCGAGTAGGAGACGTTCGTGGGCCCGGCGATCGCCTGCGTCCCGAACTCGAAGATCAGCGTCATTCCGAGCGACACGATCACGATCGACACCGGCGGCGTGCCGCGCCGCTGGAACGGGCGGTAGATGAAGTTGTTGAGGACCAGCGAGATCAGCGCGCCGGCGGCGATCCCGATCACCGCGCAAGCCCAGACGCTGACGCCATTGGCGTTGACGGCGTAGGCGATGTAGGCGCAGACGATCATCACGCCGGCGTAGGCGAGGTTGAGGACGTTGGTGACCGCGAACTGGAGCGTGAAGCCGACGGCCGCGAGCGCGAGCACCGCGGCCGTCAGCAGACCGAACCCCAGCGAGGCGACGAACAGGCTCATTCCCGCCCGCCGCCTCGCCGCAGGCCCCGCCGATCCTCCGAGCCGGCGGGACAGCCCGCGGAGGGGGCCGGCGGCGGCCGGTCCCCTCCGCGTCGTAGCGACGCTGCTCGCATCCGCTCTACAGCCCCAGCGCCCTCAGCTGGCTCGCGGACAGGTTCGCGACGACGTTGACGGCTCCGCCGGCGCTGTAGCGATCGACCTGGAAGATCCCGGTCGAGTCGTGGAACGCGTCGAAGTTCGTCGGGCCGCCGGGACCCTCGTAGCGGATCTGCTTGCCCGCCTTGAGTGCCGCGACGCCCTGCGCGAACGAGCTGACGACGGTCGCTCCCGGCACGCCATCGCCGATCTTCTCGATGTCGGCCTTGAACGCGCTGCCCGTCGTGCTCTTGGACTCGATCATCGCGAGCGCCGCCAGGTTGATGCCGTCATAGAGGTGCACGGCGCCCGGAGCGGTCAGATAGGTCGAGAAGTCGCCGGTCTGGCCGACCTTGCCCTTCTCGGCATAGATCGCCGACTTGAACGCCGAGAACGCCGTGCCGCTCGTCTCGACGACGAGGTTGTCGGCCCAGAAGTCCTTGGCGAGCGTGCTCGCGCCGATCGCCGCCGACACCGACCTGAACCAGTCCGGCGAGATCGTCGCCGAGGTTCCGATCACCGGGATCATCTTGCCGTGGTTGAGCTGCTTGACCTCGGACAGGAACGCCGCGTCCGTCGCGCCCAGCGCCTCGGTGAGGATCACGTCGGGCTTGGACAGGACGATCGCGTCGGCCTCGGTGCGGAACGTCGTCGCGGAGAGGTCGAGCGTCTGGTTTGAGGTCAGCGTCTCGCCGGCCTTCTTGATCGCGGCGATCGCCGGCTTGATGAACGTCTGCGAGCCGATGTCGTTGCCGAACGCGAGCGCGACCCGCTTGTAGTGCTTGAGGTCGTGCGCGATCGCGATCATCGCGTAGGACTCCGACAGGTCCGGCGGAACCAGCCTGTAGAAGTAGGGGAACTTGACGGCGTCGAACTCCGACTGTCCGGTCATGCAGAAGGAGACCGTCTTGTTGGCCCCGAAGATCGGCACGACCGAGGCCGCCTCATCGGAGGTGCAGCCGATCGCCAGCACGAGATTCGACGTCGACGCGTACATCTGATGGACGGCCGGCACGGCGTCGGCCGGGTCGCCGCGGGTGTCGACCCCCTTGCAGCCGAGCGTGTGGCCGAGCACGCCGCCCGCCTTGTTGATCGCGTTGGTCGCCGCGTCGCACGACACCAGGTACGTCGGCCCGAGCGCCGCGTCCGGGCCGGTGAACGGCGCGACGTCGGCGATCGTCAGCTGGGACCCGGCGGCGGCGGCTCCGCCGGCAAGCCCGAACGCGGCGGCTGCCACAGCGGCCGCTGCCACCGCGGCCGCGAGGCAGATGCGGCGCCCGCGTGCGAGCGGGCGGTCACGTCTTGAAGCTCTGCGTCCCGACATTTTCACCTCTCCTCTTTCTTGCGGACATTCAGCATTGCGCGGAAGGACCCGGCCCGCGCCGCACCCGCGGCGCGCCGGGGTCCGCTCTACAACGTCACCTCCTCGGCGAGCGGCGGCTTCCAGGGCCAGTCGCCGAGGTCGCCGTCCTCGGCGACCACGAGGTTGGAGATCCGCCCCACCGACTCGATCTCGACCTCGATCTGGTCGCCGGGCTCAAGCCACACGGGCGGCTGGCGCGCGAACCCGACACCCCCCGGTGTGCCGGTCGCGATCAGATCGCCCGGGCGAAGCGTCGTGAACGAAGACAGGTACTCGATCGTGCGCGGGATGTCGAAGATCATCTGCGACGTCCGCGCCGACTGCATCACCTCGCCGTTGAGGCGCGTCGTGAGCTGGACGTCGGACACGTCGACCTCGTCGGCGGTGACCAGCTCGGGGCCGCACGGCATCGAGCCGTCGAAGTTCTTGCCGGCCGTCCACTGACTCGCCGCTCGCTGCCACTCGCGAGCCGTGGCATCGTTGAGCACCACGTAGCCGGCGACGGCGGACATCGCGTCCGCGGCCGGGATGTAGCGCCCGCCGCGGCCGATCAGAACGCCTAGCTCGCCCTCGAAGTCGAACCGCGAGCTGAGGTCGGGGCGGACCAGCTCGGCGTAGGGACCGCAGACCGAGTCGGTCCCGCGCACGAAGACCTCCGGCCACTTCGTCGGCGGACGGCCGCCCTCGAGCGCGTGCTCGAGGTAGTTGACGCCGAGGCAGAGGATCCGGTTGGGCGCCGGGACCGCCGGGCCGAGGTCGGACTCGGCGATGTCGCGGCCGTGCTGCTCGGCCGCGCGGCGCACGAGCTCGAGCGCCTCCGGCCCTCCGGCGAGCACCACCGAGAGCGCCGCGAGCCGCGGGTCGCCCGTCGCCGACGCGACGTCGACGTAGCCCGAGGCGCCGCGGACCGCAAGCCGCTGTCCGTCTGCTGTATTGATCGTCGCGAGCCTCACGCGTGCCTTCCTCCTTGCCGCCCCCGCAGAGCGTTTGGTTGCATTTGTCGTATTGGTTGCTCGCCACCCTAGCGCGGAGGCCTGTGGGCGTCAAACCCCAACCCGGCGACCGTTCGAGACATTGGTATGATTGGTTGCCAATGCCCGCGCACGCCGTCGAGACCCGCTCCGCAGCTTCGGTCGGCGACCTCGCCGAGCTGATCATCAGCGCGCACGCCAACGGCGCCGGGGGCACGCGGCTGCCGACCGAGCGCCAGCTGGTCGCCGAGCTCGGCGTGACGCGCACCGCCGTGCGCCACGCGCTGGCGATCCTCGAGGCGCAGGGGCGCATCTCGCGCGAGGTCGGGCGCGGCACGTTCGTCCGCGGCGCGGAGCCGCGACCGGCGACGGCGCCGCGCTCACCGACTCCGGGCATCGACGACTTCGGTCCGGCCGAGGTGATGGCCGCCCGCCGGCTGATCGAGCCGCAGGTGCTGCCACTCGTCGTCGCCTGGGCGACGACGCGCGACTTCGAAGAGCTCCGCCGCTGCGTCGAAGGCGGCGCGCGCGCGACAAGCGCGGAGGAATTCGAGATCTGGGACTTCGCCCTCCATCACGCGATCGTCGCGGCGAGCCGCAACCAGCTGCTCGTGCGCATGTATGCCGTCGTCGAGCGAGCCCGCCAGGGCGAGCTGTGGGGCACCCTCAAGCGCCGCAACGACTCGCGCGAGCGACGCGACCTCTACCACTCAGAGCACGAGCTGATCGTCGAGGCGCTCATCGCCCGCGAGCCGGCGGCCGCGATGAGCGCCATGGAGGACCACCTGCTGCGCGTCGAGGCCAACCTGCTCGGCGCGAGCGCACAGTGACGCCGTTCGCCGGCCAGCCCGAACGGGTGGCTGGGGGACCGGCGAGTATCGTGCCCGGAAGCGGATGAAGATCATCTACACGCTGACCGACGAGGCGCCCGCCCTCGCCACGCACTCGCTGCTGCCGATCATCGAAGCCTTCAGCGCACCGGCGGGGGTCGAGATCGAGTTGCGCGACATCTCGCTTTCGGGGCGGATCCTCGCGCGCTTCGGCGACCGCCTCAACGACGGCCAGCGCGTCGGCGACGCGCTCGCGGAGCTCGGTCAGCTGGCCCGCACGCCGGAGGCCAACATCATCAAGCTGCCCAACATCAGCGCCTCGGTACCGCAGCTGAAGGCGGCCGTCGCCGAGCTGCAGGGCGACGGCTACGCGATCCCCGACTACCCGGACGAGCCCTCCACGCCCGAGGAGCGCGACGTTCGCGCACGCTACGACGCCGTGATGGGGAGCGCGGTCAACCCGGTGTTGCGCGAGGGCAACTCCGACCGCCGCGCGCCCGCCTCGGTCAAGGCCTACGCGCGTGAGCATCCCCACCCGATGGGCGCCTGGTCGCGCGACTCGCGCTCGCACGTCTCGACGATGAGCGACGGCGACTTCCGCTCGACCGAGCAGTCGGTCACCGTCGCCGGCGACGCCGTGGTCACGATCGAGCACGTCGCTTCGGACGGCACGGTCTCCGTTCTGACGCCGGAGTTCGCGCTGCGCGCCGGCGACGTGATCGACGGCGCCGTGATGCGCGTCGAGGCGCTGCGCGCGTTCCTCGCCGAACAGGTCGCCGCCGCCCGCGCCGAGGGCGTGCTCTTCTCGGTTCATCTCAAGGCGACGATGATGAAGATCTCCGACCCGATCATCTTCGGCCACGCCGTGCGCGTCTACTTCGCCGAGGTCTTCGAGCGCTTTGGCAACTCGCTGCACGCGGCCGCGGTCAACCCCGACGACGGCCTCGGCGCGCTGCTGATCGCGATCGACGCGCTGCCGGCCGGCGAGCAGGCCGCGATCCGCGCCGCGATCGACGCCACCTACGCCGCCGGCCCGGGCCTCGCGATGGTCGACTCCGACCGCGGCATAACCAATCTGCACGTGCCGAGCGACGTGATCGTCGACGCGTCGATGCCGGCCGCGATCCGCTCCTCGGGGCAGATGTGGAACGCCGCCGGCGAGCTCGAGGACACCAACTTCGTGATCCCCGACCACTCCTACGCGGCGCTGTATGCGGAGACCGTCAACGACTGCCGCGAGAACGGCGCGTTCGATCCCGCGACGATGGGCTCGACCTCGAATGTCGGCCTGATGGCGCAGGCCGCCGAGGAGTATGGCTCCCACGACACGACATTCGAGATCGCCGCCGCGGGCAGCGTGCGCGTCCGCACGCTCGACGGCGAGACGTTGATCGAGCACGACGTCGCGGCCGGCGACATCTGGCGCATGTGCCGCACGACGGACGCCGCGATCCAGGACTGGGTGCGCCTCGCCGTCGAGCGCGCGCGCTCGTCGCACACGCCGGCGATCTTCTGGCTCGACGACACCCGGCCCCACGACGCCCAGCTGCTCGAGAAGGTGCGCCCGGCGCTCGAACGGCTCGACACCGAGGGCCTCAACATCGAGATCCTCGACGTCGCCCGTGCGGCGCGGCGAACGCTGCGCCGGGCGCGCGGCGGCCAGAACACGATCAGCGTGACCGGCAACGTGCTGCGCGACTACCTCACCGACCTCTTCCCGATCCTCGAGCTCGGCACCAGCGCGAAGACGCTCTCGATCGTCCGCCTGCTCGCCGGCGGCGCGCTGCTCGAGACGGGAGCGGGTGGATCGGCACCGCGCCACGTCCGCCAGTTCCTCGATTCAAACCACCTGCGCTGGGACTCGCTCGGCGAGTTTCTCGCCGTCGTGCCGGCGCTCGAGCTGCTCGCCGAGAAGACCGGCAACGCGCGCGCGCGGCTGCTCGCCGGGACGCTCGACCGCGCCACGCGGCGCGTTCTCGAGGAGAACCGCTCGCCGTCGCGTCGAGTGGGCGAGCTCGACACGCGCGGCAGCCACTTCTTCCTGGCGCTGTACTGGGCGAGCGAGCTTGCGACACAGCACCACGACGGCGAGCTCGCGGCGCGCTTCGCCCCCCTCGCCGAGGCCCTCGCCGCCAACGAGCAGACGATCGTCGCGGAGCTGAACGGCGTCCAGGGCTCGCCGGTCGAGATCGGCGGCTATTACCGACCCGACGCCTCGCTGCTCGACTCCGCGATGCGCCCGAGCGCCACCTTCAACGCGGCCCTCGCCGCCCTCTGAGCGGCGCAAGAACCCGCCCCGCTGCGGTGCAGATTGTTTGAGCGCCATCGCGGCAGGGTACGCACGACCGAACCCTTCCGTCGATCGGCCATTGATTGCAGGAATGCGCAGTGAACCACTCCAGGGGCCGCTCGACGGCTGCCTGGCCCTGCGGACCTCGACGTGAGCGGGCGCCGGCGAGGGTCCGCGCTCACAGCCGATCCGCCCGGCCGCTTACGATGCGCGCCGATGAACGGATCGGCGCGCCGGGCGGGCACGCCCCGCGGCGAGGATGATGACAGCGGTGGCGAGGCGCCGATGAACGCGGCGGACGACTGGTCGCCGCCGGCGACCTCGCGCGGGGGCGCGCCGCGCTTCCAGGACTCCTACCCCGCTGTTCCCGAATCGGTCGCCGCCGTGCGCGGCGCCCTCCATCGCTTCGCGCAGCGCAGTGGCGTCCCGCGCCGCACGGCGGACGCGGTTGCGCTCGCGGCCTCGGAGGCGGCGACCAACGTCGTCGTCCACGCCTATCGCGAAGCGGATGCGCCGGGCAAGATCGAGATCGCGGCGGCGGTCGCGGCCGATGAGCTGTGGGTGATCGTGACCGACGCCGGGGCGGGACTTCGGCCCCGGCCGGACAGCCCGGGCCTCGGACTCGGGCTCGCGATCATCGCCCAGATCGCCGACGGCGTGGATCTCGTCAAGCCGGCCGCGGGCGGCCTCGAGCTGCGAATGCGCTTCGCGCTCGGCGAGGCGGCGCGGAGCTAGACGGGCCGGCGCCGCGGCGAGCGCATGCGAAATCCACCGATGCCGTCGCGCCGCGCCGCGCCGCCGCCGACCTGCGCGGGTCTCGAGAGGTTGATCGAGGCCCGCACGCGGCCTCCCTCGGCGTGCCAATGCTCGCAGACCGCGTCAAGCACCCGGAACCCGAGGCCGGCCTTGTGATTCGTGCGACCCGAGAAGCCACCGCTGTCGGCGACCTCGATCTGGAATCGATCGTCCTCGCGGCAGAGCGTGACCTCGATCAACTCGCCGGGGTCGAGCCGCGCGTGCAGGACCGAGTTGGCAACGAGCTCTGACACCACGAGCTCGGCGTTCGACTCGACCTCGCGCGGCAGCTCGGTGAAGGCGCGCACGCGCAGTCGCGCCTCGCGGACGGCGCTCTTGTCGGGCGCCAGCTTGAACTGGTCACAGTGCGAGGGCATTTCACCGCGCGCCTTGCGTCATGTTCCACGCATACCCGCCCGCGCGCTTCCCAAATCTCCCCCGGGGTTCGGGCGGGTGCATGCACCCGCCCGCGGGGCGGCGCATGCGCCGCCCCGGCAAATAGGGGCATTCGCCGCACGCAGCTGGTCGGCCGGCCCGCAGGTATGCTGGGCCGTAAAGTGGAGGTGAAGCGGTTCCCGAGCCGTTTTCAGTAGCGAGTGAGGCTTCAGAGCGCGAGCATCGGATCGCTGCAACCGGCGAGCTCGACATCGCGACCGTGCCCGTGCTCGAGGAGGCCTTCGACCGCGCGCTCGACAGCGGCGCGGCGCGGATCGTCGTCGACCTGGCCGGCGTCACCTTCATCGACTCGACCGGCCTGCGATTGCTGATCCGGATCAACGAGCGAACCGGCGCGGGCCAGCTGGAGATCCGCTCGACGCCGGTCGTCGACAGGCTGCTGGCGGTCACGGGCCTGCTCGACCAGCTTCCGCTCGCGCGCCGCGACGACGCCGACGGGGCGAGCGCCTAACCGGGCAGCGGCTCCTGCGCGTGGCCCTCGACATACTCGGGGGCGCCGCGGATCTCGTCGGTGCTCGAGCGGACCGTCACGACCCGGGCCTCGTGGTCGAGGTCCTCGATCACGTCGATCGGGAGCACCACCGACTTGCCGAAGATCCAGCGACCCGTGTCGATCACGAGGATCTCCGTCGAGGTGGCGTTGTTGAGCTTCGAGACGTGACCGAGCGTGCCGTCTGGCGCCGAGATCCGGTAGCCCGCGATGTCGCCGGTGTCGCGGATCGCCTCGTGGCGACTCTGCGTCGCGGACGTCATTTCGACTGGAACCTCCCGTGCTGCGGTCAGGACTCCGGCGCGTACTCGCGCAGGAAGCCCTCGAAAAGTCGCCGATGGCGCTGCTCGTCGTGGAGGATCCCGATCACCATGTCGTTGGTGACCGGATCGGTCTCGTCGGTCGCCGCGACGATCGCCTCGTAGTGCTCGATCGCGCCGGTCTCGGCCTCGATCACCCCGCGGATCACGGCGATGATGTCGCGCTGGTCGTCGGGCGGCTGCAGGAACGTCTGCTCGGCGTGAAAGCTCGATGAGCCGGGAACGACGCCGTAGAGCTCCTTGATCCGCTCGCCGAACATGCGCGCGTGCCCGAGCTCCTCCTGGACGTCTTCGGCCAGCGAGCGGATGACCTCCTGGGCGCGAACGCCGTCGGGGTTGATCGACGCGGCGAGGTAGTTGACGACCGTCTCGACCTCCATCCAATAGGCCTTGGTCAGCATCTCGATGATCTGTCCGCGCTCGTCGTTGGCCTCTGGCGAGAGGATCCCGGCGGCGGGAGGGGTCGTGGTCCTGGCGTTCATCTGCTTCTGTCCGTTCGTCGCGGTCCGCACGCTTGGCTACCCCCACGCGGCGGACGCAAACCGCATCCCGGCTCGAACAGGTCGAGACGGTAGCGCGGGTGCACGGCGCCGTCGCGGTGATTGACCGAAAGCGCCGCGCGCAGCTGCGCGTGGACGTCGTCGCCGCGCAGCGGCTCGGTCTCGCCGCCGCCGCGCCAGTCGACCACGAGCACGCTCGCTCCGCAGGCGACGGCCTCGGCGAACCATGCGAGCGCGCGCTGCTCGAAGGTCTGAGGGTCGAGGTAGTAGAGGATCTCCGAGCAGACGACGAGCTCGAAGCCCTGCGGGCGGATCTGCTCGGGAAAGCGCAGTCGCGCGACTGTGACGTTGGCAATCCGCGCGAGGCGGCGCTCGGCGAGCGCGACGGCCACGGCGGAGAAGTCGCTCGCGAGAACGCTCTCGCAGAATGCCGCGAGGCGCTCGCTGAGCGCCCCGGTGCCGCAGCCGACCTCCAGCGCGCTCCCGAAGCGGCGCCCGCCGAGCATCGCGAGCGTCGCCTCGCGCTTGTGGCGCTCGTAGGCGCTCGAGTCGACGCGCCACGGGTCAGGGTCCGCCGCGTAGGCGCGGTCGAAGCGCTCGGCGCCGTTGAGGGCGCCGCTCACGCCGGGCGACCGGCGGCGGCGAGACGCGCGGCGCGCCCGAGCGCCTCAAGCGACGGCTCGACGCGGTGCTGAAGCAGGAAGACGTCGAGGTCGCGACGCGCCCGGTCGAGCAGCGGGACCGTCGCCGGGCCGCGCGAGCCGGTCGCCGCCACGGCGTCGCGCAGCGCCGCGGCGCAGGACTCAAACAGCGCAGCGCGCGTCGACGCGGCGATCTGTGCGCAGTCATCCGCGCTGCGGCCGGGCTGCTCGAGGCGCCGCGCGGCGGCGATCAGCCAGAGCTCGTTGGCCTCGGCTCGCAGGCGCAGGCGGCCGAGCGCGCCGTCCTGGTGGGCGTCGGCCTCGCCGCGTTCGGCGAGCGCCCGCGCTGTGGCGGATGCAAGCGCGTCGCAGAGGCCCGCCCAGGTCGCCGCGGTGCGCACCGCATCGCGCGCGAAGAACGGCTGGCGGGCGAGCTCGCCCGGCCCGCCGAGCACGGCCAGCACGATCGCGGCGTCGAAGGTCACGCGGTGACTCTCGGAGGAGCGAAGCCCGTGCGCCCGGTACCACCGCGTGTCGATCTCGAGCCCGCCCGTCGTGTCGACGTAGGCCAGGCGGCGCTCGTCGCGCTCGTCGAAGGCGACGACGAGCGCGCGCTGCACGCCGCCGGCGCCCGAGCAGAAGACCTTCACGCCGCTCAGCACGAGCTCCCCTGCCGCGGTGCGCTCGAGGCGCGCCGGCCGCCCCTCTCCCGCGACCGGGTCGGCTCCCCAGACGCCGAGCCACAGCCGTCCGCCCGCCACCGCCGCGAGCTCCGCCTCCGCGACGCTCCCCGGCTGCGCCGTCAGCAGCCGCTCAGCGGCGTTGATGTGGCCATCGAGGATCCGCGCCGTCGAGGCGTCGACCGCCGCGACGGCGCGTATCAGGGCGATCTGGTGCGCCAGCGGACCAGGCTGCCGCGGTGCGGCTTCGAGCACACCGCTGCGCGCCAGGTCTTCGAGGTTCTCGCGCGGCAGGCGCGGATCGGCGTCGAGCGTCGCCGCGCGCGCGGCGATCGATTCGAGCGCCTGATCGAGAGCCCCCGGCGCCGGCGCCTTCTGCTGCGGGCGCGCGGTCAGCGTCACTGACGCGAGCGCCGCCGCACGGCGAGCGTCGCGAGCAGCGCCAGCGCGCCGAGCACGGCCGCCAGGGCGCCGGCCCGGCGGGGGTTCTCGCGGATCGCGAGCACGCCGCCAAGCGGGCCGGCCTCGGCGGCGCCCGTCTTCTTCTTCTTGCCCTTCTTCCCCTTCTTGTGCGAGCTGTGGGAGTGGCCCTCGCCGCCGGTCGCGTCGCGAACCTTCTGGCCGGCGTCGTGGGCGAGCTCGGACGCCGCGTCGCGCACCTTCTCGCTCGCCTCGCGCAGCTTCTCGTTGGCCTCGCGGGCGGCGTCTGTCACCGCCGAGACGAATCCTTCGGTGTGCTGCTCGGCGCTCTCTTCAGCGTCGCGCTGCTCGTCGCTCTCTGCGCCCATCCGGCGTTGCCTCCTCGGTCTCGGCGTGACTTTGTCCCGTGCGCTGACGGCGTTCGCTACCCGCGAGCACTCGCCCTCAATCCGCCCCGTCGGCTTCGGAGGAGGAGCCCTCGCCGCGCGCGGCCGGCCATTCGGCCGAGCGCGCGCGCTCGCCCGCCACCGGCTCCGGTGCCACAGAGTAGTCCGGGTGCGCGGGGTCCGTCGAGGCGTCCCGGTCCTCGGGGTGGAAGATCACCTCGACGGTTTCGGTGCCGTCGCGCTCCTCGGTCTTGGCGAGCGCTGCGCGCGCGCGACGATCGGCGGGGAGCGGAGGGTCGCCGAGCAGGCTGCGCGGCCACAGGCCACGTTTGAGGACGACGTTGATCTCCGCCGAGTAGACGACGATCCGCGCGCCGAGGTACAGCCACACGAGCAGGGCGATGACGGTCGCGAACGTCCCGTAGGTGTTGCTGTCGCCCTTCAGCACGTGGCTGACGTATATCCCGCCGAGCGCCTGGAGCACCTCCCAGGCGACGGCGGCGATCGCGATCCCGGGGCGAAGCTCGCTGGTCGGCACCGAATTGTCGGTCATGAAGCGGAACACGGCGTAGAACAGGGCGAGGTTGACGATCAGCGCGACGATCAGGCCGGCGATCGTCAGCGCAACGCCGCCGATCCCGCCCGAGACGAGGCCCGCCACGGCGGTCGAGACGATCTGCAACACGCCGAAGACGACGAGCAGCTTGAGGCTTCGCCAGCGCGCGCTGAGGAAGTTCGGGCGCTCCTTGCGGGGCACCGCGTAGACCGTGTTGAAGGCGTTCTGCGTCGCCATCGTCACGCCGAGGCCGGAGAGGAGCGCGCCAGCGAGCCCGATCACCAGCGCCAGCGGCTTGCCGGTCAGGCTGTGGGCGTGGATGCCGATCGGGATCTGCGCCAGCAGCGAGTTCTGGACGGACTGCTGGGCCGCGTGGTTGCCCGCGAGCACGTAGCCGAGGATCGTCGTGAAGACGAGCAGCAGCGGGAACAGCGAGAAGAAGCCGTAGTAGGCGATCAGCGCGGCGAGCTGGCTGGCGCCGTCGTCGCTGAACTTTTTTATGACCGCGGCGATGAAGCTGAGCCATGGGCGGCGCTGCTGGAAGCGATCGATCGCGCGCACGAGGTCGGAGAGGCTCACCGCAGGACTCCCCTAAGACGGGTGCGCGCCACTCGGCTCCCAGCCGCCGCCCATCGCCAGGGGGGGCTTCGCACCTCAGCGATCG
>DATBPB010000078.1:0-74271 GCA_036561565.1 Solirubrobacteraceae bacterium | reverse complement strand
GATGAGCCGAGCGTCGAGGACACGATCGCGATCCTGCGCGGCCTCAAGGAGCGCTACGAGAACCATCACGGCGTCCGCATCCAGGACTCCGCGCTGATCGCCGCCGCCGAGCTGTCAGACCGCTACATCGCGGACCGCTTCCTCCCCGACAAGGCGATCGACCTCGTCGACGAAGCGGCTTCGCGGCTGCGCATCGAGATCGACTCGCTGCCGACCGAGATCGACCAGGTCGACCGCCGCGTGATGCAGCTCGAGATCGAGCTGACCTCGCTCGCCAAGGAGACCGACGACGCCTCGGCCCAGCGCCGCTCGGCGCTCGAGCGCGAGCTCGCCGAGCAGCGCGAGCGCTCGGCGGCGATGAAGGCGCAGTGGCAGTCCGAGAAGGACGCGATCACGGCGATCTCGGAGACCAAGAAGCAGCTCGAGGCGGCCCGCCTCGACGTCGAGCGCGCCGAGCGCGCCGCCGACCTCCAGCGCGCCGCCGAGCTTCGCTACGGGATCATCCCCGAGCTCGAGCGCGACCTCGCACAGCGCGAGGAGGCGGCCGCCCAGGGACCAGCGGCCGTGTTCCTCAAGGAGGAGGTCGACGCCGACGACGTCGCCACCGTCGTCGCGACCTGGACCGGCATCCCGGTCAGCCGCCTGCTCGAGGGCGAGGTCTCGAAGCTCGTCCACATGGAGGCGCGCCTGCACGAGCGGGTCGTCGGCCAGGACGAGGCCGTCGAAGCGGTCGCAACCGCGATCCGCCGCTCGCGCGCCGGTCTCTCAGACCCCGACCGCCCGATCGGTTCCTTTCTCTTCCTCGGCCCGACCGGCGTCGGCAAGACGGAGCTCGCCCGCGCCCTCGCCGAGTTCCTCTTCGACACCCAGGACGCGATCGTGCGGGTCGACATGTCCGAGTACATGGAGCGCCACAGCGTCTCGCGCCTGGTCGGCGCGCCACCCGGCTACATCGGCTACGACGAGGGCGGCCAGCTGACCGAGGCCGTCCGCCGCCGCCCCTACTGCGTCGTCCTGCTCGACGAGATCGAGAAGGCTCACACGGACGTCTTCAACACGCTCCTTGCGGTCCTCGACGACGGCCGCCTGACCGACGGTCAGGGGCGCACCGTCGACTTCAAGAACACCGTGCTGATCATGACCTCGAACATTCGCCCCGCCGGCGGCGACGTCCGCCAGGCGCTGCTCGAGCACTTCAAGCCCGAGTTCATCAATCGCCTCGACGACATCGTCGAGTTCGAGCCGCTCAGCCGCGAGCAGCTCGGTGAGATCGTGACGCTCCAGCTTGCGCGCGTGACCGAGCGCCTCGCGGCGCGTGGCGTGCTGCTCACCGTCACCGAGGCGGCGCGTGAGCTGATTGGCGACCTCGGCTACGACCCCGTCTATGGCGCTCGCCCGCTCAAGCGCGTCGTCCAGAAGCAGCTCGTCGACCGCCTCGCGATCGGCCTGCTCGACGGGACGGTCCGCGAAGGCGAGGCGGTCACGATCGACGCCCGCGACGGTGAGATCGTGATGAGCGAGGCAGCGGCCGCGGAGGAGATCGCGGCGGCCTAGCGTCGCGCGCTTGGAGCTCTCCGAAGGCCTCGGCACCGCCGCTTTCAGGAGCTCCGCGTCGCGCGTCTGCATCGCCATCACGCATTCGCGCAGGCCCTCGCCGCCGCAAGACTGCGGCTAACCCCCGACGGCCCGCAGCGCCGTCCGCGCCAGCGGCCCGAGCGGCCGCGGCGGCGCGGCCGGATCGAACCACGCGGCCTCGGCGATCTCGACGGGGTTGGGGCGGACCCGCGGCTCCTCGAGATCGACGCGGTAGATGTGGGTGCGGTAGCGGCGCATCCGCCCGACGCCGGGCAGCGAGCCGAGCGCGACCGCGCCCTCGACGTTCAGTCCGAGCTCCTCGTGCAGCTCGCGCGCCAGCGCGGCCGCGGGCTCCTCGCGGCGCCGTACCCCGCCGCCGGGCAGCTCCCAGCGGTCCGGTCCGTAGCTGTGGCGGACGAGCAGCACCTCGCCACGGCAGAGCAGCACCGCCTTGACGCCGGGGCCGCGTGGCGCTCGCACGAGCGCCACGAGCGACAGCAGCCGGTAGGCGATGCGGTAGGCGGTCCGGCGCAGGCCGACCATCACGCCGCGGCCGGCGCGGCGTCCGCGCCTGGCTGCGCGATGAAGTCGGAGCGGCGTACCAGGGCGAGGCCGGCCGCGGCGCCGGCGAGTGCGACCGCAGCGCCGATCAGCAGGACCTCGTCGAGCGCGCCGGTGAAGCCGACGCGGAAGGAGTGGTCGAGAGCGGCGCGCGCGGCGGGCGCCAGCGCGCGCCCGAGCGTCTGCGTCGAGCCGGACGCAAACGACGCGTTGAGGTTGCCGTGCGTGGCGTGCATGACGGCGCCGAGCTGCCCGGACTGCCGCAGACCCGAGAGCGTGCGCACCGCGACCTCGTGCTGGAAGACCGCGCCGAGGGCGGCGATGCCGGTCGCCGTCCCGGTCTGGCGGAAGGTGTTGTTGATTCCCGAGGCCATCCCCGAGCGGTGGTGCGGCACGACCCCCACCGCGGTCGAGGCGAGCGGCGGGTTGACGATCCCGACCCCGATCCCGCCGATGATGAAGCCGGGCAGAAGCGCCGTCCAGCCGGAGCTCGCGTTCAGCCCGCCCATCAGCAGCAGCCCGAGCGAGACCGCCACCAGCCCCGCCGCGAGCAGCGCCCGGATTGGCACGCGCGTGGTGAGGCGGCCGGCGATCGGCGAGACGAGGAACAGCAGCACCGTCATCGGCAGGAAGCGCAGTCCGGCCTCGAACGGCGAGTAGCCGAGCACGTTCTGGATGTAGAGCGTCAGGTAGAGAAACAGCGAGAACATCGACGCCGACAGCGCGAAGCCGACGATCGAGGCGCCGGCGAACGCCGGCCGGCGCAGCAGCGTCAGGTCGAACATCGGCCGCGACTGCCTGTGCTCGGCGACGACGAACACGCCCAGCAACGCCAAGGCGCCGGCGAAGCAGCCGATGATCTTCGCGCTGCCCCAGCCCGAGGCGTTGGCCTCGATCAGGCCGTAGACGAGCAGGAACAACGCGCCCGAGAACGACACCAGCCCGGCCCAGTCGATCCGCGTCGCGCCGGGGTCGCGCGAATCGGCGACGGTCCGCAGCGTCAGGCCGAAGGCGCCGACGCCGATCGGCACGTTGACGAAGAAGATCCACCGCCAGCCGAGCCCGGACGTCAGCGCGCCGCCGACCAGCGGGCCGACGGCGACGGCCGCTCCGATCACCGCGCCGTAGACGGCGAACGCCGTGGCGCGGTCGCGGCCGCGAAAGGCCTCGGCGATCAGCGCCAGCGAGGTGGCGAGCATGACCGCGCCGCCGATCCCCTGCACGGCGCGCGAGAGGTTGAGCATCAGCGGGCTCTGCGCGAGCGCGCAGGTCAGCGACGCGGCGGTGAAGATCACCAACCCGATCTCAAAGATCAGCTTGCGACCGAACAGGTCGGCGAGCGACCCGGCGGTCAGCAGCAGCGCCGCGAGCATCAGCGCATAGGCGTTGACGACCCACTGCAGGTCGCTGAAGCTCGCATGCAACGACCGCTGAATCGACGGCAGCGCGACGTTGACGACCGTGATGTCGATCAGCAACATGAAGATGCCGACGCAGACGGCGATCAGCGTCCACCACTTCTGCTCCATGGCCTAATCCTATTTTGGAGTGGGTGCATGCACCCACTCCCGGGTCGGCGCATGCGCCGACCCGCGGTCCACAGGCGTTCCCTCAGCGCAGCTTCGCGACCGCGTCCCAGTTGAGCCGCACGTAGTCGAGCACGAGCGGCTCGCCGAGGCGCGCCTCGGCGTCGTCGAGGAAGCGCGGGCGAAGCGTCTCGGGCAGGCGCTCGACGTAGGGGCCGAAGATCACCGTCTCGAGGAACTCGCGCGGGCGCGGCGGGGTCGCCGGCGCGGGCGCAAGCCAGCAGGCCTCGACCGCGAAGCCGGCTCGCTCGAGGCGCTCCCGCGTCTCGCTGACCGAGGCGTAGTTCCAGATCGCGCCGAGGTCCGCGAGATGCTCGGCGTAGGGCGGCTTCGCCGCGATCGCCTCGCCGATCGCGCGGACGCGGTCGATGTTGCCCTCCCCGCCGCACTGGGCGACGAACTGGCCGCCGTCGCGAAGCGCCGCGCGCATCCGCGCGAACAGCGCGTCGTGGTCGTGGATCCAGTGGAAGGTCGCCGTCGAGACGATCGCGTCGACGCGCTCGGCGAGCGTGAGGTCGACGAGGTCCGCGCAGATCACGGTCGTGCGCTGCGCCGGCAGGCGCTCGCGCGCCGCCTCGCACATCGACGGGGAGCCGTCGACGGCGATCACGTGGCCGCGCGGCAGGCGCGCGAGGATCAGCTCCGTCACGCGGCCGGTCCCGGCGCCCGCGTCGAGCACGGTCTCATCGCCGCCCAGGCGCAGGCGCTCGACGACCGCGACTCCCCACTGCTGCTGGGGTGCGGAGATCTGGTCGTAGCTGTCGGCGTTCCAGTCGCGCGGGATGGTCGTATGTTATCGCGTACGAACATCAGCTATGACGTATCGGCGCACGGTCGGGTACAACCTGCTCGTGCGACGGGTTCTGGTGGTCGGGTCGGGGGGACGGGAGCACGCGCTCGTGCGTTCGCTACGGCGCTCGGCCGAGGTGCTCTGCGCGCCGGGCAATGCGGGGATCGCCGCCGACGCGCGTGTCTTGGACGTCGCCGTGGAGGATCTCGACGGTCTCGTCACGGCCGCGCTCGCGGAGGCCGTCGATCTGGTCGTCGTCGGCCCGGAGGCGCCGCTGGTGGCGGGGCTCGTCGACCGTCTGAGCGACGCCGGCGTAGCCGCCTTCGGTCCGAGCGCCGCCGCGGCGCGGCTCGAGGGCTCGAAGGAGTTCGCCAAGCAGGCGATGGCGCAGGCCGGGGTCGCGACCGCGGCCTGGACGCGGGCCGCGACCGTCGAGGAGGGCCTCGCGGCGATCGCCTCCTACCCGGCGGTGCTCAAGGCGGACGGGCTCGCGGCCGGCAAGGGAGTCGTGATCGCCGCCGAGGAGACGCAGGCGCGCGCCGCGCTCGAGGCGTTCCTCGTCGAGCACCGCTTCGGCACGCAGAGCGTCGTCGTCGAGGAGCACCTCGTCGGCGAGGAGCTCTCGTTGCTCGCCCTCTGCGACGGCGAGCGGGCGATCGCGATGGCCCCGGCGCGCGACTACAAGCGCATCTTCGACGGCGACCGCGGGCCCAACACCGGCGGCATGGGCTCCTTCTCGCCGGTCGGCGGGATCGACTCCGAGCGCGCGGCGCAGCTCGTCGCGACGATCCACCAGCCGATCGTCGAGCTGATGCGCGCGCGCGGCACGCCGTTTCACGGCGTCCTCTACGGCGGGCTGATGCTGACCGACGAGGGCCCGCGCGTGATCGAGTTCAACGTGCGCTTCGGCGATCCCGAGACGCAGGCGCTGCTGCCGCGGCTGCGCAGTGACCTCTTCGACGCGCTGCTCGCGGCGACGCGCCGCGGCGGCCTCGCCGGAGCGTCGCTCGAGTGGTCGCCGCAGTGCTCGGTCTGCGTCGTGCTGGCGAGCGCCGGCTACCCGGAGTCGAGCTCCAGCGGCGATCCGATCAGCGGGCTCGAGGCGGCCGGCGAGGCCGTCGAGCTGCTGCACGCGGGGACCGCGCTCGTCGACGGGCGGATCGTGACGGCCGGCGGGCGGGTGCTGAGCGTGACGGCGCTCGGCGACGACGCCGATGCCGCCCGGGAAGCCGCGTATGCTGCGGCCGAGATGGTCGAGTTCCGTGGACGCCAGCTGCGCCGCGACATCGGAGCGCAACCGGCGGCGCGCCGATGACGGCCGAGCCCCAGCTCGCGGTCGTCGCCGAGCAGAGCGAGGGCCCGCCGCCGCTCGTCGGGATCGTGCTCGGCTCGGCGAGCGACATGGACGCGATGGAGCCCGCCGTTCGCGAGCTCAGCGACCGCGGCATCGGCCACGAGCTCAACGTGCTCTCGGCGCACCGCCAGCCCGACGAGGTCGCCTCCTACGCCAAGCACGCCCGCCAGCGCGGGCTGCGCGTGCTGATCGCCGGCGCGGGACTGTCGGCGGCGCTGCCCGGGGTGCTCGCCGCCCACACCGAGCTGCCGGTGATCGGGGTGCCGCTGTCGAGCCGCCTCTCCGCGGCCGGCGGGCTCGACGCGATCCTGTCGGTGATCCAGATGCCTCCCGGGGTCCCGGTCGCGGCGGTCGGTCTCGACAACGCGCGCAACGCCGCCGTCCTCGCGGCGCGCATCATCGACAGCGGCGGGGGCTGGCCGCTGTCGGTCGCCTAGTCCTGGGCGAACGTCTCGCGGTCGATCGCGTAGAGGACGTGGCGAAGCAGCGGCGAGCCGGGCGGGATGCGCGGGTGATCGAAGTCGCGCGAGGGGTCGTGGGTCATCCCGATCTTCTCCATCACGCGGCGTGACTTGCCGTTGCCGGTGCTGGTGAAGGCGACGATCTCGGCGAGGCCGAGGACGTCGAAGCCGTAGGCCAGCGAGGCGATCGCGGCCTCGGGCGCGTAGCCGTGCCCCCAGTGCTCCTTGGCGAGGCGCCAGCCGATCTCGATCGCCGGGTCGCCGAGCTGATCGGTCGCGTCGTTGAGTCCGACGAAGCCGATGAAGTCCGCGGCGCCCGGGACCTCGACCGCCCAGAGGCCCCAGCCGTACTCGGCGATGCGCTCCTCGATCCGGTCGGCGAGCTTGTCGGACTGGGCCTCGGTGAGCGTGAAGGGGAACCACTCCATGACATCGGGGTCGCCGTTGAGCGCCGCGAACGGCCCGCGATCCTGCTCGCGCCAGGGGCGCAGGAGCAGGCGCTCGGTCGTGATCGTCACCGCTTGAGCCGGCACGTATGCCATCCTCGCACGGCGGTCGGGATAATCGCCTGGTGATCCGGCGCTACACGCGTTCGCAGATGGGGGCCCTCTGGAGCGACGAGGCGCGGATGGAGCGCTGGCGGGTCGTCGAGGTCGCGGCCTGCGAGGAGATGGCCGGCCCGCGCGGGGCCGAGCTCGAGGCGATCCGCGCCGCGACCTTCACGGTCGAGGCGGTCGCCGAGCGCGAGAAGGTCACCGACCACGACGTCGCGGCGTTCGTGGACGTGCTGGCCTCCTCGGCGGGGGAGGCGGGGCGCTGGATCCACTACGGGCTGACGTCCTCCGACGTCCTCGACACGGCGCTCGCGCTCCAGCTGCGCGACGCCGGCGAGATCGTCCTAGCCGGTGCCCGGGAGCTCGTCGGCGTCATCGCCGCGCGCGCACGCGAGCACGCGGCGACGCTGTGCGTCGGGCGCACGCACGGCGTGCACGCCGAGCCGACGACGTTCGGGCTGAAGCTCGCCGGGTTCGCGTTCGAGGCGCACCGCAACGCGCAGCGGCTCGCGGCGGCCTTCGAGGGGGTGGCGGTCGGCAAGCTGTCGGGCACGGTCGGCGGCTACTCGGCGAGCTCGCCCGAGTTCGAGCAGCGCGTGCTCGGCCGGCTCGGCCTGGCGCGCGAGGACGTCGCGACGCAGGTCGTCGCGCGCGACCGCCACGCGGCGCTGCTGTCGGCGATCGCGCTGGCCGGCGCCGGACTCGAGCGGCTGGCGACCGAGGTCCGCCACCTCCAGCGGACCGAGGTTCTCGAGGCGCTCGAGCCGTTCGGGGCCGCCCAGAAGGGATCCTCGTCGATGCCGCACAAGCGCAACCCGATCCGCAGCGAGCGCATCTGCGGCCTCGCGCGCGTGCTGCGCGGCAACGCGCAGGCGGCGCTCGAGGACGTCGCGCTGTGGCACGAGCGCGACATCTCGCACTCGGGCGCCGAGCGCGTGATCCTGCCCGACTCGACGATCCTGATCGATTACATGCAGCACCTCGCGATCGGCGTCGTGAGCGGGCTCGAGGTCGACGCCGCGCGGATGCGCGAGAACCTCGAGCTGACCCACGGGGCGCTGTTCTCGGCGAACCTGCTGCTCGCCCTCGTCGCAGCGGGCAGCTCGCGCGATGACGCCTACCGCGTCGCGCAGGAGCTCGCCCAGCGCGCCTGGGCGCAGCGCACGCCGCTACGCGGCCTGCTCGAGGCCGATCCGCGCTGCGCCGAGCTCGAGCTCGATGAGCTGTTCGACTACGGGTCGCTGACGCGACACGCGGGCGAGGTCGTCGCGCGGCTTGACGCGATCGTGCCTCGCTAGCTTTGGCGCTGCGCCCGGTCATCTCCCTTCGTTGTAGATTGCGTCGCGGTGCCCGCCCTCGCTGACCTCCCGCTGCTCGGCTCCGGCAAGGTCCGAGACAACTACGACCTCGGCGACGGCCGGATCCTGATGGTCGCCTCGGACCGGATCTCGACCTACGACTGCATACATCCGACGGCGATCCCCGGAAAGGGACAGGTGCTGACGGGGATGTCGGTGTTCTGGTTCGCGCTGACGGCTGAGATCGTGCGAAACCACCTCGTCTCGGCGACCGACGGGGTCCCCGAGGACGTGCGCGGGCGCTCGATGGTGGTCGAGCGCCTCGAGATGGTTCCCGTCGAATGCGTCGTACGCGGCTACCTGTCCGGCTCGGGCTGGAACGACTACCGCTCGAGCGGCGCCGTCTGCGGGATCGCGCTGCCGGAGGGCCTGCGCGAGTCAGAGCGCCTTCCCGAGCCGCTCTTCACGCCGGCCACGAAGGCCGAGGTCGGCGACCACGACGAGAACATCGACTTCGAAGGGGCGGTCCGCGCGATCGGCGACCGCGGCCTCGCCGAACGCGTCCGCGACGCCTCGATCGCGGTCTATGAGCGCGCCGCCGACCACGCGCGCGAGCACGGGATCATCCTCGCCGACACGAAGTTCGAGTTCGGCCTGGCCGCCGACGGCGAGCTCGTCCTCGGCGACGAGGTGCTGACGCCCGACTCCTCGCGCTTCTGGCCCGCCGAGGGCTACGAGCCCGGTCGCGCGCAGCCGAGCTTCGACAAGCAGCCGGTTCGCGACTGGGCGACGGCGAGCGGCTGGGACCGCCGCGCGCCCGCGCCGGCGATCCCGGACGACGTCGTCGAAAGCACGGGGGCGCGCTACCGCGAGGCCTACGAACGGATCGTCGGCGAGCCGTTCGAAGCGTGGCTGCGCCGCTCCGCCGCGCGGGCCGCCTGACCGCCCGCGCGACTACCATCCGTGCCATGAAGGCGCGCGTTCTGGTCCGCCCGAAGGCCGGCATCCTCGATCCCCAGGGCGCCGCCGTCGAGCGCGCGCTTCCGGCGCTCGGCTTCGAGGGCGTCAGCGATGTGCGCGTCGGACGGCTGATCGAGCTCGAGGTCTCAGACCCGGCGCGCCTGCAGGAGATGTGCGAGCGGCTGCTCGCGAACCCGCTGATCGAGGACTACGAGGTGCTCCTCGAGGGCGCCGCCGGATGAAGTTCGGCGTCATCTCCTTCCCCGGAAGCTGCGACGACACCGATGCGCTCTCGGCCTGTGGGCGGGTCGGGGAGGCCGTGGCGCTCTGGCACGCGGACCACGACCTCGCGGGCGTCGACGCCGTCGTCGTGCCGGGCGGCTTCTCCTACGGCGACTACCTGCGCGCCGGGGCGATTGCGCGCTTCGCGCCGATCATGACGGAGGTGATCGAGTTCGCCCACGCGGGCGGCTACGTGATGGGGATCTGCAACGGCTTCCAGGTCTGCTGCGAAGCCGGCCTTCTGCCCGGCGCGCTGCTGAGCAACCTCTCGCGGCGCTTCGTCTTTCGCCAGGTTCGCCTGCGCGTGCTCGGCGAGCCGTCGCCGTTCACCGCCGCGATCGAGCCCGGCGCCGAGCTGTCGATCCCCGTCAAGCACACCACGGGCCGCTACTTCGCGCCGCCGGAGATGCTCGCGCGCCTGCACGCCGCGGGGCAGGTCGTACTGCGCTACGCGCCGGGTGAGAACCCGAACGGGTCACTCGACGACATCGCCGGGGTCGTCAACGAGGCGCGCAACGTGTTCGGCCTGATGCCGCACCCCGAGCACGCCGTCGATCAGCTGACCGGCTCGACGGACGGGCTGTCGCTGTTCGCCTCGCTCGCGGCGGCCGCGGCCGCGTGAGCGCCGTGGACTCGCTCGCGGGGGTCGAGCAGGCGGTCGCGCTCGGGCTGACGCAGGACGAGTACGGGCTGGTGGTCGCGAGCCTCGGCGGCCGCGAGCCCAACGACGTCGAGCTGGCGATGTTCTCGCTGCTGTGGTCTGAGCACTGCTCCTACAAGCACTCAAAGATCCTGCTTCGGACGCTGCCGAGCTCCGGCGAGCGGCTCGTCCTCGGGCCCGGCGAGAACGCCGGCGCCGTCGACGTCGGCGGCGGGCTGGCGGTCGCCTTCAAGGTCGAGTCGCACAACCATCCGAGCGCCGTCGAGCCCTTCCAGGGCGCGGCGACCGGCGTCGGCGGGATCCTGCGCGACATCTTCGCCGTCGGCGCGCGACCGATCGCCGTGCTCGACTCGCTGCGCTTCGGCGAGATCGACAGCGAGCGCACCCGCTACCTGCTCGAGCATGCCGTCGCGGGCATCGGCCACTACGGCAACTCGATCGGCGTGCCGACGGTCGGCGGCGAGGTCTACTTCGAGGGTCCCTACGAGCAGAACTGCCTGATCAACGCGATGTGCGTGGGGCTGGTCGAGACCGAGCGGCTGATCCGCTCGGCGGCCTCGGGACCCGGGAACCTGCTGGTCCTGTTCGGCGCCTCGACCGGCCGCGACGGGATCGGCGGGGCGTCGGTGCTCGCCTCGGCCGAGCTCGGCGAGGGCGATGAGGCCAAGCGGCCGAGCGTGCAGATCGGCGATCCATTCGCCGAGAAGAAGCTGATGGAGTGCTCGCTCGAGCTGCTCGAGCGGGCGCTGCTGGTGGCGCTTCAGGACCTCGGCGCGGCGGGGCTCACCTCGGCGGCGGCGGAGATGGCGAGCAAGGGCTCGGTCGGCGTCGACATCGACGTCGCCCGCGTGCCGCTGCGCGAAGAGGGGATGGAGCCGTTCGAGATCATGGTCTCGGAGTCCCAGGAGCGGATGCTCTGCGTCGTCGAGCCCGATCGCCTCGAGGCGGTGCTCGCCGTCTGCGAGCACTGGGAGACCGCGGCGAGCGTGATCGGGGAGGTCACCGCGAGCGGGCTCGTCCGCGTTCTCGACGGCGAGCGGGTTCTCGGCGAGATGCCGGTCGAGGCGCTCGTCGACGCCTGTCCGCTTTATGACCTGCAGCCGCGCGCGCCGCAGGAGCCCCTCTACAGCGCCCCGCGGCGGGTGCTCGACTCCTCCGACGACGTGGACCCCGGCGAGACGCTGCTGGCGCTGCTTCGATCGCCCAACATCGCCGACCGCCTGCCGCTGTTCGAGCAATACGACCCGGTCGTGCAGTCGCGGACCGTGCGCCGGCCCGGCCAGGCCGACGCCGCCGTGCTCGCGCTGCCCGCGCGCGGCGAGGCGCGCCCGGGTATCGCCATCGCGATCGACGGCAACGGCAGGCGCGTCGCCGCCGACCCCTACCGCGGGACCGTCGAGGCCGTGCTCGAGTGCGCCTCGAACCTCGCCTGCGTCGGCGCCGAGCCGCTCGGCCTGACGAACTGCCTGAACTTCGGCAACCCCGAGAAGCCGCACGTCGCCTGGCAGCTTTGCGAGTCGGTGCGCGGCCTCGCCGACGCCTGCCGCGCGATCGGCGTGGCGGTCGTCGGCGGCAACGTCTCGCTCTACAACGAGGGCGCGGACGGGCCGATCTACCCGACGCCGGTCATCGGCTTGGTCGGGGAGCTGCCCGACGTGGCGCTCGCCGGGCGGATCGGCTTTCGCGCCGAGGGCGACCGGATCGCGCTCGTCGGGCCGTTCGCGCCGGAGATCGCGGGCTCCGAGCTTGCGCGCCTCGGCGGCCGCGAGCTCCCGAGCTCGCTCGCCGATGTCGACATCGCGCGCGTGCTCGCGGCCCAGCGAGCCGTTCGTGACGCCGTCCGAAGCGGTTCGCTGGCGAGCGCCCACGACATCGCCGAAGGCGGGCTCGCGACGGCCCTGGCGGAGTGCTGCCTGGCCGGCGGCCTGGGCGCCGAGGTCGCCTTCGACGACACCGTCAAACCGCTGCGGGCGCTGTTCGGCGAGGGCTCGGGCGGGTTCGTCGTGAGCGGCGGCGAGGGCGCGCTCCGCGCGCTCGGCGGGGCCGGCGTCGCGGTCCGAATCGTCGGGTTGGTGAGCGGCACGCGGCTGACGATCGTCGCCGGCGAGGCGCGGATCGAGCTCGCGCTCGAGCGGTTGCGCGAGGCTCACGGCGCGCTGCGTGCGCTGTTTGACTGAGCTCGTCCGCGGACGGCCGTTCGGGGCGGTCGGAGGGCGCTGGTAAAATCGCTGTTCGTACCCGCGGCCCGGTCGCCTTCCGCGGTGCGACTCTCGGATGCTCACACCGTCAAGCAGCCCAGACCCGCGGGACGGCCCGCGGGATGAATGCGGCGTCTTCGGCGTCTACGCGCCCGGGCACGCCGTGTCGCGGCTCGCGTTCTTCGCCCTCTACGCGCTGCAGCACCGCGGGCAGGAATCGGCCGGGATAGCGGCCGCCGACCGCGGCGGCAACATCATGACGCTGCGCGAGCTGGGTCTCGTCAGCCAGGTCTTCACCGAGCACTCGATCGCCTCACTCGGCGGCGAGCTCGCGATCGGTCACGTCCGCTATTCGACGACCGGGTCAAACGCCTGGGCCAACTCCCAGCCTGTGCAGCGCGCCGCCGGGATCGGCGGCAACCGCCGCGAGCTGGCGCTGGCCCACAACGGCAACCTGATCAACGCCGTCGAGCTCCACGCCGAGCTACGCGCCGCCGGCGTCGAGTTCGCCTCGACGTCTGACTCGGAGATCATCGCCGCGCTGATCGCGAGCAACGCCGCGGGGCGGATCGAGGACGCCGTCGCCGAGGTGATGCCGCGGATGCTGGGCGCCTTCTCGACGGTGCTGATGACCAAGGACCGCGTCGTCGCCTTCCGCGACCCGGCCGGGATCCGCCCGCTCGTGCTCGGCCGCGTCGCGCCGCTGGTCCCCGAGGACGCGCCGCGCTGGTGCGTGGCGAGCGAGTCGTGCGCGCTCGACATCATCGGCGCGAGCTATGAGCGCGACGTGCGGCCCGGCGAGCTCGTCTCGATCGGCGAGGACGGGATCTCCTCGACGCAGGTCGTCGAGGGCGCGCGCGAGGCGTTCTGCATCTTCGAGCACATCTACTTCGCGCGGCCGGACTCGCGGATGGGCGGCAGTACGCTGCAGGCCTCGCGCGGGCGGATGGGCGAGATCCTCGCGCGCGAGGCTCCGGCCGAGGCCGACGTCGTGATCCCGGTGCCTGACTCCGGCAACCCCGCGGCTCGTGGCTACGCGCGCGCGAGCCGGCTGCCGCAGGACGACGGCTTCGTCAAGAACCGCTACGTCCAGCGGACCTTCATCCAGCCCGGCCAGGAGCTTCGCAAGCACGGCCTGCGCCTCAAGTTCAACCCGATCCCCGAGGTCGTCGCCGGCAAGCGCGTCGTCGTCGTCGACGACTCGATCGTGCGCGGCAACACGACCGCCCAGATCGTCGGCATGCTGCGCGCGGCGGGCGCCAAGGAGATCCACCTGCGGATCTGCGCGCCGCCGATCAAGCATCCCTGCCACTACGGGATCGACATGTCGACGCGCGAGGAGATGATCGCGCACGGACGGACCGTCGCCGAGGTCGCGGCCGAGCTCGGCTGCGACTCGCTCGCCTACCTCTCGCTCGAGGGGGTCTACGAGGCGATCCGCGGCTCGCGCGAGCGCCACTGCGACGCCTGCTTCACCGGCTCCTACCCGCTCGACGGCACCGAGAGCGCGCTCGGAAAGAACGCGCTCGAGCTGCCGGTGCTGAGCAGCTGACGGGCCGGGAGTACCGGCCGACGGCGCCGCTATCGTCGGCCGCCGCGATGACCGGCCTGCTCGACGAGCTCAAGACCCACTTCGGCTTCGACTCCTTCCGGCGCGGCCAGCAGGAGGCGGTCAGCGCCGCGCTCGGCGGCCGCGACGTGCTGATGGTCATGCCGACCGGCGCCGGCAAGTCGCTGTGCTACCAGCTGCCGGCCCTGCTGCGCGAGGGCGAGGTGACGGTCGTCGTCTCGCCGCTGGTCTCCTTGATGGCCGACCAGGTCGCGGGGCTCGAGCGCGCCGCGGCCGGGCGGGCCGTGCTCGTCAACAGCCAGCGCGACGCGGCTGAGAATCGGGACGCGCTCGAGCGCGTGCGAAGCGGTGAGGCGCGGCTGCTCTACGTCGCGCCCGAGCGGTTCGCCTCGGCCGGTTTCGTCGAGGCGCTCGCGGGCGTTTCAGTCGGGATGTTCGTGGTCGATGAGGCCCACTGCATCTCCCAGTGGGGGCACGACTTTCGCCCCGACTACTTCGAGCTGCCGCGGGCGGCGCGCGCGCTCGGCGCCCGCCAGCTCTTCGCCTGCACCGCGACCGCGACGCCGCGCGTCGCCGCTGACGTGCTCGCTCGGCTCGGGCTGCGCGATCCCGTTCGCGTCACGACCGGCTTCGACCGGCCGAATCTCTCCTACCTGGTCGGGCGGTCGAGCGGCGACGCCGACCGCGAGCGGCGGATCGCGGAGGTGCTCGCCGACGCGGCGGCGCGGCCGGCGATCGTCTACGCCGGAACGCGGGCGCGCAGCGAGCGTCTCGCCGCAACGCTCGCGGCGCAACTCGGCGTCGCGACGACGGCTTACCACGCGGGCCTCGAGCGAGCCGCGCGCAGCGAAGCGCAGCGGCGCTTCATGGACGGCGAGGTGGAGATCGTCGTGGCGACCAACGCGTTTGGGATGGGGATCGACAAGCGCGACGTGCGCACGGTCTGCCACGCGAGCGTTCCGGAGTCGCTCGAGGCCTACTACCAGGAGGCGGGCCGCGCCGGGCGCGACGGCCTGCCGGCGCGCTGCCTGCTGTTCGCCGCGGGGCGCGACAAGGGGCTGCACGTCCACTTCATCAACTCATCGCCGGGCGGTGAGGCGCGCGCGGCGCGCTGGGCGCTCTACCGCGGCATCTGGGGCTTCGTCGAGGGCGACGGCTGCCGCCGCGTCGCGATCCAGCGCCACTTCGGCGACCGCTCGCCGCCGACGCTCGCCGACGGCGTGCCGTGCTGCGACGTCTGCGATCCGGCCGCGCTGCCGCGCCCGCGCGCCGCCGCCCGCGCGCCGGCGGGCGGGGGCGGTGGCGGCCCCGCCGGTGTCGCCGGCGACATCGACGCGGCGATCCTCGACGTCGTCGCGAGCGCCCATCCGGGGGTCGGGCGCACGCGGACGGTCGAGATCCTCCGTGGCGGGCGCTCGAAGGTCGTCGTTGCCAACGGCTACGACTCGCTGGCCGCCTACGGCGCGTTCGCGCACCTCTCGAGCGCCGAGGCGCTGGCGCGCGTGGACGCGCTGATCGCGCGCGGCGTGCTGCGCTCGACCGGCGGCCGCTTCCCGAAGCTCGCGATGGGGCGCGAGCGGCTGGCCGCCTGACGCGCGGCTATCATCGGACCATCTCGGCGCAGACCGACACGGCACCCGGCGGAGGCGACCCAAGCGACGCGGTCGGACCGGGCGATGTACGTGTGCGCCGCGCGCTTCTGTCGGTCTCAGACAAGCGCGGCATCGTCGACTTCGCGCGCGGTCTGGCGGCGCTCGGCGTCGAGATCGTCTCGACGGGAGGGACCGCGCGCGAGCTGACCGCGGCCGGTCTCGAGGTCCGCCCGATCGACGACCTCACCGGCTCGCCGGAGATCATGGACGGCCGCGTCAAGACGCTCAACGCCAAGCTCTACGCCGGCCTGCTCGCGGTTCGCGAGAACCCCGACCACCTGCGCGCCGCAGCCGAGCAGGACGTCGAGTTCGTGGACCTCGTCTGCGTCAACCTCTACCCGTTCGAGCGCACCGCCGCGCGGGCCAGCGTCGCTGAGGACGAGGTGATCGAGAACATCGACGTCGGCGGCCCGACGATGATCCGCGCGGCGGCCAAGAACCACGCCTACGTCGCGGTCGTCACGACGCCCGAGAGCTACGACGCGATCCTCGACGAGCTGCGCGGCGCCGACTGCCGCCTGTCGATGCCGACGCGCGAGAGCCTCGCCGCGGACGCCTTCGCGACGACCGCTCGCTACGACACGGCGATCGCGCGCTGGTTCGCCGAACGGCTCGACGACGACTTCTCCCACCTTCACGTCCGCGCCTACGAGAAGGTGCTCGACCTGCCCTACGGCGAGAACCCCCACCAGCGGGCTGCCTACTACTCGAAGGTCGGCACGCGGACGCACCTGCTGTCGATGGTCCGCCAGCACCACGGCAAGCCGCTGTCCTACAACAACCTGCTCGACCTCGACTCCGCGCGGCGGCTGTGCGACGAGTTCGAGTCGACGCCCGCGGCGGTGATCGTCAAGCACAACAACCCCTGTGGCGCGGCGCTCGCCGAGCGCGGCGTCGACGCCTACCGCAGGGCGCTCGAATGCGACCCGCTGAGCGCCTACGGCGGCGTCGTCGTGCTCAACACGCGCGTCGACCTGGAGCTCGCGAAGGCGCTCGCCGAGCAGTTCATCGAGGTGCTGTTCGCTCCGGCCTACGACGAGGACGCGCTCGCCGTTCTCCAGGAGCGAAAGAACGTGCGGCTGCTCGAGCGCGGCGACCGACGCGCCGGCAGCGGCGAGCTCGAGGTCCGCCAGGTCGCCGGCGCGCTGTTGATCCAGGATCCCGACGTCGGCGTCGTGACGCGCGAGGAGATGACCGTGGCCGGCGCGCGCCAGCCGAGCGAGACGGAGTGGGAGGACCTGCTGTTCGCGTGGAAGGTCTGCAAGCACGTCCGCTCGAATGCCATCGTCGTCGCGCGCGGCAGGGCGACGCTGGGCGTCGGCGCGGGGCAGATGAGTCGCGTCGACGCGGTCCGCCTGGCCGTCGAGAAGACGCAGGCCGAGACGCTCGCGGGAGCTGCGCTTGCCTCGGACGCCTACTTCCCGTTCGCCGACGGGCCGCAGCTGGCGATCGACGCCGGGGTCACGGCGATCATCCAGCCGGGCGGCTCGATTCGCGACGGCGAGGTCATCGCGGCGGCGGACGCGGCCGGCGTGGCGATGGTCACGACCGGGATGCGCCACTTCCGCCATTAGCGCCGCGATCGCCCCGACCGCACGCGCCACTTGCTTCGTTGGCGACGCGATCGCCCCGACCGGGACGCGCCACTTGCGCCGTTGGCGCCGCGATCGCCCCGACCGGGATCTCCGCCCCCCGACCGGGATCTCCGCCATTAGTTACCTAGGAACCGCTCGGACGGGGCGACCCACCCGAAGGGAGTGGGTGCACCTCCCCCATCGGGTTACGTATTCCACCTGACGAGTGCGGGGTCTGCCGTTAGGCTGCCCCCTGTCGGGCATCGGGGTCAGACAAAGCTGGTCCAGGGGGCCCTGCGGTGACGCGGGAAGGCGGAATGGCGAGGAAACAGGAGCTATTCGAGCGAGTCGGCGCTGAGCGCGCGATCCGTGACTCGCTGCGCTCGAGCGCACGGGGCGATGGCAGCGCGCTGCTGCTGATGGGCAGTTCCGGCGTCGGCAAGACCGCGATGCTCAGCTGGGCGGCGCGCAGCGCCGCCGAGCGCGGGTTCGCGGTGGCGCACGCCGTCGCGAGCCCGATGGAGCAGAACCTTCCGTTCGGCCTGCTCGGTCAGGCGATCGTGTCGCTCGGCGGCAACCCCGTCGAGGACGTCGCCGAGCTCGCACGGGCGGGCGGCCAGTCGGCACGCTTCTACCGGACGCTGCGCTGGCTCGGCGAGCTGGCGAAGGAGCGAGCCGTGCTGATCGCCCTCGACGACCTTCACTGGGCCGATCCCGATTCGCTCGAGCTGTTCGGCTTCCTCTCGCGGCGCCTGCGCGGCCTGAGCGTGCTCGTCGTCGGCTCGCTGCGCGCGGAGCCGCCGGCGTCGCACGAGCTCGCGATGGACCTCGCCGCGACGGGACACGCGCAGCTTGTGACGCTCGAGCCGCTCAGCCTCGAGGGCTCGGCCGCGCTGCTCGAGCGCGAGCTCGGCCGACCGCTTGACGGCGAGGAGGCGAGCCGGCTTTGGGCCGCGTGCGCCGGGACGCCGCTGCTGCTGGAGGCCGCCGCGCGCTCGCTCGCCGAGGGAGCGTCGGTCCAGACCGCGGAGGGCGACTCGGCGCTGTTGCTCGGCCGTTTCGTCGGCGTCGGCGCCGACGGCTTCGAGTACGTGAAGGCGGGCGCGATCTTCGGCGTCTGCTTCGACCACGCGAAGGCGACGGCGCTCTCGGGCGTCGCGGCGAAGGCGGCCGACGACGCGCTTGGGCGCCTGATGCGGGCGGGCGTGCTCGAGGACCTCGGCGACGGTGGCATCGCCTTCGTCCACCCTCTCTTCGCTCAAGCTCTACTCGATGCTCAGCCTTCGTCGCTGCGCGCCCGCCGCCACGCGGCCGCGTTCGAGCTCATCGTCGCCCAGGGCGGGGCCGACGCGCTCGCGGCCGAGCACGCGGCCCGCGGCGGTCTCGTCGGCAACCGGCTGGCGGTTGAGATCACCGCCCGCGCGGGCGCCGCGGCGCTCGCGCAGGGCGGCCTGCGCGCCGCCGCCGCGCATCTCGAGAACGCCGTCAAGCTCGCCGGCTCCTCGCCGCCGACCGATGTGCTGCTCCTCTACGGCCGGGTGCTCGTCGCCCAGGCGCAGGTCGCGCCGCTGCGGGCGCTCTGCACCGAGCTTCTGTCGCGCGAGCTCGACGCGCCGACGCGCGCCCAGGCGCTGTGCCTGCTGGCTCGCGTCGAAGGCCTCGCCAACCGCCCGGCTCAGGCCCAGCAGCTTTTCATGCAGGCCGCCGCCGTGGCGACGAACCCTCAGGATCGAGTAGAGGTTCTGTGCGACGCGCTGCTGGCGTGCCTGGCGAGCGCGCCGGCGCGCTGGGCGCTCGACACCGCGGCCCGCGCGCTGGAGCTGGCCGGCGACGGCACGCCGCAGCAGCGCGTGTTGCGCTTCGTCTGCGCCTACGCGGCGCTCGTCTGCCGCTGCGAGGCCGGCGACGCCGCGGCGGCGGCCGCCGAGGTCCGTCGCGACGGGGCGCGCTCGCTGTGGTCGGCGCAGGGCTGGAACCTGACCGTCGCGGTCCACGCGCTCAACATCTGCAAGGTCCTCGAGGACTTCGAAGGCGCGGCGATCGTCTTCGAGCGCGAGTACGAGGAAGCCGTCCAGGCCGGGGCGCCGGTTCTGATGGCCGGCCTCGCGGTCGCCTACGCCGACGTCCTGCTGCGCCAGGGCCGCCTCGAGCAGGCGCTCGAGCTCGTCGAGCGCAACTCGGCCGTCAGCGACCGCCGGGTCCAGCCGTGGTCGGACCTCGCGGCGGCCGTGCTGCTGCGCGAGCTCGGTCTCGACGAGCGCGCCGCCACACACGTCGAGGCGCTGCGCCGCTTTCAGCAGCAGATCCCGCCGGGCCAGTTCGCCGTCGTCGGCCTGTGGCTGGCGCTGCTCGACGCGCGCGCGGCGCTGACCGCGGGTCGCCACGCCGAGGCCTCGGACATGATGCTGAGCGCCGCCGAGATCGCCCGTGCGGGCGGGCGGCTCGAGCCGTGTCTGGTGCCGTGGGCGGGCGTCGCGCTCGCCGCGCATCTCGCCGCCGGGCGGGGCCACGAGGCCGAGGCGCTGATCGACGAGCTCGACGAGCGCGCCGCCGCGCTGCCGAGCCGCTGGCCGGCGGCCGTCGCCGCGCTCGGACGCGCCGGCGTCGCGGCGCTCGAGGGCGAGCGCGAGGCGGCCGACGAGCTCTACGCGGCGGCCGTCGCGGAGTTCGCGCGACTCGGCTGTCCGCTCGAGCATGCGCAGGCCCTGATCAGCTTCGGCACGCACCTGCGGCGCACCGGGCGCCCGCGCGATGCTCGCGAGCCGCTCGCCGCCGCATTGACGCTCTGCGAGCGATCGAGCGCCCGGCGCCTCGCCCGAATCGCTCGCGCCGAGCTCGCCGCGAGCGGCGGACGGCGGCGCCGCCGCGGCGACGACGGCTCGGCGCTGACGGCCCAGGAGCGGCGCGTCGCGGCGCTCGCCGCGGAGGGCCTCGCGAACGGCGAGATCGCGGCGGCGCTGCACCTATCGCCGAAGACCGTCTCCTCGCACCTGCAGCGCGTCTACGCCAAGCTCGGCATGCATTCACGCCGCGAGCTGATCCGCCGCGCCGAGGAGTTCTCGCATGAGGCATGACGCTGCCCGCATGACGCCGCTTGGCTCCGGTGGGCTAATCTCAGGGCGTTTGCCCGATGCTAAGGGCGAGCGTGGCGTGGTAGACCTGTCCACCGGGGGATCCCTGCCCTCGGCGCCGCGCAGCGGGAGTCCGGAAGCAGGGCACATAGAAGACGCAGCAGGAACGGCCGCTGGGCCGACGGGAGAGACTGTGGTGGCGGGCACGCTGCTTGTGGAACCGGAGAACGGATACGCGACGAGGTCGCGCGAGGTGACGGCGCACGCCCTCATGCCGCTGGCCGCCGGCGTCGCGTCGCTCGTGCTCGTCGGTGGGCAGCGCCTCGTCCGGGCGATGATCGCCGGACTGATCGACTCCCAGCCCGGGATGCGCGTCGAGTGCGGGTTCGGCTCGGTCGAGGAGCTCGACGAGCACTGCCGCTCGGCCGCCCTGCAGTGCGACGTGATCGTGCTCGACGCCGACGACTGCCGCGGCGAGTGCGCCGAGGTGATCGACCGGCTGCTCGACATCGGCCTGCCCGCGAAGCTCGTGCTGCTGGCCGCCGAGGCGACCGACGAGATCGTGCTCTGCGCCAACACGCGCCGGGTCGACGGCGTCGTGCTCAAGGAGTCCTCGGTCAGCGAGCTTTATTCGGCCGTCGCGCACATCCGCACCGGGCACGCCGTGATGCCGGCGCGCTGGCATGCCGTTCCCGATACCGTCGCGCTCACGCCGCGCCACGTCGACGTGCTCGAGCTCGTGGCCCAGGGCTACAGCAACGAGGAGATCGCCGAGCGTCTCGGCCTCCGTCCAAACACCGTCAAGTTTCATATCAGCGAGATCTTCCGCCGCCTCGGCGTCCGCAATCGCATCGAGGCGATCGCGACCATCGATCGCGACGGAGCGCTCGTCAACTGAGCGCGAGGGGGTCGACAGTGATGGCGGAACGCTCGCTAGGCGACCGGGGTCCCAAGGACTCCGGCGCGGCTGTCGAACCGATAGCCGTGGCGCTGCTGGGCGGGACGCGCGGCCTTTGGACCGAGGCGGTCGCCTGGATGCTGACGAGCGACGGCTATGAGCTCGTCGCCGCCTACGACACGGTCGAGGACCTGATATCGGAGCTCGCCGCCGTGCGCGCCGAGTTGCTGCTGATCGACCTGGACGACCGCCCGGTCGACTGGATCGCGATCGGCCGCGTGCGCAAGCAGCGCTCCGACCTCAAGCTGGTCCTGATCACAGCGGCGCTCACGGCGGGCGCCGCGGCGGCGATCCGCGCCGACCACCTCGACGGCGTGATCGACAAGACCGACTCGGCCGAGCAGGCGCGCGCCACGTTGCTGCACGTCCACGAGGGCCGGCGCGTCTTCCCGGCCGGCTGGCAGGACGCCGCGCGTCCGCCGCGCCAGGGCGCGGAGGGGCTCAGCGCCCGCGAGTTCGCGATTCTCGAGCTGGTCGCATCAGGGTTGCGTAACACCGAGATCGCCAAGGAGCTGATGATCTCTCACAACACCGTCAAGTTTCACTTGAGGGCTGTTTACGCGCAGCTCGGGGTCCGCAATCGGGTCGAGGCCGCTCAGGCCTACGCCCGAATGCGCCGCGGCGGCAGGTAGATCTACCGGAAAGTCGGTCAGTCCGGGTAGATACCTACCCATTCAGGCTAGGTAATTTTACCGTTTTGTAGTAAGAAGTCGGATCTTCGCCTGTTAATGCCGTACGCGCGAGGATCCGCCCACGGTGCTCCAACCGCCGGTGGGCACCTACCCTTTCGGGGGAGTAAAGACTATCCGCCGTGGCGATTGCCGTTGTCCGCGCAGGTGCCTACTCTGCCTGATACAGGGCCGCGCTCCGCTCGTAGTACGCGGTGGGATCGATCGCAGCACCCATTTCGGTGCGGCCTCAGCACAAAACAAGCACGGAGGAAGTTTGTGAGACCACCGAAATTGGCAATGAAGGCGGCGCTAGGAAGCTTTGCCGCCGCCGCCATCCTGGGATTGGGGGCCGTAAGCGCTTCGGCTGCCCCGAACCCGGGGGAGGGTACCCCCGGGTACCCAGTCGTCGCCGGGTTCAGCAACCCGGCTCCGACGAGCAACAATCCGTTCGAGCAGACCGAGAACGGCCCGCAGACCGCGAATGTGCCGACGCTGGCATGGGTCGGCGAGGATGTCCGTCTCGTGGCCTGCGACAACGCCATCGAGCCGCTGCCGTTCGGCGGCCAGTTCCAGCAGGCGGAGTGGAACACCAACCTCTGGACCGGTGACCAGGCCACGCAGGGAACTCCCACGTTCGACGGGAGCCAGGCGACCAACCTGTTCATCACCAACCAGGGCTCGGCGTACTTCTTCGCCCCGAACGCTCCCGACAATGCTTATGAGAAGGGTTGCGTTTCGGCCGACATCAGCTCGCTGCATCCCGGACTGGACACGGTCACGCTGAACGTCTACAGCGAGAGCCTGGGCGGCAACAACAACGGCCTGAACGGCGGCCCCGTTCAGACGCCGGTGTATTCGGAGCAGTTCAACGTCATCTGGATGACGGCGAACGCGCCGAAGCTGTCGGAGGCTTCGCTGAGCAGCATCGAGTTCCCGACTCAGGCCGGGGACAACGGTGCCACGTCGACCGCGCAGTTCCCCGACCCGCGCAGCCCGAGCACGATCGGCGGCACGAGCTACACCGCCACCGGTCAGCTGAGCGCGCTGGGCGTGTACAACGCCGGTCAGTTCCTCGGCGACACAGCGGTCCTCAACCAGTTCGGCCTCGACGCATGGGGCGCGGACACGGCCTACGACCCGAACTCCTGGGACCACGGCGCGAACAACACGCCGGCGACCAACAACGGTCTCATCCAGGTCCGGGTCACCGGCTCGTTCCCGATCGAGGATCTCGGCACCGACACGACGAACGCCGACTACTTCTCGCACTGCGGCTGCGTGGTCAATGGTTGGATCACGCTCCCGAACTCATGGGTTCCGCTGGCGAACCTGCTGGCGGCTTCGTCGACTCAGAACACCTCAAACAACGGCGTTGGCGGCGGCCAGGGCGGCAACCTGTGGGACATCCACGGCGGCCCGACCAACACGCTGACGCACGCCAGCACAGGGTCCAACTCGGATCCGTGCCGGCTCGACTCCGCCAACCCGCGGATCCTGACCGGCCCGTTGCAGTCGTTCGGCGCGTCCATCGACGCGGTCGACAGCTGCGCGAACGACGGAACCGGTAGCGGCAACGGCGGGAACGCGTTCTCGTTCTCGCGCGTGTTCGGCGACATGACGCAGTTCGGGACCATCGGGCCGTATGACCCGCTGGCCTCCAACGGCACGTTGCTGAGCGACGGGCGCCTCAACAACGACGACGCCCCGATGCCGGCTCTGCCGGTCACGCTGACGATTGGCAAGGGTGGTGTCGGCGGTCTGTACGGTGTCTCGAAGTACCTGGTCTACAGCCATGACTTCACAGGCAACGCCAGCCCGACCGATCCTGACCCGCAGCCGCTCACCACGAGCGGTCTGGGCAACCTCTACAACCCGTTCTACCAGGAGTACATCCCGTCGACCCTGCGTGGCATCTCCGAGGCGTCCGGTATCACCGGTGCCTACGAGGGTGGCCGCACGGCCGGGAGCGGTGACACCTTCCCCGGCTTCAGCCAGGGCTGGACTGATCCGTACACCTTCTGGAAGGCTCTGAACGTGTCCACGACGGACACAGCCGGCTCCAACGGTTGCTTGCGACGTCTCGACGTCAACAACGATCCTGGTCCGGGCTATTACCAGCTGCCGTACTACCCGACCCAGCTCACCGTGTACACGGACGAGCGTGGCGAGGCCTACGTCGACTACAACCCCGGCACCGGGTTCCCGACGCCGCCGGTTGCGATCGACAAGGACTACGGCTGCGACCTCCAGGGGTTGCTTGGCAAGAACATCGGCACGTCGGTGATCTCGGCTCAGACTCAGTATCCGTACGAGTCCGTGCCGTTCATCCCGCCCGCGGGCGCGAACACGATCACCAAGAACGTCGTCTCCAAGTGGAGCAAGACGCTCACGGCGTATCCGAAGGACAACCTGTCGAGCGCTGACGTCAGCGTCGTGGTCGCTACGGCGACAGACGTGAACGGCCAGCCCTTCGCCAACGAGATCGTGTGCTTCTCGGCACCCGGTGCCTCGCTGGTGATTGACGCAGGCAAGGTCGTGCTGCCGAACGGCACGGTCGTCGATGACGGCACCGGACATACGGCCGCAACGCCGTATGGTGTCGGCACGACGTTCGAGTGCGGTCGGACTGGTGACGACGGCACGATCGCCGTCGACGTCAGTGGCAGCGCTGGTGGCGCCGACGTGGTGGCGTTCTTCTGGAACGAGGATCTCTACCGCGACGTCAACATCCCGACCCTCGGGCAGCAGTCGACGGTGACGTCGACCACGCCGCCCACGGTCATCCCCGCGTTCAGGCTCAACCTGGACCAGGGCTCGACGAACTCCGGCACGGTCACGACCCCCACGGCGCCCAGCGCCCCGGGGATTGCGATCACGCCGCTGGCCATCGGGCACGGGGCGTCGTGCAAGGTTGCAGCACTCCACATGTTCGCGAAGCGTGGCTACGCGACCGTGCGTCTGAGCTGCACCGGCACGAAGTCCGATTACGTGATGATCCGTGCGTTCAAGGGTCACAAGCTGGTGCGTACGTTCAAGGTGAAGCTCCGGGCCGGCAAGACCGCCCGTATCCACTTCGCCAAGGGGCATCGCATCACGGTCTCCCCCGCTTGATCGGGAAGAGACGCGCGTAAGCGCTGAGCAGCAAGGCCGGGGGCCCGCGAAAGCGGGCCCCCGGTCCTTTTAAGGACCTCCTCGGCTCAGGCGCTGCGCCGGCGGCGATTCGGTGGGACGCACACGCCGGGCTCCGCGCTCAATGCCACGACACGGTGCGCCAGTTGTCCGTTGCCGACTCCGGGGCGAGCCACGGCGGAAGGGTCAGCTCGAGGTGCTCGGCGAGGACCTGCGCGTAGGGCTCATAGAAGTTGCGAAAGCGGGTCAGGCGCGCCTGGATCTCCTCGGGCGCGCCGCCCAGCTCGACCCCGCTGCGGCGCAGCTCGTCGATCAGGGCCTCGAAGTCCGCGGGGGGGAGGCGGTCGCCCGAGTCGGGCGCCGCGGGCTGCACGCGGAAGGTGTAGGCGAGGTCGGCGATCGCGTGCCGGCTGATCGCAAAGGTGAAGCGCGCCTCCTCGACGGCGCCCGCCGGTGCCGCCGCGATCGCCAGCGCGCTCGCATCGAGGATCGTGCACAGCGCGGCGAGCCAGTTCTGGTTCACGTGCTGGGAGCGGAAGAAGCCGAGCGTCGGATAGGAGAGATGGGTCTCCATCAACTCCGCCGACCACTCCTCCCACTCGTGCAGGTAGTCGTTGACGGCCGGCCACCCGTCACGCTCGGCGGCCCGCACGACGAGCCTTCCAGCCGACGGCGGCGAGCCCGCCCGAGCGTCGAGCTGCGAGACCGTCGTCTCGCGACGCGAGAAGGCCTGGTAGAGCGACGGCAGGTAGCTGATGACGATCGTCAGGACGGCCAGCCCGGTGGCCGCCTCGAGCACCTGGAGCGCCCGCGCCAGCGCCGTGTGCGACGACAGGCCGCCGGGGCTCGATGCGACGAGCGTCGCCGCGCTGTAGTACAGGTCGCGGCCGAAGTCGACGGGCTGCCCGACGGCGCCCAGATGGGATCCGTCGGCCCATTGGATGCAGGCGTAGCCGAGCATCAACAGCGCCACCCAGAGCGCGAGGTCGAGCAGCAGGCCGAACGGCCCGTACATCCCGAGCAGCGTGTCGCCCGCGTGAGCGGGCAGGAGGCGCGCGACGGCGCGCCAGGGTCGGAACAGGTAGATCGCGACTCGCCGCGCCAGCAGGGGGTCGCGCTTGACGCGCCGCGGGAGCAGGAACGCGAGGAAGATCTCGAAGAGCATCAGCACGACGAGCACGCCACCGGCGATGCCGACGAGGATATGCATCGGGGGCGACTTCGGCGCGCAGGCGGTAGAACCTGCTCAGACGGTGGCGTGCGCCGAGCTCGTCACCCAGCGTTCGAGCAGTTCCCCCAACGCCTGCGCGCGGACAGGCTTGGAGACGTAGTCGTCCATGCCCGCGAGCAGGCACCGCTCGCGATCACCGGTCATCGCGTGCGCAGTCATGGCGATGATCGGCGTGTGGCGATCGCCTGCCTCGCGCCGGCGGATCTCGCGTGTCGCCTCGTAGCCGTCGAGCTCGGGCATCTGGCAGTCCATCAGGATCGCGTCGTAGTGGCGAGCCGACAGTGCGTCGAGCGCCTCCTGCCCGTTGTTGACGGCGGTGACGTGGTAGCCGCAGCGCTCGACGACCCGCGTCGCCACGACGCGGTTCACGGGGCTGTCCTCGACGACGAGGACGGCCGGCGCATCGGCAGGCAGCGCCCGCGACTCCATCAGCACGTCACGCTGACGCGCCTGGTGTGCCGGCGCGAGCTCGGCGCCGGCGGGAAGATCGAGCTCGAAGTGGAATGTGCTGCCGGCCTCCGGCTCGCTGCCTGCCCCGATCTCACCGCCCATCCGCTCGACTAGCTTGCGCGCGATCGCCAGGCCGAGGCCGTTGCCGCCGTAGGCGCGCGTCAGCGACACGTCGGCCTGAACGAACGGCTCGAACATCCTCTCGACCTGGTCGGGATCGATCCCGATTCCCGTGTCGGTGACCTCGAAGCGCACGCGATCGCCGGATCCGGTCCGGGCGACGAGCACGTGGACGGATCCCTGCTCGGTGAACTTGACGGCGTTGAAGACGATGTTCATCAGGACCTGCCTGGTGCGCGCGCCGTCGCCGTGCACGCGCCGCGGCACATCCGCGGTGACGTGAACTGCGAACTCGAGGCCCTTCGCGCTCGCCTCGAGACGGGCCGGCACGACAGCCTGCTCGATCGTCTCGCGCAGGTCGAAGTCGCCGAGCGTGAGCTCGACCTTGCCGGTCTCGATCCGCGCGATGTCGAGGATGTCGTCGATGATCGAGAGCATGTGCTCGCCGGAGCGCGCGACCTGCTCGGCGTAGCCCCGCTGTTCGCCGTCGAGCGCCGTCGAGAGCAGCAGCTCGTTCATGCCCATCACGCCGTTCATCGGCGTGCGGATCTCGTGGCTCATGTTGGCGAGAAAGGCCGACTTCATGTTCGAGGCCTCGACGGCCTCATCGCGCGCCTCGCGGTGGGCATCTGAGAGCTCGAGGAGGTAGCGCAGGCGCTCGTGTCGCTCGCGCGCGAACAGCGCGACGAGGCCGATTGCTGGGAGGGGGGCAAGCGCGATCACCGCCGAGTGATGGATCAGCTCGGCGACCGGCAGCGCGACCGCCGAGAGCGCGGCGTCGACCAGGTAGACCCACGACTCGCGCAGCTGCTCCGCGAAGGTCGCCCCGCGGGCGAGCGCAAAGCGAGCCCCCGAAGCCACGGAGTCGACCGCGAACTGGGCGGCCAGGGCGGCGATCAGCAGGCCTGGGCCGGCGTCGATCGGCGCCGTGTGCGCGAGCGCGAACACCGCGACCGGACCGACCGAGTACCAGGCGTTGGCGACCGAGTGGATCAGTCGCGACGGCGGCAGGTCGCCCTTGATGACATCGGGCACGCGCACCAGCGCGCCGGAGGCGGCGACCACGATCGGAACGGTGGCGATCGGGAGGGCGAACAGCAGCGGCACGAACGCCAGCTGGGTCGGGACGGTGAAGCCGAACGGCGTGTCAATGCGAATCCGCCGTGCGACGAGCAGAACCAAGACGCAGGCGAGCGCAGGCGCGAGTGAGAAGGAGCGCGGCGGGGCGAGCAGCCACAGCGCTGCCACGGCCGCCACGAACAGCGCGTTCGCGGCGGTCTCGACGACCAGTTCGCGCCCGCGCACGGAGGCGCTCGGGATCTGGAGTGTCTCGGCGAGGAGCGCCTGATCCTCGCCCGCCGTCGGCGTCCGCAGCATCAACGCGATTTATCGGCGCGCGCCGGTGCGGCGCTTGAACCGCGGCGGGCGGATTTCGCGGCCGCGTGCGACGCCAACGTGGCGTCTACACGCGGCCGGAGTCGAGCGTCAGGCGCCCATATGGCGCGGATCGACGTAGATGTCGTCGATCTGCGTGTTGCCGGTCAGGGCGGTGAAGCGGAGCGAGACCTGCGCCGTCCCTCCGTTGAGGAGACCGCCGACGAGCGAGCCGGTCAACATCGGCAGGAGCGTCGGCGCCCACTTCGGGCTGAGCGCGACGGCGCCGACGGGGAGCGTCGCCTGGCCGACGAGCGGCACGCGGTAGATGACCGAGACCACCACCGCGGAGAGCAGCGAGTTGTTCTTGGCGAACAGGCGAAACGTGGGATACGCGGCGTTGACACACGTGAACGGCGTTTGCACGCTCGAACCCGCCGGAAGGTCGAGGGAGCTGCGGCCGAGCACGCCGGTGGACGCGAACGGCTCGCTGCCGGCGACGATGTGCGCCCCGCCGCTGAGGGTCCAGCCGGACAGGCTGCCCTCGAAGTCGCCGCCCGGTATCAGGCGGTAAGGGGCGGAGTCGCCCCACGGCAGGAACGGCTGGGTCAGCGTGGCCCCGTCGCAGGGCGACGTGCTGATCAGCGCCGCCTGCGCGGAGGCGCCGGGAAGGGTCGCGAGCGCGAGACCGGCAAGCACGCCGGCGACGGCGAATCCTCTCTTGGTTCGATGCATCACGTGGTAGATCCCTTTCGTGGGCGTCGGCGGCAGAAGTTCGCAAGTGACGGTGTCTAGTCGCCGTCGGACAGGGTCTCGGTCGTCTAGAACGCGGCCTTAAGGGGAGGATGCGACGTTCGACGGGTGGCCGGGGACATCCGTCCAAAACCGCGGCCAGGCGCGCTGGACGTCCGTCGTAGGGGCGCCGCTACGCGGCGCGATTCGCCCAGCTCACGACACCGCGCGAGAGATCGGGCAGACACATCGGATGCCACAGCCGCGGAACTTCGCGCGGCGTTTTGCGCTGCTCGCGCCAGCAGCATTCGGCCGCTCGGATCGGCCCACCGCAGTGCGCGCAGTTGGCGACGGGCCGTGCGCTGTTGGATTCAGGCGGCGCGTATGAGAAGGACGACATCCAGGACTCCGAGACCGACGCAGGCACAGCTGAGAACGTAGACCCACCGCACGAGGATGCGGCGCTCGAGGCTTCTCATCGGAGTTCAACTGCCCGCCGCGGGGGTGCTTCAACCAGCCTGGGCGAGAAGCTGCAGGCTCAGCTGGTCTCGGGCGGCGGCAGCCCCAGCGCGCGGCGGATCTCGCGCACATCGCGCTCGACGGGCCCGTTGGCGGCGTCGAGCACCGGCTCATAGGAGTGCAGGTAGGCGAGCGTCGTCGCTACCGAGGCGGCAAACGTGAGTCGCGCGCGAAGCTGGTTGACGCGGTAGAGATCGTGCGCGACCGCCTCGACGGCAGGCGGGAAGGCGATCTGGAGCAGGCGGTGGTCGAACAGCCGCTCGGTTGCCGCAGCGTCTTGGAGGTCGGCGCGCGCGCGTGTGAGGTCGTTCTTGTCCGCGCCCTCCAGCGAGTCGAAATCGTGCCCGAGGTGGCGATTGCCGGCCTGCGCGATCGCGAGGTAGCGCGCGGCGATCGCGCGCTGCGACGCGACGGACGCGGTCGGGAGCATCGCCACGACGGCGAGGACGGCGGTCGCGGTCACTGCGGCGGCGAAGGGGCGACGCATGGCCGCCAACGATGTTGGCACGCTCAGGCGGTCGCAGGCGACTACCTTGGGAGCGCTCAATACCCGGTGCCGGCGGGGGCCGTGAACTTCTTCGTGAAGGTCCCGGCGAGCACTGCACGCCGGCCGGCGCACGCTGCGCTCTTGTCGCTGACGAGCTTGAACTTGAGCGAGCGGCCGCTCAGCGCGTACCTGTAGACGCCCTTGCCGGGACAGGCCGCCTTCCCGCTCTTGTCGGCGAAGGTCACCTTGCCACCGCCGGTCGTGTAGCTGCCGACGGCGACCTTGGTCCCCTGGTAGCTGATCGTGTAGCTGGGCGAACTGAACGCGATGCTCCACGACCCGGCGAGACGTCCGCCGAGCGGGCCCTTGCCGATCGTGGTGCTGTAGGTGCCGCTGAGCGGGGAGCTCGCGAGCGCGGCGGTGCATAGCGCCAGGGCGCCGAGGAGTGCGATGGTCGCTGCGAGCCGCTTCATCTGTCGATGCTCCTTTGTAGCTTATGCGCGACCCGGGACTCGGACCCGTCTGGCCGCTTCGGACGCGGCCTCGAAGCCTAACGGGGCCGCTTCGTGCCGCTTCGCGCCGCGCAGGCTGCGTCCTCCAGGGGAGTCGAGTCTTGCGCAACAAATCTCGGTGGCGCTGGCGTTTGCGTGCACCGTCGCCGGCGTTTTGGTGCCTCCGCAACCGGCGTGGGCATCCCGCCTGATCCGACGATCTACTCCGTCGCCTGTCCGTCCGTTGACCTCTGCGTCGTCGGCGACCGGGACCTGCTGGTGAGCTGGACCGATCCGAGCGGCGGCGCGTCCCCTGGCGCGACGGCCTCGGCACGATGCGCGGCCTGGGACTCGAACCCAGCCCGCCGGATTAAAAGTCCGGTGCTCTACCCGATGAGCTAGCCGCGCCCGAGCAGTTTAGGAGCGCCGCGTTGGGGACGTTCGCGATCGGGTGGCCGAGCGCGGCGAGCGCCACGCGGATCGACATCCCGTGCGTCACGGCGAGCGCCGGGAGCGGTCCGCGCGCGATGTCCTCGAGCGCGGCGAGGACGCGCTCGGTCTGGTGGCGAAACGACTCTCCGCCGGGGAACGCAAAGTCTGGATCGGCGCGCACGAACGCCGCGTAGGCGGCCGGATCCTCCGCCGCGACGTCGTCATGGGGGCGGTTGGTCCACAAGCCGCAGTCCGTCTCAATTAATCGAACGTCGGGCCGCGGCTCAACACCGAGTCGCGACGCGACGATCGCGGCGGTCTCCTCTGCTCGAAGAAGGGTGCTCGTCCACAGCGCGGCGATTTCGAGCGGGGCGGCGAGCTCCGCGAGCTGCTCGGCCTGGGCTCTGCCGGCGGCGTTCAGCGGAACCGGCAGCTGCCCCTGGAAGCGGCCGGTGCGGTTGTAGTCGGTCTCGCCGTGACGCGCGAGGAAGACTCGGTCGAGCCGCGTAGACTCTGGCGACCGCGCCCCCATGGTGTAGCGGTCAGCACGCGGGCCTTTCACGCCCGTAGCGGGGGTTCGATTCCCCCTGGGGGTATCGCCGCCGACAGCAATGCCCGCGTGAATCCGTCCGTCTCCGCGGCGGCCAGCTCTTCGAGGGTGAACCACTCGACGGCGGCCGTCTCGTCGCCGTCGGGGTGCGGCTCGCCGCTGCGCACGGCGGCATCGAAGATCGTCGTGACGTATGCCACCTGATCGCCGTTGGGGTAGGTGAGGCGAAACTCGGGTCCGCCCGCCACGGCGATCACGCCGCGCAGCTCGACCTCGACACCGGCCTCCTCGAGGGCTTCACGGCGCGCGGCCTGCTGCGGGCTCTCGTCGGGCTCGAGCATCCCGCCGATCGTCTGCCACAGCCCGGTTTCGGCGTTCAGGACCATCAGCACGCGTCCGGTCTCGTCGCGTGCGAGCACGGCGACCGACGGCGCGAGCACGAGATCGTGCCCGATCTTGGCGCGAAGATCGGCCAGGTAGGGCGAGACGGCCACTACACGAGCCTAGAGAAGCCGCCGTCCACCAGGAGCGCCGCGCCGGTGATGTAGCTGGCGCGCTCCGAGCAGAGGAAGACGATCGCCGCGGCGAGCTCCTCAGGGGTTCCAAGCCGGCCGACGGGGACGTCCTCGCGACCGATCCGCTCGGCGCCTTCGCGACCGAAGATCTCATAGACGCGATCGGTCGCGATCCGCCCCGGGAGCACGGTGTTGATGGTCACCCCGTCCTTGGCGATGTAGGTCGAGATCGTCTTGAACGCGCCGAGCGCCGCGGCGCGCTCGGCGTTTGAGAGCATCAGCGGCGGCGCCGGCTCGCGCGTCGTCGCCGATCCGACGTTGACGATCCGGCCGTAGCCGCGCTGGCGCATACCGGGCAGCACGGCGTTGACCATCGCGAGCGGGGCGCGCAGCAGCGTGCGGTGGGCGAGGTCCCACTGCTCCGGCGTGAACGCGAGCGGGTCGTTGCCCGTCGGCGGTCCGCCGCCGTTTGTTACAAGGATCGCGATCGGACCGAGGGCCGCCGTCACGGCCTCCACGAGCGCGGGCGCGGCGTCGAGGTTCTCGTTGTCGTGCTCGAATGCCGTCGCGCCAATCTCTGCGGCCAGCTCGGCGAGCGGCCCCTGGCCGCGCGAGGCGATCGCGACGCGGGCCCCCTCCGCGGCGAGCTCGGTGGCGGTGGCTCGCCCGATTCCCTTGGAGGCACCGAGCACGAGGGCCACGCGGCCGGCGATTCCCAGATCCATCAGCTGCCGCGCGCGACGGGGGTCATGGCCGGCATTCTCGTCACTTTCGGCCTGTGACGGATCGCGGGCTCGCGCGTAGGTTCCCCAGGAACCATCTTTGGCGAACGACAGGAGGCACGGATGTTGCGATCGAAAGCGGCTCTGGCGGCGGCGGCATGCCTGGCCGGGGCGCTGTGCGGCGGCGCCGCCGCCGCACAGGCAAGCGGTACGGGCGCGACCGGCACGGCTGGTGCGGCGGGCACTCCCGCGACGATCACGGTGAACGGCTCGAGCAACGTCACGCTCGACTCGAACGCGTCCAGCAGCGCGATCTCAAGCGCCTATCTCGGCGCCCTGCAATCGGCACTGACCGACGCTCACACGAAGGCCGCGGCGCTCAGCTCCTCGGTCGGCGACACGCTCGGGGCCGTGCAGAACATCACCGAACAGTCAAGTGACAGCAGCCTGTGCACCGCGCGCGTGTTCGCCAACGCCGTCGGCTCTGTGCACGGAGCTCCAACCCCGGGGCCGGTGAAGAAGCACCACCACCACAAGAAGGCCGCTGCGCGCCTGATTCCCCGCATCGCCGACGTCGTCGCGCCGAGCTGCTCGCTCGAGGCCGACGTCACCGTGACCTACGCAATGTCGTGAGCGGTGCGCCCCCGGCCTGGTGCTGACGCCCGCGGTAGCCTTGCGGGCGTCGGCGGGGCGGTTAGCTCAGCTGGTCAGAGCGCCTGCCTTACAAGCAGGAGGTCGCTGGTTCGAGCCCAGCACCGCCCATGAGTCATTGCCGGTGCAAATGAAGGAGGTCTCGGTTCCGCTGGCTGTGTCCGACCGACTTCACGGCGAGATGTTGACGATCGCCCATTGGCCGCCGCTCGGCGGGCCGCCGACGGGGGGACTCGTCTTGGCGCCGCCGTCGGCGTTGATCCAGCCCTGGTAGAACGTCGGGCACCGCCCTGCCGGCCACGTGAGGGCAACCGCGTCCCCCAAGGCGCCGTTCTTGAGCCGCTGTGTGGTTTGCAGCAGCTTCAGCGTGCCACGGTCGCCGCGTGCGCAGGACTTGGCGTTGGTCGCGGTCACCTCGATCGTCATGTTCAACGTCTTGTACGCCCCGCCCGGGGCGCTGTAGTGGCTGTACCCGACCACGACCGCCGACATATGCGCGAAGGGATAGCGCGAGAAGCGAGGAGCAAACGTGTTGTACATCGTGCTCGACACTGTCGATCCGAGCGTGCCGCTGCCGTTGAAGTGCGAGACCCCAAGCTGCCAGGGGCCCACAAGCGGCGGCACGACCCTCACGTCATTCGCGTAGGCGTGGAACGAGAACCGCACCGTGGACGCGGTCGGCGGTGGACCAACCACCGTGCTCTGAAGTGTCTGGCCAGCTCGCGGCGAGTTGGTGAACGTCAATGTCCCCGTGCCGTGGCAGTCCGGGTCGAGCGTCCATTTGTAGACGCCGTCGAAGGTCGGATCGGACGGAAACGACTGGATCGTCAGCACGTCTCCGACCAGGGTCGCTGTTCCATGCGCCGTCCCGAGGCCCGACTCCGTCGCCTGGCCATCGCTTGAGATATGCCATACCGAGGACTGGCCTGCGGTCGTCTGCCGCCAGTCTCCCTGGAGATGACAGTCAGAGGTCGCCGCGCGAGTTGTGGGCGCGGACAGCAGCACGACAAACGCCGCGATGACACCGAAGCTGACTGTCACGCGCCCGCCTCGGTAACGCGCCCTGTACACGCCCCGAACCCCCTTCTCGCCCTGGATTCGCTGCTCCGACTATAGCTCGTACGCGCCGTCCCCGCCAGTGTGCGAAGAAACGCATCGATCGACGCCCGGTCATCGGTGGAACCGGTGACGGCCGACCCCGAACGGGACATGCCAGGCCTCGGGCGGGGTTGGCCGAGGGCGCTTTGCGCCTGCCAATAATTGCCGGACGCCGCTCGACATCGCGGCAGCGCTCGACAGTGTGAAAGGAGAGCGGCGAGACCCGACGCAGTCGGCCCCGCCGACGCGCCTGCCGGTGCTAGCGATCGAGGCTCTCGGCGAGGTCGGCGACTCGTCGTTCGATGTCGTCGCGGATGGTCCGCACCTCGTTGACCGGGAGTCCGCTGGGGTCGGTCAGGTCCCAGTCGATGTAGCGCTTGCCGGGGATGTACGGGCATGCGTCGCCGCAGCCCATCGTGACGACGACGTCGGCGCGCTCGGCGAGGTCGCGTGCGAGGAGTTGGGGCTTGCGGTCGGCGAGGTCGATGCCCAGCTCGCGCATGACTTCGACGACCTCGGGATGAACGTGCTCGGCGGGCGTCGTTCCGGCGGAGATGGCATGGTGGCGCCCGGCGGCGGCGCGCTCGAACAGCGCGGCGCTCATCTGGGAGCGTCCGGCGTTCTGTAGGCAGACGAACAGCACGGTTGCCATCAGGCACCGACCACGGGCTTTGCGAGCGTCCGGCCATCCGGATGGGGAAGCACGGCGTCGGCCGCGTCAGCCGGCGTGATCGTCGGGTACAGGCTGCACAGTACGACCACCGCGGCGATACCTCCGACGAGCTGCGCGAGGACGTATCCGGGGACCGATGCCGGGGCAATCCCGGCGAAGGTGTTGGAGAACATCCGCCCGATGCTGATGGCAGGGTTTGCGAAGCTCGCGGAGCTTGTGAAGAAGTAGGCCGCACCGATGTAGGCGCCGACGGCGGCCGGGGCGGAGGATGCCCGCTTCGTGCGGGCGAGGGCGAAGATCACGAGCAGCAGCCCGAGCGTCGCAATTACCTCTGCCAGCAGGTGCGCCGGGGTGCCGCGGTGCTTGGTCGAGATGCTGACGGCGGCCGTCGCGAACATGCCGTTCGCCGTGATCGCGCCTGCTACGCAACCGGCTGCCTGCGCCGGGACGTAGGCGAGCGCGCGCTGCCAGCTCAGCCCACCGAAGCTCGCATCGACCAGCGATACGACGGGATTGAAGTGTCCTCCGGAGACAGGACCGAACATCAGGATGATCGTGTAGAGGCCGGCGGCGGTCGCGGCCGCGTTCTCGAACAGCTCGAGGCCGACGTTGCCGGGTGACAGGCGCTGAGCGGCGATGCCGGATCCGATGACGACGGCCGCGAGGAACGCCGATCCCAGGAACTCGGCGAGGAGGCTGCGGCGCAGCGCTGCGTTCACGCTCACGCGACGGCCAGCGCGTCGCAGTGATCGCGCTGGAGGCAGTCGTGGGCGGCACGGTTGGCGAGCGCAAGGATGTCCGAGCGGACCGGGACGTCGTCGTAGCGGTCAAGGATCGCGTCGGCGCAGGCGCGGATCTCCTCGGGCGAGCGCCGTCCTTCGAACTCGCTGATGAGCGAGGGAAGCATCTTCCGCAGTCGCCATTCGTGTGCCGAACGGTCCGACTGGATCTCATCGAGGCGTTCGGCGATTAGGACGTGAACATGCTCCGCGATCTGATCGCGGATCTCGCGGACCTCCTCCGGCGAGCGGCCGGCCGGATCGGGAATGTCCCAGGCCTCGACCATCGTCGGGACGTAGGGGCAAACGTCACCGCAGCCCATCGTGACCGCCCAGTCGGCGTGCAGCTGCATCTCGACCGACAGCTTCCTTGGGCGTCGCCCGGCCAGGTCGATGCCAACCTCTCGCATCGCTTCGATCACCGTGGGCCATACCTCGTGAGCGGGATCGGATCCGGCTGACTCGGCGCGGACATCTGCCGGCGCCTGGTGTTCGAAGAACGCCTGCGCCATCTGGGAGCGCCCTGCGTTGTGGGTGCAGATGAACAGGACGTACTTCATCGCGGTGCTCCAGCTGGGACCCGCACGCGCCGCAGATTACCCATTGACAAGTATCAGTTCAATGGATATATGTAGATTGATGAGCGTCGATCTGGAACTCACGCCGAAGCAGAAGCGCCCCAACGGTCAGCCGTGCTGCGAGCCGGTCGTCTACCCCGATGTTGAGCGCGAGCACGCCGCACGGATGGCCAGCGTCGCCAAGGCGCTCGGTGATCCGATCCGGCTGCAGCTCGTGGACGTACTGCGAAAGCACGCCGGGAAGGTGTGCGTCTGCGAGCTGGTGCCCCTGTTCGAGCTCGCGCAGCCCACCGTCTCCCATCACCTCAAGGTGCTCCGCGAGGCCGGGATCGTTGACTCCGAGCGTCAAGGATTGTGGGCGTACTACTACGTCATCCCCGATGCGCTGGAGGAGCTGTCCGCATGGCTGAGCTGACCGATCGCGACGACGTCGCGTGCTGTGAGGCGGAGGTGCGGGCAAGCTGCTGTGCGCCGAGCGAGAAGGGGGACTGCTGCACCGCCGAGGCAACCGCGTGCGGGTGCCATGAAGGCAGCCGAGCGGCAGCCGAGACGGGCATCCGCGCGCGCTTCGCGAGGTCGCGGGCGCTTTGACCCGGCCGGCGCCGCGATCGCCGGTCGCGGCGCCCACAATCGCACGACGGCCATTGGCAGCCCCGCCGTAGTCGTCGCCGATCCACGGCACGCCACGCACAAGACCCGCTCGCTGCGCCGGCGGGAGAACGCGCCGAGCGCCCCGTCGGCACCAGCGCCCTGCGTCATCACGACCGGGCGTCGGTCGGCGGTCGACGTCGGCACCGTGGTGGGCGGCCGCAACGACGGCGCTGTCGAGGTCCTGACCGGCTCCGAATGATCCGCTCCTGCGTGCGGCCCGTAGGTATGGGTGATGCGGTCCGGCTAGAGCGCTGGCCGCGGTCCTCTCTATCCATGATCGGAGCGCGTTGTGAGCGATATTTTGAGTCTTGAGACTGTCGACCGAGATGGGGCGGTCGCGGAGGCGGCCGCCGCCGTGAGCGGCGATACCCGTCTGTCGTTTCTTCGGAAGGCGGGACTTGGGGCAGGTGCGTTGATGGGCGGCGGGGCCGTGCTGTCCGCACTGGCGCCGAGCGCGTTGGCAGCCGGGTCGGGGCGCCCACCGGCGTCGTTCGGCGCGGGCGACGTGGGGATCTTGAACTACGCGCTGACCCTCGAGTACCTCGAGTCGAGCTTCTACAACCAGGCCTACGCCCATCTGTATTCGAGCGCCCCGGCAGCGGTCAAGGCGTTCCTGAAGACCACGAAGACCGACGAGGCCGACCACGTGCTGGCGCTGAAGGGGTCCCTCGGCTCCAAGGCGGTCAAGGAGCCGAAGTTCAACTTCGGCAAGGCCGTCACCGACCTGCGCACCTTCGAGGCGACGGCCTACGTCCTCGAGAACACGGGCGTCGCGGCCTATTCAGGCCAGGCGTTCAACATCAAGAGCCCCAAGGTGCTCGCCGTCGCCCTGGCGATCGTCACGGTCGAGGCGCGCCATGCCGGCGCGATCGGATCGATCGCGGGCTCGCCGATCGCGAAGGACGGGCCGTTCGACATCCCCCAGACCGCTTCGCAGATTCTCGCTGCCGTGACAGCCACGAAGTTCATCGTCGGCTAACCCCGCACCCGCTGCAGCACGCTGCCGGTGTAGGCCCCGCGCGGGCGCTACACCGGCAGAAGGTGCGCCAAGACCTTTACAACCAACCCCGGCTCGCATCGCGGGGCACAATCGGAGGACCCCACCATGGGACTCGATAACCCACTCCACATTCTGCTGCTCCTTCTCGTCGTGGTGCTTGTGTTTGGCGCCAAGCGTCTGCCTGAAATCGGGCGCTCGCTCGGCGACGGGATGCGCGGCTTCAAGGACAGCCTCAACGGCGGTGTGCACCATGCGGTGAGCCTCGACGCCGCCGCTGCCATCCCGACTGCCGCTCCCATCGCGATGCAGGTAGCCGTCCCAGTCGAGAGCGCCCCCGTGGGCGCTTCGCAGCCAGTCGATTTGGCCGCCTGAGCCGGACTGCGTCCGGCAATGGCAATCGCGGTCAAGAAGCTCGCGCACGAGCAGCGCGTCGGGGTCGTCGAACACCTCGACGAGCTGCGCACGCGACTAATCGTGTCGCTCGTCGTCGTCGCCGCGGCCTTCGGCTTCTGCCTCTGGCAGAACCATGCGCTGCTGCACCTCGTCAACAGGCCGCTCGTCAGCCAGACCCAGAAGCAGGTTCGCGCCGGGCATGGACCGCTCGGCGCGACCTACACCGACCAGCAAAACACGCGCGCCGTCGCCGTCGAGCTCTCGCACGTCGTCGATGCCCTCGAGGTCCCCCGCAGCGGCATAACCGCTGCTGTGCGCGCCTTGCTGGGGAAGGTCCGGCCGCCGCTTCAGCGGGCGATCGGACGGCTTTCCGCGCCGCCGCAGGGCGACAAGCCCGTGACGCTCGGCATCGGCGAGCCGTTCACGACGACGATCGGGATAACGCTGCTCTTCGCGCTCATCCTCTCGCTACCGATGATCCTCTACCAGCTCTACGCCTACCTGATCCCGGCGCTCAAACCCGAGCAACAAAAGGTCACCCGGCCAATGCTGCTGGCGGTTCCCGGACTCTTCGTCGCCGGCATCCTGTTCGGCTACTTCGTGGTCCTGCCGGCGGCGATTCGCTTCTTTGAGAACTTCAACGCCAGCCAGTTCAACGTCCTCGTCCAAGCCAGCCAGTACTACCACTTCGCGGCGATGACGGTGCTCGCGATGGGACTGCTCTTCCAGATCCCGGTCGCAATCCTCCTGGCGATTCGCGCCGAGATCGTGACCGCTCGGCAACTGCGGCACAACCGCCGCTACGCGATCCTCGCGTGTGTCTCGATCGCCGCGCTGCTGCCCGGTGACGCGATCACCATGCTGCTTGAGACGGTCCCGCTCTACCTGCTCTTCGAAGCCAGCCTGATCCTCGCGAGGGTCACCGAGCTGCGGCACGAACGAACAATCGCCCGCGAGCTCACATGAGCCATCGCCTCAGGCGCGGCCGGCTCTTCTTTGACGCGGCGCGCGCCGACCGACGATCAGGCGTTCGCGGTCGAGCATCAGCGCGGCGCCCCAACACGCAAGGCCGTCGAGCACGGCGAAGGCCAGGCCGATCGCGACCGCCGACAGCACCGTCGGCGAGATGACTCGGAACGTGATCAGGATCGCCAGCCCGAGCGGCGGGAGGCTCGCCAGCGTCGAGAGTTGCTGGGCCACACGCACGTCGCTCGAGCGCACCGAGATCGCCATGCCGACGCAGACCGCCCAGGTGGCGAGCAGCGGGGCGAACAGCACCTCAACCAGGATCGGCGGCAGCTGCCACACATCGGAGAACGCGGCGTGCGCCGCCCACAGCCGCACGGCGACGACAAAGCCCACGTACAGCACGTAGGTGACCGCGACCGCGGGGAGCACGGCGGCGAGCCCCTTGCCGAGCATCAGCTCACCGCGGCGCACGGGGGTGGTCAGCAGGGGCTCGAGGGTGCCCTGATCGCGTTCGCCGACGACGGAGTAGGCGGACACGGCGGCGGGCAGGATCACCGGCACGACCAGCATCAGCAGGAGCACGGAGGAGACCACGTTGCGCACGGTCGAGCTGCTCGTCGCGGCGGTCAGCGAGAAGAGATTGATCATCGGGCCGGTCAGGAACAGCACCGGCAGGATGCCCATCGTCACGACGATCGCGCGGTTGCGCCGGAACTGGCGCACCTCCTTGCCGAAGACGGCCCGGACGCGCCGGGAATCGATGGTCATGGCCGTCTCGCCTCCACGTCCTCATCGATCAGCTCGAGGTAGACGTCCTCGAGCGAGTGTCGACGCTCGCCGATCCGAAGCACGTCGGCGCCCGCGGCGACGAGCGCCCTGGTCAGCGCGGGCGCGGCCGCGCGCGGGTCGGCCACCGTCAGCTCGTATCCGCCGTCGCCGTCCGGGCGCCAGCCGGCGACGCCGGGGATGCCTGCGAACACGCGCTCGGGCGCATCAAGCGGTGCGACCGTGACGACCGCGAGCGAGTGCGCGAAGAGGCGCTCGCGCAGCTCGTCGGGACGACCGACGGTGCGCAGCGTCGTATTGAGGATCGCGACGCGGTCGCACATCCGCTCGGCCTCCTCGAGACGGTGCGTCGTCAGGAAGATCGTCACGCCACGCTCGCGCAGCGCGGCGATCAGCTCGTGCACCTCGCGCGAGGCGACGGGGTCGAGCCCGGAGGTCGGCTCGTCGAGGAACAGGACACGCGGGTCGCTCAGCAGCGCCCGCGCGATCGCGACCCGCTGCTTGAGGCCCTTCGACAGGCTGCCGCAGGGGTCGTTCGCGCGCTCGACCAGGTTGACCGTGGCGAGGGCCTGCTCGATCCGCGGCGGGACGTCCGCCAGCCCGTAGAGACCGGCAAAGAACTCGAGGTTCTCGGCGACCGTCAGGCGCGGGTACAGGCCCGGAGCCTCGGGCATGATCGCGATGCGGCTGCGGATCGCGACGGCGTTCTCGCGGCTCAGCGGAATGCCGGCGACGACGGCTGAACCGGCGGTCGGCGCGATCAGCGTGCCGAGTGTCCGCACGGTCGTTGTCTTTCCCGCGCCGTTTGGCCCGAGGAAACCGAACACCTCGCCCCACCCGACGCTGAACGAGACGTCGGCCAAAGCGGTGCGCTGGCCAAAGCGCTTGGTCAGGCCCTCTACGGTGATCGCGTCGTCTGCGGCCTGCCCGCGCCGGGGCGGCGGCGTCGACGCCTCGGCTCGCAGCCGGGCGATCGCCGCCACCTGCTCCGGCGTGCGCTCGACCGGCTCTCGCGCTGCGACCGCGGGCGCCTCGTCGTCTGCGTCACCGACCTCATCCTGCTCGCCGGACAGACGCCATCCGACGACGCTGTAGAAGGCGACAATCGCGAGCACGATCCCGATCCGCGCGGTCGAGACGTGGACCACCGCGAACACAACGATCACGGCCGCCACCAGAACGCCGGTGATCACCCATCCCTGCCAGGCCAGCGGTCGGTAGCCCACCCCGTAGCGGCGACGGACGAACCACGGCCGTGACCGCGATCCGTGCTCCGGAGGCGGCATCGTCAGGCGACTATACGCGGGGGCCCCGGTCGTGATCGGCTAGTGCCGTGCCTGTAGGAGTCGTCGTCTCGTGGCGCAGGGCGACGATCGCCGCGCGCGATACCGGCCCCGCCAATGCGCCACGAGCGATCGGGTACGCTCGGGCCATGAGCGACGGGCTCCGCATCGAGCGCGGCTGGATCTTCGTGAACGGCACCCGGCAGGACGACGGCACGATCGAGCTCGGCAGCGGCGGCGAGATGCGGCTGAGCCCGTTCGAGGCGGTCTCAGAGCGCCGGGAGGCGCAGATCACGTGGGGTCACATCCTCACCGCTTCGCTGCAGCGGTTGGCTTTCTGGCGCCGCTAGCAGCCACCCGCGGCGTGGCGTGGCGATCGCGCGCGTTCCTGCTCACTCTCACCGCGGGGGAGCAAGCCCGCGGAGCCGGTCAGTCGGCGGCCGTCCTGACGCGAGCCTCGCTCCGCGGAAGCGCGATCGCTGGTCTTGACTGGCGCGCCGCGACGAGCGTAGGCTCGCTCGCACAATCAATTGGAAGGTGAGCGGAATGTCCAGCGATATGACGGCCGGTGCTCACGACGCGCCCGCGACGGGGAGCGGACCTGGCGATCTCTCGGACGCCTCGCGCCGGCTGCTCGAGCAGGCCTTCAACGACGGCGATCTTGAACTGGTCGACCAGCTTGTGGCGGCGGACGCGGTCAACCACGACCCGGCCACCCCGGCTGAGCTGCGTGCCCTGACCGGACCTGAGGTGTTCAAGCGCACGGTAAGCATGTACCGCGCCGCGTTCCCTGACGTGCGGATGGTCGTCGACGACGTGGTCGCGGCCGACGACAAGGTCGTGCTGCGGTGGCACAGCGAGGGGACGCATCGTGGCGAGCTCGCCGGCCTGGCGCCGACCGGCGTCCGCGGGTCGGTGACGGGGATCAGCATCGACCGATGGAAGGACGGCAAGGTCGTCGAGAGCTGGGTCGAGTGGGACAACCTCGGCCTCGCCCGTCAGATCGGCGCCGCCCCTCCGGAGGGCAGCGTCGGCGAGAGGATCGGCATGGGCCTCCAGCGTTTGACGGCTCGCCGGATGCGCCAGAAGAACAAGCGCTAGCGCATCGGGGACCGTCGGGCGGGTCGCCGGAGGGTGCCGGCGGGGAACCGAGCCGCCCATGCCTGGGCTTTCACTCGTCAAGCGTGTGCTAGAAGTCCGCGTCCGGCGAGATGGCGAACTCTGAGCGCATCCTGACAACCCACGTGGGTAGCCTGCCGCGTCCGCCGCGCCTGATCGAGCTCGCCGCCAGAGCCGCGGCTGAGGAGCAGCCCGACGAGGCGGTCTACGAGCGCGAGCTCGGGGCGGCTGTAGCCGATGCTGTGCGAGCTCAACAGGAGGTCGGGATCGACCTGGTCGGCGACGGCGAGTACGGCCATCCGATGGGCGAGGACTACGACTATGGTCCGTGGCTGCGCTACGTGTTCGAGCGCCTGAACGGCCTGGAGCTCACGAGCGCTACGGCGGCGACAACACCGCAGGCGGCGAGCGACGAGGTCGTGCTCGCGCCGATGACGCAGCGCCGCGACTGGGTGCTCTTCCGCGAGGCCTACGGCGATCCCCGCTCCGGTGTCGCGCTGCCCGCGTGGAGCCCGGACAGCCCGTGGCCGGTCGTTCGCGGACCGATCAGCTACGGCGGGCAGACGGCGCTCGCTCGCGACATCGCGAACTTCAAGGCGGCCCTCGCCGCGAACGGCCTCGACGACGGCTTCCTCAACGCCGTCGGGCCGGCGAGCTGCGCCCGGCTCGCCAACGAGCACTACGCGACCGACGAGGAGCTGCTCTACGCGTGCGCGGAGGCGATGCGCGAGGAATACACGGCGATCATCGAGGCTGGGCTGATGCTCCAGATCGACGACCCCGTGATCGCGGACAACTGGGACCAGATCAATCCCGCTCCCTCGCTCGATGCCTATCGGCGCTTCACAAGCGTGCGCATCGAAGCGCTCAACCACGCGATCCGCGGTCTCCCGCGCGAGCGGATCCGCTTTCACCTCTGCTGGGGGAGCTGGCACGGGCCGCACGTCACCGACATTCCGCTCGCCGACATCATCGACCTGATGCTCGCCGTCAACGCGGGCGCGTACTCCTTTGAGGCTGCGAACGCGCGCCACCAGCACGAGTGGCGCGTGTGGCAGGGCTTGGCGCTGCCCGAGGGCACGCGAATACTGCCGGGCGTCGTGAGCCACGCGACAAACGTCGTCGAGCACCCGGAGTTGGTCGCCGACCGGATCTGCCGCTACGCGGAGATCGTCGGTCGCGAGAACGTCATCGCCTCCACCGACTGCGGTCTCGGGGGCCGCGTGCACCCCCAGATCGCGTGGGCCAAGCTCGAGTCGCTGGTCCGCGGTGCGGCGATCGCGAGCGAGCGCCTGTGGAAGCGCTAGCAACGGCCGCCGAGGTCTTGAGCGCCCGATCGGCCTGACGCGGGGGCTGTTCGATCGCGCGCGCCGTCAGCGGCTCAGCGGCACGAAATTCGAATATCCCTCGATGGCCGGGACGCGCCGGATGCGCAGCGAGGGCTGTCCCGGACGCCACACGGCCAGTGTCGGGCCGCCGTCGTTGGCGACGACGGTGACAAGTCGGTCGTCGGCGGTCCACGCGACGTGGGAAGCCTTCAGGCCCTCGAAGATCGGGAAGCCGGGGACGTGCGTGAAGTGGCCGCTGCGCGGGTCGAGCATCCAGACGTCGGCCGCCTGGCCGATCGTGTTGCGGTGCGGCGGGTAGGCTGGATCGACGAACTCGACCGCGACGAGCGGCCCGTGCGGCTCGGGGTAGACCTGGTAGCCGAAGTGCAGGATGCTCGGCCAGGCAAGCGCGCGTCGCGCGCCGGTCGCGAGGTTGAGGAGCCCGAGGTTGGTAGGGAACGACGAGTCGCCTGGGCTTGGCCAGACGCTCGTCAGCGCGATCCCCCTGCCCAGCAGGTCAAACCCTCCGTTGCCGCGAACGCGCTCGCGAATCTCGCCGGTCTGGGGATTGACGAGGAGCGTGTCGCTCCCCGTCCGCTCGAGAAGCCCGGCAGGCGTGTCGGTCTGGAGGCTGCCGCAGGCTACAGGGACGGGCGGTCGCGTTGCGGGTTCGAGCGCGAGCGTGCAGTGCCCGCCCGACGGCCAGGTGAGCACCCACGTGGTGGTCGAGCCGACAGCCTCGGCCGTGGTGTATTGGTCCGGCTTGAGGCGGATCGGGTCGAGGCGGCGCACGGCTCCGTTGGCGTCGATCAAGAACTTCCTGTTCGTGCGCTCGCACGGCTGGCAGGGCTTGGGAGCAACCGTTGCGACCACGCCGCCGGGGACGGCGTCGAGCCACACAGTCGGGCTCGACAGGGTCTGTCGCGACGCCGGAACGCCGAGACCCGGCACGGCGCGGGCGGTGGCGCGGTCGACGTTGACGACAAAGACCTGGCCGCCGTTTTCGGAGGCGATCAGCGAAAGATGCGTCGCTGCGCCGAGCGGAGCGCCGCTGATCCTCACCGGCGATGTCGGATTACGCGCAGCCACCGGCGGCTGTGTGTGCCGCGCCCCACCGATCAGGCCGAGAGTCAGACCCGCGGCCGCCGCTGCCGCGATCAGCGAGGCGGCGAGCGCGCCGCGCTGGCGGTGGTGTCGTCGGCGCGCCTCTTCGATCACGCCCGCATCGACGTCGGGCGCCGTGACGGCCTGAGCCCTCCCTGCGAGTGGTTGAGATCGAGCTGGCTGGTCCCTCTCGGCGGTGGTCTCGCGTATCTCGAGCATCCCTGAATGCGCCACTATGACTGGCACAATGCCCGGCTGTCAAGGTCGTGCTGTATTGGAAGGCGGGGGAGCATCGGGTTTGCCACGGTCCCGCGCCACGGGCATAGTTCCGACGTGGTGAGCGCATCCAACCAACGGCGTGCCGTCCCGAGACCGGCGGCGTGATGGCAATCGCGGGCGAGACCATCGACAACCCCATCACCGGTGAGCGGCTGACGTTCGTCTCGACGGCCGGGGACACCAGCGGTGAGCTGCTGGCGATCGACGTGCAGATGCGCGCCGGTGGGCGGATCGCCGCGGCGCACGTCCACTCGCGCCAGGAGGAGCGCTTCAGGGTCCAGTCGGGGACGATCCGCATGCGCGTCGGCGGCCGGGACCGCTCGGCGCGCGCGGGCGAGGAGGTGGTCGTCCCGTCTGGCGTCCCGCACAGCTGGTGGAACGCGGGCGACGTCGAGTCGACCGTGCGCGTCGAGTTCCGCCCGGCGCTTGACACCGAGACGTTCTTCGAGACCTTCTTCGGGCTCGCGCGCGACGGGCGCACGAACAGCAAGGGGATGCCGAAGCTGATGCAGTCGCTCGTGCTGGTCGCCGACCTCGGCGATTCCTGCCCGACTCTTCCGCATCCGCCGCAGCGAGTCCAGCGCGCGGTCGCACGAGCGCTCGCTCCGCTCGGGCGCCTCGGTGGCCACCGCGCCGTCTACGCCCACCTCAGCCCGGAGCACCCGAGCCTCCGCGCTTAGGGGCGTCCCCTCCACTGGCGGTTCCCCCTGGTCTGCTCGGGTATACCTTCAAACATGAAGCGCGGCGCTGTTCTGCTCGCGGCTGCGGTCGTCGGCCTCGGTGGCGCGAGCGCCGGTGCGGCCTCGGCGTGGAGTGGTCTCGGGGCCAGCCTCGCCGATTGGACGCATGCGCACCCCAAGTACAACGGGGCCTGCCCGACCGGCGGCTGTTACGGACGGCGCGTTCGCGCCGGCGGGCGGCTGACTGCGCAGTTCGTCGAGCTGGCGACGGTGGGATCGGGCACCCAGCGTGTCGATGCCTACGTCCAGGCGATCGGCGACGGCACATCGCTTGGCTCGGCGAAGAAGGCGGTCGTCGCCCTGCTCCCGACCGACGCCTACACCGTTTCGTTTCGGACCGTCCACAGCCGCGGTGATTCATGCGTTCTTTGGACGATGCGAAGCGCGACGCTGGGCCGCTGGCTTGCGGGCAGCGCGGCGCACGACGCGCGCGGCTACATCGCGATCAACCTCAACACCCAGACGCATGCGGGCTTTGCGTACAAGCCGCGCGACGTCAGTGAGGCGCTCGTCAGCAGCCGCTCAAACGCCACGGACCCGACCTGCTGAGCGCGCTCCGCTTGTGCGATCCGGACCGCCGCGCTAAAATGCGTGCCGGCAAGCAAATACTTTGGATCGACGAAAGGGACGGCGCTTGGCGGATCTGGCCGCAACGGAGACCGAGATCGGCTTCGATGCCGAATCGGCCGACCGCCTGCGCTCGGCGATCGGCCGCATCTCGCGCCGGCTCCGGCCGACCGTAGCGGCCTCCGGTCTCACACCGTCCCAGATCTCGGTTCTCTTCACGATCGTCCGTCGCGGGCCGCTCGGCGTGTCCGAGCTTGCGGCCATCGAGGCGATGAACCCGACGATGATCTCGCGTTTCGTCGTGCAGCTCGCGGACCTCGGCCTGATTCGCCGCGAATCGCGGGCCGATGACCGCCGCGCCGCGACCGTCACCGCGACCGCGGCCGGGCGACGCATCCGCGAACGCGTCCACGCCGAGCGGGCGCGGGCGCTGGGCGGCTACCTGGCGCAGCTGGACGACGGCGAGCGCGAAACGCTCCGCGCCGCGCTTGGGGCCCTCGAGCGCCTGGCCGATCTGATCGGGGAGCGGCCGCGGTGAGCGCGCGCTTCCTGGCGGCCAGCCGAGTCACCTTCAGCGCGCTGTCGGTCCCCAACTACCGCCGCTACATGTCGGGCCAGTCGATCTCGCTGGTCGGCACGTGGATGCAGATGACGGCGCAGGCGTGGCTCGTCCTGACGCTCACGAAGTCGAGCACCGCGCTCGGCCTGATTGTCGCGCTGCAGACGCTGCCGGTGCTGATCCTCTGCCCCTATGGCGGCGTCATCGCCGACCGCATCGACAAGCGTCGCGCGATGGTCGTGCTGCAGAGCGTGATGGGCCTCCAGGCGCTCGCGCTCGGCCTGCTGACGGTCACGGGCGTCGTTGAGGTCTGGGAAATCGGGGTCCTGGCGGTGCTGCTCGGCTTCAACAACGCCTTCGAGAACCCCGCCCGCCAGTCGTTCATGAGCGAGATGGTCGGCCCCGAGAACCTCCGCAACGCCGTGACGCTGAACTCGGTCATCGTCAACGTCGCGCGCGTTGTCGGCCCCGCCGTGGCCGGGATCCTGATCGCGACAGTCGGGGAGGGCGTCTGCTTCCTCGTCAACGCGGCGAGCTTCGTCGCCGTCGTCGCGTCGCTGTTGACGCTCGACAGTTCGGCGCTTCGACCGAGTCCGCCGATGCTGCGCGCAGCCGGTCAGCTGCGCGAGGGCTTACGCTATGTCGCCCGCACGCCGGAGCTCGCCGTTCCACTGCTGATGATGGCCGTCGTCGGCTGCCTCGCCTACGAGTTCCAGGTCTCGCTCCCGGTGATGGCTCGCTCGGGTCTGCACGCGGGGCCGGACGGTTTTGGCTTCATGACCGCGGCGATGGGCGTCGGCGCCGTTTTCGGCGGACTGCTCGTCGCCTGGCGCGGCAGCACCGGGGTGCGTCCGCTCGTGATCGCGACGGGGGCCTTCGGCGTCGCGTTCGCGTTCGCCGCGCTGGCGCCGAGCCTCGGCGTCGAACTGGTCGCGCTGGCGCTGGTCGGTTGGGCGAGCATCACGTTCATGTCGACAGGCAACGCGACGCTCCAGCTGACCGCGGATCCCTCGATGCGCGGACGCGTGATGTCGCTGTGGTTCGTCGCCTTCCAGGGATCGACGCCGATCGGCGGCCCGATCATCGGCTGGGTCATGGCCGAGGCCGGCGCCCGCGCAGGTCTCGGCGTCGCAGCCGTTACGTGCGTGCTGGTCGCGATGCTCGGGCTGCTCGTCCTTCGCCGGCGCGCGACCGGCGCCGAGCGCGTCGCGGTCGCCTGAGCGTCAGCTCTCGTCGAGGCGCGGAGCCGCGACCTCCTCGAGCAGGAGCTTCACCGCCGCCGCGACCGGGATCGCGACGAGCGCGCCGATGATGCCGAGCAGCGCTCCGCCGATCACCGTCGCGATGACCGTGACAAGCCCGGGCACGGCGACCGTGCGGGCCATGATCCTGGGCGTCAGCAGGTAGTCCTCGAGGAAGCGGTAGACGACGTAGAAGATCGCCGTCGCAATCGCGATCGGCAGCGAGACGGTCAGTGCTACGAGCGAGACGATGATCCCGCCGACCGTCGAGCCGACGATCGGGATCAGGTCCAACAGCGCGACGAGGATTCCGAGCAGCAGCGCGTAGGGAATGCCGAACGCAAGCGCCCACGCGTAGGTCCCGACACCGGCGATCACCGAGGTCAGCAGGTTCCCGAGCACGTAGCCGCCGACGCGGTTGAGGATCTCGTCGGTCAGAAGGATCATCCGCGCGCGTCGGCTTTTCGGCGCGAGCTGATAGAGGCCGCGCCGCACGCGCGGCAGGTCCGCGAGCAGGTAGATCGTGACGATCACGACCACGGCGACCGAGGTGACCAGGTCGAGCACGACCTTGCCGACGCCGAGCGCCGTGCTGACCGACGCGCTGCCGTGAAGCAGCTTCTGGATGCTGCGAACGATGTGGTAGCGGGAGTTGAGCTTGCCGAGCTCGGTGTGGCGGTTCTTGAGGACCTGGAGGTAGTGGGGAAGGTTGTCGGCCAGATGGCCCGCCTGCGTCACGATCACCGGCACCGCGACGATCAAGAACCCGACGAACATCGCGAGCGCGGCGATGAGCACGATCGTGACGGCGGCCCAGCGCGGAAGACCGCGGCGGTAGATCCAGACGACCGCCGGGTCGAGGCCGACAGCGAGGAAGAACGCAAGGCCGAGCAGGACCAGGATCTGCCCCGCCGCGACAACCATGTAGGCGAGCGCGAAGGCGATGGCGACGCCCAGAGCCGCGATGAATCCGACGTAGAACGGCGAACGGCGGTCAAACGGCTTGCCGATCTGGCCGTACTCGTTGTCGGCGTCGGCCCCCGCCGCGCTGAGCGCCTCGGCTCGGATCTCGTCGATGACCTCCTGCGTCGCCTCAGGAAGCGTCTCGGACGCGGCGACTTCGGCTTCGTCGGTCTCGGTGTCTTCGCTCAAAGGTGCCCCTGGCGCGTTCTCGACGGCTCGCCCGGCGGAGCACCCCCGCGCTCACGGCTGCTCGCAGGCCAATCTACCCGCCTGGACGGCCGCCAACACAACGCGACGGCGGGATCACGGCCCGCTACAGTCACGGCTGACGAGCCCCGCCGGAGAAAGGAACGATCGACTTGAGCCCCGCCTACGAAGCAGCCACCGCGTTCGGCTCCGACGACGTCGTCGTCGAGCGCGACTTCCTTCGGCAGGTGTTCGCATGGATGTTCCTGGCGCTCGCGCTGACAACCGGCGTCGCGATCTACTTCCACCAGAGCAACGCGACGCTCAACTACTTCGAGAGCCACAAGGCGATCTTCTACATCGCTCTGTTCGGTCAGCTTGGGATGGTCTTCGCGCTGAGCGGCGTCCTCAACTCGCAGCGCGTGTCGGTGCGCGTCGCGGCGCTGATCTTCTTCCTCTACGCCGGCCTGACCGGCCTCGTCTTCTCGATCCTGCTCGACGTCTACACGACCAACTCGATCGTCGGCGCGTTCGCCGGCGCCGCCGGAGTCTTCGCCGGCATGGGCGCGGTGGGCTACACGACGAAGGTCGACCTGAGCCGCTTCCGCGGGTTGCTGTTCGGGGCGCTGACCGGCCTGGTCGCAGCTTCGATCGCCTTCCTCTTCACCGGTGGCGGCCCGTTCAACCTCGTGCTCGGCTACGGCGGCGTGCTCGTCTTCTCCGGTCTCACGGCCTACGACATGCAGAGCCTGAAGGCGATGCGCTCGCACGGCTTCGCGAACGCCGAAACGGCCGAGAAGCTTGCGATCTTCGGAGCGCTGCGCCTCTATCTCGACTTCATCAACCTGTTCATCTCGCTGCTTCGGATCTTCGGCGGCGCGCGGCGCTAGCCGCGGCCTACATCGCCGTTGTCGGGCCGGGCGATGCAGACGCCTCGGCGTGCGCGGCTGCCGAGGAGGTCGGGGGGCTGATCGCGAAGCGCGACGGGGTGGTCGTCTGCGGAGGCCTCGGCGGCGTCATGGCGGCCGCCGCGCGCGGAGCGGCCGCGGCCGGTGGGCTGAGTCTCGGGATCGTCCCCGGCGTCGACCGCTCGCAGGCCTGTTCCGATCTGACGCTCGTCGTCGCCAGCGGGCTCGGCGAGATGCGAAATGCGCTCGTGGTCCAGGCAAGCGACGCTGTCATCGCCGTGGGCGCCGGCTGGGGTGCGCTGAGTGAGGTGGCACTCGCCGTGCGCATGGGCAAGCCGGTCGCGGCTGTCGGGTTCTGGACGATCGCCGATGGCGGACGCGAGGTCGACGGCGTCTCCTCGGCACGATCGCCCACAGAGGCCGTCGAGCTGGCCTTCGCCGGACTGGCGACCGCGACTGCGCGCGGCTAACCCGCGCGCAGCGCGGCCAGGAACTGCTCGGCGCGCCCGGCCTGCCGCGCGCGCCGCTCGGATGCGGCGACGCGTGCGGCTTGGACAGCAGCATCCAGCGCGCGTCGCAACTCACCCGGATCGGGGATGTCGAGCAGCGACTCACCGGTTATGTGTATCCCGCCGCGTTCTACGACGACGGTCAGGCCGGCCAACGGCGGCTTCTCCCAGGCGTCTGAATCCTGGAAGAGCTGCGCGGCGTGGTGCTCCAGCCGCAGCGGCACCGTCAGCTCGGGTCCGAGCGGCGAGTCCCACCTGATCCGTGCCTGCTCCCAATCGATCTCGGGAGCGCTCGCATCGCCCTCCGAGCGCCAGCGACCCGACACGCCGAGGATCTCGCCGCGCATCTGCTCCGGGTTCCCGCCGAGGCTCGCGACGATGGTGACCGCGACGCTGTTCTCGCCGTGCAGCAGCGCCAGCAGCAGGTGCGCGGGCTCGATGTGGTTGTGACCGAGCGCAAGTGCCTCGCGCAGCGCGAGCTCCATCACCTTCTTCGCGCGCGGGGTAAAGGGGATCTGTCCCACAAGCGCCGCGCTTCCGCGCCCGACTGTGCGCTCAACCTCGGCGCGGGCGCCCTCCAATGTGATCCCGGCCCCGCCGAGCACCTCGCCCGTGATCCGGCTTTCCGAGCGCAGGATCCCGAGCAGCAGATGCTCGGTGCCGATGTAGTCGTGACCGAGTGCGCGCGACTCCTCCTGGGAGGCGACGACGACCCGTCGCGCAGACTCGGTGAAGCGTTCGAACACGTGTCCAGTGTGTCACCGCCGCGAGCAAATCGCGCGGCCGGGTGCGTTGATGGGCGCTCCGCCGATTATCGGGCCTCAATGCTGCCTTGAGGCCCGCCTAATGTGGTTGCGATTCACTACTTGAGCAAACGACGCGACCCCGGACCTGAAAGCGCCGCCTTCACCATGACCACTCCAGACGAGCCCTCCTTCTTCACGCCGCTCGAGCCGCTCGAGCCCCCTGCTCCCGAGCCGGCGCCGGCACCCGCGTCGCCGTTCTCAGGTGCCCAGCTGCGCCCGCTCGTCGCCGCCGGGATCCTGACCGTCGTGCTCGCGGCCTTCGGCGGAGCGGCCCTCTCGCATGTCCTGTGGCCGACGAGCGCCACGCCGTCCTCGAGCGTCAACGGCCCGTCGGGCGGCGGCTTCCAGCGAATCTTCCCGCAGGGCTCGGCCGCGCGCCGCTCATCGGCACAGGACGCGTCCACCGCTGGGCGGATCGAGCCGGGAATCGTCGACATCAACACGATGACCGGCAGCGGCCCCGCGGCCGGCACGGGCATGGTCGTCACGCCGGGCGGCGAGGTCATCACCAACAACCACGTGATCACCGGGGCCTCCATGATCAGCGTTCGCGACGTCGGTAACGGCCACACCTACACCGCGCACGTCGTCGGCTACGACCGCAAGCACGACGTCGCCGTCCTCCAGCTCGCGGGCGCCTCGGGACTCGCGACGGTCCCGATCGGACGCTCCTCGAGCGTCCAGGTCGGATCGAGCGTGCTGACGTTCGGCAACGCCGGCGGCGCCGGCGGGACCCCGACGGTCGCGGGCGGCACGATCGACGCGCTCAACCAGTCGATCACGGCCGGCGACTCGAGCACGGGGTCGTCCGAGCATCTCAAGGGCCTGATCCAGATCAACGGCCAGATCGAGCCGGGCGACTCGGGCGGGCCGCTCGTCGCGGGCGGCAAGGTCGTCGGCATGGACACCGCCGCCTCCGTCGGCTTCGACTTCCAGTCCTCCTCGGGCGCGGGATTTGCGATCCCGATCGACAGGGTCGTGTCGATCGCGAGCAAGATCCTCAACGGCAAGGGCTCCTCGTCGATCCACATCGGACCGACCGCGATCATCGGCGTCTTCGTCGCCAACAACACCGCGGCCAGCGAAGCGGTCGCGAGCTGCTCGGCCGGCGACGTGAGCACGAAGGGCGTCCTCGTCGAGGGTCTCGTGAGCGGTCCATCGCCGGCCGCCTCGGCCGGCCTGCAACAGTGCGACATCATCACCGGGCTCAACGGCTCGACCGTCGCCTCGCAGGCGGACCTGCTGAACGCGATGGAGACCCATCACCCCGGCGACCAGGTTTCGCTTGCCTGGGTCGATCAGTCGGGCCACTCGCACAGCGGCAGCCTCACGCTCGGCACCGGCGCGCCGGACTGAGCCGTCGCGACATCTTCACTGCGCCGTCCCCCCGCGCGCGCTAGCCTCGGCCCATGGGAGAACGAACGCAGTACGCAAGCGGGACATTCAGCTGGGCGGATCTGGCGAGCAGCGACCAGGCCGCGGCGAAGGAGTTCTACACGGCCTTGTTCGACTGGGAAGTCGAGGACCTGCCGGTCGGAGACGGCGCCTCCTATTCGATGATGAAGGTCGGCGGCAAGCGCGTCGCCGCGATCGGGCCCCAGCCGGACGCCATGCGCGAGGCGGGCGTGCCGTCGGTGTGGCAGTCCTACGTCACGGTTGACAGCGTGGACGCGTCGTCGTCACACGCCAAGGAGCTCGGCGCGACCATCCTCGCCGAGCCCTTCGACGTCATGCAGGCGGGCAGGATGGCCGTCATCCAGGATCCACAGGGTGCGGTCTTCAGCATCTGGGAGGCGGGGGAGATGATCGGCGCGGAGCTCGTCAACGCACCGGGCGCGCTCGTCTGGAACGAGCTGTCATCGCCCGACACGGCGGGCTCGAAAGCGTTCTACAGCGCGCTGCTCGGCTGGGAGGTGACGCCGTTTGAGGGGATGGACGGCTACTTCGTGATCCGGGTCGGCGAGGCGAGCAACGGCGGCATCACCGCGCCGCAGGCGCCCGGGACCCCACCGCACTGGCTCGTCTACCTCGGCGTCGATGACCTCGACGCGTCGCTGGCCAAGCTCGAGGAGCTGGGCGGTTCCAAGATCGCCGGTCCGATCGACATCCAGATGGCGAAGTTCGCGGTTGTGTCCGACCCGCAGGGCGCGGTGTTTGCGCTCTACGACGGTCAACTCGACCCGTAGAGCGCGGCGCGGGCGGCGCGCGACCCGGCCGCCGAGCGCTCGAGAAAGCCGTAGGTGCCCGCGGAGCGAAACTCCTCGGCCGCCTCGGCCAGCGCGCCGATCGCGCTCAACGCGAAGGCGCTGCCGACTGACACTCGCGCGACGCCGAGCTCCGCCAGCTCGGCGATCGGCGGGACGCCGGGGAAGGTGAGGACGTTGACAGGGCGCCCGACGGACTCGACGACCGCGCGGATGTCCTCGGCGCGCGCGATGCCGGGCGCGTAGAGAACGTCGGCGCCCGCCTCGCCGTAGGCGCGCAGGCGCGCGATCGTGTCGTCGAGATCGTCTCGCCCGCGCAGGTGGTTCTCGGCGCGCGCCGTCAGGACGAAGTGAACGTCGCCTTCGTGGGCCGCCTGAGCGGCCGCCGCGACGCGCTCGACCGCCAGCGCGAGCTCGTAGATCGGGTCATCCTCGCGCTGCGCGTAATCCTCGATCGAGCAGCCGGCGAGGCCGGCGCCGATCGCCATCCGCACCGTTTCCGCGACCCCCTCGGGGCTGTCGGCGAAACAGTTCTCCAGATCGGCCGATACGGGGACATCGACCGCTGCGGCGAGCGCGCCGCCGTGGGCGATCGCCTGCTCGCGCGTCACGGTCCCGTCGAGTCCGCCTTCGCTGATCGCATGGCCGCTGCTCGTCGTGGCGAGCGCTTGGAACCCGAGCGAGGCGAGAATCCGCGCCGTGCCGACGTCCCAGGGGTTGGGCATCAGGAGCGGCTCGCCCGGGCGGTGCAGCTCGAGGAAGCGGGCTGCGAGCTCGTCTTGGCTGGACACGGGGGTCAGGCTAGCGAAGGCGCAGCACGACCAGGGCGACGGCCAGCAGCACGACCGCGAGCGAGCACGCTGCGAGGGCGGCGTCGAACGGGGCGGCGAGCGTCTGCGCGTCGAGCGCCACGATCCGCCCGTCGCTGAGGCGCTGCTCGCCGCTGACCGACACCGTTCGCCGTCGCAGCTCGCGGACGGGCGTAGACATGCGGCGCTGCGCGATGCTCAGCGCGCAGCAGCCCGCGACCGCGAGCACACCCTCGACCCTGATGTCGAGTGCGTTGATCCAATAGCCCGCGGCAGCCGGAAAGGCGCCCCAGGCGAGCGCGAACGTGGCGTCGTTGTGGAACCGCCCGCCGAACAGCTCGAGGTCGTAGGCCACGACGACGAAGACCCCGACGGCGATGAAGGGGATCAGCGTGAGCGACACCGTGACGGCGGTGTAGACGCCGATCGCGCAGGCGCCGCCGAGGCTTGTGGCGGCCAGCGCGATCAGCAGGTGGTCGCTCAGCGCGGTGCGCAGCGGGCGACCGTGGAGCTCGTCGAGTGCGTGCGCGGCGACGCCGACGGCGAGCGCAAACGCGGCGAGGGCGTAGAGCAGGCGGCTGACGTGAAGCTCCGGCGCCATCGCCGCGCCGATCGCGACGTAGCTGAGGTGCCAGGCCGTGTAGGGAGGATGGAGGAGCGTGACCAGATCGCGCCAGCCGCCGGGCGCGAGCGCGTAGAAGGCCGGCCGCTCAGCCGCTCGCGCCATCGCGAACGCCCCACATGACGACACCGGCGCCGAAGCTCATCGTGCGGGTCTGCAGCGCGCCGATCCCCGCCGCGCGCCACATCGGCTCGAGCGACGCGAGCGGGTGGCGAGCGTAGAAGTCGGGGATGCTGCGGGCGAGGAAGCGGCCAACCTCCGCCCATTCGCGCGAGATCAGGCGGCCGAGCACGGGAAGGCCGAGCCGCGTGTAGAGGCTCCACAGGGTGTGCCACGGCTCGGCGGCCGGCTCGCCGAACTCGAGCATCGCGATCCGACCGCCGGGCGCCACGACGCGGGCAAGCTCGCGCATCGTGGCGTTGGGGTCTTCGACGTAGCGCAGCAGGTAGGTGAAGCTCAGGTGGTCGAACTCGCCGTCGGCGAAGGGGAGCTGCTCGGCGTCGCCCTGCACGAGGGTGATGCGCGCGGCGAGCTGCGGTGAGCGCTCCAGGCGGGCGTGCGCCGCGGCGAGCATCTGGGGACTCTGGTCGAGGCCGACCACCGTAGCCCCGTAGCGACGCACGAGGTCGCGCGCCACGAGTCCCGTGCCGGTGGCCACGTCAAGGATCCGGTCCGCCGGGCGGGCATCGACCGCGGCGACCACCGCAGCCCGCCAGCGCGGGTCCTGACCAAAGCTGAGCGCGGTGCCAGCACGGTCATAGCGGCGGGGCAGCCCGGCGAAGAGCGCGAGCGCGTGACCCTTTCGCGTGCGAGCCTCGCCGGCGTCTCGGCGGTCGGTCGGGCGGTCGTCGCGGGTGGGGCGTGCGCGGGGCATGCGCGAATGATGGCGCGTGTCGGGGGTCGACAGGCTTGAAGCGCAACGGACTCCCAAGGTGCCATTGCAGGCCGCTCCGAGCCAGCGCCGCTTTGGGACGCTTCGCCCGTCTTTCCGTGGCGGAGCTGGACACCGCGTCCCCCGCTGACGGTTCCGATTGGCAATCTACGACCGCGGCACTTAGACTCGGCCGTAAGTAGCAGTGCCTTTTCCCGAGGAGGAACCCTTGCGTAAACGTTTGCGAGTATCGCTCGGCTTGGCCGTACTGGCCGTGCTGGGTACTTCGACGGCCATATGGGCCACCAGTGCCGGGGCCGCGCATAGCGCGGCGGCCCCCACCGTCACGATCCTGTACGGGACCGCGCCGGACTTTCTCGATCCACAGGAGGCGTACACCACCCAGGGCGCCGAAGCTGACTGGGTCGCCTACACGCCCCTCTACACCTACGCCCACAAGAACGGGACAGCCGGCGGCGTCGTGATCCCCGGTCTGGCGACCGGGGCGCCGAAGATCACCAACGGCGGCAAGACCTACACGATGACGCTCCGAAAGGGTCTCAAGTACTCCAACGGCGCAGCCGTCAAGGCCAGCGACTTCGCCTACAGCATCGAGCGGGCGATCAAGCTGAACTGGGGGGGCAGCAGCTTCTACACCCAGTACATCGTCGGCGCGGACGCGTACTCGAAGGGCACGGCCACGACGATCTCCGGGATCAAGTCCAACAACGCGACCCGGACGATCACCGTCACCCTGCTTTCTCCCTACGGCGCGTTCGAGAACATCCTCGCCTTCCCCTCGTCGGCCCTCGTGCCGACGGGCACGGCGATGACGAACCTCTCGAACAACCCGCCTCCCGGCGTCGGCCCGTACATGATCACCAACGTCGTGCCCAACCAGTCGTGGGTAGGCGCAATCAACCCCTACTACGCGAAGGAGGCGATCCCGGGGATCCCGGTCGCCAAGGTGACGATCGACGCGAGAGTCGAGGCCAACACCACGACCGAGACCGAGGACGTGCTCAGCAATGCCGCCGACGTCTTTGATACCGGCGACACGATCGCGCCAGCGCTGCTTGCGCAGATCCACAACAACGCGCCCCACCGCTTCAGCACGATCCCGGTGGTGCAGAACTTCTATTTCTTCATGAATTCCAAGGCCAAGCCGTTCGACAACCAGCTCGTGCGTGAGGCGGTCACGATGTCGATCGACCGCAACGCGCTCTCACGGCTCGACGGTGGCAACCTGATCCCGGGCTGCTACTTCCTGCCGCCGGCGATGATCGGTCACCCAACGAAGCCGTGCCCGTACGGCAATCCGGCCGCCACGCCGACCGCGGCGACGCTGGCGAAGGCCAAGTCGCTGATCGCCAAGGCCGGCGACACCGGCGCAGCCGTGACCGTCTGGAGCGAGACGCGCTCGCCGCGCCAGCAGTTCTGCACCTACTACGCGAGCGTGCTCACGGCGCTCGGCTTCAACGTCACGCTTAAGGTGCTCGCCGACCATTCGTATTTCCCGACGATCGGGACACTCAGCCTCAACGCCCAGACAGGCTTCGCCGACTGGAATCAGGACTTCCCCAACCCCGGCGACTTCTATCTGCTACTTGACAAGAACTCGATCCAGGCAACCAACAACCAGAACTTCAGCCAGGTGAACGACCCCAAGATCCAAAACGCCATCACCAAGCTCGACGCGATCCCGCCGAGTCAGCTGAAGCAACACGCCGCCCAATGGCAGGCGCTGGATTACTACACCGCACAGAAGGCCTACGAGCTGGTCTACGGGTACCAGACCTGGCCGAAGTTCGTATCAACGCACATCAACTACAAGGCGCTGGTGGTTTCGACCCTCTACGGATGGGACTGGACCTCGTTCCAGCTGGCCAAGTAAGCGGAACACCGGAGGGGCGACGACGTCGCCCCTCCGGCTGTCTCCTGTCGTAGGATCTCGCGGCGGGCTTCCGATGGCGATTTCACCAATCAGATCCGAGGTCGAGCTCGCGACAGGGCAGGCCCCCGTCACGGACGCCGAGCTTCCTGCCGGGATCGGGCCCTACCGGCTCGCCTGGCGGCGGCTGCGGCGGAACCGTGTCGCGCTCGCGTTCGGCGCGATGTTCCTGCTGATCGTCATCCTGTGCCTGCTCGCACCCGTCTACTCGGCCGACATCGCGCACGTCGGACCGAACGTGCAGAACATCACCGAGGTCCTGCATTACGGGGGCAAGGCGGTCAACGTGGTGGGCCTGACGGGAATCCCGACCGGGCCGACGTGGCACAGCAAGTTCTTCCTCGGCGCCGACACGAGCGGTCGCGACCTCGCTGTGCGGCTGCTCTACGGCGGGCGCAATTCGCTTGAGATCGGAGTCGTGGCGACGTTGATCACGATGATCCTGGCGACGATGCTCGGCACGATCGCCGGATACTTCCGCGGCCCCATCGACGGCCTCCTGTCGCGCTTCTTCGAGCTGCTGTGGGCATATCCGGCGCTGCTGCTGGGGATCGCGCTCGGCGTGAGCCTCCAGGTCGGGGGCCTGAGCCTGGGGCTCTTCACGCTCCAGGCCGGCTCATTGATGGTGCCGGCGGTGATCATCGGCGTCGTCTACATCCCCTACGTCGGGAAGCCGATCCGCGCGCAGGTGGTCGCGCTGCGCGAGCGAGAGTTCATCGACGCCGCGCGCCAGCAGGGGCTCGGATCGGTCCGGATCATGGTTGGGGAAATCCTGCCGAACCTCGCGTCCACCATCATCGTCTTCTTCCCGCTGATCCTCGCCAACTCGATCCTCCTCGAGGCCGGCCTCTCCTTCCTTGGCGCGGGCGTACAGGCCCCGAACGCCTCGTGGGGCACCATGATCAGCGACGGAATCCACCTGATCCCGGCGGCGATCCACCTGACGCTCGTCCCCGGGATCATGCTGGTGCTCGCGGTGCTCGGGATCAACGTCTTCGGTGACGGTGTGCGCGACGCCCTCGACCCGCGCTCGCAGGTCAGGATCGGGCGCTGATGGCCGCGTTCATCGTCCGGCGCGCGCTTTCGTGCGTGGTCCTGCTGTTCGCGATCTCCGTGCTTACCTTCCTCATCTTCTTCGCGTTCCCCAACAGCGATCCCGCGCTGCGCCTCGCCGGGCGAACGGCGACCGCGACGCAGATCGCCGCGGTCCGCCACACCTGGGGGTTCGACAAGCCGATCTACGTCCAGTACGTGAGATTGATGGGGAAGGTGCTCGACGGCAGCGTGATCTCCTACACCCAGCAGCAGAACGTCGAAGCGGTGATCGTCCAGGATCTTCCGCCGACGGTGTCGCTTGCGGTCGGCGCCGGGATCATCTGGTTCTTCTTCGGGGTCGTGTTCGGCCTGCTCTCGGCGTTGCGCGCCGGGCGCTGGCTCGACCGCGCGTTGACGATCTTCTCGATGATCGGAGTCTCGACGCCGGTCTTCTGGCTCGGGGCGATCGTCAGCTTCTATCTTGGCTTCAAGGCAGGCCTTTTCCCCAACTCCGACTACGTCTCGATAACGACGGATCCGATCCAGTGGCTCCGCCACATGATCCTTCCGTGGTTCACGCTCTCGGTGCTGTTCATCGGCGTCTACTCGCGGGTGCTGCGCTCGACGATCCTCGACATGGTCAACGACGACTTCGTGCGCACCGCGCGCGCCAAGGGGCTCTCCGAGCGTCAGGTGATGCTCCGCCACGTGCTGCGCAACAGCCTGATCCCGATCATCTCGCTGTGGGGCCTCGACTTCGCCTCGGTGATCGGTGGCGGCGCGATCCTGACCGAATCGGTCTTCAACCTTCACGGCGTCGGGCAGTATGCCGCGGACTCGATCACCAACCTCGACGTGCCACCGGTGCTGGTGATCACGATGTTCGGGGCGTTCTTCGTGGTGTTGCTGGGCGCGCTGATGGACATCGTGCATGCCGCCCTCGACCCGAGGGTGCGGCTGTCTTCGTGAGCGCCGCCGAGCCGCTGTTGTCGGTCGAGGACCTACGCGTCACGTTCCGCACCGAGGAGGGTGTCGTGCGAGCGGTCGACGGCGTCTCGTTCAGCGTCGATCCCGGCGAAGTCGTGGCGATCGTCGGAGAGTCGGGGGCGGGCAAGTCGGTGACCTCGATGACGCTGATGGGTTTGACGCGCTCTCCGAACGCGACCTTTGAGGGCACCGCGCACTTCGAAGGCACCGAGCTGATCGGCGCGACCAACGCTCAGCTGCGCCGGATCCGGGGCCGGCGGATCGCGATGATCTTCCAGGATCCGATGAGCTCGCTGGACCCGGTTCACAGGATCGGCGCTCAGATCTCCGAGCAGATTCGCGTTCACGACAAGAAGATCAGCAAGGCTGCCGCGTTCGACAGGTCCGTGGAGTTGATGGAGCGCGTCGGCATTCCGCGTGCGCGTGACCGCGCTCGCTCCTATCCGCACGAGTTCTCGGGTGGCATGCGTCAGCGCGTCATGATCGCCATGGCGCTGTCCTGCTCCCCGAGCCTTCTGATCGCCGACGAGCCGACGACGGCACTTGACGTGACAATCCAGGCCCAGATCCTCGATGAGCTTCGTGAGCTGCGCGAGCAGAGCGGCGCCGGCATCATCCTCGTCACCCACGATCTTGGCGTCGTCGCCGACATCGCCGATCGGATCATCGTCATGTACGCCGGCCGCGTCGTCGAGCAGGGCTCGCTCGACGAGCTCTTCTACGACCCCCAGCATCCCTATACCTGGGGGCTGCTCGGCTCGATCACGCGCATCGACGGCGATCGCTCGGGGCAACTGAGGGCGATCCCCGGGCTCCCGCCGTCGCTGATGAACCCGCCGACCGGCTGCCACTTCCGCCCGCGCTGCCCGCACGCGTTCGACCGCTGCCTCGAGGTTCCCCCGCTGCAGGCGCGGCGCCCGGAGGTGCCCGATCAGCTCGACCGTTGCTGGCTCCCGCCGGCGGACAAGCAGCGGCTACGTTTGGTAGAGGGGGAGATCGGACTCCTCGCGCCGGGCGCGGTGCCGGTGTGAGCAGCGGCGTGCCGCTGCTCGAGGCGGAGCATCTGTACATCCACTTCCCGGTCCGTGGTGGCTTGCCGCTCAACCGCAAGATCGCAGAGGTGCAGGCCGTCTCCGACGTGTCGTTCGCGTTGCACGAGGGGGAGACGCTCGGCATCGTGGGCGAGTCTGGCTGCGGCAAGACGACCCTCATTCGCGGCCTCGTGCGGCTGCAGCCCTCGACCGGCGGAGCGGTGCGGTTTCGCGGCGAGGAAATCACCACCGCCTCGCGGCGGCGGATGGCACCCGTACGACGGCAGATGCAGATGGTCTTCCAGGACCCTCAGGCGTCGCTGAACCCGCGTAAGCGGATCCGCCAGATCCTCGCGACCCCCTTGAGGATTGCCGGAACCCCGCGCGCGCAGCTCGAGGCGCGCTCCCGCGAGTTGCTCGCGCGCGTCGGACTGAACCCCGAGCACCTCGGCCGCTACCCGCACGAGTTCTCAGGCGGCCAGCGTCAGCGGATCGGGATCGCGCGCGCGCTGGCGGTCAACCCGAAGCTGATCATGCTCGACGAGCCGGTGTCGGCGCTCGACGTTTCGATCCAGGCCCAGGTCATCAACCTCCTCGAAGCGCTCCAGGACGAGTTCTCGCTGACGTTCGTGTTCGTCGCCCACGACCTCTCGGTCGTGCGCCACGTCTCAGACCGCATCGCCGTGATGTACCTCGGCAAGATCGTCGAGCTCTCGCCCGCCGAGGAGCTTTACGACAAGCCGATCCACCACTACACGTCGGCGCTGCTCGGCGCGATTCCGATCCCCGATCCACGCGGCAACCGCGCTCGCGTGCGGACCAAGCTGCAGGGCGAGCCGCCGAGCCCGATCGCGCCACCGAGCGGCTGCCGCTTTCACACGCGCTGCCCGGCCGCGAGCGAGCTGTGCCGCACCACCGAGCCGCCGTTGACCGAGTACGCCGGCGGTCACCTGGCGGCCTGCCATCATCCGCTCGCGGTCAGCGCGGAGGAGATCGCCGCCGCGCGGCGATCGCCGGCGAGTCCGCTGCAGTCGGGCGAGGAGCTGCCCACCGCACCCGCCTCGGCCTAGGGAGTCGTCGGGTTGGGCGGCGTCCACTCGTGGCGTCCGCCGCGCAGCAGCGAGGCGATCGAGGAGAGGACGCAGACGATCACGGCGAAGGTGAAAGCGGCATTGAGCGCCTGCGAGAAGGGGGCTGTGATCAGGCGTGGGAAGAACTGGTGACCGGTCAGGATCTGCGCCTGATGCGCCGGGAGGCTCGCGAGCACGCTGTGTCCGAGCAGATGGGCCATCGGGTTGTAGCCGAGGAACGTCGCGAACAGCGTCGTGACGGGCGGGAGGTGCGAGATCCGCGCCGCCGTAGCGGGGGCGACGCCGTGGGCGACGAAGCCGTGATCGAGGGTCTGGGGGAGTGAGGCGGCGAGTCCGATGATCATCAACGAGAAGAAGATGCCGATCGAGAGGACCTGCGCGGAGTTCTGGAAGGTGTTGGTCATGCCCGCGCCAACGCCGCGTCGCCACGGAGGGAGGCTGCTCATCACGGCGGCGCGGTTGGGTGAGATGAAGAGGCCCATCCCGACGCCGTTGAGCGCGAGCAGGAGGGCGAAGACGGGGTAGGGGAAGTCGACCGGCAGGCGGGCGAGGAGGAAGAAGGAGAGCGCCGCGATCAGCGGTCCGACGGTCGCGAACGGCCGAGCGCCGAAGCGGTCGGAGAGCAGTCCCGAGACCGGGCCCGCGACGAGCAGACCGCCGACCAGCGGCAGCATGTGGATACCGGACCACAGCGGGGTGTTCGAGAAGCTGTAGCCGTGCTCGGGCAGCCAGATGCCCTGGAGCCAGATGATCAGGATGAACTGCAGGCCGCCGCGGGCGAGCGAGCTGAGCAGGTTGGCGATGTTTCCCGCCGTGAACGCGCGGATACGAAACAGCCGCAGGTGAAACATCGGCTCGGGAACGCGCGACTCGATCACGGCGAAGGCGACGAGCAGCACGACGCCGATGCCGAACTCGGCGAGCACGTGGGGGCTGCCCCAGCTCATCGTGTGCCGCCCGTCGGGCTGGATGCCGGTCGTGATCGCGATCATCACGGCGATCAGACCGACGGCGAACGTGAGGTTGCCCCACCAGTCGATGTGCGCGGCGCGCCGCTCGCCGATGTCGCGCAGCGAGACGTAGCTCCAGATCGTGCCGGCCAAACCGATCGGAACGGAGAGCAGGAAGATCAGTCGCCAGGAGATCGGGGCGAGCACGCCACCGATCACGAGACCGACAGTCGAACCGGCGACGAATCCGATGTTCATGATTCCGAGCGCCATGCCGCGCTGTCCGGCAGGGAAGGCGTCGGTGACGATCGCCGTCGAGTTGCCGAGCAGCATCGCTCCGCCGAGGCCCTGGCCGATGCGCATCACGATCAGCCAGGTGGCCCCGGCGCCGCCGTGCAACCAGGTGACCGAGAGGAGGATCGAGAAGACCGTGAAGACCGCGAAGCCAAGGTTGTAGACGCGCACGCGGCCATAGATGTCGCCCAGGCGTCCCAGGCTGACGACCAGCACCGCCGTCACGATCAGGAAGCCCATGATCATCCAGAGCATGTACTTGGTGTTGCCGGCGGCCAGCGGATCGACGCCCACGCCGCGGAAGATCGCGGGCAGCGCAATCAGCACGATCGTCGAATCGATCGAGACGATCAGGCTCGCAATCAACGTGTTTGAGAGGACGACCCAGCGGTAGCGCGGGCCGGTGATCGGGACGTCGGCCGGCGCAGCGTGCGCGGCCATGTTGCCCGCGGCCGCCCGCGGGCCGGCGAGGCGTGACATCGATCCAACCCTATCCGACCGCTAGACTCGATCCGCCGTGGCGATCAAGCTCCATCGCTGCTCGTGGACGTTCCTGCACACCAACCTCGATGCGTGCTGGAGGGTCCAGCGCGCGCTCGATGAGCAGGGCATCGACTACGAGGTCGTGAAGCACGGATTCGGCAAGGGCAGCCGACCCGAGATCGAGCGCTTGAGTGGCCAGAAGTGGCTGCCGGTCATCGAGTTCGAGGACGGCAGCGCATACCGCGCGCAGTCAAGCGACATGGCCGCACGGGTTCGCGCCGGTCGGCTGCTCGACTGACGACTGTCATACTCCGCCCAGGTCCTTGGGGGCGTAGCTCAGTTGGTTAGAGCGCCGGCCTGTCACGCCGGAGGTCGCGGGTTCGAGTCCCGTCGCTCCCGTTTCGGGAAGGGCCCGCGGATTGGGCGCTTTGGCTCATGTCGCGAGTGCTCGCTGGACGGCCTCATGCAGGCGCTCGTCAAGAGAGTTTGTGCCCGTGACGCGTCGCCTTCCGTGGACAGCCGCGGGTTCGTTCAGCACAGGTGCAGTCGCAGCGCACCGAGGCGCGCGAACGACGGCGACCAGCTCGAAACCCGCCTCAGCCGGGAGGCGGCATGCGCCTGAAGGCTCGGCCTCGGGGCTGACGTCGCAGGATCAGCCTCATCCGGCTTTAGCCAAGCGCTCTCGCGCGGACTTTGGGACGCGAGCCGGCCAATCGGCGAACCGAATCGCGTTCGCGGAGCGGCATCGGGATGCGACGGATCGTTGGCTCTCCGTTGTCCGGTTCGCCCTCGTTGAGAAGGACATTAATGGCCTCTCGGCCCAACTCGTAGTGGGGAAGGGCGACCGTCGTCAGGCGGGGCCTGACCCACGAGGCCATCAGGTCGTCGTCGAAAGACACAACAGAGACGTCGCGCGGAACGTCGAGGCCGGCATCCGCGAGCGCCTGGTAGGCGCCGAGCGCCAGGCGGTCGTTGAAGCAGATCAGCCCTGTTGGAGTCGCCTTGCTGATCAGTTGCAAAGTCGCGTCGTAGCCAATGTCCGGCTGCCAGTCGAGGCATGGCATTGAGCCAGCGAGCTTGGCACCCGCGTCTTGGAGAGCTTCTGTTATGCCCTGTAAGCGCTGGCTGGCGGCGAGGCTGTCCTTCGGGACCCGGTTCACCGGGCCGGCGCCGATCAGCCCGATCCCGTCCCCGTGACCCGCATCGAGCAGAGTGCGTGCCGCGGTACGCCCGGCTTCCACCTCGTCGGGCACTACCGAGGGCGTTCGTGAGCGGTTGCTCGGAATCGCGTTGAGCAGGACAGCCGGCCGGCTTGTGAGGTTCTTGGGGACCGCGATCTTACGCGTGTACATGGATGCGAGCACGATCCCGTCGACCCCGCGATCGTGCATGGCGTCGATCAGCTGCCGCTCGAGCTCCGGGTCGCCCTCTGTCTCGCCGATGAATAGGAGGCGTCCTCGGTCGCGGGCCGCGTCGAGCGCGCCCCAGATCAGGTGACCGGCGAAGGGGGTGGTAGCGACTGTGTCGGAGATGAAGCCGATTGTGTGGCTTGTGCCGGTTCGAAGGCTCCTCGACACGATGTTCGGCCTGTAGCCGGTTACGCGTACGGCGCGTAGTACGCGGGCCTCGACATCGGCGGAAATCCGCATCTCCTTGCGCCGGCCGGAGAGCACGAACGAGGCAGCTGTTTGCGAGACGCCCGCGTTCTGGGCGACGTCGGCAAGCGTCACTCGCTTGGTGCCCATCGCGTCTCTCGACCTTCCCGCCCACGTTCTCGCTTGACAACCGGCCCGAAGAGCTGCATTATCGCACAGGTGCTAACTCGATTTAGCACGGGAGGGTCAAGGCGAAGAGCCAACCAGCTTGGCCGTCGCCGAGTGTTTGCGGCCCACACCGTCGGGCACTGACCGGTCGACAGAACAACCAGAGGAGGGGATAGATGTTTGGACGCGTTGACGTTGCAACGCGTGGGAAGAGCCGCTCCAGCCGCGCGGTGCTGGCGCTGCTCACGGCAGCAGGCCTGCTTGTTGGCCTGACCGAGACTGGCGTCGCCTCGGCCGCGCGGCAGGCGACTGCCAAGACGACGAGCGAGCCGACGTTCACTCAAGCGTGCGGCAAGAAGCCTGTCACGCTGCAGGGCTACTTCGAGTCCGGCTTCCCGGACATCGTCGATCTCGCTAAAGCCTTTACTAAGCAGTACCCGAGCGCTACGTGGAACATCCGCGAAGACGCGTTTGCGACGATCACTCAGGACGCTCCGCTGACGCTGGGCGGTCCGAATCCTCCGGACCTGATGCGGTTGCCCACGATCGGCGGTCTCGTCGCCGACCACGTGCTCAAGAACCTCACCGGTTACTACGATGAGTACCACTGGAACACCTTCCCGGCCTCGCAACTGGCGCAGCTGAGAACGTCAACTTCTGGCGTGGGAGTTGGGTCCGGACCGTTGTACGCGATGGGCATCAACTACAGCCTGACTGGCGTGTTCTACAACAAGGCGCTGGCGGCGAAGATCGGCATGAAGAGCCCACCCAAGACGCTCGCGCAGCTCGATGCGCTTCTCGCCAAGGCCAAGGCGGCCGGTATTACCCCAATCGAGCAATTCAACGGCGGTGCGACAGGCGGCCTCCTATTCCCACTCCAGCAGCTGATGGCGGACTATGGCTCGGCCGCCAGCGTCAACAACTGGGTCTTTGACAAGCCTGGAGCAACGATCAACACACCGGCGAATTTGAAGGCGACTCAGCACCTGCTGCAATGGATCAAGGACGGCTACTTCAATCGGGACGCCAACGCCGTACTGTACCCCCAGATGATGAGCAATTTCGAGGCAGGGCAGGCCCTGTTCATCTTCGACGGCGACTGGGAGTCAGGCAACTTTGACACGAACATGCCAGGCAAGGTCGGATTCTTCTTGATGCCCCCGCTCAAGGCCGGCGGTTCGCAGGCCGCGATGTCGGCGCCGCTGACCTATGGGATCGCCGCAAACGCGGCGCACGCGAACTGCACGGCGTTCTTCCTGAACTGGGTCGCGACCAATCCGGCTGCCCGCAAGATCAACGTGCAAGCTGGCGGCTCGAATCCGGGGGGCCCAGCGAAGCTCCCGATCCCAAAGGTCAAGCCAGGCTCCACGACCGCTCAAACACTTGCGGCTGGTGGGATCGCCGCGAAGGACAACGGCGACATGGGGTTCATCGCTAACGCCAACGGATCAATCTACGCGGAGTCCTGGACGCCTGAGGTCCAGAAGCTGTTCGCCGGGCAAGAGACACCACAAAGTGTCCTGAGCACCGTGCAAGCCGCCTACATAGCGGACGGCAGTTAGACACTCGCAGGGCCCGGCGCAGGCATGACGGACGCAGCGGTCACGTCACGGCGCGACAATCGCGGCGTGAGCAAAGCATCGGTGTCGCGGGCTCCTCTCAGGGGCGCCCGCGACACGCGTCTTCACGGCTGGCTATTTCTACTGCCTGCACTCGGTGTCTACGGGCTTTTCGTGCTCTGGCCGCTCGTGACCAGCTTTCGCTATTCGCTGTATCGGTGGGACGGGATCGCGCCGGCGCAATGGGTTGGGCTCGGCAACTACAAGACCGTGTTCAGCAATCCCGTGCTCCTGAGCGTCCTCGGCCACGCGTTCCAGCTGATGATCTACTTCTCGGCGGTCCCGGTCTTTCTCGGATTGATCGTCGCGACGGTGATGCGACGCGTGGTAAAAGGGCGACTCGGGACCGTCGCTCGAACGGTGCTCTTCCTACCGCAGGTCGTACCCCTGGTCGCGGCGGGGATCGCCTGGAGCTGGGTCCTCTCGACGAACGGCGCCGTCAATCAGATTCTTTCCGCCGTCGGCCTCGGCAGCGTGTCACGTGCCTGGCTGGGAGATTTCAACACAGCACTGCCAGCCGTCGGGGTGATCGGAGTATGGGTGCTGCTCGGGTTCTGCACCGTGCTCTTACTGGTCGGCATGAGCAAGATCGATCCGGCGCTCTACGAGGCATCCCAAATCGACGGCGCAGGCGCGATACGCGAGTTTTTCAGCATCACACTTCCAAGCGTGCGCCAAGAGATCGGCGTGTGCGTGACGGTGACGATAATCGCCGCGCTGTCGGCCTTCGACATCGTGTACATCTCGACCAGTGGTGGCCCCGGTAACGCGACGATGGTCCCTGGACTCGAGATCTACCAACTCGCGTTCTACAACCGCGAGGTAGGGCTCGCATCGGCGCTCGCGGTCGTCCTCATGATGCTCGTCTTGCTGTGTGTCCTGCCGATTCAGTGGTTCGTGAACCGCGGCGAGATATCGTGACGGTTCCGCGTCGCAGCACGTTCACCGGGGCGACACTGCTTCTCGTTCTGACGGGCTGGACGCTGCTCCCGTTTGCGAGCCTGTTCACAGCGGCGCTTCACAAGTCGGGCACGTATCCAAGCGGGCTGGACTGGCCCTCGCATCCGCAATGGGGAAACTTTGTCCAGGCCTTTAACGTGGCCAACATGGCAGCGATCTTCAAGTCGAGCGTCCTGATCGTTCTCGGCGCCGTGCCGGTCACGGTCGTCATTGCGACTATGGCAGGCTTTGCGCTTGGGCAGCTGCGCGTCCCCGGCGGGCGCTTCATCTTCCTGTTGTTCCTGTTGGGCCTCACTTTGCCGTTCGAGGGAATCATTGTTCCGCTGTATTACGAAGTCCTGCATATGGGTTTTCTGGACACGCGGTGGGCGATCATCCTGCCCCTAACAGGGCTTTTCATGCCTTTTGGGGTGTTCTGGATGCGCGCCCATTTTGTGAACATGCCCGGAGAGCTCGATGAGGCCGCTCGCATTGACGGCGCGAGTACATGGCAGCTGTTCTGGGGCATCCACGTTCCGTTGGCTCGCCCCGCCATCGTCTCGCTGGCGATTTTGACAACCGTCTGGACGTGGAATCAGTTCCTGCTGGCGATCGTGCTTGTCAACAATCCCCTGGAGCGGACGATGGCTGGCGCGCTCGGTGCTTTTCAGGGTGATTGGGGCACCAACATACCGCTGCTGTCTGCCGGCTCGCTGCTGATCCTCGCGCCGATGCTGCTCATCTACGTGGTCTTTCAGCGGCAGTTTATCTCCGCCCTCCTCCAGGGATCGCTGAAGGGATAGAGGTGAAGGACGTTTATCGCAGCCCAACTTGCGACCGCCGATCGTCCAGGTTCTACAACCCGCGGGGGCGGTCCTGACTTGGCGCTCCGGCTCGTCGACAAATGGGTGTGGGACTTCTGGTTCGCCAAGGCTGCAGAGGAGCATCACGTGTTCTATCTGCAGGCGCCGCGAGCGCTGGCGCGACCCGCGTTGCGTCACCACCACGCCTCAATCGGCCATGCGGTTTCGCGCGACCTCCGTACGTGGCGGGTTCTTGCGGACGCGCTCGAGCCCGGTCCAAGCGGAAGTTGGGACGACCTCGCCACTTGGACGGGCAGCGTGCTCGAGCACGACGGCCGCTGGTACATGCTCTACACCGGGATCAGCCGTCGCGAGCAGGGCTTGATTCAACGTATCGGCCTGGCCATCTCCGACGACCTCGTGTCCTGGTCGAAGCATCCAGGCAACCCGGTGCTTGAGGCCGACCCGCGCTGGTACGACCTTCTCGACCTCCGCCGCTGGCGAGACCAGTCGTGGCGCGACCCATGGTTGTTCCGCCATCCCGCCGATGGATCGCTGCATTGCCTGATAACTGCGCGCTCATCGCTCGGGACCGCTGACGGCGCTGGCGTGGTCGCCCATGCACGCTCTCTCGACATGATCGACTGGGAGGTACTACCGCCGGTGACAACACCGGGCGATTTCGCGCAGGTCGAAGTGCCACAGCTCGTGCGCATGCATGGCCGATACGTGATTCTCGTCTCCTGCCAAGCCGAGGACCACTCGCGGGCACGTATCGAGCGGCTTGGCGGGGCGGCGGCGCAGACCGGCACCTTCGTCTTCGCCTCAGATGGCCTGTTCGGCGACTACGAGTGCCCGAACGGGCCGATCGCCAATCCTGACGGGCCGCTCGGTCCCCTCTACGCGGGCAAGCTCCTCGAGCGCGAGGCTGGCACCTGGGAGTTCATGGCGTTTCGCGGAGATGGCGACCACGACTTCCTCGGCGAGCTCACCGATCCACTGGCGGTCGTCTGCGACGCCGAGGGGCAGCTCGCTGTGTGTCCGGCGACTGCCGCCGGAGCGGAGCGGTGACGCCGCTCGCGCCCGAGATCCAGTCGTTGCTCGCATGGAGCAAGGTCACCGACCGGATCCACACTTCGCTCGCTTTGCCAGAACTTCGCGACGCCGTTCACGATGCGCTCGACCGCGAACTGCGACGCCGTGGCGTCGAGGTCGAACCGGTTCACAAGAAGGTCGACGAGTGGGTTTCGGTCGCTGGCAGGCGGATCCGCGTTCGCCTGTTTCGGCCGGCGGGATATCCGCCGTTTCCGGTGTATGTGCATTTTCACGGCGGCGGTTTCGTGTTCGGCACGATCGATTCGCTCGTCAACGACGCGAAGTGCGCCCACATCTGCCGCGCCGCCGAGTGTGTTGTCGCGACGGTCGACTACCGGCTCGCCCCTGAACACCGATTTCCCGCCGCACCCGAGGACTGCTACGCGGCGCTGCGGTGGATCGTTGACAACGCCAAGCGGCTCGATGTAGACGCGGCGCGCGTCGCCGTTGGCGGGGAGTCCGCCGGCGGCAACCTCGGCGCCGTGGTTGCTCTCATGGCACGCGACCGTGGGGGACCACGCCTCGCGCTGCAGCTGCTCGAAGTGCCGGTGACGGACATTAGCCGCGGCGCAGCGGACCATCCATCGGTGGCGCTTTTCGGCGAGGGCTACGGCCTCGACCGGGCCGACATGGAGTACTTCACGGCGCAGTACCTTGGCGACCCAGCCGAGGGATCGAATCCGTACGCGTCCCCGCTGCTGGCAGGCGAGGTCGCCGGAGTCGCGCCGGCGCACGTCATCACGGCCGAGTTCGACGTACTGCGCGATAGCGGTGAGGCCTACGCCCGGATACTGAGGGAAGCGGGTGTAGAGACGACGCTCGAGCGAAAGCTCGGACATACGCACGGCTCGAGCGTTCTGTGGCAAACCTGGGCGCCGGCCCGGGAATGGATGGAGGACGTCGTCGGCGCGCTGCGCCGCGCATTCGACCGCGAGGAGGACGAGTGGCATCGCTCGAGTTCGAAGGCGTAAGCAAGAGTTACGGCGCGAGCGTGCAGGCCGTATGCGATCTAACCCTGGCCGTTCGCGATGCGGAGTTCGTCGTGGTGGTGGGTCCATCTGGCTGCGGCAAGACGACCGCGCTGCGGATGCTGGCCGGTCTCGAGGAGATCACCTCCGGCGAGATCCGAATCGCCGGGAAGCGCGTCAACCACGTGCCGCCACGCGACCGTGATATCGCGATGGTGTTTCAGAACTACGCGCTGTATCCACACATGAACGTTTACGACAACATCGGCTACGGCCTGCGTGTTCGCCGCGTACCCAAAGCTGCGCGCCGGGCCCGGATTGAGGAGACCGCGGCGATCCTCGGCTTGAGCAAAGAGCTGAGACGCAAGCCGAGCCAGCTGTCCGGCGGGCAACGACAGCGAGTGGCGATGGGACGCGCGATCGTTCGGCAGCCACAGGCCTTTCTGATGGACGAGCCACTCTCCAACCTGGATGCCCGCCTGCGGGTGCAGATGCGGACCGAGATCGCGCGGCTGCAGCGCGAGCTCGAAATCACGACCGTGTATGTCACACACGACCAACTCGAGGCGATGACCATGGCGGACCGCGTGGCTGTCCTTCGGGACGGAGTGCTGCAACAGTTCGACACGCCCCAGCGCGTGTACAACGTTCCGGCCAACGTGTTTGTCGCCAGCTTTATCGGTAGCCCAGCGATGAACCTCGTCGAAGGGAGGCTGCTCCGCGGTGATCGAGGCGTGGGATGCCTGATTGGTTCGCACACAATCCCGGTTCCCGACCGGGTCCTCGCGGACCAGCCGACGCTCGCCAGGGCGATCGGCCAGACCATCGCTGTCGGCATCCGACCCGAGGCGATCTCTGCCGATGCTGACGACGGAAACGGGCTCCCCGGCACGGTGGTCGTTTCTGAAGAGCTCGGCTCCGAGGTCATCTCCCACATCGAGGTCGACGCGGTTCCAGTGCAGGGCGAGGCTGTTCGCCACCGACGCGCGGCCGAGGTCGTCGAGGCGGAAACCCCGGTCACGGAGCCGCGGAGCGTCAAGACGATCATCATCGCGCGACTGCCGGGCGAGGCAGGCGTACCGCGTGGCACCCGGCTGTCACTCGCGTTCGACGCGAACAAGCTGCACTTCTTTGATCTCAGCACCGGCGAGACGCTGCGCACCAACTGATGCGGGATCCGTCACACGGCTTCTCGACCGGCGCGACGGCCGTTCGAGCAGATCGTGGAGGCGATGGCCACCCGGCATCCCGGAGCGCACGCGAACCTATGTCCCGGCACGCGGACGAAGGGCGCCTTGTGACGTGGCCTGAGTCCGGGGAGGTGTAGACCATCTCTCCATCGCAGCGCGGCGCGACGGCGTCGCGACAGGGGCTGAGAACCGGCGTATCGGCGTCGCGTGGGTTTTCGACGGCGCGACGCCCAGCGTAAGTCGCTTGAGGTTTGAGCGCGTCGCGCGGCGCCGTCGCAGGATGATTGACAAGTACCTTGCTACTGGTAGGCTGGCCGAGGACGAGGCGTCGCGCAGCTCGGCGCGCGGCGCCGACAATCACGGAGGAGGGAGGGATACCGATGAATGGACTGACCCTGCGTCGACTCTCGGCGATGGTTGCCGTGGCCACGACGTTCGTGGCGATGAGCGCCGGATCCGCCAGCGCCGCTTCGACGAATCACACAGGCACGCTTTCGGACGGGACCACCTGGACAGCCGATATTCCCTCGAGCTGGAACGGCACCCTGATTCTCTATAGCCACGGATTCGGCACCCTCGCCCCGTCCGATGCGCCGGACCCGGGGACGCGGGGCGAGCTCCTGTCCGAGGGCTACGCGCTGGCGGGCTCCTCGGAGGCGCCGCCGACCAGCTCGCTCTGGACTCTGGGGACCGCGGTTCGCGACCAGTTCGCCACGCTGTCGGTGGTCGAGCACACGCTCCTGCCCTCGTCCCCGAGCGAGGTTTACGCGTTCGGGACGTCGATGGGTGGACTGATCAGTGCGCTCGAGGATCAAGATTCAAACGGCCGCCTCGACGGGGCGCTGACGACTTGCGGCATCGTCGCGGGTGCGAACAACCTGAACCAGTACCAGCTCGACGGCGAGTACGCGATCGCCAAGCTCCTTGCGCCGAGCGAGAGCATTCAGCTCGTCAACTTCACCGGGACTGGGTTCCCCAACCCCCAGGCGCTGGGAACGGCCGCGCAGCTGAACGCAGCGGCGGCCGGAGCACAGGCGACCCCGCAGGGAAGGGCGCGTCTCGCGCTGGCGATGGCGTTGCTGAACGTCTCGCCGTGGGGCGACACGACGGCGGGCGGCGGCCCGGGGCCGATCCCATCCGTCTACGACTACGCCGGACAGGAACAGGGGCAGTACGACGACGTCTTCGGTCCGGGGTTCAACGGCATGGACTTCATCGAGGCGGCGCGGCCGGCGCTCGAGCAGGCAGCGGGCGGGGACAGCGCCGGGACCATCGGCGTCAACTTCGAGCAGCTCATCCACGAGTCGTCCTACTACCCGGAGGTCCGGGCTCTCTATAACGAGGCGGGCCTCGACCTGCGAGGCGACATCGCGACGCTCGAGGCGGGCGAGAACATCGCGCCCGACCGCGCCGCGTATCAGTGGAACCAGCAGACCTCCGTCCCGAGCGGGGACCTGCAGGTTCCCGAGCTCGACCTGAAGACGGTCTCTGACCAGCTCGTGCCGGTCCAGCAGGAGCGCTATTACAGGCAGCTCGTGCGCGACGCGGGTGACAGCGACCTGCTCGCGCAGTCGTTCGTGGAGGCGCAGGGCCACTGCAGGTTCACGCCAGCCGAGCTCGTCGCCGGCGTGCACGCGCTCGCGGCCAGGATTCAGAGCGGAAGCTGGGCCGGTCTCGCAACCGCCGGATCACTCAACACGGCCGCGGACGCGCTGCCCGGGTCGCTCGGTGGCGGGATGTTCATCCCATTCTGGCCCGAGCGTTTGACGGCCGGGATCCCGCTACCGTTCGGCAGGTTCTTCGGCGGATCGGCACTCTTCGGAATCCCGGGTCGGTTCTAGTCCTCTCCCAGAGGTGCGCCCGCTGCG
>DATBPB010000077.1:0-16191 GCA_036561565.1 Solirubrobacteraceae bacterium | reverse complement strand
ATGTCGGCTCGTCGCATCCTGGGGCTGGAGTAGGTCCCAAGGGTTGGGCTGTTCGCCCATTAAAGCGGTACGCGAGCTGGGTTCAGAACGTCGCAAGACAGTTCGGTCCCTATCTGCCGTGGGCGTTGGAGAGTTGAGAGGGGTTGTCCCTAGTACGAGAGGACCGGGATGAACAGACCTCTGGTGTCCCTGCTGTCGTACCAACGGCATCGCAGATTAGCTACGTCTGGTTTGGATAACCGCTGAAAGCATCTAAGCGGGAAGCCAACCTCAAGATGAGCTCTCCCATCCCCATTGAGGGAGTAAGACCCCTGGTAGACCACCAGGTTGATAGGCCGGCTCTGGAATCGCGGCAACGCGCGGAGGAGACCGGTACTAATCGGTCGAGGGCTTGACGGATAACTTTGTGATTTACCCGCTTGATCGTGGCGCTGTGCAGTTTTGAGGGATCGCCGGCGGCGGTTTCTCGCCGCTTTCCGGTGGCTATGGCGAGGGGGAAACACCTCTTCCCATTCCGAACAGAGCAGTTAAGCCCCTCAGCGCCGATGGTACTTGGCCCGCAAGGGCCTGGGAGAGTAGGTCGCCGCCGGTTTACTTGACGATCGAGCCTCGCCGGAACGGCGGGGCTCGACGTGTCTGTGGACCCTCCTAGACTGCTGCGCACCCCAGGTAAAAGGAGAGTCGCAGCGATGTCCGAGACGCAAGCCCATCCGATCACGGCCGAGCACCACCTCGCGAGGGCGCTTCACCCGAGCCCGCGCGTCCTCAAGGAGGCGATGTCGCAGGTTGACGGCGTCAACGCCAAGTTTGCCGTCCTCGTCACGCGCATGGTCGGCACGATGTGGTGCGCCTACCTGTTCGCGGGGATCGCCTTGATCGGCCTGCCCACCGCGCTGAACCCCGGCGGTGAGGGGATCATCGCCTGGATCGCGCAGACCTTCCTCCAGCTCGTGCTGCTGTCGGTGATCATGGTCGGCCAGAACGTCCAGAGTCTTGCCTCCGACGCTCGCGCGGTGAACACGTTCAAGGACACCGAGACGATCCTCGACCGCCTGGACGTCCACACGGTGGGCGGCCTGCAGGAGATCCTTGCGCACATCGATGCCCTCGCGGCGAACCTCAGGCAGAGCCCGCCGCCGGCGGCCTGATGCACACGCCGCCGGGGCTCGATCGCGACCGAGCCCCGGCACGGCGTGCGATGTGAGCGCCGGTCCGCCTCCCAGCGTTACCGGAGACCTGCGAGCGTGTGGCCGCAGGGCGCCGGTCGGACCAGCGGGGTGATGCAGTGCTGCGGACGTGCCAGCACCGCCCCGGGTCGCCGCGACGCGCGCTTGCGCCGCCGCGGGACACGGTGCGGGTGGAACGCGCGCGCCTCGACGAGCTCGTCGGCGTTCTCGACCCATTCGGCGTCGAGGAGCAGGGCGGCACGGGCGAGGCCGAGCGCGCGGTGAACGGCGCCGAGCGCGACGGTGGCATTGGGGTTGGGCCAGAACACTTGTTCGTATGGTGCGATCGGCGCCGGATGGAACCCCGCCAAAACGCCCGACGGACCCGCCAGAACGGCGCTATAGAGCGAAGGAGACTGCACGGCCGCTTGCAGAACGTGCGTTCGCCCAGCGCGGCCGCGACGCGGCCGGACGCGACGGCTGTAGGCTCTCGCGCTGGCTAAGCAGATGGAGAAGTTCGTCATTCAAGGCGGCGCGCCGCTGCGCGGCACCGTCGTCCCCGCCGGCAACAAGAACGGCGCGCTCGCGATCCTCGCGGCCTCGGTGCTCACCGACGCCGAGCTGACGCTCTCGAACGTGCCGCGGATCCGCGACGTCGACGCGATCCTCGAGATCCTCGACGGGCTCGGGGTCGTCGTCACCTGGCGCGGCGAGAACGAGCTGACGCTCTGCGGCGCCGCGGTCGACGCCAACGCCGTCGACCCCACGCTCGGCGAGCGGATCCGCGCCTCGTTCCTCCTCGCCGGGCCCCTGCTCGCGCGCTTCGGCCGCGCCGAGATGCCCCCGCCGGGCGGCGACTTCATCGGCCGCCGCCGGCTCGACCCGCACCTCGATGGCTTCGGGGCCCTCGGCGCCGAATGCAGCTTCGATGGCTCCGCCTACGTCCTGACCGCCGAGCGCGGGCTGCGCGCCAACCGCGTCTTCATGGACGAGCCCTCGGTGATGGCGACCGAGAACGTCCTGATGGCGGCGGCGCTCACGCCCGGCACGACGGTGCTCCACAACGCCGCCTGCGAACCCCACGTCCAGGACCTCGCCCGCCTGCTGGTCAAGATGGGCGCCTCGATACAGGGCATCGGCTCGAACCTGCTGACGATCGACGGCGCCGATCGGCTCGGCCCCGCGAGCCACGAGATCGCCCCCGACCACATCGAGATCGGCAGCTTCATGGCGCTCGCCGGCGTCACCGGCGGCGAGCTTCGCATCAAGGACACCAACCCCGACGACCTGCGGATGATCTGCCTCGTGTTCGAGCAGCTCGGCCTGCACAGCCACTTCGACGGTGACGACGTCATCGTTCCCGGCGACCAGCGCCTGGTCGTCAGCGCGGACTGGGGCGGCTACAAGCGCAAGGTCATGGATGGCCCGTGGCCGGCGTTCCCGGCCGACCTGACGAGCGTCGCCGTCGCCCTCGCCACCCAGGCCGAGGGGTCCGTGCTGATCCACGAATGGATGTTCGAGAGCCGGCTGATCTTCACCGACAAGCTCGAGGCGATGGGCGCCGACATCGTCCTCTGCGATCCCCACCGCGCGATCGTCACCGGTCCGCGCAAGCTGCACGGCGCCCGCGTCGAATCGCCGGACATCCGCGCCGGCATGGCGATGCTGATCGCGGCGCTGTGCGCCGAGGGGCGCAGCGAGATCGGCAACATCGCGCAGATCGACCGCGGCTACGAGCGAATCGACGAGCGCCTGCGCGAGCTGGGCGCGCAGATCGAGCGCGTCCCCGCGACCGTCGCGGCCTGACGCGATACTTGAAGAGGCCATGATCCTGCCGACTCCAAGCGGCACGCGCGACGTGCTGCCCGATGAGATGGGCGAGCTGCGCACGCTCACCGAGCGCCTGCGCGCCGTCTTCAGCGAGGCCGGCTACGGCGAGGTCTACACCCCGGCGCTCGAGTACGAGACCGTGCTCTCGCGCGGCGCGCTCGGCTCCGCGCGACCCGCCTACCGCGTCTTTGACGAGACCGGCGAGGTTCTCGTGCTGCGCTCGGACATGACGGTTCCGATCGCCCGTGTCGTCGGGGCCCGCTACCAGCAGGCCGAGCCGCCGCTGCGCTTCGCCTACTTCGCCCACTGCTACCGCGGCGTGCGCCCCCAGCGAGGCCACCCGCGCGAGTTCCTCCAGGCCGGCATCGAGCTGATCGGAGCGCCGGCGCCGCACGGCACGGCCGAGGCGGTCACCGTCCTGTGTCGCGCCCTCGATCGCGCCGGGCTGATCCGCTACCGCGTCGGGATCGGCGACGCCTCGCTCTACCCGGCGCTGCTCGACGGCCTCGGCGTCCCCGAGGATCAGCGCGAGGTGCTGCTCGGCGAGCTCGGCGACGGAGACTTCGTCGGCCTCGAAGCGGGTCTGCGCGCGCTCGAGATCGACCCGGCCACGCTCGAGTTGCTGCTCCGCGTCCCGCAGATGCGCGGCGGCCCCGACGTCCTGCACGGTCCGACGGGCCCCGTCGCCGACGCCGTCGCGGGCCTCCGCTCGATCCACGAGCTGCTCGAGGCCGACGTCGCCGCGCGCGTGATCTTCGACCTTGGGCTGTCGCGAGCGCCCGGCTACTACACCGGCGCCGTGTTCGAGGTCTACGACCCGGCCGTCGGGATGCCGATCGGCGGCGGCGGCCGCTACGACCACCTGCTCGGCGAGTTCGGGCGCGACCTGCCGGCGGTCGGCTTCGCGCTCGACGTCGAGCGGGTTCATCAAGCGCTCGCCGCCGAGGAGCGCCTCGCGGAGCGCCGCGGATGAGCGCGGCGCTGACGATCGCCGTGCCTCGCGGCGCGCTGTTCGATGAGACGCTCGACTGGCTCGAGCGTCTCGGCCTGCCGACCGGCGAGGTCCGCACCAACGACCGCAAGCTTCTCTTCGAGGACGTCGGCCTGATCACGATGCGCCCCTCCGACGTCCCCACCTACGTCGCCGCGGGCGCCGCCGACGTCGGCGTGACCGGCAAGGACGTGCTGATGGAGCAGGCCGACGCGACCAGCGGCGGCGGCCGCGACGTCTACGAGCTGCGCGACCTCGGCTTCGGGCGCTGCCAGATGGTCGTCGCCTCGGTGGCGGGGCCCGACCGCATGACGGAGGCGCTGCGGCGCCTCGGCGTGATCCGCATCGCCACGAAGTACCCCCGCGTCGCCGCCGCCCACTTCGAGAGCACCGGCCGCCAGGCGGAGATCATCGAGGTCAAGGGCTCGGTCGAGCTCGCACCGCTGACCGGCCTGGTCGATGCGATCGTCGACCTCACCGCGACCGGCACGACGCTTCGCGAGAACAACCTCGTGATCCGCGAGACGCTCGCCGAGTGCACGGCGCGCCTGATCGCCAACCCGGTCGCCCACAAGCTGAAGGCGGCGGCGATCGACGAGCTGCTGGAGCGCTCCGGTGCGGCTTGAGCGCCTCACCCTCACCGACCCCGCGGCGCTGAGCGCGCAGATCCGCGCGCTTCAGGAGGCGCCGCCGTCGGTCGCCGAGGAGGTCGCGAAGATCATCGCCGACGTCCGTGCCGAGGGCGACGCCGCGATCGCCCGCTACACCGCGCGCTTCGACGAGGATCCACCGCCGCCGCTGCTCGTCGAGCCCGAGGAGCTCGGCCAGGCTCAGGTCCTCCTCGACCCGGCGATCCTCGCCGGCCTCGAGGTCGCGATCGCGAACGTCGCCGAGGTCGCCTGGTCCTCGGCCGGCGCCGACCGCGAGGTCACGCTGCCGCAGGGCCACAGCGTCGTGGTCCGCGAGATCCCCGTCGCCCGCGCCGCGATCTACGTCCCGGGCGGCCGCGCGCCCTATCCCAGCACGGTCGTGATGGGCGCCGTCGCGGCGCGCTCGGCGGGCGTCTCGGAGATCGTGATCGCGACGCCGCCGCCGATCCATCCCGTGACGCTCGCGGCCTGCAACCTCGTCGGGGCGACCGAGGTCTACGCGATGGGCGGCGCCCAGGCGATCGCCGCGCTGGCGCTCGGCACCGACACCGTCACGGCGGTCGACGTGATCGTCGGGCCGGGCAACCTCTACGTCCAGGAGGCCAAGCGCCAGCTCGCGGGCCGCGTCGGCGTCGACGGCTTCGCGGGGCCGAGCGAGCTGATGGTCATCTTCGACGCCCCCGACGCGGGCGCGATCCGGCTCGTCGCCCACGACCTGCTCGCACAGGCCGAGCACGGAGCCTCGAGCGTCGTCGTCGCGGTCGCCCCCTCGAGCTGGCACCTCGACGCCCTGGAGACCGACCTGCGCGCGCTGTGGGCGCAGGAGGCGGCGCCGTTCGTGCTCGTCGAGGTCGACACGCTCCAGGATGCGCTGGCGCTGGCAAACGCCTTCGCTCCCGAGCACCTCGAGCTGGTCGGCCCCGGCGCCGAGCAGCTCGCTCCGCAGGTCACGACGGCCGGCTGCCTGCTCGTCGGCTGGTCCGGGGCGACCGCCTTCACCGACTACGTCGCCGGCTCGAACCACGTGCTGCCGACGGGCGGCTCGGCGCGCTTTGCCTCGGCGCTCGGGCCGCGCCACTTCCGCCGCACGATGGCCGAGATTCGCATACCCCACACCGCGCTGGCGGACCTGATCGAGGCCGGCGACGCGATCGCGCGGGCCGAAGGATTCACCGCGCACGCCTCCTCGATGCGGGCTCGCGTCCCGGACTTGAGGGACAATCTCAAGCCGTGACGCGAGACGCTGAGATCACACGGACGACGCGCGAGACGAACGTGTCGCTGACGCTCGCCCTCGACGGCACCGGCGCCGGCACGCGCGCGACGGGCGTCGGCTTCCTGGACCACATGCTCGACCTGCTCGCCCGCCACGGCCGCCTCGACCTCGACGTAGCCGTGACCGGGGATCTCGAGACCGGCGGGCACCACACCGTCGAGGACACCGGCATCGTGCTCGGCCAGGCGCTCGACGGGGCGCTCGGCGACCGCGCGCAGATCACCCGCTACGGGCACGCGATCGTGCCGATGGACGAGGCCCGCGCGATGTGCGCGATCGACATCTCCGGCCGCCCCTACCTGCTGCTCGACGCGGGCGGGCTGCCGGCCGGAGCGACCGGCGGCTTCGACCACGAGCTGCTCGAGGAGTTCTTCCGCGCCGTCGCCAACAACGCCAGGCTGACGCTGCACATCGAGCTAGAGGCGCCGGGCAACGCGCATCACATGATCGAGGCCGCCTTCAAGGCGTTCGCCCGGGCGCTGCGCGCGGCCGTGGCGATCGACCCGACCGAGACGGGCGTGCCGAGCACCAAGGGGGTGCTGTAGGTGGGCGGCGCCCGCCGCCCGCTGATCGGTCTCGTCGATTATGGGATGGGCAACCGGCGGTCGGTGGAGAAGGCGCTCGAGCACGTCGGAGCGCAGGTCGTCGTCGGATCGGACGAGGCGGCGCTGGCCGGGGCGCAGAAGCTCGTCGTCCCCGGCGTCGGCGCCTTTCCGAAGGCCATGGAGCGCCTGCGCGAGCTCGGTCTCGACACGCTGCTGCGCGAGCGCGCCGCGGCCGAAACCCCGCTGCTCGGAATCTGCCTGGGCATGCACCTCTTCTTCGAGCACTCCAGCGAGCTCGGCGGCTCGGCCGGCCTCGGCGTCGTCGCGGGCGAGGTCCGCGCGCTCAACGCCGACGGGCTCAAGCTGCCGCAGATCGGCTGGAACGAGGTCCGCTGGGAGCGCGAGGAGCCGGTCCTCGCAGGGCTCGCCGGGGCGACCGCCTTCTACCACGTGCACAGCTTCGTCGCGGTGCCCGCCGATGCAGGCGCCGTGCTCGGGACGGCCGAGTACGGCGAGCGTTTCGCCTCGGTCGTTGCGAGCGGGCCGTTCCTGGGGGTCCAGTTCCACCCCGAGAAGTCAAGCCACGACGGCCTGACGCTGCTTCGCAACTGGGTGGCGGCGTGATCCTCTACCCGGCGATCGACATCCTCGACGGCGCGGTCGTCCGCCTCGTCCAGGGCGACTTCGCGCAGAGCACCGCCTACGCGCCCACGCCGCTCGATGCGGCGCGCGACTGGGCGGCCGCGGGCGCGCGGCGCCTGCACGTCGTCGATCTCGATGGCGCGCGCGCCGGCGAGCCGGTCAACCTCGCGAGCATCGCCGCGATCGCGGCGCAGACAGGGCTTCCGATCCAGCTCGGCGGCGGGCTGCGCAGCGCCGACGCGCTCGCCGCGGCGTTCGCGGCTGGGGTCTGGCGCGTCGTCCTCGGCACCGCGGCGTTCGGCGAGCCCGCGCTGCTTGACAGCGCCATCGCCGAGCACGGGGACCGCGTCGCGGTGTCGATCGACACCCGCGGCGGCATGGTCTCGACGGCGGGCTGGACGCGCACCGGGACGCTGCCCGCGACGGACGCTGCCGCGGAGCTCTCGGCGCGCGGCGTTCGCAGCTTCATCTACACCGACATCGACCGGGATGGGATGTTGGGGGGACCCGCTCTGGACGCGATCGTGCGCGTGACTGACAGCGTTGAGGGGGAGGTCGTTTACTCCGGCGGCGTCTCCTCACTCGAAGACCTCCGCGCGCTGGCGGCGCTCGAGCACCCGCGCCTTGCGGGCGTGATCGCCGGCACGGCGCTCTATGAGGGCCGGTTCACGATCGCGCAGGCGCAGGAGGCCCTTTGCAGCTCCGTCGCGTGATCCCCTGCCTCGACGTCGACGCCGGGCGCGTCGTCAAGGGAACGCGCTTCGTTGACATCCGCGACGCCGGCGATCCGGTCGAGCTGGCCGCATTCTACGACCGCGCCGGCGCCGACGAGCTCGTCTTCCTCGACATCACCGCCACGCACGAGAAGCGCGACACGATCGTCGAGCTCGCGCGGCGAACCGCCGACGACGTGTTCGTGCCGTTCACGATCGGCGGCGGGATCCGCTCGGTCGCCGACGCCCAGGCCGTGCTCGACGCGGGCGCCGACAAGGTGGCCGTCAACAGCGCCGCGGTCGCGCGGCCGGCGCTGCTCGATGAGCTCGCGCGCCAGTTCGGCGCGCAGTGCATCGTGCTCGCCGTCGATGCGAAGGCCCGCGACGGCGGCGGCTGGGCGGTCCATGTCGCCGGCGGGCGGACGCCGACCGAGCGCGACGCGCTGGAATGGATCCGCGAGGGCGTCGAGCGCGGAGCGGGGGAGATCCTGTTGACCAGCATCGACCGCGACGGGACGACGGCGGGCTATGACCTCGCGCTGACCGGCGAGGTCGCGGCGGCGGTCAGCGTGCCCGTGATCGCCTCCGGAGGCGCCGGCACGCTCGAGCATCTCGTCGACGCGCTGCGGGCCGGCGCCGACGCGGTGCTGTGCGCTTCGATCTTCCACTACGGCGCCCACACCGTCGCCGAGGCGAAGGAGCACCTCGCGGCGGCGGGCATCCCGGTCCGCCGCTGATGACGCGCGCCGAGCCGCGCCTGGTTCTCGCCGCGCTGGTCGGCTATCCGCCCGTCGAGGGATCGCAGCGCGTCGCCGCTGTCGGCGGTTTCGTCCGCGACGTCCTCCTCGAGCGGATCCCGCGCGAGCTCGACCTCGTCGTCGAGGGCGACGCCGAGGCGCTCGCGCGCTCCTTCGGCGGGACGGTGACGGTGCACGAGCCCTTCGGGACGGCGAGCGTGCACGACGAGGACTGGCGGATCGACGTCGCGATGGCGCGCCGCGAGACCTACCCGCGCCCCGGCGCGCTCCCGGAGGTGACGCCCGCGACGATCGAAGAGGACCTCCGGCGGCGCGATTTCACCATCAACGCGATCGCCGTGACGCTCGACGGCGAGCTGGTCGCGGCCGAGCACGCGCTCGAGGACCTCGAGGCGGGCGTCATGCGCGTCCTCCACGAGCGCAGCTTCATCGACGACCCGACGCGGCTGATCCGCCTGGCCCGCTACGCGCAGCGGCTCGGCTTCGCCGTCGAGCCGCGAACCGCCGAGCTGGCGGCCGCGGCGAACCTCGAGACGCTGAGCGGGGCGCGACTCGGAGGGGAGCTGCGACTCGCGCTCGGCGAGCAGCAGCCGCTCGCCGTTCTCGAGCGGCTTCGAGACGCGTTGCCGTTCGACCTCGACCCCGCGCTCGCCGAGGCCGCGCTTGCGCTGGCGCCCGCCGACGCCGACCGGGCGCTGCTCGTGCTCGGGGCAGCGCAGGGCGATCCCGCGTGGATCGAGCGGATCGAGCTGACCGCGCGCGAGCGAGCCGTCGTCGCGGCCTGCCGCGAGGCCGCGGTCCCGGCCGACACCCGCCCGAGTGCGCTGTGGCGCGCCTGGCGGCGGACGCCCGTCGAGGCCGTTGCGCTCGCGGGCGCGCGCGGCGATCAGCGCGCCGCGCGCGCTTGGATCGAGACGCTTCGCCACGTGCGGCTCGAGATCGACGGCCACGACCTGATTGCCGCCGGGATCGCCGAGGGCGAGGAGATCGGTCGCCGCCTCGAGCGGGCGCTGCTCGCGAAGCTCGACGGTGAGCTCGGTGGCGGGCGTGACGCCGAGCTGGCGTTCGCCACGGGGGAGGGCTGAGTGCTCCGCTACGACCTCGGCAGCTTCGCCGTCGCCTTCAGCGAGAGCGCCGACGGCGACCTGCGCGTCAGCAATCGAAACGCCGCCGAGCCGCTCGCCGAGGTCCAGGCGCGCACCGTCGCGGCGCTCGGCGTGCCCGCGGTCGCCGTCGCGCGGCAGGTCCACGGCGCCGGCGTGATGGTCGTGTGCGAGTCACCTTCGGGCTACTGCGTGGGCGCGAGCGAGGGCGACGCCGTCGTCACGAGGCATCGTCATGTCGCCGTCGCGGTCCACGTCGGCGATTGCCTGCCGATCGCCGTCGGCGGCGCGGGGGGCGTCGCGATGATCCACGGCGGCTGGCGCGGGCTGGCCGGCGGCGTCATCGATGCGGCGCTGGCGCAGCTGCGCGACGCCGGCGAGCTGCGGGCGCTGATCGGGCCCGGGGCGGGTGGTTGCTGCTACGAGACCGGCGATGAGGTCCGTGCGCGCTTCGAGGGCCTCGGCGCGGCAAGCGGGCGGATGCTCGACCTCAAGGCCGTCGCCGCCGCCAAGCTTCGCGCGGGCGGCGTGGTGGCCGTCGAAGACGTCGGGCTGTGCACGATCTGCCAGCCTCCCGAGCGGTTCTTCTCGCATCGCCGCGACGGCGCCGCGGCCGGTCGCCAGGGAGGCTTCGCGTGGCTCCTCTGAGCGCCGCCGCCGTCGCGCGCAATCTCGCGGCGGTCCGCGCGCGGATCGACGACGCGGCGGCGCGCGCCGGGCGCGCCGGGTCCGACGTCGAGCTTCTCGTCGCGGTCAAGTACGTCGCTGCCGGCGACATCGAGACGCTCGCTGACGCCGGTGTGACGCTCGTCGGCGAGAACCGCGCCCAGGACCTGCTCGAAAAGATCGCCCACGCGCCCGGGCGGCTGCGCTGGCACTTCATCGGCGCGCTGCAGTCGCGCAAGGTGCGCCTGATCGCGCCGCACGTCGAGCTGATCCACTCGGTCGCGAGCGACTCGGCGCTGCGCGAGCTCGGCGCCCACGCGCCGGAGGGCCTGCGGATCCTCGTCGAGGTCAACGTCAGCGGCGAGCAGGGCAAGGCCGGCATCGACCCCGGCGAGCTCGACGCCTTCATCGCGCGCTCTCCGGTCGAAGTCGCGGGGCTGATGACGATGCCGCCCTTCACCGACGACGCGCAGACGAGCCGGCCGCACTTCGCGCGCCTCGCGGAACTGGCGCGAGAGCGCGATCTCGCGACCCTTTCGATGGGCACGAGCCAGGACTTCGAGGTCGCCGTCGAGGAGGGCGCGACAATCGTGCGGATCGGCACGATCCTGTTCCGCTGACGGGGCCATTCGCTACAGTGGCGATTGCAGGGAATCCGGCCCCTACCAGCGAAACTTCAAGCCATGCCGCTCCGCGACTCCTGGCATCGGACGCTCGTCTACTTCGGGCTTGCCGAGGAGGCAGACGACTACGACGACTACGACTCGGAGCCCGAGCCCGAGCCGGCCGAGTCAGCCCTCGAGGGCCGCTACCGCGAGCGGCCGAACGTGCGTCGCCTGCAAGGGCGGCGCCGGCGCGACGAATTCGACGACATCTTCGGCGAGGACGACGATGCTGCGCCCCGCTCGCGTGGCGCGGTGCTGCGCTCGGTCACCGGCGGTCGGTCGGCCTCGAGCCAGCGGGGCGGAGCGGGGGAGTTCGGCGTGCACCTCGTCATCCCGAAGTCCTTCAACGACGCCCAGCAGGTCGCCGACAAGTTCCGCGAGGGGACGCCGGTCATCCTCAACCTCCAGGGCATCGACACGCCGCTGATCATGCGCCTGATCGATTTCGCAAGCGGCCTGACCTACGCGCTCGACGGCGGCATGCAGCGGATCGCCGACAAGGTCTTCATGCTCACGCCGCGCAACGTCGAGCTGTCGGCCGAGGAGCGCGCCCGGCTGATCGAGAAGGGCTTCTTCAATCAGACCTGACCGGGGCATGCCGCGCTGCGGCTAGCCTTCAGCTGATGGTCGTCGGCTTCTGCGGATCGGGCAACATGGCACGCGCCCTGGCGCTCGGCTGGGGCGAGCCGGCCCTGTTCACCGACGGCGGGTCCGGGCGCGCCGTCGCGCTCGCCAAGGCCGTCGGCGGCGAGGCGCTTTCATCGAATCGCGAGCTCGGCGAACGCGCCGAGCTGCTCATCCTCGCGCACAAGCCGGCACAGCTCGCCGCGGTCGCCAAGGAGATCGGCTCGGCGAAGGTCGTCCTCTCGCTGCTCGGCGCGGTGACGCTCGCCGAGCTCGAGGCCGCCTACGCGGGCGCCCAGATCGTGCGTTCGATGCCGAACACCCCGGTCGCCGTGCGCCAGGGCGTGACCTGCGTCTGCGGCGCCGAGATCGCCGAGGTCGAGGAGCTGCTCGCGCGCGTCGGCGCCGTCGTGCGGTTGCCGGAGCGCCTGATCGACGCCGCGACCGCCGTCAGCGGCGTCGCGCCGGCCTATGTCGCGCTGATCGCCGAGGCGTGGGTCGACGCCGCCGTCGCCCAGGGGCTCCCCGCCGCGCAGGCCGCCGAGCTCGTGGGCGCCTCGCTCGCCGGATCGGCGGCGCTCCTGCAGGCCCGCGACATGGACACCCTCGCCGTTCGCCGCGAGGTCACCTCGCCGGGCGGGATGACCGCTCGCGGGCTCCGCGCGCTCGAGCAGGCGGGCCTGCGCAGCGCGTTCGCCAATGCAGCGGCCGCCGTCGCCCCGCCACAGCGATGAGAGCGCTCGTCGTCGCGACCGTTCGCGGGGAGATCGCCGACTTCGTGCTCGCGCTGGTGTGGGTCTACACACTCGTGATCTTCGCCTACATCCTGACGAGCCTCGCCTTTGCGGCGGGGCTGCGGATCCCCTATTCGCGCGTGACCGACGCCGTCCTGAGCTTCCTGCGCGACGTCTGCGAGCCCTACCTGCGGCTGTTTCGGCGGATCCTGCCGTCGATGGGCGGACTCGACTTCAGCCCGATCATCGCGATCATCCTCCTCCAGATCGCCGGCTCGCTGATCTCGGGCGCGATCCGCTGATGGCGGCCAGCCGGCCGTTCGCGAAGGCGGCGACCGTGGCCGCGGCGGTGCTCGCCGCCGACCAGGTCACGAAAGCCGCGATCCGCGGCTCGATCGCGCCCGGCGCGAGCCGCCACGTCATCTCCGGCGTTCTGTGGCTCGTGCACGAGCAGAACAGCGGCGTCGCCTTCAGCCTGCTGACTGGAAGCGAGGCGGGGGTCATCGCGATCACGCTCGCCGTCGTCGCCGGCGTCCTCGTGTTCTTCGCGCGGGCGCGCGAGCGACGCTGGATCTGGCTTGCCTGCGGCCTGGTGGTGGGCGGCGCGATCGGCAACCTGATCGATCGCGTCCGCGCCGGGTCGGTCACCGACTTCGTCAAGCTGCCGCACTGGCCGGCCTTCAACCTCGCCGACACAGCGATCACGCTCGGCGTCGTCACGCTGTTCCTCGCCGTGAGCGTCCGTGGAGCAGCTACTCGTACCGCCTGAGGCCGCCGGCGAGCGTCTCGACGCGTTCCTCGCGAACGCGCTCGGATCGCGCTCGCAGGCGCAGCGGCGGATCCAGGCCGGGGCGGTCAGCGTCGACGGTCGCGCGGCCCACAAGAACGACCGCCTGCGCGGCGGGGAGTCGATCGCGGTGGAGGAGGAGCTCATCGTCGCGCCGGCCCTCGCTGGCCCGCCGGCGCCGTTTCGCATCGTCTACGAGGATGACGCGCTGCTGATCGTCGACAAGCCGGCGGGAGTCGTCGTCCACCCGGCGGGTCCGCACCGCGAAGGCACGCTGTCTGTGGCCCTGGCCGCGCGCGGAGCGGCCGGCGGAGAGCCCTGGCGTCCCGGAATCGTCCACCGCCTCGACCGCGACACCTCGGGCCTGCTGGTGGTCGCCAAGAGCGAGGAGGCGCACCGTCGGCTGAAGGCCGCGCTCGCCGCGCGCGAGATCGTGCGCGAGTACCTGGCGCTCGTCGAGGGCCGCCCGCCGGCGCGCAGCGGCACGATCGACGCGCCGCTCGGGCGCGACCGCCGCTCGCGCACGCGAATGTCGATCGACAGCGACCGCCCGCGGGCGGCGCGCACGCACTTCACCGTCGAGGAGGCGCTCGCTGACAGCGCCCTGCTCGCGGTGCGCCTGGAGACGGGGCGCACGCATCAGATCCGCGCGCACCTGCAGGCGATCGGGCATCCCGTCTGCGGCGACCGCGAGTACGGGACGGCCGGGCGCTTCGGGCTGAGCCGCCAGTTCCTTCACGCCTCGCGACTGGAGCTCGCCCAGCCGTTCAGCGGCGCGCCGCTGGCGGCGCGCTCACCATTGCCGCCGGACCTCGCCGCGGCGCTCGAGCTGGCGCGCCAATGAGCGCCGAGCGCCTGATCCTCTGGGACTTCGACGGGACGCTCGCCCACCGCCCAGGGCTCTGGTCGGGTTGTGCGCTCGAGGTTCTCGACGAGCACGTACCGGGTCACGGCGTCGACTTCGAGCGTCTGCGGAGCGCGTTTCGGGGCGGCTTCCCCTGGCATGAGTGGCAGCAGCCGCACCTCGATCTCGGCGAGACCGAGGCCTGGTGGGCGCAGGTCGGCCGCCGCGTCGCGCGGGCCTTCGAGGAGGTGGGCGTCGAGCGCGGGCGCGGCGAGCGGCTGGCGGTCGTCTTTCGCGAGCGCTATGTCGACGCGGCGATCGGCTGGCAGCTCTTCGACGACACGCTGCCGGCGCTCGAGGCGGTCGCGGCGGCGGGCTGGCGGAGCGCGGTCCTCTCAAACCACGTGCCTGAGCTCGACTCCCTCGTCGACGGCCTCGGCCTGCGCGAGCACCTCGATGCGGTCTTCAACTCGGCGCGGATCGGCTACGAGAAGCCCCATCCCGAGGCCTTCCGCGTCGCGCTGAGCGCCTTCGGTGCGCCACGCGAGGCGTGGATGGTCGGCGACAACGAGACCGCGGACGTCGAGGGCGCGCGCGGCGCCGGGATCCGCGCGATCCTCGTGCGGCGCAACGGCGCCGGCGGCCTGCTCGACGCCGCTTCGACGATCCTTGGATCCAAGACCCCCTAAGATGTCTGTCTCCATCACTCGACCCGCACGGCGTCGAGGGGCCACGCGTCCTGCCCGAAGCAACCGCCTTTGGGTCCGCAGAGCCTCGCCGAGCGGCACTTTCACACACACAAGGAGCAGACCGTGGCTCAGCCTGGAATCAAGGAGCTGCTGGAGGCCGGGGTCCATTTCGGCCACCAGACGCGCCGCTGGAACCCGAAGATGCGCCGCTTCCTGTTCGGGGAGCGCGACGGCATCTACATCATCGATCTCCTGAAGACCAAGCGCCTGCTCGATCAGGCGGCGGACTTCGCCGGCGAGATCGCCCATCGCGGCGGGTCGGTGCTGTTCGTCGGCACCAAGAAGCAGGCCCGCGACGCGGTCCGCGAGGTCGCCGAGGCGACCGGCATGCCCTACGTCAACCACCGCTGGCTCGGGGGGCTGCTGACGAACTTCCAGACGATGAGCGAGCGGATCCGCCGGCTGCACGACCTCGAGCGCTACGAGACCGAGGGACAGCTCCAGCTGCTGCCGACGCGCGAGCGGCTCTCCGCGCAGGCGGACCTCGAGAAGCTCCGCGCCAACCTGGGTGGCGTCAAGAACATGAAGGGAACCCCGGCGGCGATCTTCGTGATCGATCTGAAGACGGAGGCGATCGCCGTACGCGAGGCCCAGCGCCTGCGCATCCCGATCATCGGCCTCGTCGACACCAATTGCGACCCCGACGGGATCGACTTCGTGATCCCCGGCAACGACGACGCGATCCGCTCGTGCGCGGTCGTCACGCGCGCGATCGGCGAGCGCGTCGGCGACGGCGCCGGCATCTACCGAGCCGAGCAGGAGCGTCTGCGCGCGGAGGCCGAGGAGCGCGCGAGGCGCGAGGCCGAAGAGCGCGCGAGGCGCGAGGCCGAGGAAGCGGCAGCCGCCGAGGCCGCCGCCGCGGCGGCTGCCGCGGCCGAGGCTCAGGCTGCAGCCGCATCCCAACCGCCCGCCGCCGAGACCCCGCCCGCCGCACCGGTGCCGGAGCCGCCGCCTGCTGTCGCGGCGCCCCCCGCCCCCGCGCAGGCGGCCGCCGCCGACCCTGCGCCAGTGGCGGCCGCGGAGCCCGAGCCTGCGCCCGATCCGGCCGCGGAGCCCGCGCCTGCGCCCGAGCGGGCCGCGGAGCCGGAGCCTGCGCCCGAGGCGGTCGTGGAGCCGGAGTCTGCGCCCGAGGCGGTCGTGGAGCCGGAGCCTGCACCCGAGGCGGTCGTGGAGCCGGAGCCTGCGCCCGAGGTGGCCGTAGAGCCGGAGCCTGCACCAGAGGCGGCCGTAGAGCCCGAGCCTGCACCCGAGACGGCCGTCGAGCCCAAGCCCGAGGCGGTCGCGAAGCCCGAGCCCGCGCCCGAGGGCGCCGCCGAGTCAACGCCGACCGAAGGGGATGCCGCCGGTGGCTGAGATCTCCGCCAAGGACGTCAAGGCGCTTCGCGACCGCACGGGCGCCGGCATGATGGACTGCAAGAAGGCTCTGACCGAGGCCGGCGGCGACGTCG
>DATBPB010000076.1:0-21452 GCA_036561565.1 Solirubrobacteraceae bacterium | reverse complement strand
CCCGACGAGCTCCACGGTCACGTGTGGGAGTCGGGCGTCAAGGACGGTATCGCCGCCGGCAACCTGCTGCTGTTCAGCCATGGCTTCTCGGTCCACTACGGGCAGGTCGCTCCGCCGCCCGACGTCGACGTCGCGCTGGTCGCCCCCAAGGGCCCCGGACACCTCGTGCGCCGCCAGTACAAGGAGGGCTCAGGCGTGCCGGGGCTGGTGGCGATCGCGCAGGACGCCACCGGCAACGCGCTGGGGCTCGCCCTCGCCTACGCGAAGGGGATCGGCTGCACGCGCGGCGGCGTCTTCGAGACGACGTTCAAGGACGAGACCGAGACCGACCTCTTCGGCGAGCAGGCGGTGCTCTGCGGCGGCGCGTCGGAGCTCGTCCAGGCCGGGTTCGAGACGCTCGTCGAGGCCGGCTACGACCCCGAGATGGCCTACTTCGAATGCCTCCACGAGCTCAAGCTGATCGTCGACCTGATGTATGAGAAGGGGCTCGCGGGGATGCGCTACTCGATCTCCAACACCGCCGAGTACGGCGACTACACGCGCGGCAAGCGCGTGATCACCGAGCAGACGCGGGCCAGCATGCGCGAGATCCTCGCCCAGATCCAGTCGGGCGATTTCGCGCGCGAGTGGATCGCCGAGAACCGCGCCGGCCAGGAGAACTTCAAGCGCATGCGCGCCGAACAGGCCGGGACGCAGGTCGAGGACGTCGGCCGCGAGCTGCGCTCGCACATGGCCTGGATCAAACCCAGCTTCTGATGCTCGCCTACGTCTTCTGGCACCGCCCGGCGGAGGGGGTGACCGCGGACGCCTACGCGCCGCTGCTGGACCGCTTCCACCGTTCGCTCGCCGCGCGCGCTCCGATCGGCTTCGGCGGCTCGACGACCTTCGCGGTGGCGGCGCCGAACTGGCTGGGCGATGAGCCAGCCTACGAGGACTGGTATCTCGTCGAGGACTTCGCGGCACTCGGCGTCCTCAACGAGGCTGCGATCGGGCGCGGACACATCAGCGCGCACGACGCCGCGGCGCGGGCCGCCGGTCCCGGCACAGCGTCGATCTACCGTCTGCTCGAGGGTACGCCCGCGCTCGAGGGCGTCCGCGTCGCGGTCTGGATCGACAAGCCGCGCGGCGTCGAGACGCCGCTGCTGGCCGCGCTGCTTGGCGACGGCATGGACTCCAGGACCGCCGGGCTCTGGCAACGCCAGCTCGCGCTCGGGCCGGCGCCGGAATACTGCGTGTTGGCCGCACGGCCGCCGCGTGGGGTCGCACAGACGCGGCTCGCGCAGGGCTGGAGCGCGACGGTCAGTGAGCGCGCGCCGATCTAGGCGCCGTACCGACCGCCGCTGCGCTCATTCTTCACAGCGACAGAGGACCCCGCATGACGCAGGCACGACCCAGCACCCAGGACATCGTCATCCCGGCCGCTCTTCGCCCGTCGGACGGCCGTTTCGGCAGCGGCCCGTCCAAGGTCCGCGCGGAGGGGCTCGCCCGCCTCGCCGCGGAGGGAGCCGCGCTGATGGGGACCTCGCACCGCCAGAAGCCGGTTCGCGACCTGGTGGCGCGCGTGCGCGGCGGCCTCGCCGAGCTGTTCGCGCTGCCGGACGGCTACGTCGTGGCGCTTGGAAACGGCGGGGCGAGCGCGTTCTGGGAGATCGCCGCGTTCGGGCTGGTCCGCGAGCGCTCGCTGCACGTCGTCAACGGCGAGTTCTCGAGCAAGTTCGCAGACGTCGCGCGCGCCGCGCCGTTCCTCGCCGACCCGATCGTCGCGGCGGCTGAGCCCGGCACGGCGATCGAGCCGCCGGAGAGCGGCGATGCCGATGTCACGGCCTGGGCGCACAACGAGACCTCGACCGGCGTGATGATCGAGGTCAGGCGACCCGCCCGCTCGGAGGGCTCGCTGACGGTGATCGACGGGACCTCGGGGGCGGGCGGGCTACCGCTTGATGCCTCCCAGGCCGACGCGTACTACTTCGCGCCGCAGAAGAGCTTCGGCTCCGACGGCGGCCTGTGGCTGGCGCTGCTGAGCCCGGCCGCGCAGGAGCGTGCCGCCGAGGTCGCCGCGTCGGGCCGCTTCATTCCGGCTTTTCTGTCGCTCGCGAGCGCGCTTTCGAACTCGGCCGCCGAGCAGACGCAGAACACGCCCGCGATCGCGACGCTGTACCTGATGGCCGAGCAGATCAACTGGATGCTCGAGCGGGGCGGGCTGGCCTGGTGCGTCGAGCGTACGCGCGAGTCCTCGGACCATCTCTACGGCTGGGCCGAGGCCCACGCGCTGGCGACGCCGTTCGTCGCTGAGCGCCGGCACCGCTCGCTCGTCGTCGCCACGATCGATTTCGACGCCGCGGTGGATGCGGGCGCGATCGCTGCGACGCTTCGCGCGAACGGGATCGTCGACGTCGAGCCGTACCGCAAGCTGGGCCGAAACCAGCTGCGGATCGCGACGTTCCCGGCGATCGAGCCCGACGACGTGCGCGCGTTGACGGGCTGCATCGACTTCGTTATGGAGGCGTTCGCGTGAGCGTGCGGGTGCTCGTCCGCGAGGACGTCGGCGAGCCCGGTCTGGCGCTGCTGCGCGAGCACTTCGACGTCGAGACCGGATTCGACTGGAGCCCCGAGCGCCTTGCGGAGCGGATCGGCGACTTCGACGCGATCCTGATCCGCTCCGCGACGAACCTCACGGCGGACCTCATCGGGCGCGGCGAGCGGCTCGTCGTGATCGCAAGGGCCGGCGTCGGCGTTGACAACGTCGACGTCGAGGCGGCGACGCGCCGCGGCATCGTCGTGGCCAACGCGCCGCAGTCGAACGTCGTCACGGCCGCCGAGCACACGATGGCGCTGTTGCTCGCGCTGGCGCGAAACATCCCGCAGGCGCACGCCTCGCTGGGAGCGGGCCGCTGGGACCGCGCGAGCTTCTCAGGGGTCGAGCTGTATGAGAAGCGGCTCGGGATCCTCGGCTTCGGACGGATCGGTCAGCTCGTCGCGGCGCGCGCCCGCGCGTTTGGCATGCGCGTGACCGCGTTCGACCCGCTCGTGTCCGCCGAGCTCTACCGCGAGCTCGGCGTCGAGAAGGCGACGAGCGTCGATGAGGTCTATGCGCGTGCCGACTTCCTGACCGTACACCTTCCGCTCAACGACGAGACGCGCGGGATCATCGACGCCGCCGCGATCGCGCGGATGCGAGACGGGGTGCGGATCCTCAACGTCGCCCGCGGCGGGCTGATCGACGACGCGGCGCTCAAGGACGCGCTCGATCGCGGCAAGGTCGCCGGCGCCGCACTCGATGTCTTCCCGAGCGAGCCGATCACCGACTACCCGCTCTTCAACGGCTATCCGAACGTCGTTGTAACCCCGCATCTGGGCGCTTCGACGACGGAGGCGACCGACCGGGCCGGCTTGCAGAGCGCGGAGCAGATCGTCCTCGCGCTGACCGGCGGGGCCGTCACGACAGCGGTCAACATCCCGTCCGTCGGGCCTGAGGCGATGGTTGCGCTCGCGCCGTTCCTGCCCCTCGCCGAGCAGCTCGGGCGCTTGGCCATGGGCCTCGCCGAGGGCAGCTCGATCGAGCGGATCGAGGCTTCGTTCCTGGGGCGGATCGCCGAGCTCGACACGCGCCTGCTGACGCTCGCGGTGATCACGGGCGCGATGCAGGGACGCACCGAGCAAGCCGTCAACTACGTCAACGCCGGGGCGTTCGCCACCGAGCGCGGGATCGTCGTCGAGGAGAAGTCGAGCCGCGAGGCCGAGGACTTCAACGAGCTGATCCGCGTCACGGTCGTCGCCGGCAGCGAGCGCACGACCGTTGCCGGCACGGGCGTCGGGCCGGGCCAGGTGCCGCACCTCGCCGAGGTCTGGGATCACCGCTTCATGGTCGAGCTCGAGCGCAACGTGTCCGTCTTTCGCTACCGCGACGTGCCGGGCATGATCGGCCACCTCGGCACGGTGTTCGGGCGCAACCACATCAACATCTCCTCGGCGGCGGTCGGCCGCCAGCCCGACGGCTCGGGCACCGACAGGTCGGGCCTCGCGGCGATGGTCGTGATGACGACCGACCCGGTCCCGGACGCCGTCGTGGCCGAGGTGCTCGGCTCGAATGACTTCGTGAGCGGCCGCAGCGTCACGCTCGAGTGAGCACGCTGGGGCCGAGGCTGGAGCACGAGGCGGGCGCGTTCGCGCGCCGCGACCCGTTTTGGCCTGCGCAGCTGACCGTCGCCGCCGCGATCGCGCTGAGCCTCGATCTGCCGAGCAGGGTGACGATCCAGCAGGTCTGGCTGATCCCGGCGATCGAGGGGGCGCTGTTCCTCGGCCTCGTCTTGAGCACGCCGTGGATTCCGCACCGCCACCACCCCAAACGCCGGCGTGTCGCGCTCGCCCTCGTCGCTCTGGTCGCGGCGAGCAACATCGTCAACCTGATCCTGCTCGTCCACGACCTGCTCCATCACCACGTCGCTGGGCATGCCCTGCTGCTCGCGGGCGTCGAGATCTGGGTCACCAACGTCCTCCTCTTCGCGGTCGTCTACTGGGAGCTCGACCGCGGCGGGCCGATCGCCCGCCAAGGCGACGAGCTCAAAGCGCCGGACTTCCTGTTCCCGCAGATGACCGAGCATCGCCTCGGCGGGATGGACTGGTGCCCGGCCTACGTCGACTACCTCTATCTCTCGTTCACCAACGCGAGCGCCTTCAGCCCGACCGACGCGATGCCGCTCAGCCCGGCGGCGAAGCTGTTGATGCTGTTTCAGGCAGGCGCATCGCTGGTCACCCTCGGCGTCGTCCTCGCGCGCGCGATCAACATCCTCACCGGGTGATCGTCTAAGCTTTTTCGCCACATGAGGTTCCAGCTCTCCCTGGCCCTTCTTCTCCTCCCCCCTCGGGGGGAATAGCGCGTGGCGGCCGCGTAGCCGCAAAGTGAACCGAGAAGAAGCCCGCAGGAAGAGCCCGAAAGGAGCAAGGAACATCATGCAGAGCGCTGAGGACCGCGTACTGATCTTCGACACGACGCTGCGCGACGGCGAGCAGTCGCCGGGAATCTCGCTGAACGCGTCGGAGAAGCTCGAGATCGCCCAGCAGCTCGCGCGCCTCGGCGTCGACGTCATCGAGGCCGGCTTCCCGATCGCGTCGCCGGGCGACTTCGAGGCCGTGCAGGGGATCGCGCGCGAGGTCGAGGGCCCGGTGATCGCCGGGCTCGCGCGAACGCACTTCGCCGACATCGACGCGGCCGCGCAGGCCGTCCGCGACGCGGCGAGGCCGCGCATTCACACATTCATCTCGACGTCTGACATCCACATCGTCCACCAGCTGCAGACGACGCGCGAGGACGTCCTCGGCCAGGCGCGCGCGGCCGTCGCGCACGCGCGCGAGTTCGTGGAGGACGTCGAGTTCTCGCCGATGGACGCGACGCGCTCGCAGATCGAGTTCACCGCCGAGGTCGTCGCCGCGGCGATCGAAGAGGGTGCGACCACGATCAACATCCCCGACACCGTCGGCTACGCGATGCCCCACGAGTACGCGGCGTGGCTCGAGCGTCTTTACGAGCTGGTGCCGGCGCTTCGCGACGTCGTGCTGTCGGTGCACTGCCACGACGACCTCGGGCTGGCCGTGGCCAACTCCTTCGCCGGGGTTCGCGCCGGCGCGCGCCAGGTCGAATGTGCGATCAACGGGATCGGCGAGCGCGCCGGCAACGCATCGCTCGAGGAGATCGTGATGCTGCTGGCGACGCGCGCCGCCGATATCGGCCTGCAGACGGCGATCAACACGCGCGAGATCGCGCGCACGAGCCGCCTGGTGTCACGCCTGACCGGCTACGCCGTTCAGCCCAACAAGGCGATCGTCGGGCGAAACGCGTTCGCTCACGAGTCCGGGATCCATCAGGACGGCGTGCTGAAGGAGCGTACGACCTACGAGATCATGGACGCGACGAGCGTCGGCCTCGCCGCCAACTCGCTCGTCCTGGGCAAGCATTCGGGACGCCACGCGCTGCGTCAGGCGCTCGAGAACCTTGGCATCGAGATCCACGGGCAGGCGCTGAACACGGCGTTCAAACGCTTCAAGGAGATCGCCGACCGCAAGAAGACCGTCACCGCGATGGACCTCGAGGCGCTCGTCACCGACGAGCTGCGCGAGGAGATCGCGGGCTACACGCTCGAGGGCTACGAGCTCGAGGCCGGCACAGCGCGTGAGCCTCGCGCGAGCGTGACGCTGCGCACGCCGGAAGGGAAGCTGGCCAAGGGCGAGTTCTCGGGCGACGGGTCGGTTGACTCGGTGTTCGGCGCGATCAACGCCGCGAGCGGCGTGCCGGCGGCGTTGCGCGAGTTCCGCATCGACGCCGTCACCGAGGGCCAGGACGCGCTTGGCGAGGTCTCCGTCGTGCTCGTCCTCGACGGCCGGTCGGCGTCGGGACAGGGCGTCGCGACCGACGTCGTCGAGGCGGCTGCGCGCGCCTACCTGCGGGCGCTGACGACGCTCGCGCGCGGGGCGCAGGCGCCGCGGGACGCGGCCGCGCCGGATCTCGCACCCGCGCCCTGAACGCCCTCGACTGTCCGTGATAGCATACGCTTGTATGGCGTTGGCGGCCGAGCGCGACCTCTACGATCCGACCGCGATCGGTCCGCGCGTGCGTGCGCTGCGCGAGGCGATGGGGCTGTCCTTGAGGGAGCTCGCGATCCGCTGTGGCGTGAGCTCGGCGATGCTCTCGCAGGTCGAGCGCGGCGAGACGAGCCCGACGCTCGCCGTGGCCGCGCGGATCGCGGCCGGCCTCGACCTTCGCCTGTCGCAGCTGCTGCGCATCGACGAGAGCGGGTCGGTGACGATCGTGCGCGCGGCCGAGCGGCGCAGCGGCGGCAACGCCCGGCGCGGCCATCGCGTCGAGGTCCTGACGGCGCCCAATCCCGGTCAGCGTGCGGAGCTCTCGCTGCACACCCTCGCGGCCGGCGCCGTGACGGGTGGCGCCGGCGACCCGCCGATGCACGAGCCGGGCTCGCGCGAGACGGCGCTCGTCCAGGACGGCCGCGTCGTGCTGCGCTGCGACCGCCTCGACTACCAGCTCGAGCCCGGCGACTGCGTGACGTTCGACGCCGACCTTCCCCACCATTTCGAGAACCCCGGACCCGGCGACGCGCGGCTGCTGGCGGTCGTGTCGGCCGGTCTGCGCCGCAGCTAGGAGGTTTTCACACCGATGCCAAAGACGATGCTCGACAAGATCTGGGAGGCCCACGAGGTCGCTCCGGGATTGCTCTACATCGACCTCCACCTCGTCCACGAGGTCACGAGCCCGCAGGCCTTCGACGGCCTGCGGATTGCCGGGCGCTCGGTCCGTCGCCCCGATCGTACGCTCGCGACGGCCGATCACAACGTCCCGACCGACGGCACGACGCGCGCCGAGGCGATCCGCGACGAGCTCTCGCGCGTGCAGGTGCAGACGCTCGAGCGCAACTGCGCCGAGTTCGGCATCCCGCTCTATTCGATGGGGTCGGCGCGGCAGGGCATCGTCCACGTCATCGGGCCCGAGCTCGGAGTCACCCAGCCGGGGGAGACGATCGTCTGCGGCGATTCCCACACGGCGACGCACGGTGCGTTCGGCGCGCTGGCATTCGGGATCGGCACGAGCGAGGTCGAGCACGTCCTCGCCACGCAGTGCATGGTCCAGAGCAAGCCGCGCTCGATGCGGATCAACTACCTGGGTGAGCTCGGCTTTGGTGTGACGGCCAAGGACATGATCCTCGCGACGATCGGCCAGATCGGCGTGGCGGGCGCCGTCGGGCACGTCGTCGAGTACAGCGGGTCCGCGATCTCCGCGCTCTCGATGGAGGGGCGGATGACGATCTGCAACATGACGATCGAGGGCGGCGGGCGCGCCGGGATGGTCGCCCCCGATGAGGTGACCTTCGAGTGGTTCGAGCGCACCGAGCGCCCCGGCGCCGGCAGCGGCGAGCAGCTGGCGGAGGCGATCGCGGGCTGGCGGAGCTGGCGAAGCGACGAGGACGCCTCCTTCGACACCGAGATTGAGGTCGACGTCGCAGCGATCTCGCCGCAGGTGACGTGGGGCACCAACCCGGGAATGGTCGCCGGCGTCGCCGGCAGCGTTCCCGCGCCCGGCGATTTCGACTCGCCCGCCGACCGCGACGCCGCGGAGCGTGCGCTGGCCTACATGGGGCTTGAGGCGGGGACGCCGATCACCGAGATCCGCCTCGACCGCATCTTCATCGGCTCGTGCACCAACTCGCGCATCGGCGACCTGCGCGCGGCGGCCTCGATGATCGCCGGCCGCCGGGTCGCCGACGGCGTCCACGCGATGGTCGTGCCCGGGTCGGCGGCGGTCAGTGCTCAGGCCGAATCCGAGGGACTCGACGAGGTGTTCCGCGCCGCCGGCTTCGACTGGCGGACCGCTGGATGCTCGATGTGCCTCGGGATGAACCCCGACATCCTCGCGCCCGGCGAGCGCTGCGCGTCGACCTCCAACCGCAACTTCGAGGGCCGCCAGGGGCGCGGCGGGCGCACCCACCTCGTCTCGCCGGAGATGGCCGCGGCCGCGGCGGTCGAGGGCCACTTCGTCGACATCCGCAACTGGAGCTAGCCCATGGAGCCGATCTCAGTCATCAGCGGTCCGGTCAGCGACCTCGACCGTGCCGACGTCGACACCGACCAGATCATCCCCAAGCAGTTCCTCAAGCGGATCGAGCGCACCGGGTTCGGCGAGTTCCTGTTCTACGACTGGGCCAAGCAGCCCGGTTGGGAGCTGCCGCGCAACCCGATCCTCACGAGCGGGCGCAACTTCGGCTGCGGCTCCTCGCGCGAGCACGCGGCGTGGGCGATCGCGGACTACGGATTCCGCGCCGTCGTCGCCCCGAGCTTCGGAGACATCTTCTACAACAACTCGACCAAGATCGGGCTGCTCCCCGTCGCGCTGCCGGAGGAGCACGTGCGCGCGCTCGCGCAGGCCGGCGCGGGAGAGATCGACCTCGAGGCGCAGGAGGTCCGCTTCGCCGGGCGCACGGTCGCCTTCGAGATCGACGCCGAGATCCGCAGGCGCCTGCTGGGGGGACTGGACGACATCGCGCTGACGCTCAGCCAGGACAGCGAGATCGCCGCCTACGAGGCCTCGCGCGAGCGCTCGGGCCCGGTCACCACCGCGCTCTAGACACTCGCTGGACGCCGCAACTCCGCCCGCCCTCGCCGTGTTGGTGGTGGCAGTAATCGCTACTCACCTCAAGGAGTTGTGTGTGATGCGCAGGCAGTCGCTGGTAGTCGTAGGAGCGGTGAGCGCGGTCGCGCTCGGCGCCGCGCCGGCGGCGCTGGCTCGCGCCGGCGACCGGACCGTGACAGACACCTATCCCGTCGCGACGGCGCTCTGCGTGAAGGCTCACGCGAAAACGCTGCCACCGCGCCTCGCGCGACAGGCGACGGCTGTGATCGCGGCGTGCGAGAAGCTCTACAACGGCTTCCCGCCGCTGGTGACCGCCGTCGACGGAGCCGAATCGGCCTACCTTCAGACGGTCGCCGGCCAGAAGACGCTCGTCGCGACCGCGTGCGCCAAGCCGGTGACGAACCACCCCGCGTGCAGGACGGCGCGCGACACGGCACGCGGCACGATCAGGGCGGCGCGCCTCACCGAGGTCGCCGCGATCGGCACCTTCCACGCTGGCGTGGAAACCAACCGCACGACGTTCTGGACAACGATCCAGACGCTGCGCGGCAGCTCGACCTCGACCACGACCTCGTCGAGCTGACCCGCGCGCCGGCGCCCGGCGGCACGCTCCCTCCTGCGTGCTGCCGGCGCTAGCGCGGCCTACAGCACCTCGTACAGATCGATCACGACCGCCGCCGGCTCGCGCGCCGCGACGGCGATGAAGAGGCGCCCGTTGACCCACGCGTGCGCCGGCGCCGAGCACTCGAGTGTGACGAGCGTGCGGAAGTAGTACTCCGAGGGGTCCGGAGTCTCACCCTTCAGCAGGCGCGCGAGCACGGCCGGGTCGCCGTTGCGTACGCCGCGCGAGTGGACGAGGATCAGCGCCCCGTCGTGCGCGCGGATCGTGTAACGGGCCTCGATCGCGGCCGAGCCGTCGGGGGCGAGGATCTGCCAGTCGGCGCCGCCGGGGACGATCGCGCCGTTCAGCAGCGGGCCGACGACGGTCCCGCCGGCGATCGGAACGACGCGGCGGTGGCCGCCCGGGACGTTCCCGATGTCCTGGACCGGTTCAAGCGTGGCGCTGATCCGGCAGACCGGTCGCGAGGCGAAGGGCGGAGGGTCGGCCATCCGCGGGGGATAGCAGACCGGCTGCTAGGTTGCCGGCTCGATGACCGCGATCGCGACGCTGCCGGGCGACGGGATCGGCCCCGAGGTGATGGCGGCGGGCCTGCGCGTGCTCGCTGCCGTGACGTCCGTCGACGTCCAGGAGCACCTCTTCGGCGGCGCCTCGATCGACGCCAACGGCGTCGCCCTGACCGAGGAGGTGCTCGAGGCCTGCCGGGGCGCCGACGCGGTCCTGCTCGGCGCGGTCGGCGGCCCGAAGTGGGATACGACCGATCCGGGGAGGCCGCGACCCGAGCAGGGCCTGCTCGGTGTTCGAAAGGGCCTCGGCCTGTTCGCGAACCTGCGCCCCGTTCGCGCGATCGAGGCGCTCCATTCAGCGAGTCCGCTGCGCGAGGAGCGGATCGCCGGCACCGACCTGCTGGTCGTTCGCGAGCTCACGGGCGGGATCTACTTCGGGGCCAAGACGCGCACCGCTGACCACGCGAGCGACCTGTGCGAGTACAGCGTCGGCGAGGTCGAGCGGATCGCGCGGGTCGCGTTCCGCGCCGCGCGGCGCCGCGTCACGAGCGTCGACAAGGCCAATGTGCTCGAGACCTCGCGACTGTGGCGCGAAGTGGTCCTGCGCGTCCACGCCGAGGAGTTCCCGGAGATCGAACTCGAGCACCTGCTCGTCGACAACGCGGCGATGGCGCTGATCGCTCAGCCGAGCCGTTTCGACGTGATCGTCACCGAGAACATGTTCGGGGACATCCTCAGCGACGAGGCGGCGATGATCACCGGCTCGATCGGGATGCTCCCCAGCGCGTCGCTTGGCGAGGGCGGTCCGGGGCTGTTCGAGCCGGTCCACGGCTCGGCGCCCGACATCGCCGGCACGGGCGCCGCCAATCCGCTCGCGATGTTCCTTTCGATCGCCCTGATGCTGCGCCGCGGACTGGATTTGGAAGCGGAGGCCGGCGCGGTAGAATCGGCGGTCGATCGAGCGCTCGCGGATGGACTGCGGACGCGCGATCTCGGCGGCACCGCGACCACGGCACAGGCCACGGACGCGGTGCTCGGATACCTCTAGCTGAAGGAGTAGGCGGCGCGGTGCTCGAATCGGAGCTCATCTGGCACAACGGTGAGTTCGTCGCCTGGGAGGAAGCGAAGGTCCACGTGCTCACGCACGGCCTGCACTACGGCACGGGCGTCTTCGAGGGGATCCGCTGCTATGAGACCGAGCGCGGCTCGGCGGTCTTCCGCCATCTCGACCACCTCGAACGCCTCGAGCGCTCGGCCCGGCTCTACTACATGGACCTGCCGTACACGGTCGAGCAGCTGCGCACCGCGACCCACGAGCTGATCACGCGCAACGGCCTCGCGTCGTGCTACATCCGCCCGATCGCCTACCGCGGCTACGGCCACATGGGGCTGAACCCGCTCGACGCGCCGGTCGACGTCTCGATCGCCGTCTGGCCGTGGGGCAGCTACCTCGGCGAGGAGGGCACGCGCAACGGGATCCGCGCCAAGGTCTCGTCGTGGGAGCGGATCAGCTCCCGCTCGCTGATCCCCCAGGCCAAGGCGTCCGGCCAGTACCTCAACAGCGTCCTTGCCAAGATCGAGTCGCTGAAGGCCGGCTACGACGAGGCGATCCTGCTCGACGAGCACGGCAACGTAGTCGAGGGATCCGGCGAGAACGTCTTCGCCGTCCGCGACGGCGTGATCTCGACGCCCCCGATCAGCTCGGCGATCCTCGACGGAATCAACCGCCGCTCGGTCGTCCAGATCGCGCGCGACCTCGGCTACACGGTCATCGAGCGCGACATCGCACGCTCCGACCTCTACCTGGCCGACGAGATGTTCCTGACCGGCACGGCGGCCGAGCTCGTCCCGGTCCGCGAGGTCGACGATCACGCGATCGGCGCGGGCGAGCCCGGCGAGATCACGCTCGTGCTCCAGCGCGCCTTCCAGGACGCCCTCTACGGGCGAAACGAGCGGTACCTCGAGTGGCTCGACCTGATCCCGGTCGCGGTTGCTCAGCCACGCGAGGCGGCGGGCTAGCGATGGGCCGCCTCCTTTCGAATCTCGCGGCGCGAATTATGCGGGCGGCCGTCTAGCGCCACGCGCGCACGGCCGCTGCCCGCATCTCGCCCGCCGCGATCGTCGAAAGGATCACCCTCTTGAACACCATCCAGCTATATGACGCAACCCTGCGCGACGGGATGCAGGGGGAGGGCATGTCGCTGTCCTCGGAAGAGAAGCTGCGCGTAGCGCACAAGCTCGACGAGCTCGGGATCGGCCTGATCGAGGCGGGCTTCCTGGGATCGAACCCCAAGGACCGGGAGACCTTCGAGCTGCTCGGCCGCGAGAGCTTCCAGCAGGCGCTGATCGCCGCCTTCGGGATGACGCGGCGGCGCGGCATGGGCGCCGAGAAGGACCCGGCGCTGCGCGAGCTCGCCGACTGCGTCGCGCCGGTGTGCACGCTCGTCGGAAAGACCTGGGCGCTTCACCTCGAGAAGCTCGTCAAGGTCGACCGCGAGGAGAACCTGCGCATGATCGCCTCCTCGGTGGAGTTCCTGCGCGGCGCCGGAAAGCGCGTCGTCTATGACGCCGAGCATTTCTTCGACGGCTATCGCGCCGAGCCCGACTACGCGCTGCGCTGCGTTGAGGCGGCTGCCGGGGCGGGGGCGGAGACGGTGACGCTCTGCGACACCAACGGCTCCTCGCTGCCATCGCAGGTGGCGAGTGCGACAGCGGCGGTCGTCGCGGCGCTCGGCGAGAGCGTGAGGATCGGGATCCACTGCCACAACGACGCCGAGTGCGGCGTCGCCAACTCGCTGGCCGCCGTGGAGTGCGGTGCGCGCCAGGTCCAGGGGACGATGAACGGGTGCGGCGAGCGGACCGGCAACGCCAACCTCGTCTCGATCATCGCCAACCTCCAGCTCAAGCTCGGCTTCGAGTGCCTGAGCACCGAGCAGCTCGCGCGCCTGACCGAGACCGCGCACTTCGTCGATGAGATCCTCAACATCGCGCCCGACCCAAACCAGCCCTACGTCGGCCGCAACGCGTTCGCTCACAAGGGCGGCATGCACGTAGCGGGCGTCAGCGCCGACGCGACGACGTTCGAACACATCGAGCCTGCGCTCGTCGGTAACGAGCGCGAGCTGCTGGTCTCGGAGCTCGCGGGCCGCGCGAGCGTGCTCGAGAAGGCCGCGGCACTGGGCATCGACCTCGAGGACGGCGCCGCGGCGCGGGTCCTCGACCGCATCAAGGAGCTCGAGCACCGCGGCTACCAGTTCGAAGCCGCCGACGGATCGCTCGAGCTGCTGCTGCGGCGCGAGAGCGGCGGCTATGAGCCGCTCTTCACGCTCGAGAGTTGGCGTGTGATCGTCGAGCAGCGCGCCGACGGCGAGGTTCAGACCGAGGCGACGGTGAAGATCTGGCTCGACGGCGAGCGGCGCGTCACGACCGCCGAAGGAAACGGCCCCGTCAACGCGCTCGACGCCGCGCTTCGCGCCGCGATCGGCGAGGTCCACCCGCACCTCGCCGACATCCAGCTCGTCAACTTCAAGGTCCGGATCCTCGATGAGGACAAGGGCACCGGCGCGGTCACGCGCGTGCTGCTCGATTCCTCCGACGGCTCCGAGGTGTGGGGCTCGATCGGCGTGTCGGAGAACATCGTCGCCGCCTCCTGGGAGGCGCTCGTCGACTCACTCCAGCGCGGCATGCTCGCCGGGCCGCCCGCGTGAGCCCGCAGCAGATACCGCTCGCGCGGCCGGTCCTCGGGGAAGCGGAGGAGCAGGCCGTGATCGAGGTGCTGCGCAGCGGGCAGCTCTCGCTGGGACCGCTGCTGGGTCGCTTCGAGGAGGCCTTCGCGGCGCGGGTCGGCGCGGCCCACGCCTGCGCGGTGTCCAGCGGCACGACGGGGCTTCACCTCGCTCTGCGCGCCGTCGGCGTCAGCGATGGCGACGAGGTCATCACGAGCCCGTTGTCCTTCGTCGCCTCGGCGAACACGATCGTCTACGAGCGCGCGCGACCGGTGTTCGTCGACATCGACCCGCGCACGCTGACGATCGACCCGGCCGCGGCGGCGGCGGCTGTCGGACCGCGCACCACGGCGATCCTGCCCGTCCACATCTTCGGCTGGCCCGCCGACATCCCGGCTCTTGAACAGCTCGGCCTGCCGATCGTCGAAGACGCCTGCGAGGCGCTCGGCGCGGTCCATCCCGACGGCGTCGCCGTCGGCGCGCGCGGTCACCCGGCCGTGTTCGCCTTCTATGCGAACAAGCAGATGACGACCGGCGAGGGCGGCATGGTCACGCTGGCGGATCCGGCGCTGAAGGAGCGCATCGACAGCGAGCGAAACCAGGGGCGCGCGCCGAACATGGACTGGCTCGACCACGACCGGCTCGGCTTCAACTACCGCCTCGGCGAGATCGCGTGCGCGATCGGCCTCGCGCAGCTCGAGCGCCTCGACGGCCTACTCGCGGCGCGCGCCCGCGTCGCCGCGCTCTACGCGCAGGCGCTCGCACCGATCGAAGGCCTCGAGCTGCCCTGCCCCGACGAGGGCGGCAGCGTACGCGGATGGTTCGTCTACACGGTCTGCCTACCGCGCGGCGCCGACCGCGACGGGACGATCCGCGCGCTGCGCGAGCGCGGCGTCCAGAGCAAGCCGTACCTGCCGGCGATTCACCTGATGAGCTACTACCGTGAGACGTTCGGACACCGCCCGGGGGAGTTCCCGGTCTGCGAGGACGTGGCGGCGCGCTCGGTCGCGCTGCCGTTTCACCCGAAGCTGACCGACGCTGAGGTCGAACGGGTCGCGGCGGCCCTCGCCGAGGCGCTCGGGCAGACATAGACTGGCCGCCGTGTCGCGCTTCAGCGAGCCTCAGCATCCGGACTTCCAGGCGATCAACGCGTCGCTTCAGTTCGATCGCCGCCTGTGGCGACACGACGTCGAGCAGTCACGCGCGCACGCGACGATGCTCGCCTCGATCGGCGTGCTCAGCGACTCCGAGCGCGACCGGTTGCTCGCCGGCCTCGACGCGGTGGCTGCCGAGCTCGAGGCCGCTACGTTCGCGTTCGACGCCGGCGACGAGGACATCCACATGGCGGTCGAGCGCCGCCTGACCGAGATCGTTGGAGCGGTCGGCGGCAAGCTCCACACCGCACGCTCGCGAAACGACCAGGTCGCGACCGACGTCGCGCTGTTCGTGCGCGACGTCGGTCGCGAAGCCCGCGCGGCGCTGCTCGCGCTGGCCCAGACGTTGATCGCCCGCGCCGAGGAGCACATCGACTGGCCGATGCCCGGCTACACCCATCTCCAGCGGGCACAGCCGGTCTATCTCGGCCACCACCTGCTCGCCTACGTCTGGATGTTCGCGCGCGACCGCGAGCGCTTCGCGGCCGTCGAGCGCGCCTGCGGCGTGCTGCCGCTCGGCGCCGGCGCGCTCGCCGGCGTCAACTTCGACTCCGACCGCGCGCTGGTCGCGCGGCTGCTCGGCTTCGACGAGGTCGCGGCGAACTCGATCGACGCCGTTTCCAATCGCGACTTCGCGCTCGACTACCTGGCGGCCGCGGCGACGACCGCCACGCACCTCTCGCGGCTCGGCGCGGAGCTCGTGCTCTGGAGCAGCGAGGAGTTCGGCTTCTGCGAGCTGAGCGACGCCTGGAGCTCCGGCTCCTCGATCATGCCGCAGAAGAAGAACCCCGACGCCGCCGAGCTCCTGCGCGCCAAGGCGCCGCGCGTCGCGGCCCACCTCGCGGCGCTTCACGGCGTCATGCACGGCCTGCCGCTGACCTACAACAAGGACATGCAGGAGGACAAGGAGCACCTCTTCGACGCCGCCGACACGCTCGCGCTGTCGCTCGCCGCCGCGCGCGGGATGCTCGAGACCGTGACGTTCCGTCGCGAGCGCCTCGCCGAGGCTGCCGCCGATGAGATGATCGCGGCGGTCGACATCGCCGACATGCTCGTGCGCGACGGGATCCCGTTTCGCGAGGCGCACGCGATCGTCGCCAACCTCGTTCGCGTCGCGCTGGCCGACGGTCGCTCGCTGTCGGCGTTCAGCGACTCCGAGCTCGCCGCGCTCGCTCCGACGCTCGACGGCGAGGCCCTCGTCGCGCTGCTCCAGGATCGCTCGTGGCTTGAGTCGAAGGTGTCGCCGGGCGGGACCGCGCTGGTCCGCCTGCGCGAGCAGCTCGCCGCCGCTCGCGCGGCGCTCGCTTGAGCGCCGACCTCTACAGCGGCGACGTCTGCTCGGTCGCTCGGCGGCTGATCGGCTGCGTCGTCCGCCACGGCGACACGGCCGGGGTGATCGTCGAGACCGAGGCATACCACCAGAGCGAGCCGGCCTGCCATGCCTATGTCGGTCTGACGCCGCGGACGGTCACGCTGTTCGAGCCTCCCGGGATCGCCTACGTCTACCGCTCATACGGCGTGCACGCGATGCTGAACGCCGTATGCGAGGACGAGGGGATCGGCGCCGCCGTGCTGATCCGCGCGCTCGAGCCGATCGAGGGGGTGGGCCTGATGCGCGAGCGCCGTGGTCGTGAGTCGCTTCGGGAGCTCTGTTCGGGGCCGGGCAAGCTGACGCAGGATCTGGGCATCGGGCTCGCGCTGAACGGCAGCGACCTGAGCGCCGGGCCGATCGCGATCACCGCCGCCGTCAGCGACTGCGAGATCGCCGTCTCGCGGCGGATCGGCATCACGCGGGCCGTCGAGCTGCCGTGGCGCTTCACGCTCGTCGGAAGCCGCTTCGTGTCGCGCAGCGTGCGCGAGATCGCCTGAGCGGCGGAGGCGTCAGCCGCCGGTCGGCCCGATCGCGCCGCCGCTCGGCGCCGTGACGCCCCCGCCCGGGCTCGTCCCGGGAGGCGGCGAGGTGGTCGGGGGAGGGGTGGACTGCTGGGTTGTGCCGCCCGCGGTCCCGCCGGCGCTCGTCGTGCCGGTCGCGGGCGCGTTGTTGTTCTGCGTCGGGGTCGACACGGCCGCGCCGCCGTTGGCGCTCGTGCCGCCCGAGGAGGTCGTGCCGGTCTGCGCCGCGTTGTTCGGGCTCGTCGTCGCCACCGAGCCGGTCGAGCCCGTCGAGCCCGTCTTCGATGACGGCGAGTGCCCCGGCGACGCGAACTGGCCCTCGTTCTCGAGCTCGCGCGTCGCGATCGCGGCCATCATGTAGTTGCGCCAGATCAGCGCCGGGTAGGTGCCGCCGTAGACCGGCTTGCCGCCGTAGTCCTTGGCCATCGAGCGGCTCTCGCGATTCGGATAGCCGACCCAGACGGCGACCGTCATCGACGGTATGTCGCCGTGGGCGGTGTGGATGACCGGCGTCGAGCCGACGAACCAGGCGTCGGTGTAGTTGGACGTCGTGCCCGTCTTTCCCCAGGCGGCCACACCCGGGATCGCCGCGCCGGCCGCCGTGCCAATCGGCGAGAGCACGCCGCGCAGCATCGAGATCTCCGCGGCGTCGTCGGAGGCCGGGAAGTACGTCGGGTAGGTTCGCGGATAGTTCTTCGTCACCGTCGTGTCCTGCTTCGTACCCTGCGCGACGAAGCGGATCCCGACCGGGCCGGGGCAGTCGTGGCTTCCCGGTGTCGGCGCGTTCGGCTGGAGGATCGACTTGTCACCGCCGGCGCACTCGTCGGAGGCGAGCGTGCCGCTGATCAGGTCTCCACCCTGGGCGATCGTCTCGTAGGCGTGGGCCATGTCGAGCGGAGTGACGCCCTGGTTCAGGCCGCCGATCACCATCGAGGGGTTGATCGAGATCCCGGTCGTGATGCCAAAGCTCTTGGCCAGCTTCGCGATCGTCGAAGTCCCCATTCCGGGGTACTCCAGGCTCAAGCGCGCAAAGACGCTGTTGTCCGAGACGGCCAGCGCCTGCCAGAGCGGGATCTTCACGCCGTAATAGGTGCGCTCGTCGTTGTGGAAGGTGAACGGGTAGAACGGCGCCGGAGCGTTGTAGTGGAACGGCGCCGAGAGGACCGTCGTGGTGCGGGTGTAGTTCGCCTCGAGCGCCGCGGCGAGGTCGAAGACCTTGAACGCCGATCCGGGCTGGCGCTCGGCCTGCGTGGCGAGGTTGAAGGCGTGCGTGTTGTAGTCGTAGCCGCCGATCATCGCGCGCACGTAGCCGGTCGAGTTGTCGATCGCGACGAGCGCGGCCGAGGGGCCGCCGGAATTCGCCGGCAGGTAATGGGTGACGGCGTTCATCGCGTCCTTCTGCAGCTGATAGTCGAGCGTCGTGTGAACGCGCAGCCCGCCCCCGTAGACGAGGTTGCTGAACTTCGGGTTGGCGAGCAGCTGCTGCCTGATCCAGTTGGCGAAGTAGCCGGTGCTCGGCTGCGTGCCCTCCTGTGACGGAGTCTCGACGTACATCGGGTCCGGCAGCGAAACGAGAACGTCGGCGCTGTACTCGGCGGGCGTCAGGTAGCCCTGTTCCATCATCAGCCTGAGGACCAGGTTGCGGCGGTTGTAGACGCGCTGCGGGTCGGTCGTGAGCCACGTCACGTAGTTGGAGGGCTCGTCGATGATCCCCGCCAGCAGCGCCGCCTGATCGGCGTTCAGCCCCGTCACGCACAGCGACGCCGGATCGCCGTTGGACGGATTCTGGCCGCAGCCGTAGAGCGTCGAGTTCGGATCGAATCCGAACCACGCCTGGGCCGCCGCCTCGACGCCCGTCGCGACGCCGAAGAAGGTCGTGTTGAGGTACTGGGTGAGGATCTGGTCCTTGTGCCACAGGTGGCTGAGCTGGAAGGCGATGCCCGCCTCCTTGAGCTTCTCGATCAGCGTCCGCTTCGATGGGGCGCCCTCGTTCAGCGCGGTCTTGACGAACTGCTCGGTGATCGTCGAGCCGCCCTGCGTCCCGCCTCCGCCGAGCACGTCGACGACCAGCGCGCGGGCCATGCCCCGGAAATCGATCGCCGGCTCGGTGTAGAAGCGCTTGTCCTCGACGGCCACGACGGCATGAGCGATCAGGGAGTCGAGGGGAACGTTGTTCGGGGTCAGGAAGAACTGGTCGTGGTTGGTCAGGGTGGCGAGCCGCGTGCCGTTGGAGGAGTAGATGATCGAGTTGGCGCCGTTGGTGTAGGTCTGTTTGAGCGTGCGCACGAGCGGCGCGATCTGCGGCGCGAACGCGACCACGACACCGAACGCGAACGAGACGACGGCGAGGAAGCTGAGTGGGAGGGCGATCGCGATGATCCGCCACCAGCGGATGTGGCGGTTGTAGCGCTTCGCGCGCCGGCCGAAGATGCGTCGACGCCCGCGCCGCCGCCGGGACGGCGGTGGAGGCAGGTTGGAACCGCGCTCGAACGTCGCGACGCTGGAGTGTCCGTTCAGTTCGCTCTCGGTCATGTCAGCGCCGCGAGGCACGCGTCCGGCGATCGGTTGGGAGTCGCGCGTCTCGAGGAGTGGGCGCAAAGACGGCGGCCCGCCCAAAACGACGGGGGGAGTCTAGCATTGGGTTCGATGCCGGGATCGCCTTACGAGGGGCTCGCGGGCGGGGCCGCGGAGCTCCTGCCGGTCGGGGAGCTCGAGCGCAAACTGGCGCTCGGACGCCCGCTGCGGGTCAAGCTGGGGATCGACCCGACGGCCCCCGACATCCATCTCGGCCACACCGTCGTCCTACGCAAGCTGCGCCAGTTTCAGGACGCGGGCCACGTCGTGGTGCTGATCATCGGCGACTTCACGGCGCGCATCGGCGACCCGAGCGGGCGCTCGGAGCTTCGCCCGATGCTGACGGTCGAGCAGATCGACGCCAACGCCCGGACCTATCAGGAGCAGGCCTTCAAGGTCCTCGATTCAGACCCCGCGCGGCTCGAGCTGCGCCGCAACAGCGAGTGGCTCGACATGGGCATGACCGAGCTGCTCGCGCTCGTGCGGACGACGACCGTCGGGCAGCTGATGGAGCGCGACGACTTCGCCAAGCGGCGCAACCGCGGCGAGCCGGTCTCGGTGCTCGAGCTGCTCTATCCCCTGATGCAGGGCTACGACTCCGTCGCCGTCCGCGCCGACCTCGAGCTCGGCGGCACCGACCAGACCTTCAACCTGCTGCTCGGCCGCTCGATTCAGCGCGCCTACCACCAGGACGAGCAGGCGGTGCTGACGATGCCGCTGCTGATCGGCGTCGACGGCAACGAGAAGATGTCGAAGTCGCTGGACAACCAGATCGGCGTGGCCGATCCGCCGGTCGACGTCTACGGGCGCACGATGTCGATCCCCGACGGCCTGCTTCCGCAGTGGTACGGGCTGCTGCTCGGGCGTGCGCTTGAGGAGGGCGCCGATCCGCTCGCCGCCAAGCGGGCGCTCGCCAGGGAGCTCACGGCGACCTACCACGGCGAGCGGGCGGCGGAGCACGAGGAGGCCGAATGGGACCGCGTCCAGCGCGGCGGCGGGCGCCCCAGCGAGATCGAGGAGGCGCCGTTCTCGCCCGACAACGGCGTCGTGCATCTGCCGGCCCTGATCGCCGAGCTGTTCGGCATGTCGCGCTCGCAGGCCCGCCGGCTGATCGAGCAGGGCGCCGTGGCCCTCGACGACACACCGGTCGACGCCGTCGATCAGGCGCCGGAGGCGCTTCACGGACGGATCCTGCGCGTCGGCAAGCGCCGCTTCAAGCGCCTCGTGCGCGCGAGCGGCTGACGGTGCTCCACCGACGCGCTATAGTTGTCCGTTCGCTCTGCGGGCGCCGAAAGCGCCTGCCCCGCGTGCTGCGCCATCAGTACCCCGAGGCGCGACGGTCTTTGAAAACTCAACAGCATGCGCTCGAGACGGCTTCGGCCGGTCTCGTGCGTCCAGGTTCGACCTGCGACCGGCAAGCCGGTCGCAGCACGAGTCAAGAATTGGAAGTACCCCGTCATGGTCGAGGGCCCATGTGTATAGGCCTCGAACCACCATGACAACTCTCTTCACGGAGAGTTTGATCCTGGCTCAGGACGAACGCTGGCGGCGTGCCTCATACATGCAAGTGGAGCGACGAACCAGGCTTCGGCCTGGGGCAAAGCCGCGAACGGGTGAGTAACACGTGGGTAACCTGCCCCGATGATTGGGACAACCCGAGGAAACTCGGGCTAATACCAAATGTGCTCCTGGCTGTGATGGCCAGGCGGAAAGGAAGCTTCGGCCTCCGCATCGGGATGGGCCCGCGGCCCATTAGCTAGTTGGTGGGGTAATGGCCTACCAAGGCGACGATGGGTAGCTGGTCTGAGAGGACGATCAGCCACACTGGGACTGAGACACGGCCCAGAC